>NZ_JBFBNR010000001.1:0-534937 GCF_040687675.1 Kitasatospora sp. NPDC056731
CCGCTTGTCGATGACGTACGACTGCTGGAAGAACAGCTGCCACGGGGCGACGGTGGTGCCCACGATGGAGACGATCACCAGCATCACGGCCGCCAGCTGACCCGAACCGCCCGGCATGCTGGGCACCGTGAAGTCGTGCGCCATCTGCGAGGTCTTCGGGTGGACCATGAAGTAGATCGGCACCAGCAGCAGCGAACCCACGCACAGCGTGACGGCGACGCGCTCGAAGCGCCGGAACGAGCCGGTGAACGCCGAGGCGATGATCACCACCGCCGCCAGCACCACCGAGGCGACCTTCGGCAGGCCCAGGTACCCGGCCGCCAGGGTGACGCCGATGAACTCCGTGACCAGCGTCAGCGCGTTGAGCAGGAACAGGTCGATGACGCTGAACGCGCCCCAGAACTTCCCGAAGCGCTCCAGGATCAGCCGGGCGTGGCCGACACCGGTGACGGCGCCCAGACGCAGCACCATCTCCTGGTTCACGTACAGCACCGGGACCAGCATCAGCAGCGTCCACAGCAACTGCGTGCCGTAGTTCTGCCCCGCCTGCCCGTACGTCGAGAAGGCGCCCGCGTCGTTGTCGCCGACCATCACGATCAGGCCGGGGCCGACGATCGCCAGCAGGGTCTTGAGTCTTGCGGACAGGCCGTGGCGCGGCGTGGTGTCGTCGAGCCGGATGGTGCCGAGCGCACCCTTGATGTCGCCGACGTGGGCGTCGTCCAGTACCGCTGAACGCGGGGCGGGGACCTTGGAGTCGAGCGTGGCGTTGGTGGTCATGACGATCCTCCCGTGGGCCCCGGGCAGGCGGGGCGATCGGGGGCGCACGGCGGCGATCCCCCTGCGGACGGGCGCGGCGCATCGCCACCCGGCGGTGCGGGCCCGTTCGGGCACGGCGAAGCCGGGCGTTGAGGTGATGAACCGTCAGAGACGTGCGCAGGGAGGGTCGTTACCGCGTGCCGGGAGTGTGCGAGGACAAGCGGGGGCAGGGGCAACTGTGGCCCGGACTACTGCAATCCATGTCTCTCGCCTCCTCCCGGTCGACGCACCCCGTGGTGCGTGTGATCGACGCGGCAAGGAGTTCGCCGGCGCGCGAAGCGACCGCCGGCTCACCCCAACTCGTCAGAGCTTTGGCACTCCACGGCGTGTCCAGCCCGGTCGGGCCGGAAGCCACTTCGGATCAACCCTTAGGTCGGGAAGATCTGTCCTAACCCTGGGCGTCTCTCGACGTCGTCGGATCAGTGGCCTGTGTCCGTGAAGAAGCCTCACCGAACGAGGTGCCTTCTTCAAACCTCCAGAAGCATAGACCGCGCGGAGGCCGATACTTGCGTACTTGGTAGAACCTTTACCTTCTGTCCCCGGTCGCCCCGGCCGGGGCGCGGCGAGGCCCGGCGGGGCGGATCGGGTGACGTGGGGTTTTGCCGCCGAGCCGCCACGGAACGACTTCCCACCGCATCGGCAGCAGCACCAGGTTGCGCCCGAATCCGAGGGGTGGCATGGCGTCCGCAGGCTCCCAGGACGGTCCCCGGCAGGCGCGGGCCCTCGTGCTCGCCCGCCACGCGAAGCTGTGGCTCGTGCCGAGCATCCTGTGCGGCCTGCTGGCCGTGGTGCTCTCGCTGCTCTACATGGGCGGCATCCTCAACCCGACCGGGCACCTGCACCGGCTCCCGATCGCCCTGGTGAACGCGGATCAGGGCCCGCCGCCGCCGGGCCGGACGGAGAGCCTGGGCGCGCGGCTCAGCCGGGAGATCGTCGCCGGGACGCCCGGCAGCACCGTCGACTGGCGCCAGGTCGACCAGGCCGAGGCGATGGACCTGCTCTCCACCGGGAAGGTCTACGGCGCGCTGCTCGTCCCGCAGGCGTTCACCGCCGACGTGGCGGCACTGACCACCGGCCGGGCCACCGAACGGCCCACCCTGACGGTGCTGACCAACCCCGGCCTCGGCAGCCTCGGCTCCTCGCTGGCCTCCCAGATCACCCAGTCCGCCGCCCACCAGGCCTCGCTGGCGCTCGGCAAGGAGCTGACCGCCGCCGCGCCGCCGGCCGGTTCCGCCGGCTCCGGCACGGGCACCAACGCCACCGCGCGGCTGCTGCTCGCCGACCCGCTCGCCGTCACCACCCGGGTCGGCCACCCGATCGGCACCCACAGCGGGCTCGGCCTGAGCGCCTTCTACTACACCCTGCTGGCCGTGCTGACCGGCTTCATCGGCGGCAACATCATCCACAACGGCGTCGACACCGCGCTCGGCTACAGCGACAGCGAGCTCGGCCCCTGGCACACCCGGCGCCCGACCGTCCCGATCACCCGCACCCAGACCCTGCTGCTGAAGATGGTCATGACGGCCGGCATCATGCTGCTCACCACCACCCTGGTGATGGTCTGCTCGGTCACCGTCCTCGGCATGGACGCCCCGCACCAGGCGCTGCTCTGGGTCTTCGCCTACTGCGCCAGCCTCGCCGTCGGCCTCGGGGTCCAGGCGATCAACGCGGCGTTCGGCGGGATCGGGCAGCTGGTGTCCATGTTCGTCTTCATCGCGCTGGCGCTGCCCTCCTCGGGGGCGACCATCCCGCTCCAGGCGGTGCCCGGCTTCTACCGCTTCCTCAGCGTCTTCGAGCCGATGCGCCAGCTCAGCGACGGCATCCGGGCGATCCTGTTCTTCGACGCCCGGGCGGACGCGGGCCTGGCCCGGGGCTGGACCATGATCGCGGTCGGCGTGGTGCTCGCCCTGGCCTTCGGCTTCGGGATGACCCGGTACTACGACCGCAAGGGCCTGCACCGCTGGACGCCGCAGCCGTCGGAGTAGGCGTTCGGGGTGGGCGCCGTCCCCGGTTCCTACGCCTTGGTGACGGTGACCTTGAGGTGCTTCATGATCGGCTGGTCGCTCTGGGTGCTGTAGTCGCCGATCGCGCACAGCACGTTCATCTCGGGCATGTAGCCCGCCGCGCAGCCGCGCGGGATGTCGTACGGGATCGCGAGGTAGCCGTTCAGTGTGCGGGTGCTGCCGTCCTTCGCGGTGCTGGTGATGTCGACCGGGTCGAGCTCGGCGATGCCGCGCTCGCGCATGTCGTCGGTGTTCAGGAAGACCAGCGTGCGCAGGTTCCGCACGCCCCGGTAGCGGTCGTTGTCGGAGTAGATGGTGGTGTTCCACTGGTCGTGGGAGCGCATGGTGCCCAGCGCCAGGGTGCCCGGGGCGGGAACGACGTCGGGCAGCGGGGCGGTGGAGAACTCGGCCCGCCCGGAGGGGGTGAGGAAGACCAGTTCGCGGGCCGGCTGCTTGATCCGGAACCCGAGCGGCAGCCGCACCCGGCGGTTGAAGTCCTCGAAGCCGTCCAGGGCCCGGGACATGGTGTCGCGGATCCGGTCGTAGTCCTCGATGTACCACTCCCACGGTGTCCCGCTGTCCGGCAGCGCCGCGCGGGCCATCCCGGCGACGATGGCGGGCTCGGACAGCAGGTGCGGGGAGGCCGGGCGCTTCATGCCGACGGACAGGTGCACCATGCTCATCGAGTCCTCGACCGAGGTGCTCTGCACCCCGCCGCGCTGGTGGTCCTTCTCGGTGCGGCCCAGGCACGGCAGGATCAGCGCCCGGCGGCCGTGCACCAGGTGGCTGCGGTTCAGCTTGGTGCTCACCTGGACGGTCAACTCGCAGCCGCGCAGCGCCTCGTAGGTGTAAGGCGTGTCGGGCGCGGCGAGCGCGAAGTTGCCGCCCATGGCGACGAAGACCGTCACCTCGCCGCGCCGCATCGCCTCGACGGCGGAGACGGTGTCCAGGCCGTGCGCGCGCGGCGGGTCGATCCCGCAGGCCTCGGCGAGGCGGTCCAGGAACTCGGGTGAGGGGCGGTGGTCGATGCCGCAGGTGCGGTTGCCCTGGACGTTGCTGTGCCCGCGCACCGGCGACGGGCCGGCGCCCTCGCGGCCCAGGTTGCCGCGCAGCAGCAGGAGGTTGACGATCTCCCGCACGGTGTCCACGCCGTGCTCGTGCTGGGTGACGCCCAGGCACCAGCTGACGATGGAGCGGTCGGCGTCGCGGTAGACCCGGGCGGCCTTGAGGACCTCGGCCCGGCCGAGCCCGCTCTGCCGCTCGATCTCCTCCCAGGGCGTGGCCCCGCACAGCGCGCGGTAGGCCTCGAACCCGGTGGTGTGGCGCTCGATGAACTGCCGGTCCAGGGCCTGGGGGTCGGCCGTGGCCTGCTCCAGGATCGCCTTGGCCATGCCGCGCACCAGTGCCATGTCGCCGCCGATGCGCGGCTGGAGGTTCAGCGTGCTGGTCTTCGTGGACTTGAACAGCGCCATGTCCACGAAGTCGTGCGGGACGATGGTGCGGGTGGCGGCCGCCTCGATCAGCGGGTTGATGTGCACGATCTGCGCGCCGCGGCGGTGCGCGTCGGCGAGGGCGGTGAGCATCCGGGGCGCGTTGGAGGCGGCGTTGACGCCCATGATGAACAGCGCGTCGGTGACCTCCCAGTCCTTGAGGTCGACCGTGCCCTTCCCGGTGCCCAGTGAGGCCTGGAGGGCGCGTCCGCTGGCCTCGTGGCACATGTTGGAGCAGTCCGGCAGGTTGTTGGTGCCCAGTTCGCGGGCCATCAGCTGGTAGAGGAAGGTGGCCTCGTTGCCGAGCCGGCCGGAGGTGTAGAAGGCGGCCCGGTTCGGGTCGTCCAGCTCGCGCAGGGTGCGGCCGACCAGCTCGAAGGCGTCCTTCCAGCTGATCGGGACGTAGTGGTCCGAGCCGGCGTCGTACACCATCGGCTCGGTGAGGCGGCCCTGGTCCTCCAGCGCGAAGTCGCTCCACCCGGACAGCTCGGTCACCGAGTGGGCGGCGAAGAACTCGCGGCCGACCCGCTTGCGGGTCATCTCCCAGGTGACGTGCTTGATGCCGTTCTCGCAGATGTCCAGGTGGAGGCCCTTGGTGTCGTCCGGCCAGGCGCACCCGGGGCAGTCGAAGCCGCCGTTCTCGTGGTTCATCCGCATGATCGCCCGGGGCCCGTCCACGTACGCGCCCTCCTTGACCAGGAAGCGGGTCACGCTCTTCGCGGCACCCCAGCCGGCGGCCGGGTGGTGGTACGGCGCGAACTGCGGCGGCCCGACGGGGTCGGGGCCCACGGCCGGCTCGTCCCGGGCGGCGTGGTTCTGCGTGGGGTCCTGCTGGGGGGCGTCCTGCGCGGGGTCGTCGGGGGAGTTCACGAAGCCCGCCGTCCGCCGACCGACAGCACGACCGCGCTCGCCGCGCCGTTCGGCGCCTCGTAGTTCACGGTCTCCCCGGCGTGCCGCCCGAGCAGCGCCCGCCCGAGCGGGCTGTCGGCGGTCACCAGGGTCTCCTCCCGCACCTCGGCGAGCTCCGCCACCTCGACGGTCTCCTCCACCCCGTCCGCGAACCGCACGGTGACCGTGGAGCCCACCCCCACCACCTCCGTGGACGGCGGCCCGGCGGCGGCCCCCTCGCGGACCCGGGCCTCCAGCTCGGCGATCCGCTCGTCCAGCCGGGCGACGTCGTCGGCCCGCTGCAACTCGTCCGCCGCGTCCGCCCGGTCGCCCACGTCCTCCCCGCGCAGCGTCCCCACCACTTTCGCCCGCTCGGTGCGCAGCTCGGCCAGCTCCTCCTGCACGGCGCGCAGGGCCTCGGCACTGATGGGCTCGGGACCGTCTGTCATGGCTGCTCCCGGGTCGTTCGCGGAACGCTCAAGCACGGGTCGCTTCCATTACCCCACCACCCCGCACCCCCGGCAAATCCGGCCGCCGGATGTGCCCGGATCCGCCGAACCGGTTCGGGCGGGTACGGCCGTCCGGCACAATGACGCCCATGACCAGCGTCGACGACCCGAGTGCGGGCCCGCCGGTCGGCGACACCGACCGAGCCGACGAGCGATACCGGCCGTTCGCGCATCTCGCCACCGAGGGCCGCGAGCTCTACCGGCAGGTGATGGGGGTGTTCGTCCGGGCCAAGCAGGAGTTCACCGTCCACCTGCGCCCGGAGGACGTCCACCTGGGCCTCCCGCCGGAGGGGCGACCGTCGGTGGAGGCGGTGGCCACCGCGCTGGAACGACTGGCCAAGTGGGGGAACCTGCGGCCCGATCCCGACACCGGCCGGGTCACGGCCCTGGAGGACTTCTACCGCTCCCGGTACATCTACCAGCTCACCCGCGCGGGAGAGGCCGCGGAGGAGGCGCTGGCGGCGTACGACACGGCGCTCGGCCGCCGGGGCGAGTTGCAGGCGGTCGCCCTCGCCGACATCGCCGTGCACCTGCGGGCGCTGTTGGCGCTGGCCGACCGGGACGAACCGGACCCGGCGGTGACGCACCTCGCGCTCCTCGCCCTGGTGGACCGCTTCTCGGGGCTGGCCGAGAACGCCCGCGCGTTCATGAGCTCGCTCCAGCGGACGGTCGACCTGCACGAGGCCGAGGTCGAGGTGTTCCTCGCCTACAAACAGCGGTTGATCGACTACCTGGAGCGGTTCATCGAGGACCTGGTGACCCGGGGCGCCGAGATCGCGGGGCTGCTGGAGCACCTCGGCGCGTCCCAGGGCGGGCGGATCGGGCCGCTGCTGCGCCTGGCCGTCGAGCGTGAGGCCGCCGACGCCGCTCCGGACCTGGCCGCCGAGGCGCTGGCGGCGGGGGAGCGGCGCTGGACCGGCCGCTGGGACGGATTGCGGGCCTGGTTCCTCAGCGTGCCCGGCCGCAGTTCGCAGGCCAAGCTGCTGCGCTCCGCCGCCCGCCAGGCGATTCCCCAACTGCTCAGTGTGGTCCAGGCGTTGAACGAGCGCCGGGCGGGCCGATCGGATCGCTCGGCGGACTTCCGCGAACTCGCCCGGTGGTTCGCCGAGGCGCCCGACGACGACTCCCGGCACCGGCTGTGGCGCTCGGCGTTCGGACTGTACTCGGCCAGGCATCTGACGATCGATCAGGAATCGCTGGCCGAACGGGAATCCGAGCCGGTGCCCGCCTCCGCGTCCTGGTGCGATGCGGCGGGCGTGCGGATCAGTCCGCAGTTGCGCCGCACCGGTTCGTACGAGCGGCGCGGTCGGTCGCGGTCCGTGCAGGACCGTGGCGAGGCGAAGGCGTACCTGGCCGAGCTGGCCCGCAAGCAGGCCGAGCAGACGGCGGCGGTCCGGGCCCGGCTGGCCACCCGGGGCGAGGTGCGGCTCAGTGACCTGGACGAACTGGACCGGGAGGCCTTCCGGCTGTTCCTGCTGCTCCTCGGGGACGCGTTGTCCGCCTGGCGTCCGGGCGCGGATTCGGTCGCGGCCACCACCAACGACGGGACGATGGAGATCAGGCTGACGAGGCTGCGCGGCGGCGGGATCGCCGAGATCCGCACCCTCGACGGCGTGCTGTGGGGCCCGGAACATCTGGTCGAGATCATCGACCTGGCGAACGAGAACGATCCCGTGGGGGCCGACCGTGAGTGACGACCGTGAGTGACGACCGCCTGGGCGACGTGCTCGCCGCGCAGCGTTCCGCGGAGGTCCGTCGAGCCGCCCGGGCGCTGCTGCGTCGTCCGCTGCTGCGGGCGGGTGGGTCCCACGCCGACGACTTCCGCCTCGTGCGGCAGTACGCGACGGAGCTGCGCACCTGGTTCGACCGGAACACCGGCTGGGCGCTGTCGGTGGACTCGGAGGTGGTCCGGTTGCGCCGCATTCCGGGCCGGCCCGACGATCCCACGCATCCGGCCCGCGACCAGCGCACCGGCCTGCCGTTCTCGCGGCGCCGCTACGTCCTGGTCTGTCTGTGCCTGGCGGTGCTGGAACGCGCCGAGCAGCAGATCGCGCTGGGCCGCTTGGCGGAGCAGGTGGTGCTCGCGGCGGCCGATCCGGCGCTCGACGCGGCCGGGGTGGATTTCACCCTCGCCGACCGGGAGCAGCGCACCGATCTGGTGGCGGTGGTCCGGCTGTTGCTGGAATGGGGTGTGCTCGCCAAGGTGGCGGGCGACGAGGATGCCTTCCTGAAGTCGGCCGGGGACGCCCTGTACGACGTGGACCGCCGGGTGCTGGCCGTCCTGCTCGTCTCCCGGCGGGGCCCGAGCACGGTGCGCGCGGACGGCTTCGAGGAGCGGCTCGCCGAACTCAACGCCGAAGTGCTGCCGGACAGCGACGAACTGCGCAACCGGGCACTGCGGCACACCCTGTCCCGTCGGCTGCTGGACGATCCGGTGCTCTACCTGGACGGACTGACCGAGAGCGAGAGCGCCTACCTCACCTCCCAGCGCGGCGCGCTGACCCGGCGCGTCGCCGAACTCACCGGCCTGGTCGCGGAGGTGAGGGCGGAAGGCCTGGCGATGGTGGACCCGGACGACGATCTGACGGACCTGCGGATGCCGGAGTCCGGCACCGACGGCCACGTGGCGCTGCTGGTGGCCGAGTACCTCGCCGGACGGGGCGGCACCGTCCCGCTGGCCGACGTGCACCGGCAGGTGGCCGGCTGGGCCCTGGAGCACGCCGGGTTCTGGCGGCGGAGCGCCACCGTTCCCGGTGCCGAGGTGGAGCTGGCCGAGCAGGCCGTGGACCGGCTGACCGCGCTCGGGCTGCTGGATCGCGCGGTGGGCTCGGACGGCGCCGCCCTGGTGCGGCCCAGGCCGGCGTTGGACCGCTACCGGGTCGGTGAGACCGTCCTGCTGGAACCGGGCCAGAGCGCGCCCCGGAAGAACCCGAAGAAGAACCCGAAGACGACTGCCGGCCGCACGAAGGGCGCGAGGACCCGATGAACACCACCGCCAGGACGCGGCTGCCCCTGCCCCTGCCCACCCGTACGCGCTGGCAGCCGCTGAGGGTCGGGCTGGTCGACCTCTTCTACTACGACGTCGAGGAGTTCCACTTCCGCGACGGCCGACTGCTCTTCCGCGGCAACAACGGCACCGGCAAGTCCAAGGTGCTCGCCCTGACCCTGCCCTTCCTGCTGGACGGCGACCTCTCCCCGCACCGGGTGGAGCCGGACGCCGACCCGAAGAAGCGGATGGAGTGGAACCTGCTGCTCGGCGGCGAGCACCCGCACCCCGAGCGGCTCGGTTACACCTGGATCGAGTTCGGCCGCCTGGACCAGGACGGCACCGCGCACTACACCACGCTCGGCTGCGGACTGAAGGCGGTCAGCGGCCGGGGCATCGCCCGCCACTGGTACTTCGTCACCGACCGGCGGATCGGTCCGGAGCTGCGGTTGGTGGATTCCACCGGCGCCGCGATCGGCCGTGACCGGCTGGCCGAGGCGTTGGACGGCCGGGGCCTGCTGTACGACTCGGCGCGGGCGTACCGGCGCGCGGTGGACGAGGCGCTGTTCGGCCTCGGCGAGCAGCGGTACGCGGCCCTGGTCGACCTGCTGGTGCAGCTGCGCCAGCCGCAGCTGTCGAAGCGGCCCAGCGAGAAGACGCTCTCCCGGGCCCTGACCGAGTCGCTGCCGCCGATGGACCAGGCCGTGGTCGCCGACGTCGCGGAGGCGTTCCGTTCACTGGACGAGGAGAAGGAGCAGCTGGCGGTGATGGCCGCCGCCGAGCGCGCGGCGGGCTCCTTCCTCCAGCACTACCGCCGCTACGCCCGGGTGGCGGCCCGGCGCAAGGCCCGCGCCCCCCGCGCGCAGCACTCCCGCTACGAGGCGCTGCGGGTCGAACTCAACACCGCCGAACAGGACTTCGAGGCGGCCGGCGTCGCACTCGCCGAGGCCGAGACCCGGTTGGAGGAACTGGACCGCCGGCGCACCGGTCTGCGGGCCAGGGACGAGGCCCTGCGGGCCGGTCCGGAGATGCGCAGCGCCCGCGAACTGGAGCAGGCCGCCGCCCTGGCCGGGCGCACCGCGCGGGACGCCGAACGCGCCGACGCCGACCGGCTGCGGTCCGAGGAGGAACTGACGCGGTTCGCCGCCCGGTTGGGCGGTGCGCGGTCCCGTACGGAGGCCGCCGAGCGTGCGCAGGGCGTCGTACTGGACCGGGCCCTGGCTGCGGCGAGCACGGCCGGGCTGGAACGGGAACACGCGGAGCGGGCTGTCCGCCCCCTCGTCGAGGGAGAGGTCCCCGGAACGGCGCAGCACAACGCCGCCGAGTTCACCGACCGTCGCCAGCGCTCGATCGCGTTGGTCGAGGAGCACCTCGCGACCGCCCAGGACTCGATCCGGGAGCTGGACCGGGCCCGCCGTCGACTGGAGGACGCGGACGGCGAACTGGCTCACCGGGCCGAGCTGCGGGCCGAGGCCGAGGAGAGTACGGCGCGGGAGGGCCGGGACTACCTCGCGGCCGTCCGCTCGTACCTCACCGGATGCCGGCTGCTGCGCCCCGCCGACCCCGGGGGAATGCTCGACGAACTGGACCAGTGGGCCGGGACGTTGGTCGGCGCAGACCCGTCCCGGGTGGCGGCGCAGCGGGCAGCCTCCACCGTCGGCGCCGAACTCGCGCGGCTTCGGGCGGCGCTGGAGTCGCAGCAGCGGGACGCCGACGAGAGCAGGGACCGGCTGCAGGGCGAGCTCGCCGAACTCCGGCGCGGTGGCCGGCGCGGTCCGCAGGCCCCGCACACCCGCTCGCGCGAGGCCCGGCAGGGCCGCCCGGGCGCGCCGCTGTGGCAGCTGGTCGACGTCGCCGATGATCTGACGCCCACTCAGGCAGCCGAGCTGGAAGCCGCCCTGGAGGCCTCGGGGTTGCTGGACGCCTGGGTCGCTCCCGACGGAACGGTGGCCGCGGCAGGCATCGGCGACATCCTGGCGACCGCCGGCGCACCGGTGGACGGCACCTCGCTCACCGCCGTACTGCGCCCGGCGGTGGACCGGTCCGATCCGGCTGCGGCCGCTCTCCCCGACGAACTGGTCGATCGGCTCCTCGCCGGCATCGGCCTGCTCCACGTGGGCGAGGAACTGCCCCACGCCGGCAGCTGGATCGGCCTGGACGGGCGGTTCCGCCTCGGCTCGCTGGCCGGCGCCTGGTCCAAACCGGCCGCCGAGTACCTCGGCGAAGGTGCCCGCGAGCAGGCCCGGCGAGCCAGGACGGCCGTCGTCGAGACGGAACTCGCCCGACTCGCGGAGCAGTCGGCGGACCTCGCGGACCGCTCCGCGCGGGTGGAGGCGGACGTCCGCACCCTGGCGGCCGAGCAGGCGGCCCTGCCGGACGACGCCGCCCTGCGCGGTGCGCACGCCGTGGCGACGGCGGCCCACCGTGAGCACGCGCGCGCCGCCGAGCGCCGCGGGGAATCCGAGCGGATCGCCGCCGAGGCCGCCGCCGCTGCCGAGCACTCCACCGCCGAACTGCACGACCTGGCCGGGGAACTCGGCCTTCCCGTCACCGGTGCGGGTCTGCGGCAGGCCCGCGAGGCCCTCGGCTCCTACCGGGAGACCCTGGCCGAACTCTGGCCCGCCGTGCGGGAGACCCGGGCCGCCCGGACCGCGCTGGCGGCCGAGGCCGTCGACCACGGCCGGGCCGCCGAGCGCGTCGCCGAGCTGGCCGAGCGCTCGCGCGACGCGGCGCGGGAGGCCGTCACGGCGGGGGAGCGCCACGAGACGCTGGCCGCCACCGTCGGCGCCGCCGTCGCCGAGCTGCAACGTCAACTCGCCGACGTGGCAGAGGCGTTGCGGGGATGCGAGGAAGGCGAGCGGGCCACCCGTCGGGAGCAGAACGCCGCCACCGGCCGCCAGGCCGCCGCCGACGCCTTGCGGACCCGGGTCCGCATCGAGATCGAGGACACCGCCCGCACCCGCGCCGAAGCGATCGACGCGCTGCGCCGCTTCGCCGCCACCGGGTTGCTCGTCGTCGCCCTGCCCGACCTCGCCGAGGAGCACGCCGGCGACTCCTGGGCCCCCGAGCCGGCCGTCCGCCTGGCCCGGGCCGTCGAGCGCGAGCTGGAATCCGTCGACGACGCCGACCCGGCCTGGGAACGCGTTCAGCGCCGGATCACCGAAGAGCTCAAGGAACTCTCCGACGCCCTCGCCCGCCACGGGCACAGCGCGGCGGCCCGGATGCTGGAGGAGGGCCTGGTCGTCGACATCGTCTTCCAGGGCCGCGAACGCTCCGTTCCCGAGCTGGCCGGCGCCCTGGCCACCGAGGTCGCCGACCGGCAACGGCTGCTCTCCGCCCGGGAGCAGGAGATCCTGGAGAACCACCTGATCACCGAGGTGGCCGGCACCCTTCAGGAACTCGTCAGCGCCGCCGAGCACCAGGTCCTGCGGATGAACGGGGAGCTCAAGGACCGTCCGACCAGCACCGGGATGCTGCTCCGGCTGGTGTGGCGGCCCGCCCGCGACGCTCCCGGCGGCCTGGCGGCCGCCCGTGACCGCCTCCTGCGCCAGTCCTCCGACGCCTGGACCGCCGCCGACCGGGCCGCCCTCGGCGACTTCCTCCAGGCGCAGATCGAGCGCGCCCGCACCGACAATCCGTCCGGGACCTGGCTGGAGCACCTCACCGCGGCCCTGGACTACCGCTCCTGGCACGAGTTCGGCATCGAGCGCCACCAGCACGGCAAGTGGCAGTCAGCCACCGGCCCGGCCTCCGGCGGCGAGCGGGTGCTCTCCGTCTCGCTCCCGCTGTTCGCCGCAGCCTCCTCGCACTACGCCTCGGCCGGAAGCCCGTACGCGCCGCGCCTGGTCACCCTGGACGAGGCGTTCGCCGGGGTGGACGACGACTCCCGCGCCAAGTCGCTCGGCCTGCTCACCGCCTTCGACCTGGACGTCGTGATGACCTCCGAGCGCGAATGGGGCTGCTACCCGGAGGTCCCGGGCCTGGCCATCGCCCAGCTCTCCCGGGTCGACGAGATCGCCGCCGTCCTGGTCACCCGCTGGGAGTGGGACGGCCGCCGGCGCTCCCGCGTGGCCGACGCGGAGGTGCCGGGCCAACGGCAGGAAGGCGTGTTCTCCTGACCATGGACGTGCCCCGGCTCCAGCGCCTGATCGGCGCACCCGAACTCACCTGGCTGCTCGACCGGGCGCGCCGCCGGATGGAGGCGGCCCGGCCACTCGACGGCACGGTCACCCTGACCGGTGCGGCCGACGCCGAACGGGCCGCCGTCACCCGGTTGTTGGGCCGTGCGCCGCGTCCGGGGCGCTCGCTCTCCGTGTCCCTCACCGCCGTCGACCGGGTGCTGCGGGCCAGCGGCGCCAGCCCGGACGGGCTGGCCGCCGCCGTCGTCGCGCTCACCGGGCCGGTCGTACCCCGACAGGAAGCGGCCGACCGGCTCGCCCTGGCCTGGGAGCGCGCCTTCGCCCCACTCGCGTCCGTGGTGGCCGCCCGCCCCCAACTCGCCGACTGGTACGCCTCCCTGAACGCCACCGGCCTCGTCCGTCGACTGGCCCGCGGCCCCGAGGAAGCCGCACCGCTGCTCGCCGATCTGGCCCGACTGCTGCCGCACCTGCCGGCATCGCCGCCGCGCTCGCTCAGCACCTTCGCCGCCGAACACACCGGTGACGCCCACGCCCTCGACCAAGGCCCGCTGGCCACCCTCATGCTGGACGCCGTCCGGGCCCTCACCGGCACCCCGCCCGGCGACGGCGCCCAGGCGCGGCGCGACACCTGGGCGGCAGCGGGGCTGCTGCTCGACGAGCTCTCGTCGCAGGTCATCGCCCTCAACCTCCCCGGCGACCGGGACACCGCCACCGGACGGGCCCTCGCCGCACTCGGATCGGTCGGCCAGCCCGCCGTGCTGACGCTCCGTCAACTCGTCCGCGACGCCCCTCGTCCGCCCCGCGGCGGCACGGCGTACGTGTGCGAGAACCCGGCCGTCGTCCTGGCGGCCGCGGACCGACTCGGCCCCGACTGCGCACCGCTGGTCTGCGTCCAGGGCCAGCCCAGCGCGGCCGCCCTGCGCCTGCTGAGGCTCTACGCCGACGTCGGATGGACGCTGCGCTACCACGGGGACTTCGACTGGGGCGGCCTGCGCATCGCCACCCGGCTGCTGTCCCACGTCCCCTGGACCCCGTGGCGCTACACCGCCGCCGACTACCGCACCGCCCTCGACACGCACCCCGCCACCGCGGCCCTCACCGGCACCCCGACCGAAGCGCCCTGGGACCCGAAGCTGTCCTCGGTACTCCTTGCCTCGGGCCGGCGCATCGAGGAGGAACTGGTCCTGGACGGCCTGCTCGCCGACCTGGCGTTTCGACCCACGGCTGTCGGTCCGGGTGGCGCGCGGTGAGGTCCGAGCGGGGCTGCAGGGTGGCGGTGATCACCTCCGGGGGTGGGTGAGCGGGCGAAAGTGCAGGTCGGGGGCTCGGGCGAAGTGGGCGGGGGAGGGACCGGCGGAAGGGGCGGGGGCGGGCGAAGCTACCATGTGCGCAACACCCTCAGCTCGAAAGATGGACTTGTGACTGTCAACGACGACGTGTTCACGGACTGGAAGAACCGCGAGGAGATCGCGGAGTCGATGATCCCGATCATCGGGCGACTGCACCGCGAGCGGGACGTGACCGTCCTGCTGCACAGCAGGTCCCTGGTGAACAAGTCGGTGGTCAGCATCCTGAAGACGCACCGCTTCGCCCGCCAGATAGCCGGCGCCGAGCTCTCGGTCACCGAGACGATGCCCTTCCTGAGCGCGCTGACCACCCTGGATCTCGGCCCCTCGCAGATCGACATCGGCATGCTCGCCGCGACCTACCGGGCCGACGACCACGGCCTGTCGGTCGAGGAGTTCACCGCCCAGGCCGTCTCCGGCGCCACCGGCGAGAACAAGCTGGAGCGCCGCGACGCCCGCGACGTCGTCCTCTACGGCTTCGGCCGGATCGGCCGCCTGGTCGCCCGCCTGCTGATCGAGAAGGCCTCCGGCAACGGCCTGCGCCTGAAGGCCATCGTCGTGCGCGACAGCGGCGGCGACGACCTGGTCAAGCGCGCCTCGCTGCTGCGCCGGGACTCGATCCACGGCCAGTTCCAGGGCACGATCACCGTCGACGAGGCGAACAACAAGATCATCGCCAACGGCAACGAGATCACCGTGATCTACTCCGACGACCCGACCAAGGTCGACTACACGGAGTACGGGATCAAGGACGCCATCCTGATCGACAACACCGGCCGCTGGCGCGACCGGGAGGGCCTGTCCAAGCACCTGCGCCCCGGCATCGCCAAGGTCGTGCTGACCGCGCCGGGCAAGGGCGACGTCCCGAACATCGTCCACGGCGTCAACCACGACACGATCAAGCCCGACGAGCAGATCCTGTCCTGCGCCTCCTGCACCACCAACGCCATCGTCCCGCCGCTGAAGGCGATGGACGACGAGTACGGCGTGCTGCGCGGGCACGTGGAGACCGTCCACTCGTTCACCAACGACCAGAACCTGCTGGACAACTACCACAAGGCCGACCGTCGCGGCCGCTCGGCACCGCTCAACATGGTGATCACCGAGACCGGCGCCGCCTCGGCCGTCGCCAAGGCCCTGCCGGACCTCCAGGCGAAGATCACCGGCAGCTCGATCCGCGTCCCCGTGCCGGACGTCTCGATCGCCATCCTCAACCTGCAGCTGGCCCGCGAGACCAACCGCGAGGAGGTCCTCGACTACCTGCGCAACGTCTCGCTGACCTCGCCGCTGAAGCGTCAGATCGACTTCACCGACTCCCCCGACGCGGTCTCCAGCGACTTCATCGGCTCGCGCCACGCCTCGATCGTCGACGCCGGCGCCACCAAGGTCGAGGGCGACAACGCGATCCTCTACCTGTGGTACGACAACGAGTTCGGCTACTCCTGCCAGGTCATCCGGGTCGTCCAGTACGTCTCGGGCGTCGAGTTCCCGACCTACCCGGCCCCGGCGGTCTGATCCTCCGGCAGTTCCGGCAGTTCCGGCGGCGGGGCGGTGACCAGTACGGTCGCCGCCCCGCCGCCGTTCCCGCCCCCCGCTCCGTCCTTGATCGGCCCGGGTGCACCCGGGCGCGGGCGGGCCGGGGGCGGCGGCTATCTTGATGGGTCACGGACATCCGGAGGAGTGGGCGATGGGGATGGGGATGGCTGGTCGGAGGGTGGCTGCCGCGGTGGCGGCCGGGGTGCTGACGGGGGTGCTGGCCGGGTGCTCGGCGGGGTCTGCGGGGAGTTCCCCGGCGGGCTCGGACGCGGCCAAGGGTGCGGCGGGGGCGGCGAGTGCGGTGGCGAGCGCGACGGGTCCGGCGGGTGGTGAGACCGGTGCGGGGGCTTCGGTCTCCGCGTCGGCGTCCGCGTCTGCCGCCGCGACGGGAGCGGGTGCGGCCGCGGGCTCGGCCTCGGCGCCGGCGCCGGCGACCGGAGGCGGTGGCGCTGGCGCTGGTGCCGGGGCCTCTGCTCCGCCGGCCGGGGCGGCGACGCCCGGGGCGGACCTGGAGGCGGTGCTGCTGGACGACAAGCTCGTCGGGCAGGTGCTGCCGGACGCGAAGGCGATGGCGGGCTGGGAGGAGGAGAAGCGCAAGGTCGACACCATCGACCACGCCACCACCTGCACCGCGTCGGTGCCGTGCACCGGCAAGCCGCTCAGCGGCTCCGTCCGGTTCTCCTCGGGGGACGTGGTCGCCCGCTTCATCGTCGAGACGCTGCCGAACCGCGACGCCGCCAAGGGCAAGCTCAAGGAGTCCTACGCCTCCTACGGGGCCGGGCCGTTCCGCAAGGTCGACTCCCCGGTGCTGGGCAGCGAGAGCCAGGCCTTCCAGGGCCAGCTGGGCGAGAGCGAGGGCATCGGCATCGTGCTGCGCTCGGGCACCGTCGTCGCCAGCGTGACCACCGAGGGCGGGCCGGCCGACGTGGCCGCCGCCCGGCGGTTCGGGGTGATGCTGGTCAAGCGGATCGAGCAGGCCCAGGCGGGCAAGACCCCGGACGCCGGGCTCGGACTGGCCTGACGGCCGCCGCGTACGCGAAGCGAAGCGAAGCCCCGGGCCGAGGAGGCGCCGGGGCCCGCTGCGTTTCGGCGCCGGACCGGACAGCGCCTGCCGCCTGTTCGACGTGTCCTCACCCCGTTCGACGTGCCCGCGTTCCGGCCGTCAGCCCCGGTCGTCCGCCCCGGTCGGAGGCCCGTGGGGCGGTCCCCGCACGTGCCGGACCGGGACCGCCCCTGGGCTGGGGAAACGGATGTCGGTCGGCCGTGATATCTACTCATCTGGGGTGGCCGTCGTGCGGCCATACGAAAGATGCCGATGATGTTCGAGGGGGCCACACATGCCGCTGTTCCGACGCCGCTCCGGCGAGGAGGCCGCGCAGAGCGGGGCGGGCTGGCTTGGGAGGGTGCGGCGGGCCGTCGGGTCCGCGCCCGTGGCGGCCGTTGCGGCGCCGCGGCTGGATCCGGCGTTCGGGGACGAGTCGCTGCGCCTGATGCTCGGCCAGGCCGCCGCCGGTGACTGGGCGGCCCTGGGCCCCGCGCTGGCCGCGGTCGGGGACGGCGCCGATCTGACCGGGCGGGTCGGTGCGATCGCGGACGTGCCCCGGGTCGAGGAGTGGACGGCCCGGGCCCTCGCCGACCGGCCCGAGGACGCGTTGGCGCTGCTGCTGTCCGGTGCCCGGCACGTCACCTGGGCCTGGGAGGCCCGGACGGGCGCCCGGGCGAAGCACGTGTCCGAGAAGCAGTGGCAGGTGTTCCACGAGCGGCTGGACATCGCCGAGGAGCAGCTGCTGGAGGTCGCCGAGCGCGAGCCGTCCTGGCTCGCCCCCTGGTACTTCCTGCAGATCAGCGCCCGCGGCGCCTCGCTCCCGGCGGAGGTCGCGACCTGCCGCTTCGAGGCCGCCGTGCGCCGTGCTCCCGGGCATCCGGCCTCGCACCGCCAGCGCCTCCAGCAGCTGTGTGCCAAGTGGGGCGGCTCGCACGAGGAGATGCAGGCCTTCGCCCGTTCCTCGATGCTCGCGGCGCCGGAGGGCAGCCAGCTCGGCGAGCTGGTGGTGCTGGCGCACCTGGAGCGCTGGCTGGACCTCCCGGACGGTGAGGACCGCGCCTACCTGGCCAGTGCGGAGGTGGTGGCCGACTTGCAGGAGGCGGCCTTCCGCTCCGTGCTGCACCCGGACTTCACGCCGGTCCGCGGCTGGCAGGGCTCCTTCAACGCCTTCGCGATGGCCTTCTCGCTGGCCGGCCAGCGCAAGACGGCGCGCCTGCTGTTCGAGGCCTTGGACGGCGCCGTCACCGAGTCGCCCTGGCACTTCCTGTCCGGTGATCCGCTCAAGGCGTTCGCCTCCCACCGGGACCGCTGCGCGTACTGACGCCCCCGGCCCGTCCAGAACCTCCGTCACCCGCCCCGCGATCGAAAGAGCCCCCGGTGTCCCCATCCGAGAACCCGACGCCCGACAACGCGGCGAGCGCGCACACCTTCCAGGTGGACCTGCGCGGCCTGGTGGACCTGCTCTCCCACCACCTCTACTCCAGCCCGCGGGTGTACCTGCGCGAGCTGCTGCAGAACGCGGTGGACGCGATCTCCGCCCGCCGCGCCCTCGACCCGCAGGCGCCGGCCCGGATCGTCGTGCGCGCCGACGACGAGCTGAGCGTCACCGACACCGGCGTCGGCCTGACCGAGGCGGACGTCCACACCTTCCTCGCCACCATCGGCCGCAGTTCGAAGCGCGACGCCGACGGCCGGCTGGACGGCGCCGGGCTGGCCCAGGCCCGCGGCGACTTCATCGGCCAGTTCGGCATCGGCCTGCTGGCCTGCTTCGTGGTCGCCGACGAGATCACCGTGGTGACCCGCTCCGCCGCCACGCCGGACGCGCCGGTGATCGAGTGGCGCGGCGGCTCCGACGGCCGCTACACGATCCGCACCCTGCCCGCCGCGGCCAAGCCGGAGCCGGGCACCACCGTGACACTGGTCCCGCGCGCCGACGCCGCCGAGTGGACGCGGTCGGGCCGCGTCCTCGCGCTGGCCCGGGACTTCGGCAGCCTGCTGCGCCACGACGTCACGGTGGTGGACGCGAACGGCACCGAGCACCGGGTGAACCGCACCCCGCCGTGGGCCGAGCGGCACGGCTCGCCGCTGGCCCGGCGCGACGCGCTGACCGAGTACTGCCGCGCCGCCTTCGACTTCGCCCCGCTCGACACCATCGACCTGGACCTGCCGCTGGTCGGCCTGCGCGGCGTCGCCTACGTGCTGCCGGACGCGGCCCCGCCGTCCCGCCGTTCGGGCCACCGGGTGCACCTCAAGGGCATGCTGCTGTCCGACCAGGCCGACGAGCTGCTGCCGGACTGGGCGTTCTTCGTCCGCTGCGTGGTGGACACCGACGGCCTGCGCCCGACCGCCTCCCGCGAGGGCCTGTACGCGGACGAGACGCTGGCCGCCGTCCGCGACGCGCTGGGCGTCCGGATCCGGGACTGGCTGACCGGCCTGTCCGCGAGCGATCCGGCGCTGCTGCACCGCTTCCTGTCCGTGCACCACCTGGCCGTCAAGGAACTCGCCCGTTACGACGACGAGTTGCTGCGGATGATGCTGCCGTGGCTGCCGTTCGAGACCACCGACGGCAACGTCACCCTGGACGAGTTCACCCGCAGCCACCCGGTGGTGCTGGTGACCCGCACCGTCGAGGAGTTCCGCCAGGTCGCCCCGATCGCCGGCGCCGCCGGCCTCGGCGTGGTCAACGGCGGCTACACCTACGACCGCGACCTGGTGCACCGGCTGCCCGAGATCCGCCCCGGCGTCTCGGTCTCCGACCTCGACCCGGGCACCGTCACCGCGCACCTGGACACCGTCGACCCGGCCGCCGAGCTCGCCGCGAACGCCTTCCTCGCCGTCGCCCGCGAGGTGGTCGGCCGCTTCGACTGCGACGTCGCCCTGCGCAGCTTCCACCCGACCAACGCGCCCGCGCTGCTGCTGGACAACCGGGAGGCCCGGCACGAGCGCAGCCGCGCCCAGCTCGCCGAGGAGGCCGACGGCCTGTGGGCGGACATCCTGGGCTCGCTGCGCGCCGAGGCGCCCCGCGCCCAGCTGGTGCTCAACCACCTCAACCCGCTGGTGCGCCGCGCCGCGACGGTCACCAACCGCGAGCTGGCCGTCACCGCCGTCGAGGCGCTGTACGGGCAGGCCGTGCTGATGACCCGCCGCCCGCTCAAGGCCAGCGAGAGCGCCCTGCTCAACCGCTCGTTCATCAGCCTGCTCGACCACGCCATGCTCGGCCACGAGTCGGCCGGCCCGGACCGCACCGACCCGAAGGAGGCCTGATGCTGGACACCCCCGATGCGGTGATGGCCGCGCTGCGCGAGAACGACGCCCGCTCGTACGGCCGCCAGCGGACCGTCACGGCCGAGGAACTCGTCGACGCCGCCGAGCAGTTCGACGACACCGGGGCGCGCTCGATGGCCCTGCTGGAGCTGATGGAGGCGTACGAGTACGACGGCGAGCGCGGCAAGAGCCCGGTCGTCTTCGCCCGCCTCCTCAAGCTGTGGGACGCCGACCCGGACGGCTTCGGCGAGTGGGCCCGCCAGCAGGTGTTCTGGCGCTTCAAGTGGGTGGCCGGCGCGCTCCTGGGCAACCCGGACGTGCCGCTGCCGGCCCTGCGGCGCTGGCACACCGAACTGCGCGACCGCTACCGGGCGGCCGGTTTCGACCTGCAGCCGTACTACGCCCAGCGCTACCACCTGGCCGCGCAGACCGGCACCGGCCGCCAGGACGCCTACGAGCTGTGGACGGCCCGCCCGCGCTCCGAGCTGAGCGACTGCCACGCCTGCGAGACCCGGGCGCGCGCCGAACACTTCGCGGACGCCGGCGACGACGCCCGGGCGCTGGACGTCCTGCAGCCGGTCCTCGACGGCCGGAGCAGCTGCGAGCAGGAGCCCGCCCTCAGCCAGGCCGCCGCCCTGCTCCCGCTGCTGCGCCGGGGCCGGCTGGACGAGGCCCGCTCCAGCCACCTGACCGGCTACCGCGCCGCGCGCGGCAAGGCCTCGATGGCGCACGCCGTCGGCCGCCACGTCGAGTTCTGCGCGCTGTCCGGCAACGAGCCGCGCGGCCTGGAACTGCTCGCCGAGAACCGCGACCTGTTCGCAGTGGCCGGGGAGCCGTCCGCGCTGCTGTCCTTCCTCACCGGCGTCGAGGTGCTGCTCGCCGTCCTGGCCCGGGGCGGCCACGGCGGGCTCGCCGTCAGCGGCCCGCCCGGCACCTCCTGGACGGCGGACACCCTGCTCGCCCACGTGCGCGCCGAGGCCGACGCGCTCGCCGCCCGCTTCGACGCCCGCAACGGCACCGACGCGGTCGGCGCCGACCGGCGCGCCCGGCTGGCCCGCGAGCCGCTGCTGGCCGAGCCGCTGGCCCTCGGCGTGCGCGCCGCCGCCGCGCCCGAGCTGGCCGCCGCCCCGGCCCTCGCGCCCGCACCGCGCCGGGCCGTCGAGCCGGAGCCGGAGGACTTCACCGCCCTGGTGGTCCGGGCCCGCGAGCTGGAGCTCGTCGGGCACCCGGACGCCGACCGGCTCTGGCGGCGGATCGCCGAACGCGCCGCCGCCGACGGCTTCGCCCACCCCGAGGGCACCGCGGTCGGCAGCCCCGGGCGGCTGCGCGCCGAACTCGCCGAGCAGCGGGCCCACCAGGCGCTGGAGCGGGACGAGCACGCCGACGGCCGGGCCGGGCTGCTGGCCGCCGCCGAGCTGTTCGAGCAGGCCGGGCTGCCCGGCCAGGCCCTGATGGCCCGGGCCCGCGCGCTGATCGTGGAACTCGGCGACGTCGAGGGCGCGGTGGCCGACTGGCCGGCGCTGGACGAGGTGCTGCGCCGGGCCGAGGAGCTGCGGGCCGCCGGCGCGATGGCCGACGACGACCACCTGATCGTGTGGCAGGTCCGCGCCTACGCCGCCCACCACGACCTGGTCGAGGCGCTGCCCGAGCCGCCCGCCGAGGCCGTCGAGCGCTTCGAGGCGGCGGCCGGCGGCTACCACCGCACCGCCGTGGAGCTGGGCTCCGCCCGCCGCGCGGCCACCTCCCGCCAGTACCTGGCCGACGCGGCCGCCCGGCAGGGCCGGCTGGCCGAGGCCACCACCGAACTGCGCGAGGTGCTCGCCCAGTTGGACGCGGCCGAACTGCCCTGGCACACCCCGCGGGTGCTCGGCCTGCTGGGCCAGGTGCTGTTGCAGGGCGGCGAGCCCGCCGAGGCCGTCGAGGTGTTCCACCGGGCGCTCGCCGAGGCCGCCCGCTGGGGCGACGACTCCTACCCGTACGCGCCCACCTACCTGATGCTCGGCCACGCGGCCATGGGGGCCGGGGACCGCGGCGGTGCGGTCCGGGCGCTCACCGAGGCGGCCGCGCGCTTCGACCGCAAGGGCCGGGAGGCGGCGGAGGACGCCGCGCAGGCCCGCCTCCAGCTGGCCGACGTGCTGCGTGCCGCCGACCGCACGGCCGACGCCGTCGCGGTGCTGGAGTCGGTGCTGCTGGACGCCGCCGCGTCGGAGCTGGACGTGCGGATGCTCGCGCAGGCCCGGCTGGACCTCGCCCGGGGCCTCACCGAACTGGACGAGCACCGGGACGCCGCCGAGGAGTACCTGCGGCTGGCCGACGTCGTCGCCGGCTGGGAGGAGCAGGAAACCCACACCATGGTCGCCTGCGAGGCCGCGCTGGCACTGGCCCGGGCGGACCGCTGGGAGGCTGCGAAGGCCGCCCTCGACCGCGCCCTCGCGGCCCACACCCAGGCCCCCCAGGTGGACCAACTGGCCGCGACGCTCAGGGAGTTCGCCCGGCTGACCATGCACGCCGAGGGCCCGGAGGGGCTGGCGTCGGCGCTGGCCCGGCTGGCCGAGGCGGACGCCGCCGGGGAGCACGCCGGGCAGGCCGGCCAGGAGTACAACCCCTGGTACCTGCGCGGCGGTTCGCACTACGAGCGGGCGCGCTGCCTGGCCATGGCCGAGCGCCACGAGGAGGCGCTGGCCGAGGTCGAGCGGGCGATCGCGGTCTACGAGGGCGGCGACGAGCGGGCCGGGACGTCCCGGGCCGAGGCCGTCCGGCTGGCCGCGCTGATCGAGGGCGCCGACCTCGGCCGTACCGGGGCGGCCGCTGCTCGGCTGGCCGCAGGCATCGCCCGTTGCGAGGCCGCCGGCCTCCCGGAGGCGGCGCAGGTGCTGGCCGAACTGCGGGAGCGGTTCACGGCCGCGAACTGACCACGGCCGCGAACTGGCCTGCCGGGGGCCCGGGGTGCGCAGATCCCCGGGCCCCAGGCGTCGGCCTGTCGGCCCGTCAGCCCGTGTCAGCAGGGGCCGTCGTCGCCCCAGACGCCCCACTGGCCGCTGGCGCTCGGCACCTCGTTCAGCGTCCACCACTTGGCGTGGTACTTGTGGCCGCCGTACGAGACCTTGCTGCCGCTGGTGTACGTGGTGGCGGCGCTCCACGCCGGGTCGGTGCAGGCCCCGGGGGTGGTCGGGGGAGTCGTCGGCGGCGTGGTGGGCGGGGTGGTGGGCGGCGTCGCCCCGGCGAACTTCACGGTGTACTTGGTGAAGTCCCAGTCGTTCTGCGCCACGCTGGAGCAGGAGCCGGACAGCCCCGGGTCCACCGGGCCCGTGCACTGTCGGTCCCGGTTGACCGACCAGTAGGTGTACCGGGCCAGGTTGTGCGCGGTGGCGAAGTCCAGCACGGCCTGGAAGTCCGCCTGCCGGAAGTACTCGGCGGCGTCGGTGCGGCCGTTCATCATCGACACGCCCTCGTGGGCGTAGGCCGTCGCCTCGGACCAGCCGAAGGTGGTCTGGAGGATCTGGTTGAACTTCACCAGCGCGTCGGTCTGCGCGGCCGCGCCGTTGAACCCGCCGTCGAACGGCATGATCGAGTAGTTGTTCGGCGTGAAGCCCTGCGACTTGGCCTCGTTCAGCATCTGGGTGCCGAACCAGCCCGTCCCCGCGTTGGTCCCGGCGGTGGTGATCGAGATGTAGAGGCCGGGGTTGTTCTGCTGGAGGATCCGGGCGGCGCCGATCTCGTTGTGGATCGCCGCGGTGTTCTCGTACTCCGGCTCCTCCAGGTCGAAGTCGATCGCCTTCAACTGGTACTTGGTGATCACCTTCTGGTACCCGGCGGCGGTCGCCTCCGGCGTGCCGCAGACCTGGCCGAGCTTGGTGCCGCCGTACCCGCCGACCGACACCGAGACGTCCCCGCCCTTGCCGCGGATGGTCTGGATGACGCCGGGCATGGTGGTGTCGGTGTCGATCGAGGAGGTGCCGCCCCAGGCCGGTGAACAGCTGCTGCCCTGGGCCAGGATGAACGCCAGCTGGAAGGCCTTCTGCCCGGTGGCGTCCATCACCGCCGCGGCGTCCGGCGGGCTGTTGTCCTCGGGCATCAGGTAGGGCGCCGAGGCGTACCAGTTGCTGCCGAGGCCGGTCGTGGTGTCGGCGGCGGCGGAGCCGGTGTTCGCGAGCGCGGCGACACCGCCGGCGACCAGGCCGAGCACCCCGGCCACGGCGGCGGCGACCCGGCGCGGGCGGCGGCGCGGGTTCCGGGGGGCGGGGTGTGGGGGAAGTGCGCGTTCCATCGAGGGCCTTTCCAGGCGGGACGGCAGTGGGGGAGGGGCTGCTCACGCCGGAGGTGGGGGTGGCGCGCAGACCGAATGGGCCTTTGGCAGGGGGTAGTTGCCGAAGGCTGTCACTGGTATAGACCTGTCGGGGAAGGGCGGTCAACCCCGAAATGGTCAAGCCGGGGCCCGGCGCCGGCGGTGGACCGGGCGCCGAACGGGCTCTCCGTCAGGCGCGCGCCGCCACGCGGACCCCGGTGCCCGCCCTCTGCGCGGCGCCCACCGCCCCCTGCGCGGCACGCACCGCCGCCAGTAGCCCGCCGACCGCCGGCGACCACGGCCGGCTGGTCGGCCCGGTGAGCGTGAGCGTGCGGTGGACGGCCGGCCGGATCGGGACGAGCACGCAGTCGGCCGGGAGCATGGTCAGCGCCAGCGCGGGCATCACCGAGACCCCGACGCCCGCGTGCACCATGCCGATGAGCGTGTTGAGGTCGCGGATGCGGTGCCGGGGGGTGAAGCGGGTGCCGGCCCGGCGGAAGGCCTCGCGGATGTGCCGTTCACAGCCGCCCTCGGAGAGCAGGAAGTCGTCGTCCTCCAGGTCGGCGACGTGGATGGCCTCCTGTCCGGCGAGCGGGTGGTCGCGGCGCAGCAGCGCGTGCATGGAGTCGGCCCCGAGCGCGACCGCCCCGGGTGGGAGCGGCCCGGGGTCGACCAGGACGGCGGCGTCGACGGTGCCCGCCTCCAGCCAGGTGGCGAGCTCGTCGTCCTCGCCCTCGAAGACCCGGACGGTGACCTGCGGGTAGGCGGCCTTCCAGTCTCGGAGGAGCCCGGGCAGCAGCGCCTGGCAGACGGTGGTCGGCGCGGCGAGCCGGACGGTGCCGACGGGGCCGCCGGAGTGCCGGGTGGCGATGGCGCGCACGGCGGCGGCGGAGGCCACGGCGGTACGGGCGTGCGGGAGGATCTGCTCGCCCAGGGGAGTGGGCCGGGCGGGGGTGCCGCGCAGCAGGACGGGCGCGCCGAGGGTCCGCTCCAGCGCGGCGACGGCGTGCGAGACGGCGGACTGGCTGATGCCCAGTTCGTCGGCGGCCGCGCCGAACCCCCCGGTCTCGGCGACCGCGACCAGTGCCCTCAGCTGGGCCAGGTTGACCTCCGAGGCCATGAGACTTCCTCATCCATCCGGCACTGCCACTTGTTGGACTCATGCTCTGCTGCCGGGCCACCCTCTGTCCAGACGGGACCCGAGGCGGGACCCCAGGCGGGACCCGAGGTGGGCCCCGAGACTGGACCCTGGACGGAACCCGACACGGAACCAACGGGACGAAGATGGAGGTGGTCCGGGTGCGGCGCTGGTTGCCGGGCTTCGTGGCGCTGTCGGCGATCTGGGGCGCGAGCTTCGCGCTGATCAAGGTGGCGGTGGAGGCGGGGGTGCCGCCGCTGTGGGTGGCGCTGTGGCGCTGCGCCCTCGGGGCGGTCATGCTGTGGACGATCCTCGTGCTGCGCCACGAGCGCGTCCCCCGCGACCGCGCGCTCTGGGGGCACTCCGCGGTGGTCGCGGTGCTCCTCAACACCGTGCCGTTCACGCTGTTCTCGTTCGGCGAGACCCGGGTCAGCTCCGTCCTCGCCGGGGTGATGAACGCGACCACCCCGCTGTTCACCCTGCTGTTCACCGTCCTCACCGTCGCCGAGGAGCGCCGCCCCGGCGCCCGCCGGCTCTCCGGACTCGCCCTCGGCTTCGTCGGCGTGCTCACCGTGCTCGGGGTCTGGCGCGGCATCGGCTCCGGCGAGGCCGCCGGCGGCCTCGCCTGCCTGGCCGCCGCCTGCTGCTACGGCGCGGGCTTCGCTTATCTGCGCCGCTTCCTCTCCGGCCGGCCGGAGTCGGTGGTCACCCTCTCCGCCGTCCAGATCGCCTGCGCCACCGCCGAGCTGGCCGCCATCGCGCCGTTCGCCGCGGGCGCCCCGCACTGGCCGGGGGCGGGCGCGGCCGGCGCCCTGCTGGTGCTGGGCGCGGTCGGCACCGGCCTCGCGTACCTGCTCAACCTCGGGCTGGTCCGCACGGCCGGTACCGCGGTGGCCTCCGCCGTCACCTACGTCATGCCGCTGTGGTCCACGGCCCTCGGCGCGGCCTTCCTCGCCGAACCCGTCGGCTGGAACGCCCTGGCCGGCGGCGTCCTGGTGATCGCCGCCGTCGCCCTGACCCGCCCCCGGCCCGCACCCCGCCCGGCCGGCTCCGCCGCCTCCACGCCCGACGCCCCGAGGCCTGGTCAGAGGGTTCGTTAGAGTGACCGGGTGAACGAGGAGGAGCAGCAGCCGACGGCCGTCTGGGCCGCGCTGCGAGCCCACCCGCTGCGTTTTCCCGTCACCCCGTGGGTGCCGCGCTGCTGGGCGTACCTGCTCGGCGGCGCGCTGCTCGGCCCGCTGCTGCTGGCCGCCCTGGCGGTGCTGCTGGTGCTCGGGCTGGGCCTGTCCGTGGTCGGGGTCGGACTGCCGGTCCTCCTCGCCCTGGCCCTTGCGGGCATCCCCGCCGCCGCCCTCGAACGCCGACGGCTGCGGCTGGTCGAACCGGCACCGCTGCCCGACCCGCACCGCCCGCTGCCCGGCGCCGGCCGCCGCGCGAGGCTGCGGACCCGCCTGCGCGAGCGCGCCACCTGGCGCGAACTGGCCCACACCGCGCTCACCGCCACGGCTCTCGCCGCCGCCGCGCTCGGCTTCACCGCCGCGCTGCTGTTCTGCGCCGCCCTGGTCGCCTCCCCGGTGATCGTCTGGGCGCTGGCCCCCGAAACCGTCATGATCATCCCCGGCCGGGCGGTGCCCGGGCCGCTCGCCGCCCTGCCGTTCAGTGCCGCCGGGCTCGCCGGGCTCCTCCTCTGCGCCTACGCCGGCGCCCTGCTGACCACCGCCCAGGTGGCCCTCGCCCGCCTCCTGCTCGGGCCCCGCGAGGAGGACACCGGCCGCCAGGTCCTCGAACTCACCCGCTCCCGGGCCCGGCTCGCCGACGCCTTCGAAGCCGAACGCCGCCGCATCGAACGCGACCTGCACGACGGCGCCCAACAGCAGCTCGTCGCGCTCAGCATGACCCTCGGCCTCGCCGACCACGCGCTGCGCGACGGCAGCGCCCGGTCCGGCGACCGGGCCACCGCCCTGGTCGCCCGGGCGCGCGGCGAAGCCCGGCAGGCCCTGGAACAACTGCGCGGCCTGGTCCGCGGCATCCACCCCCAGGTGCTCACCGACCACGGCCTCGCCGCCGCTGTCGCCGAGGTCGCGCTGCGCCACCCCATCCCGGTCCGGTCCGACTTCGACCTCCCCGGCCGGCTGCCCGCCCCCGTCGAGACCACCGCCTACTTCACCGTCACCGAAGCGCTCACCAACGCCGCCAAGCACAGCGGCGCCGCCGCGATCACCGTCAGCGGGCGCATCGTCGACGGCCGCCTGGTGCTCCAGGTGACCGACGACGGCCACGGCGGGGCGGACCCGGCCGCCGGGGCCGGCCTGCGCGGACTCGCCGACCGGGTGGCACTCCTGAAAGGACGGCTCATGGTGACCAGCCCGACGGGCGGCCCGACCACGCTGCGGCTGGAGGTCCCGTGCTCCGGGTCGTGATCGCGGAGGACGCCGTCCTGCTGCGCGCCGGACTCGTCGAACTCCTCACCCTCGGCGGCCACCGGGTGACCGCCGCCGTCGGCGACGCCCGCGCCCTCGCCGCCGCCGTCGACACCGAACGGCCCGACGCCGTCATCACCGACGTCCGGATGCCGCCCGACTTCTCCGACGAGGGCCTGCGCGCCGCCCTCGACCTGCGCGAACGCCACCCGGGCCTGCCCGTCCTGGTGCTCTCCCAGTACGTCGCCACCCCGTACGCGACCCGCCTGCTCGCCGCCGCCGGCGCCCAACCCGCCGGCCTCGGCTACCTCCTGAAGGACCGCGTCGGCGACGTCGCCGACTTCCTCGACGCCCTGCGCCGGGTCGCCGCCGGCGAGACCGTCATCGACCCCGACGTGGTCCGCGTCCTGCTGCGCCAGCAGTCCGCCGACCGCCCTCTCACCCGGCTGACCCCCCGCGAACGCGAAGTCCTCGCCCTCATGGCCGAGGGCCTCAACAACCAGGCGATCGCCACCCGGCTCACCATCACCGAGGCCTCGGTGGTCAAACACTGCGGCAACATCTTCATGAAGCTCGACCTCGACCCCACCGAGGGCAACCGCCGCGTCCTCGCCGTCCTCGCCCACCTCCGGGCGGCGTAGGGCGGCGTAGGGCGCGTCCTGCACCGGGCCGGGCGTCGGCGGCTCAGCGCAGACCGAGACAGGGCAGCCAGGCCCGGGAGGCGTCGTGGCCCGCGGTGAGCAGGGCGCACAGCGGGCCGGCCGCGCCCCCGAGCAGGCCCATCCCCTCCGCGCCCAGGGCCTCCACCTCGGGCAGGCGGGCCCTCAGGTGGGCGAGCAGGCGGGCCCTCAGCGCGGCCGCGGCGGGCAGGCCCGCGTGGTGGGCGAAGGCGTCGGCCACTGCCAGCACGCCCGAGGCGCCGTGGCACAGGGCCAGCAGGTCGCTCGCGCGGTCGCCGAAGAGGTGGAACCGCTCGTCGTACCGTTCGGCGAGCGTGCCGAAGGCCGCTGCGGCCCAGGCCGCCGTCTCCCGGTCGCCCGTGGCGTCGGCCGCGTCCCACAGTGCCCAGGACACTCCGGGTGTGCCGTAGCACCAGGCCTGGCGGGCGCGCGCTCCGGCGGGCGGCGGGCCGTCGAGCCCGGCGCCGTCCCAGGTGCGGATGGAGCGGGCGTCGTCGAAGGACTGCCGCATCAGCCACCCGGTCGCGCGGCGCAGGGCGGGCGTCAGGCCGGGGTGCGGTCCGAGGTGGCGTACGGCTGCGGTGAGTGCGGCGACGACTCCTGCGGCGCCGTGGCCCGTGCCGGTGTTGATCCGGCCGTCGAGCCAGCCCAGGTGCGGGTGGCCGGCGTACTGCCCCGTCCGCAGCCGGGACAGCTCGTCGGTGTCGCACAGCCGGGCCAGGTGGTCGGCGTACGGGCCGAGTTGGGCCGGTGTCGGGCGGGTGCCCGTGGTCAGGGCGAGCAGGGTGCCGGAGGGGCCGACGATGAGGTCGTAGTCCGGGAAGGCGACCTGCTCGCACCGCCAGTCGAGGGCCGGCGCGGTGCGGACCAGGTGGTCGCGGAGCCGGTCGGCGGCCCGGTGCAAGTCCGGGTGGACCATGGCTCCCAGGCGCAGGCCCGCCAGCGTTCCGGCCAGTCCGCCGTCGTAGAGCCCGCAGTGGCCCGGCCCCTGGCCGGCGGTGCGGGCCCACACCGCCACGGCACGGGCCGCGGACCGTTCGCCCTCCGGCCCTCCGCAGGCGTGCAGCAGGGACGCCAGGACGGGGATGCCCGGATCGGAGGGGTGCTCGGCGCCCGCCGGGCTCTCGCGGGGCCGGGCGGACCAGGCGTCGAGGAGCCGGACGGCGAGTCCGGTGACGGCGGTGCCGGTGCTCTCGGTGCTCTCGGTGTTCGCGGTGTTCGCGGTGTTCGCGGCGTTCGCGGTGTGCTGCGGCACGGTGGCTCCTCGGGAACGACGGGTCGGCACTCCGCCCGGCCTGGAGGGGCCGGGCGGAGTGCCGGTGGTGGCGGCCGTCAGGGGCCGCTGTCCGGGTGGCCGTCCGAGGGCGTGCCCTCGGACGGCCTGACGGGAGATCAGCAGAACAGGCCGCTACAGAGCAGCACCGTGTCGCAGATCAGGACGGTGCAGACGCCGCTGCAGCCGCCGCTGCTGGCCTCGGGGGTCGGCAGGGTGGTCTCGGTGATGCGCGCGTCCAGGTCGCCGATGAGGGCGTCGAGGTCGGTGAGCGCCGTGATGTCGGGCATGGTTGTCCTCCTTCAGGAGCGGTGATGGGTGGAGACCGCCCCGGTGGCCCGCCCGCGAGGGGCGGGCGCACCGGGGACGTCGGGTTCGCCGCGCAGTGCGGCGGCGGCGGGCTCCGCGAGTTCCTCGGCGCCCTGGTCGAACGGAAGTCTGAGCAGCAGTTGGGCGGCGACGCCGGCACCGCCGTGCACGGGGTCGTGGAGCAGCAGGCCGCCCGGGTCGGGGAGCATCTCCTCGACCAGCAGGTCCGCACCGGGGTGGCGCGCGCAGATCCGCTCCAGCAGCGGGACCGCGGTCAACGCCGCGAAGTCCACGGGCACCGGTTTCGGCTGGGGTACGGCCCGGACGAACGCGAAGCGCGGCAGCCCGGCGCAGCGCCCGAGGGCGGCGAGGGCGCGCACCTTGGTCAGGTCGCCGTCGCCGGGCCGCCACAGCTGGGCCGCCGGCACGCGCCAGACCGCGGGGCTGATGACCAGGGCGCCGCCGCCGACGGTCACCCGGGGCAGTCGGTCCGTGTCGGGGAACGCCTCGGCCAGGCCGTCCAGGCGGATCAGGCGCGAGCCCGCCGGGTGGCCGGCGGCCAGCAGCAGCCGGACCAGGACGTCGTATGGCGGCAGGGGCGTACGGGTGGCGTGGTGGACGGGCAGCAGCCGGCACCCGTCGGCCTCGGCGATGATCCGCGGGCCGACCCGTCGCAGGGTGATGCGCTCCAGCGGCAGGTAGCGGGCCGTCAGGCCGTCGGCTCCCTGGTACGGCAGGGGATCGGGATCCCCCGTCCACCAGCCGGTGATGACCGGCCGCCGTACGGCGTTGGCGGCGCGCCCGGCCAGCGGCGGCACCAGCAGTTCGACGAAGCGCGCCCCGGACAGCCGCTCGACGGAGGCGAGGAAGGCCCGGTAGCTGCGGAGGTTGTCGTAGCCTCCGTGCAGGGTGTGGAGCGCGTCGGCGAACCGGGCGTCCAGTACGCCCGCCGGTGAGGCGGTCTCCAGGACCGCGACCGGACCGGGGCCTGGCAGCGGACGCAGCAGGCAGTCCAGGGGCCAGGGCGGCAGCGCGGTCGCGGCCGGGGGCGCCCCGAGGGTGTCCAGCAGGTCGTCGTCCAGGTCCACCGGTCCGCCGCCGGCCCGGGCGGACAGGTGGGCCAGCAGCCTCGCGTAACCGGAACCGGAGGTCTCGGCGGGGTGCCAGCCCGCGTACCGGCGCGGGGGCTTCGGCGGTGGCGGCGGGCAGCTGCCGTCGGGCAGGTGGCGCGCGAGGATCTCGCCGAGCGGGCACGGCCGTTCGGTGAGCTCCGCGAGCTCGGCCGGCAGCCGGTGCGGGTCCGGCCCCGCGAGCCGGTCGGCTTCCCGCAGCCACGCCACGCGGGCGGCGATGCCGAGGCCCTGCTGCACCTGGCGGGCGGCCGCTCCGGAGACGGCCGAGGCTATGGTGCGGTAGGAATCGGTGAACCACGGCCGGGAGTCGTCGGCGGGGGCAGCGGAGCCGGTGGTACGGAGCGCCGACGCGGGTGCGGGTATGGGCGCGGGTATGGCGGAATCGGCGCTCGGTGCGGGTGCTGGAGGCGGTGCCGGTGCCGGCTGCGGAAGGGTGCCGCGTGCGCGGACGTCCTCGGCGGCGAGCCAGCCCGTGGTGCGGCGGCGCGGGGCCGCACAGGCCTGGAGCACACCGAGTCCGAGCAGGTGCGCGAGGAAGCCGCGCAGCACCGTGGGAGCGGAAGCCGCCGCCCCGGTCGCCGCCGTGCCCAGCAGAGCCGCTTCGAGGTCGCCCAACGGGCGCGGGCCGTCGGCCAGTTGAGCCAGCACATGATCCAGGGGGAGGGAGCGTCGCAGGTCGACCTGCCGCAACCGGGCGCGGTCGTGCGGGTCGGTCACCCAGCAGCGCAGGACACCGGCGCCCGGCGCGGTGCCCGCCGGCTGGGGGAAGTGCAGCGGAGTCAGGGCCAGCACCGTGGCCGGGTCCGCCGCCCGCAGGTCCAGGGCGCCGAGCCGGGCCCGCACCCCGTGGACGTTCTCCACGGCCTCGGCCGCCACCTCGCCGAGGGCCGTACCGGGCGGGACGAGCCGCAGCAGGGGGCCGTCGGCCCAGCCGCCGTTCCCACTACCGCTTCCGCCACCGTTCCCGTCGCCGTTCGCGCCCGCCGGGGTGACCGGCAGCAGGGTGACCTGGCCGACCCAGCCGCGCGGGGTGGTCTTCGCCGCGGCCCGACCGAGCGCCCGCCACACGTACGCCGCCCGTTTGCGCAGCCGCTTCCCGCTCCAGGACTCGCCCGCGGCCAGCCGGCCGGCCACGTCTGCGGCGGCTCCGGGTTCCACTTCGTCCAGGAAGGCCCGCATGACGGGCGACGCGCACACCAGGGACCAGCCCAGAGCGCCCACGCGCTCGCGCTCGGCCGCCACCGCGGCCTCCAGTCGCCGCAGGGCGACGGCCGCCGACTCGGCTTCGCCGGACAGCCGTGCGGCGTCCGCGACGAGGCCGTGGGCGGCGGGCAGCCGCCCCAGCAGCCCGCAGTCGGCCGGGCCCGGTGCGGCGCCGGAGTGCAGCCGACGGCGCACGGCCAGCACGGCGCGGCGGTCGGCGGCGGTGAGGGCGGGGTGCGGCACGACCAAGGTGCCCAGCTGCTCGGCCAGTTGGCGGGCGTGCTGCGCCCGCCGTTCGTCCTGCCGGGCGTGGTCGGAGACCTGTGCGAACAGCTCCGGGTTGCCCGCCGCCGCCCACGCGGCCAAGGGCATGCCAGCCACGCGGAGCAGTGCCGCGGCGCCCAGTTCCCGGTCCTCGTCCACGTCAGGACCTCCCGTCACCGGTGAGCGCGTGGGTCAGCAGGCTCTGCCGGGCCAGGGAGAACCGCCCCCGGTTCCAGTGGAAGACGACGTAGTGGGCGGCGGCGCGGCGCGGGCCGATCACCGCCTCGCCGGACTCGAAGTAGCCGGTGCGCCAGCCCTCGGCGGCCCGGCGCACGGCGTCCCCGTGCACCTCGACCGCCGCCCGCCGGTGCGGCGGCAGCGGAGCGAGCAGGCTCTGCCCGCCGGCCCGCCAGGCCGCGAGGATGCCCGCGGCGGCGCGCCGGGTGTCCTCGTCCGGGTCGGTGCCCAGCCTGCGGCCGGCGTCGTCCTGGAGCACCTGCCAGACCCCGCGGTGCTCCCAGCCGACGATGCCGAGGCCGTCGAGGAGTTCACCGAGGAGGTACAGGGACAACCGCCAGTCCGCGACGGCCTCCGGTCGGCCCGGCGCCGCGACGGTGTCATGGTGATCGAGCCAGGCCAGGGAGTCCACCGTGAACAGGTCGTGGACGTGCCGCATCGATCGCGGGCCGCCGAAGAGGTAGGTCTCCGGCTCGTACCGTCCGCACAGCGGCGGTTGCGACTGTCCGTCCACCGCGCGGAAACGGCGCGTCAGCTCCTCGCGCAGTGCCCCGACATCGGACCGGCCCGCCTCGAACCGGACCCGCAGCCCGGGCGGTTTGTGCATGAAGAAGAAGGAGCGCGCCGCGCCGGCGGCGATCAGGTCGCGGGCCGTGTCCGCGACGGCGCGGTACGTCCGGTGCCAAGTGGCCGGGCCCGGCGCGAGGTTGATCTGCACCCAGCCGTCCTCGGGCCTGTCGTCGCGCAGCGCGGACAGCCCGGCCGCCAGGAACGCGCGGCGCGCGGCCTCGTATTCGGGGCCCGCGGAATCGACCGGTACCGTTCCCCACGGAGTGTCGCGAGCGTCCTGGAGGCAGTCGGCCAGCAATCGTTCGACCTCCACCATGGTGCCCACCTCCTCGTGATTTCGGCTCTGCTCCTGGGGTTTCCACGGTTTGGTCAGATTGAAAAACGGAAGGCAAATATTCATATGATGAAAAAGGGTGCGCCTGCTGCGCGTAAGGGACTTCGCGCGCTGAAGGCGCATCCTGCGGGCGCATTCGACAGCCTTCGCCCCCCCTGGAATGATGACCGCCCGCATGCCGGTGAGTGAGTGTCATTCTTATTCGAACTCCCCTTGAATAAAACGACGTTGGCGCGTCCGAAAGTGTCACGAGAGTTCGGCGGGAGCGCCGGTGACGGACCGGGTGGGGTCGAGCAGGCGGGCGAGGCGGTGGGCGGAGGCGGTCCAGGACCAGTGGGTGGTGGCCCAGTCGCGGCCGGCGGTGCCCATCCGGGCGCGGTCCGCAGGCGGGGCGAGGAGGAGACGGGTGAGGGCGGCGGCCACGTCCGCCGGGTCGCGCCCGTCGACGACGGTGCCGGTGACGCCGTCGAGGACGGTGTCGGGGGCGCCGCCGGAGCGGCCGGCGACGACGGGCAGGGCGGCGGCGGCCGCTTCGAGGTAGACGATGCCGAGGCCTTCGGCTTCGAGGCCGGCCCGGCGGGTGCGGCACGGCATGGCGAAGACGTCGGCCTCGGCGTAGTGGGCGGCGGTGGCCGCGTGGTCGAGACCGCCGGCGAATTCGACGCTGCCGGGCTCGGTGCACCGGTGGGCGAGCGCGCGCAGGCGGTCCTCGTACGGGCCCTGGCCGACGAGGACGAGGACGGTGCCGGGGACGGCCCGGCGGATCGCCGGCAGGGCGCGGATCAGGACGTCCTGCCCCTTGCGCGGGACGAGCCGGGCGACGCAGAGGATCACCGGCCCGGTGCGGGCCCGCGTGGCGCCCCCGACGCCGGGCCGGAAGCGGTCCGGGTCCACGCCGGGGACGAGGCGCGCCAGTTGGGCGTCCGGGCCGAGGGCGGGGGCGATCCGGGCGCGGGTGTACTCGCCGAGGTAGGTGACGACGTCGACGCTGCGGCCTATCCGGCGCAGCAGGCGGCGGGCGCCGGGGGTACGGGCCCACCAGATCTCGTGGCCGTGGGTGGTGGCGACGGTGCGGCGGATGCCGTCGGCCTGGCGCAGCAGGCCGGGGGCCATCGCGGCGAGCGGGGCGGCGGCGCCGAACCAGACCCGGTCGCAGCCGTGGGCGCGGGCGATCTCGGCGGCGCGGCGGGTGGCCCGGGCGGTGGGCAGCAGGGTGCGGGCCCGGTCGCGGATCACCGGGAAGGGGAGAGCGGCGTCGTGCCGGTCGGCGCCCGGTTCGGCGGAGGTGTAGACCACGACGTCGGAGTGGGGCAGCCGGGTGGCCAGGGCGTGGACGAAGGTTTCGATGCCGCCTTGGCGGGGCGGGAAGTCGTTGGTGACGATGAGTGTGCTGCCCATGGGCGGGTGAGACCTCGGTTCGGTGTCGGAGAAGGGATCGGCACCAGGGCCGGCCGGCAGCGGTCGCGGGTCCGGGGAGTCGTGCCGATTCATCACCCGTTCATTGCATCGTCGCAGGTCAGCCTGGTCATCACGGTCAGGTCGAGTCCTCTGGTCGGGTTTCCCCTACCATCCGTCGGGGCCTTCGCCCGGAGACCTTCGCATCCGATCTGACGTTCGGTGTTCGCTAGATTACGGAAAGTGTCCGCGCTCCCGCTATCGTGTCGGCGTGGTGAGGTCGTGGGATGCGGCAGTGGAGCGGGCGCAGGACCGGCTGGCGGCGGGGCCGCGGCTGCGGGCGGTCGCCGAGGGGGACGAACGGCGGTTCGCCCTCTGGGACTTGGCGTCCCTGGTGGAGGGTGAGCTGGGGGAGCTGGTGGCCCCGGACGCGCTGACGCCGGAGGCCGAGCGCCGGTGGCGCGAGCGGCTGGGGGAGAGCGGCCGGGAGTGGCCCGGCGGCGAGCTCTACCGGCGCCGCTACTGGGTGCTGGACGAGGGCGGCGCCGTGGCCGGCACGGTGGCGGTGGACAACTGGACCAAGGGGCCCGGCCAACTGGCCGTCTCCTCCCTCTACTTGATTCCGGAGGTGCGCGGCCGGGGGCTGGCCGCCGGGGCGCTGGACGAGGTGTACGCGGCGGCCGCCGCGGAGGGCCTGCCCGGCTTCCGGCTGGAGGCGCACTGGTCCTGGCAGCACGCCGTCCGCTACTACCTGCGCCGCGGCCTCTGGGTGGTCGGCTGGAAGCGTTCGCTGGCCCTGGCCCGGATGCCGCAGCTCCCGCCGTACCGGGTGTGCGAGGAGGGCGGCTGGCTGCACCTGCTGGTCGCGGACCGGGGCTGGGGCTGGGTGCCGATGCTCGCCGCCGGCTGCGAGGGCCGCTGGCTGCGGCTGGACGAGACGCCCGACTACCGGGCGGCCGACGGCTGGGTGCACGAGTACGCGCGTTCGACGCTGGCGCTGCATCTGGCGCTCGCGGGCCGGCCGCTGGTGCGCGGCCCGCAGTGGTGGGCGGAGGCGTGGCGGTGGTCGGACGCCGGGGAGCCGGAGGGGCTGGCCTACAAGATCGAGCACTTCGAGCAGCTGGCCCTGGCGGCGGGCCGCCAGGTGGTCAGCCCGTACCGCCCGGCGGTGGCGGCGTCCGAAGCGCCGACCCCGCCCCCGGCGCCGAGGGCGGAGGCCCCGGTGGCGGCCGCGCCGGGGCTGGCAGACTCGGGGGATGGCTGAGATCGAGATCGACGGCGCGCCGGCCGACCCGGCGCGGCTGGCCGCACTGGGGCTGCTGAACTACGGGCACTTCACCACCCTGCGCGTCGAGGCGGGCCGGGTCCGGGGCCTGGCGCTGCACCTGGACCGGCTGGTCCGGGACTGCCGGGTGCTGTTCGCCGCCGAGTTGGACCGGGCGGCGGTACGGGAGCGGATCCGCGCGGTGCTGCCCGCCGACGGCGCGCCGGTGATCGTCCGGGTGACGGTGTACGACCCGGAGCTCGGCCTGGAGCGCCCCGGCGGCCCGGCGGCGCCCCGGCTGCTGCTGACCACCCGCCCGGCGGCGGTGGCCGCGCCGGCCCCGTTGCGGGTGCGCACGGTCGGGTATCGGCGGGATCTGCCGGAGGTGAAGCACGTCGGCCTGTTCGGCCTGGTCCACCACCGCAGGCGGGCCCAACTCGACGGCTACGACGACGTGTTGCTGGTGGAGCCGGACGGCGGCGGGGTGGTCGAGGGCGCCACCTGGAACGTCGGCTTCCTCGACGGCCGCCGACTGGTCTGGCCGGACGGCCCGAGCCTGCCCGGGGTGACCGCCGCGCTGCTGGCCGGCGCGTACGGCGGGCCGCAGTCGCGCGAGCGGGTGGACGCGTCCGGGCTGGGCCGCTTCACGGCGGCGTTCGCGGTGAACGCGGGTGTCGGCGTCCGGCCGCTGGCCGCGGTCGACGGTACGGCCTTCGACCCGGCGCACCCCGTGCTCGCCGAACTCGCCACCGCCTACGGGGAGATCGCCGCCGACCCGGTGTGAGCCCGCCCGGCGCCGGCCCGCAGGCCCCCGGAGGGGGGTGGGGATATCCCCACCCCCGGTCCGCCAGCGGCCTCCATGGTCCGCCGGCCTGGCCTTTTCTAACGTGGAACCCGTCGACGACCACCGACGATCCCCGAAGGAAGGCCCACCCATGGCACGCCGCCACGACCGCCCATCGACCGAGCCGTACGCCGCCGGGCCGCACGCCGCCGGACCGTACGCGACGGGGGCGTACGGCGGCGGCCCGTACCCCGAGCAGGGCGCCCGTCCGGCGATCGAGCTGCGCGGGGTGCGCCGCACCTACGGCCGCGGCGCCGAGACCGTGCACGCGCTGCGCGGGATCGACCTGGCGCTGGCCCGGGGCAGCTTCACCGCCGTGATGGGCCCGTCCGGCTCCGGCAAGTCGACCTTCCTGCAGTGCGCGGCGGGTCTGGACAAGCCCGACCAGGGGGAGATCCGCCTCGGCGGCGAGGACATCACCCGGCTGAGCGAGGACCGGCTCACCAAGCTGCGCCGCAGCCGGATCGGCTTCATCTTCCAGTCCTTCAACCTGCTGCCCTCGCTGACGGTGGAGCAGAACGTGCTGCTCCCGCAGCGGCTGGCGGGCGAGCGCCAGGACCGCGCCCGGGCCCGGGAGCTGCTGGCCCAGGTCGGCCTCGGCGAGCACGCCAAGCGGCGGCCCGGCCAGCTCTCCGGCGGCCAGCAGCAGCGGGTGGCGATCGCCCGCGCGCTGATCACCGACCCGGACGTGGTGTTCGCCGACGAGCCGACCGGCGCGCTGGACACCCGCACCGCGCACGAGGTGCTGGGCCTGCTGCGGCGCGCCGTGGACGACCTGGGCGCGACGGTGGTCATGGTGACCCACGACCCGGTGGCGGCCTCGTTCGCCGACCGGGCGCTGTTCCTGGCCGGCGGCGCGCTCGTCGACGAGCTGCACCACCCGCAGGCGCAGGCCGTCGCCGACCGGATGGTCTCGCTCACCGCCCGCCCGGTGGGGGTCGCGGCGTGAACGGGCGGCGTGGACCGATCGACGAGTGGAACGGGGCAGGGGCATGAGCAACGGACTGGCGCGCGCCTCGGTGCGCTTTCGACCCGCCTCCTTCGTGGGCACCCTGGTCGCCCTGCTGCTGGGCGCCGCCGTGGTGGTGGCCTGCGGCGTGCTGCTGCAGACCGGACTGACCGCGAGCGTCGCACCGCAGCGCTACGCGGGCGCCCCGGTGGTGGTCGCGGCCGACCCGATGGTGCGGATCACCGCCAAGGTCGGCCGCGACACCGAGACCAGGGAGCAGACCACCCCCGAGCGGGCCCGGACGGACGCCGCCCTGGTGGGCCGGATCGCCGCACTGCCCGGGGTCGCCGCCGCCCGCCCGGACAGCGCCTTCCCGCTGCCGGCCGGCGCCGGCACCCCCGCCCTGACCGGCCGGGGCTTCGCCGCGCTCGGCATCGCCGGCCCGGCCGACCAACTGGTCGAGGGCCGTGCGCCCGGCGCCGACGAGGTGGTGCTGGACGCCGACACGGCGCGCGCCGCCCACCTCGCGCCCGGCGCGAAGCTCACCCTCACCGCCCCCGGCGGCACCGGCGACTACCGGGTCTCCGGCCTGGCCGCCGCCCAGTCGGCCGGCCCCACCGCCTGGTTCGCCGACGCCACCGCCGACCGCCTCTCCGGCCACCCCGGCCGGATCGACGCGATCGCCGTCCAGCCGCGCGAGGGCGTGGACCGCGCCGCGTTGGTCGCGCAGGTCCGCCAGGCCCTCGACGCCCAGGCCCCCGGCACCAAGGCCGTGGACACCAAGGCCGCGGGCACCCAGGCAGCGGACGCCAAGGCCGCCGGCACCCAGGCCATCGGCCTGGAGGCCAAGGCGGAGAACGGCGGCGCCAAGGTCTTCACCGGCGACGGCCGCGGCACCGTCGAACAGCCCGCCATCGGCGAGGCCCGCACCCTGCTGATGGGGCTCGGCGGCAGCTTCGGCGGCTACGCCACCATGACCGCGATCTTCGTCGTGATGAGCACCGTCGCCCTGGCCACCGGCCAGCGCGCCCGCGAGTTCGCCCTGCTGCGTGCCATCGGCGCCACCCCGCGGCAGATCCGCCGCACCATCGCCACCGAGGCGATGCTGGTCGCGCCGGTCGCCGGGGCACTCGGCATCCTGCCCGGACTGGCCCTGGCCCGCTGGTGGTTCGACGAACTGACCTCGCGCGGCGCCGTGCCGCAGGGCGTGCGGCTGGACGTCGGCCCGCTGCCGATGCTCGCCGCCGTCCTCATCTGCACCCTCGCCGCGCTGACCGCCGGCTTCCTGGCCGCCCGCCGCCCCGCCAAGCTGCGCCCCGGTCAGGCGCTCGGCGCGGCCGCCGTCGAACCGGGCCACCCCGGCAAGGTGCGGACCGTCTTCGGGCTGCTCTTCGCCGCCGGCGGCGTGGCGGCCGCCGCCTTCGCGGCCGCCCTGGACGGCATCAACGCCGCCAACACCGCGCTCGGCGTGGTCATGTGCTTCATGCTGGCCGTCGCGCTGCTCGGCCCCTGGGTGGCGCGGGTCGCCGCCGCGGTGCTCGGCGCCCCGCTGCGGGCCGGCGGTGCCCCCGGCTCGCTGGCCGCCGACAACACCCGCGCCAACGCCCGCCGGCTGGCCTCCGCGATCACCCCGATCGTGCTGGTCACCGCCTTCTGCGGCACCCTGCTGTTCCTCCAGAGCACCATCAGCCACGCGACCGGCGCGAACGTGCGGGACGGCATCGTCGCCGACCACGTGATCGGCTCCACCGGCCCCGGCCTGCCCGCGGGTACCGCCGGCCGGGCCGCCAAGGTGCCCGGTGTGGACGCCGCGGTCGGCGTGCTGCGCACCGCCGTCGTGTACACCCACGACATGCAGCTCAGCTCCGCCACCGCGCTGGGCGTCGACGGCGACCCGGCCCGGCTGTCCCGGGTGCTCGACCTGGGCGTGCGCAGCGGTTCGCTCGCCGACCTGGGCCGCGCCGCCGACACCGTCGCCCTGGACGCCACGCTGGCCGGCGCCCTGGACGTCAAGGTCGGCGACCGGGTGCCGCTGCGGCTCGGCGACGGCACCCCGGTGCAGCCCGCCGTGGTCGCCGTCTACGACCGCGGGCTCGGCTTCGGCCAGGTGCTGCTGCCCCGGGCGGTCGTCGCCGGGCACGTCACCGCCGGGTACGACAGCCAGGTGCTGGTCGCCGACGCGCCGGGCGCCGACCGTACGGCGGTGGCGGCCGCGCTGGCGGGCCTCGCGGGCCCCGGCGGGGCGACCGTGACCGACCGGGCCGGATTCGTCGCCCAGTCCGACAAGATGATGGAGCTGAACGCCTGGGCCAACACCGTGATGGCCGGCGTGCTCGGCGGGTTCGCCGCCGTCACCGCCGTCAACACCCTGGTGATGACCGTCCTCGACCGGCGCCGCGAGGTCGCCCTGCTCCGACTGGCCGGCACCACCCGGCGCCAGGTGCGCGGCATGATGCGCTGGGAGGCGCTGCTGGTCGCCGCGACCGGCCTGGTGATCGGCGGGGGGATCGCCTGGATCGCCCTCGTCCCGATCGCCCGGGGCGTCGCCAACTCCTCCCCGTACATCCCGCCGGCGCTCGCCCTGCCGCTGGCCGCCGGAGCCGTCCTGCTCTGCCTCGGCGCGACCGGGCTGCCCGCCCGGGCCCTGCTGCGCACCCGCCCGGTGGCGCTGGGCGCCGCCCGGCAGTAGCCGAGGCCCGTGAATGCCCGAAGGGCCCCGTCCGGTACCGCCGGAAGGGGCCCTTCGGGCTGGTCACGGTACCGGCTTGAGGATCGCTGGACGGCCACCCCAGAGCCTCGCTCGTACGGGTGACAAAAGCCGGGCCGAGTAGGCGCAATGGGGTAGCCGGGAAAGTCCAAACCCCTTTATTGGAGCTGATCGTGATGTCGGATCAGCTACGCTCTCGCCCGCCCCGTCGGACCCGCCCGACCCGCCGAAGCAGAGAGTAGCCCGACATGAGCAGTCCTCCCGCGGCCGCCGCGCCCCGCTGGCCGCTGATCCTGCTGCGCATCACCGCGACCACCCTGGCGGTCCTGGCCCTGCTCCAGGTCATGCTGGCCGGCAGCTTCCTCAACGGCACCTACGAGTCCCTCAAGGACCACGAGGGCAACGCGATGACGCTGGCCACCGTGGTCCTCTGCCAACTGGCGGCGGCCGCGCTGGTGCGTCGGCCCGGCCGCGGCCCGCTCTGGCCGCTGTGGACCACCGCCGTGCTGACCGTCGCCGTCGTCGGCCAGATCGCCGCCGGCTACGCGCGGTCGATCAGCGTGCACGTCACCCTCGGGGTGCTGCTGGTCAGCGGGGTCCTGTTCGGGCTGGTCGGCGCCTGGCGGCTGCCGCTGCCCGCCCGCGCGGACCACCTGCCCGAGCCGGACGGCAGCGGACGCCTGCCGCGCCCCGGCGCGCCGCTGGAGGTGTCCAAGTGAACCGTCGACGGTTCCTGGGCGTCGGCGCCTCCGTCTTCGGCGCGGGCGCGCTGGCCGCCGTCGCCGGCCCAGCCGCCGCCCGGCTGTTCGCCGAGGGCCACCCCGGCCGGCTGCTCAGCAGCGGCCTCGACCTGCCCGAGCCGTTCCAGGTGCCGCTGCCGGTGCCCGCGGTGCTCCAGCCGGTGCGCACCGACGCGACGGCCGACTACTACGAGATCACCCAGCGGGTCGCCGAGCTGGAGATCCTGCCCGGCGTCAGGACCGAGGCCTGGACGTACGGCGGCACCTTCCCCGGGCCGACGGTGGTCACCCGGTCCGGCCGGGCGGCGGTGGTCAAGCACCGCAACGAGCTGCCGGTGCCGTCCGTGGTCCACCTGCACGGCGGCCACACCCCGGCCGACAGCGACGGCTACCCCGTCGACCTGCTGCTGCCGGTCGGCTCCTCCGGCGCGGGCCAGGGGGCGGCGGGCATGCCGGGGATGTCCGACATGCCCGGCATGGCGGGGATGGGCCACGAGGCCGGGCGCACCGCCGAGGGCGAGCGCACCCACACCTACCCGGGCAAGCAGCGCGCCGCCACCCTCTGGTACCACGACCACCGGATGGGCTTCACCGGCCCCGGCGTCTGGCGCGGCCTGGCCGGCTTCCACCTCGTCCACGACGACGAGGAGAGCGCCCTGCCGCTGCCGCGCGGCGACCGCGACCTCCCGCTGATGCTCGCCGACCGCTCCTTCACCGAGGACGGCTCCTTCCGCTACCCCGCCATCGACGAGGACCTCGCCTCGCCCGGCGTCACCGACGACTACATGAACGGCGTCCTCGGCGACGTCATCCTCGTCAACGGCGCCCCCTGGCCCCGCCTCGACGTCGACCGCGCCCGCTACCGGCTGCGCCTGCTCAACGCCTCCAACGCCCGCCCCTACCGGCTCCGGCTCGACCCGCAGCCCTCCGGCGGCGACGCCCTCGTCCAGATCGGCTCCGACGGCGGCCTGCTCGCCGCCCCGATCGCCCACGACGTGCTGGAGATCGCCCCCGCCGAGCGCTTCGACATCGTCGTCGACTTCTCCCGCTACGCCCCGGGCACCTCGGTGCGCCTGCTCAACCTCTTCGGCAGCGGCCGTACGGCGGAGGTGATGCGCTTCGACGTCTCCGGCAAGAAGGTCGGCGACGACTCGACCGTGCCCGACAAGCTGTCCGCGATCGAGGAACTGGACGCCTCCGCCGTCGACGTCACCCGCAAGTTCATCTTCCGGCGCAGCGGCAGCTACGGCTGGACCATCAACGGCGACCTGTACCGGCCCGGCCGCGACCTCGCCCGGCCCGCCCTCGGCAGCACCGAGCGGTGGCGCTTCACCTCCGACCTGCACCACCCCGTCCACGTCCACCTCAACCAGTTCCAGGTGCTCAGTCGCAACGGCCGCGACCCGGGCCCGTACGACGGCGGCTGGAAGGACACCGTCGACCTGCGCCCGGCCGAGGCGGTCGAGGTCCTGGTGCGCTTCACCGACTACCAGGGGACGTACATGATGCACTGCCACAACCTGGAGCACGAGGACATGGCGATGATGGCGGACTTCACCGTGCAGTGAGCCGGGGGCCGGGGGGCTTCGTCCGGCCGGCTTCATCCGGTCGGCCGAGTGCCGGAGGGCGCGCGGTGCGCGTTCCGGCACTCGTGGCCTAGCGTCGCGGGGAGACGCACCACACCCGCCGTTTCGACTTCCCGCCGTCCCCGCCGTCCCGCCGACCGAGGAGCCGCGCATGACCACCCCCGCCGAACGCCGCCGGCACGGCCGGGCCGCCCGTGACCGCGTCTCCCGCTCCGCCCACGGGCGGTGGATCCCCGCCGCCGACCGGCCCGACCCGGTCGAGGTGCTGGTGCGCCAGGGCGAGGGCCGGGTCGCCCGGCTGCTGCCGATCCGCTACGGGCGGATGGCCGACACCCCCTTCGCCTACCTGCGCGGCGCCGCCGCCGTCATGGCCGCCGACCTCGGCGCCGTCCCCGACACCGGCCTCACCGTCCAACTCTGCGGCGACGCCCACCTGGTGAACTTCGGCTTGTTCGCCTCGCCGGAACGCGCCCTGCTCTTCGACGTCAACGACTTCGACGAGACCCACCCCGGCCCCTTCGAGTGGGACGTCAAACGGCTGGCCGCCAGCATCGCCGTCGCCGCCCGCGACCACGGACAGGACGATGGCCGCGCCCACCGCGCCGCCCGCACCGCCGTCGAGGGCTACGCCACCGCCATGCGCCGCCTCGCCGGGCTCGGCGAACTCGACGTCTGGTACTCCCGGATCGACGCCGGCGACCTGCTGGCGCTGCTCCGCAAACCCCGGCAGCGCAAGCGCGCCGAGGCCGACCTCGCCCAGGCCCGCCGCCGCACCAGCCTGCACGCCTTCGGCAAGCTCACCGAGGAACGCGACGGGCAGCGGCGCATCATCAGCGCGCCACCGCTCATCGAACCGCTGAAGAAGAACGAACTGCGCGACATCGGCAAGGTGTTCAGCGACTACCGGGCCGCCCTCGCCGAGGACCGTCGCGTCCTCCTCGACCGCTACCGCTTCGTCGACGCGGCGATGAAGGTCGTCGGTGTCGGCAGCGTCGGCACCCGCTGCTACATCGTCCTGCTGGAGGGCCGGGACACCCGCGACCCGCTGTTCCTCCAGCTCAAGGAGGCCGGGCGGTCCGTCCTGGAGGACCACCTGCCGCCCACCCGGGTCGACGCCGAGGTCTCCGTCCACCGCGGCGGGCGCCGCGTCGTCACCGGCCAGCACCTCATGCAGGCCGCCGGCGACATCTTCCTCGGCTGGACCGCCGGCCCCGCCGGGCGCCACTTCTACGGCCGTCAGCTGCGCGACATGAAGGGCTCGGTCGAGGTCGCCGACCTGGCCCCGTCCGGCCTGCGCGCCTACGCCGACCTGTGCGGCCGCACCCTCGCCCGTGCCCACGCGCGCACCGGCGACCGCCTCGCCATCGCCGGCTACCTGGGCGGCGCGGACGCCTTCGCCGAGGCGATCGCCGACTTCTCCGTCCGGTACGCCGACCAGACGGCGCTCGACCACGCCGAACTGGTCGCCGCGATCGACGCCGGCCGGATCACCGCGACCCCGGGCGTCTGAGCACGGCGCGCCCCCGGGGCAGGGGTGCGGGGGTGCGGAAAACGGGTTGCCCCGGCGGGCGCGGTCGGCGTTGGCTGGCCCGCATGACCGAACTGCGCACCGACCGCCTGCTCCTGCGCCCCTGGCGGGCCACCGACCTCGCACCCTGGGCCGCGATGAACGCCGACCCCGAAGTTCGCGAGCACCTCGGGGACGTCCTCACCCGCGAGCAGTGCGACGCCTCGGTGGCGCGCTTCGAGGCCGAGACCGCGGCGCGCGGATACGGCTGGCTGGCCGTCGAGGTGCGCGCCACCGGCGAGTTCGTCGGCCTGGCCGGCCTCGACGAGGTCGACGAGGGCCTGCCCTTCACCGGCGTCGAGATCGGCTGGCGCCTCGCCCGCGCCGCCTGGGGCCACGGCTACGCGACCGAGGCGGCCCGCGCCGTCCTCGCCCACGGCTTCGACGCCCTCGGCCTCCCCGAGATCCTCGCCGTCACCACCGCGACCAACCACCGCTCGCAGGCCGTCATGCGCCGCCTCGGCATGACGTCCGACCCCGCCGACGACTTCGAGGACCCGACCGCCCCCGAGGGCCCGCTGCGGCCCAACGTGCTGTTCCGCCTCCGCCGCGAGCAGCGGGCGGGCTGACGGCGGGCCGGGAACGAGCCGGGAACGGCCTGACGGCGGGCGCGTCCCGCGGCTCGGCGCCGTTGTCAGTGGCGTGTGGTTGGGTGATCCACATGCTGGCGATCGGGGTGCAGGAGAACGACGGGACGCGCCACCTCCGGGTGGAGGCGGCCGAGTTGGCGCGGCTGGTGCGGCGGATCGGCGCGAAGGGCGACCGCTTCCTGGTCGCCCAGCGGATACCGGACCTGCCGGACGTCTTCATCCAGGTGTGGCACGCCGAAGGCGGCGAGTACACGCTCGAACACCGCGATGGCTCCGCCGCCCGGCACTTCGAGGTGCGCACCGACGGGCCCGAGGCGGTCATCGCCGCGATGACGGGCTGGGCGCGGTACGAGCAGGGCTGGGGCGACGGCCTGGACTGGCAGCCGCTCGACCTGGGCCCGCAGCCCGAGCCCGCCCCGCCGCTCGACCTGCCCGCCGACGACCTGCGGCAGTTGCACGACCGGCTGCGCCTCACCCTGGCCGGCGGCTACACCACCCGCGCCGAGCTCGCCGAACTCGCCGAGGAGTACCTGGTCTCCGGCGACCACCGCCCGCCCTCCCGCGACCAGGCCGAGCAACTGGCCGACCGGCTCTGGCTGGAGCGCGTCGGCGAGCAGACCGGCTGGATCGGCGAGACCGACCCGGAACGCCTCACCCGGGCCTTCGCCGCCCTGGAGGAGGCGGGCATCACCGCCCGGGAGCACTTCAGCTGCTGCGGTTCCTGCGGCGACGCCGAGATCGCCGCCGCCGGGGCGCCGGACGCCCGCGGCTACGTCTACTTCCACACCCAGTCCACCGACTCCGCCGCCGCCGGCCACGGCCTCGCCCTCCGCTACGGCGGCTTCGACGCCTCGCCGCTGACCACCACCGCCATCGGCCACGAGGTGGCCGCCGCGCTCACCGAGGCCGGCCTGCCCGTCGTCTGGAACGCCGACCCCTCCCATGCGATGGAGATCCGCCCACTCCTCTGGCGCCACCGCCTGGCCGGGTGAGGCTCGCGGCTCCGACGGGGAGGCGGGTGGGTCACGGCACCAGGAGGTGGAGGGCGCCGGGCGCGGCGCTCACGTCGACGGGGAGGGGGGCGATGAACTCGCCGTCGGCGTAGGCGGTGATGGCGGGGGAGTCGATCCGCAGGGATGCGGTGCGGTGGGTGGTGACTTCGGGGTGGGTGGTGTGGGTGCCCTTGAAGAGGGTGGGGAAGAAGCGGGCGATGCGCAGCCGGGGCATGGCGGCGACGAGGGTGAGGTCGAGGAGGCCGTCGTCCGGGAGGGCGTCGGGGCAGATGAGCATGCCGCCGCCGTAGCTGCGGGTGTTGCCGACGGCGGCCAGGGTGAGGTCGCGTTCGATGACGGTGCCGTCGGCGAGGGTGATGCGGAAGGGCAGCGGGCGCAGGTTGGCGAACTCGGCGAGGATGGCCAGGTTGTAGCGCATCCGGCCGCGGGGCCAGCGCAGGCGGTTGGCACGGTCGCTGACCAGCGAGTCGAAGCCGGTGGCGAGGACGGAGCCGTACCAGCGGGTGGTGCCGTCGGCGGCGGTGACCAGGCCGAGGTCGACGGTCCTGGTGCGTCCGGCGGCGACGACGTCGGCGGCGGCTTCGGGGGTGGCGAGCGGGAGGCCGTAGGCACGGGCGTGGTCGTTGCCGGTGCCGGCGGGTATCACGCCGAGCGGGACGGCGGTGCCGGCGACGGCCTGGAGCGCGAGGTTGACCATGCCGTCGCCGCCGACGGCCACGACGGCGTCGACGCCGTCCGCCACGGCCCGGCGGGCGAGGCGGACGGCGTCCTCGGGGTCGCGGCCGGCGTGCCGGTCGACCTGGAGGCCGAGGGCGTGCAGACGGGCGACGGCCCGGTGGGCGGCGGGCGCGGCGTGGCCGGCGCCCGCCGCCGGGTTGCTGAGGACGGCCACTCGCCTGATGGCTCGCGGACCGCCGGTCACGGGATCAGCTTGCCGGGGTTGAGGATGCCCGCCGGGTCGAGTTCGGCCTTGACGGCGCGCAGGATGCGCACGCCGAGCTCGCCGATCTCGTCGCTCATCCAGGGCCGGTGGTCGGCGCCGACGGCGTGGTGGTGGGTGATGGTGCCGCCGGCGGTGACGATGGCGTCGCCGGCGGCGCGCTTGGCGGCGGCCCACCGGGTGAGCGGGTCCTCGCCGAGGGCGGCGACGACGGTGAAGTAGAGCGAGGCCCCGGTCGGGTAGACGTGCGAGATGTGGCAGAGGACGAGGGCGCCGGGCAGGGCGGTGGTGAGGGCCTCGGTGACGGCGGTCCGCAGCTGCGGGAGCCGGCTCCAACTGGTCGCGGTCTCCAGGGTTTCGCAGAGGGCGCCGGCGCTGAGCAGGGAGTCCCGCAGGTAGGGGGCGTTGAAGCGGCCGTGTTCCCAGGCCCGGGCGGGGGCCTCGCCGACAGAGGTGGCGCCGGCGGCGAGCAGGGTGTCGCGGGTGAGCCGGTGGCGGGTGGCGACCTGTTCGGCGGTGCCTTCGAAGACGGTGACGGCGAGGCAGCCGGTGATGGCGGGGGCGCCGCCGATCTGTTCGGTCGTGGCGAGGTTGACCATCGTCTCGGCCTCGTCGGAGAGCCGGATGACGGTGGGGCCGGTGCCGGCCTGTTCGACGGCGCGCAGGGCGGCGCTGCCGGTGGCGAAGTCGGGCAGGCTCCAGGCCTCGTAGGCCTTGACGGCGGGCAGCGGGTGAACGCGCAGGCGGACGGCGGTGATGACGCCGAGGGTGCCTTCGGAGCCGAGGAAGAGCTCGCGCAGGTCGGGGCCGGCGGCGGAGGCGGGGGCGCGGCCGAGGTCGAGCACACCGGCGGGGGTGACGACGCGCAGACCGCGGACCATCTCGTCGAAGCGCCCGTGGCCGGCCGAGTCCTGGCCGGAGGAGCGGGTGGCGGCGAAGCCGCCGAGGGTGGCGTAGCGGAAGCTCTGCGGGTAGTGGCCGAGTTCGTAGCCGCGCTCGGCGAGCAGGGCCTCGGCGGCGGGGCCGGTGAGGCCGGCGCCGAGGACGGCCTCGCCGGAGGTCTCGTCGAGGTCGTGGAGCCGGTCGAGGCGGCGCAGGTCGAGCGAGATGACGGCGGTGAGGCCGCCGCGTTCGGGGTCGAGGCCGCCGACGACGCTGGTGCCGCCGCCGAACGGGACGACGGCGATGCGGCGTTCGGCGCAGAGCGCGAGGACGGCGGCGATCTCCTGCTCGTCGCCGGGCAGCACGACGGCGTCGGGCGCGTCCTGGGGGTCGCGGCTGCGGCGGCGCAGCAGGTCGGGGGTCGACTTGCCGCCGGCGCGGGGGAGCCGGTCGGCGTCGGCGGCGCTGACGTTGGTCTCGCCGACGGCGGCGGCGAGGGCCTTGAGGTCGTCGGCGGTGATCCGCGAGGGGTGCAGGACGACCTCGTCGGCGGCCGGTCCGGGGGTGGCGTCGCCGGTGACGCCGAGGGCGGCGGCGAGCAGTCCCTTGATGTCCGCGGACAGCTCCTTGGCGAGGGCCGGGTCGCCCCAGGCGTCCCACTTCATCGGGGGGAGCGGCAGCGCGGCGCCGGCCGGTCCCGCTTGCGTCTCAGATGCCATGCGTTACAGTTTCACACATCATGTCAAGTAGTAACGCCGAGCCCCCTGGCAGTCCCGCGCGCAGCACCGACGACGCGATCCTGGATGCCGCCGCCGACCTGATCGTCCATCTCGGCGTGCGCCGAACGCAGTTGGCGGAGATCGCCCGCCGCGCCGGGGTCAGCCGGCCGACCGTCTACCGGCGCTGGCCGGACGTCCGGGCGGTGATCGGCGCCCTGCTCACCCGGGAGATCCGGGCCACCCGGGAGGGCGTCGCCCTGACCCTCGGGGGCGACGGCGCCCCGATCGGCCGGGAGGCCTTCGTGGACGGGGTCGTCGAGGTGGCCGTCCGGCTGCGGGACCACCCGGTGCTCGGCGCGCTGCTGCGCTCCGCCGACTCCGACCTGCTGCTGGAGTACGTCGTCGAGCGGCTCGGCACCAGCCAGCGCGGCCTGCTGGAGGCGCTGCGGGCCGGCATCGAGCAGGGGCAGGCGCACGGTTCGATCCGGGCCGGGGAGCCGGTCGAACTGGCCGCCATGGTCCTGCTGATCGCCCAGTCCACCGTCCAGTCGCACCGCATGGTCGCCTCCCTGCTGCCGGAGGCCGCCTGGCGGCGCGAACTGACCAGAGCACTGAACGGATACCTCGCGCCATGACCTCGACGCCCGCCGGATCCTCCGCCGCTCGCTCCGCCGCTCCTTACGCCGGCTCCAGCCGACTCGACGCCGGCCGGCGCCGGGCGGAACTCGAAGCGCTGGGGGACCGCCCGCGGGTCGACCTGCTGGTGATCGGCGGCGGCGTCACCGGCGCCGGGGTGGCCCTGGACGCCGCCTCACGCGGGCTGCGCACGGTGCTGGTCGAGTCCCGCGACCTGGCGTTCGGCACCAGCCGCTGGAGCTCCAAGCTGGTGCACGGCGGCCTGCGCTACCTCGCCTCCGGGCGGATCGGGGTGGCCCGGGAGAGCGCGATCGAGCGCGGCGTGCTGATGACCCGCACCGCCCCGCACCTGATCCGCGCGCTGCCCCAACTGGTGCCGCTGCTCCCGGGGTTGCTGCGCCCCGGGCAGGCCTCGCTGATCCGGGTGGGCTTCCACGCCGGGGACGCGCTGCGGATCGGCGCCGGGACGCCGGGCGCGCTGCTGCCCCGGGTGCGCCGGATCGGCGCCGCGCGGACGCGGCAGCTGGTGCCGGGCGTGCAGACCGCCGGACTGTCCGGCGCGCTGGTCGCGCACGACGGCCAACTCGTGGACGACGCCCGGCTGGTGGTGGCGCTGGCGCGGACCGCGGCGCAGTACGGCGCCACCGTGCTGACCAGGGTGCGGGCGGAGTCCGTGACGGGCGGCTGCGCCCGGCTCACCGACACCGTCACCGGGCAGTCGCTGACCGTCGAGGCCGGCGCGGTGGTCAACGCCACCGGCGTCTGGGCGGGCGAGGTGGACCCGTCGATCAGGCTGCGCCCCAGCCGGGGCACCCACCTCCTGGTGGACGCCGCCGCGCTCGGCCACCCGACCGCGGCGCTCACCGTGCCGGTGCCCGGTTCGACCAGCCGCTTCGTCTTCGCGCTGCCCCAGCAGCTCGGCCGGGTGGCGATCGGGCTGACCGACGAGGACGCGCCCGGTCCGATCCCGGACGAGCCGCAGCCCGCCGAGAGGGAGCTCGCCTTCCTGCTCGACACCGTCAACGCCGCCCTGAGCACCGCGCTGACCAGGGCGGACGTGCGCGGCGCGTACGCGGGGCTGCGGCCGCTGATCGACACCGGGGGCGGCAGCACCGCCGACATCTCCCGGGAGCACGCGGTGCTGGAGTCGCCGTCCGGGCTGGTCACGGTGGTCGGCGGCAAGCTCACCACCTACCGGCGGATGGCCGAGGACGCGGTGGACGCCGCCGTCCGGCTGCGCGGCCTGCCGGCCCGGGCCTGCTGGACGGCCCGCCTGCCGCTGGTCGGGGCCCCGACCCACCGGGACAGCCGTCCGCTCCCGGCGGGCGAGGTGCCCGGCTCGCTGCTCGCCCGCTACGGCGGATCGTCCCAGGAGGTGGTGGCCGCCGGGGAGTTGACGCCGATCGCGGAAGGCCTGGACGTGACGCGCGCCGAGGTCGCCTACGCCGTCACGCACGAGGGCGCGCTGGACGTCGCCGACGTGCTCGACCGCCGGACCAGGATCGGCCTGGTCGCCGAGGACGCCGAGCGGGCCCGGAAGGCGATCGAGGAGATCGTGACGGAGGTCCGGGACGGCAGCCGGGAAGGCTAGGGAGGGCTAGGGGAACGGCACCAGGTCGGGTTCGACCCAGGTCGTGCGGGCCTGGTCGCTCGCGAGGGTCTCGGGGCGGTAGTGGCGGGCGAGCAGGTCCTTGTCGAGCAGCTCGGGGTGACGGGCGGCGAAGTCCTCGAAGTCGGTTGCGGCGTCTGCGTGGTGGGCCACCAGTTCCATCCAGGCCCGGGTCATGGTGACGTGGAACTTCTGCGGCGCCCCGGCCTTGGCGGCGGTGCGGCGGATGCCGTCGCCGACCAGGTCGAGGGCGGTGGCGCTGCCGTGGCGGCGGACGGCGAGCCAGCTGAGCCGGACGTGCTGACGGTGGCCGAAGCGGTCTGCGCCGGCCATCACCTCGCGCAGCAACTCGCCGAAGGGGTCGGGGGTTTCGGGAGTTTCGGGGGAGCTCATGAGGAGGCCTTCGTCAGGGCCCGGAGGGTGGCGTGGAAGCCGTCCACCTGGGCGGGGGAGAGGTTGCCGAGTGCGTGGCGTTCGAGGTCGGCGACGGTCTGCCGGATGGTGTCGGCGGTGATTCGGCCGGTGGGGGTGAGCTCGATCAGTACCGAGCGGCGGTCCCCGGCGCGGGTGCCGCGGGTGATGTGGCCGCGGCGTTCCAGGCGGTCCAGGACGCCGGTCAGCGTGGTCGGCCGGGTGCCGACGGCGGTGCCGAGCTCGGAGACCGTCCGGCCGCGTCCGTCCGCGAGGTTGGCGAGGGCGTTGATCTCGGAGGCGGTCAGGTCGAGGTCGACCAGCTCGGTGGCGAGCAGGTGGAGCGTGGCGTGGGTCGCGCGCTGGAGCGCGAGCAGTGCGGACTGCTCGCCGGACGCTTCGGTTTCGAACTTCACGTTTTCGGATAGTACGGTTTCGTACTATCGGCGGGCAAGTCGCCCGGGAGGCGGCGCTCAGCGCGCCGCGCGTTCCGGCATCGGGTGTTCGGCTCCCGCGACCTCCAGGACGCAGGAGTACGGGTGCTCGGCCGCGCCCGTGCGGTCCAGCCGTACCGAGAGCGGCAGCGGCGGCTCCTCGGCGAGTTGGGCGGCGAGCGTCAGCGGGTAGACGCCGTGCCCGTGGACGCGGTGGAAGGCGCATTCCTTGCCGTCCACCAGCAGCTCGGTCTCGGTGATCCAGCCGGAGCGGACGTTGACGGTGACCGAGTGCCCGGCCTGGTCGAAGTGGAAGCTGTACCGCTGGCGCATGGGGAACCTCCCGCGCGGGGGCCGCCGGTCGGGGCGGACCAGGGGATCCACCGCCAGTCTAGGGTGGCCACCGGGCCTCGGCCCGGCGGGTGCGGCGGCCGGGGTGGCGGGTGGTTCCCGGTGGAGCCCCTGAGAAATTCCCGGGGTGGGGCCCGACCGCAGGTGGATTCCCGTGATCTCTACAGTGTTGTAGATTCGTCCGCAGGGAGAGATCGAGGAGGGCATTGTGGGAGTTTCGCTGGCCAAGGGCGGCAACGTCTCGCTGAGCAAGGAGGCGCCCGGTCTGAGCGCCGTGATCGTGGGTCTCGGCTGGGATGTGCGCACCACCACTGGCGCCGACTACGACCTGGACGCCAGCGCGCTGCTCTGCAACGCGCTCGGCAAGGTGGTCTCGGACCAGCACTTCGTCTTCTTCAACAACCTGCGCAGCCCCGATGGTTCGGTCGAGCACAGCGGCGACAACCTGACCGGTGGCGGCGACGGCGACGACGAGCAGATCAAGGTCGACCTGGCGCGGGTGCCGGCCGACGTGGCGAAGGTGGTCTTCCCGGTGTCGATCTACGACGCCGACGCCCGGCTGCAGAGCTTCGGGCAGGTCCGCAACGCGTTCATCCGGGTGCTGAACCAGGCCAACGGCCAGGAGATCGCCCGTTACGACCTCAGCGAGGACGCGTCCACCGAGACCGCGATGGTCTTCGGCGAGCTGTACCGCAACGGCGCGGAGTGGAAGTTCCGCGCCATAGGGCAGGGTTACGCCTCCGGTCTGCGCGGCATCGCGACCGACTACGGCGTCAACGTCTGATCGCAGCAGGTGAATCGCAGCAGGTGATCTGACGGGGTTTCGGCGGCCACGGGCCTGTGCGGCCCACGCTCACTCGGGACGCCCGAGGGCGTGGCCGCCGAAACCCCCGCTGCCGGTGAGCTGGCCGTGCCACCAGGCGACCATCCCCGGCTCGTCCATGGTCGACCAGTCCGGTGCGGCGGCGACCTGCTCCCGGCCGAGCCGTCGGCCCAGTTCCACCAGCTCCCGCCCGACCGCGCCCCGCTCCTGGTCGTACGCGGCCAGCAGGGCCGGCCAGGAGCCGCCGTGCGCGGCGGCGGCCCGCCCGGCCTGCTCGAAGGCGTGCGCGTCCTGCAAGGCCTTCACCGCGCCGCTGGTGTTGTGCGGGCGGACGACGGTGGCCGCGTCCCCGCCGAGGAGCAGTCGGCCGGCCGTGCGGCGCGGGGTGTCCAGGTCGTAGACGGGCTGGAGGAAGGTCCGCTCGCGCGGGGTGAGGGTGACCAGGGCGGCCCAGTACGGCGGCAGGTACCGTTCGGCGAGCTGGCGCAGGTCGTCCAGCTGCCCGTCGGTGAGGGTGCCCGCCGGGATGCTGGTCGGGCCGTCGAGGCGCAGCCAGGCGGGGGTGGGCGCGTAGAAGACCCAGTTCACCTGGGTGCTGCCGGGGGTGAGCCCGGGGATGCGGTAGATCACGACCTGGCCGCCGGGGTAGCAGACGGTGGCGCACTCGCCCTCCGGCCAGGCCGTGGACCCGCCGGGCAGCTCCGCCAGCAGTGCGGCGTCGTAGCTGCCGCGCCAGCACACGTACCCGGCGTATTCGGGCAGGGCCTGCGGGCAGACCGCCGCGCGGACCACGGAGCGGTAGCCGTCGGCGCCGATCACCAGGTCGTACGGTTCGCGGGTGCCGTCGGGGCCGGCCGTCCAGGCGCCGTCCTGGTCGGTGCCGGCCGCGGTGACGGTGTGGCCTTGCCGGAACTCGATCCGGTCGGGGGTGCGTTCGCGCAGGGCCTGCCAGAGGACGGCCCAGTGGTGGGAGTGGAACGGCATCGGCTGGTTCCAGAGCACCCGACCGCGCCCGTCCGGTCCGTCGCCGCCGCGGCCCTCGGCCGTCTCCCGGGTGACCCAGCGGCGGACGGTGAGGCGGTGGCGGCGGACGCCGTCGTGGAGGTGGCCGGCGCGGACCAGTTCGTCGAAGCGGTCGTCGTGGATGCAGATCCCGACGCCGCGGTCCTCCAACTGGCCCTCGCTGCGTTCCAGGACCACGATCCGGTCCGCGCCCAGCCGGGCGGCGGCCCCGGCGAAGGCGCTTCCGGCGATGCTGCCGCCGATCACGGCTATCGAGCTATCCCGCATGGCGGTCCTCTCCCAGCTGCCCACACTACCGATCTGACAATACGCGGATCATGTCCGCGAGTTGGTGGGAACCGGCAGAGCGCGGGCCCCGGCCCCCGGGCTCCTTATGCAACTAGTTGCACATCGAGCCACCGTCCCCTACCCTGCGGTAACAACGACCCCCGCCGCCCCCAGGAGACGTCGATGAGCGCGTCGATGAGCACCACCCCCGGCAGCAGCCGCTACCCGCACCTGCTCAGCCCGCTCGACCTCGGCTTCACCACCCTGCCCAACCGCGTCGTCATGGGCTCCATGCACGTCGGCCTGGAGGAGGCCCCCGACGGCTACCGGCGGATGGCCGCCTTCTACGCCGAACGGGCCCGCGGCGGCGTCGGCCTCATCGTCACCGGCGGCATCGCCCCCAACGAGGCCGGGCGCCCCTGGGAGGGCGGCGCGATGCTCACCACCGACGCCGAAGCCGACCGCCACCGCGTCGTCACTGACGCCGTGCACGCCGCCGGCGGGAAGATCGCCCTGCAGATCCTGCACTTCGGCCGCTACGCCTACCACCGCGACCTGGTCGCCCCCAGCGCCCTCCAGGCCCCGATCAGCCCCTTCGTCCCGCACGAGCTCACCGCCGCACAGGTCGAGCAGACCATCGAGGACTTCGTCCGCTGCGCCGAACTCGCCCGCCGCGCCGGGTACGACGGCGTCGAGGTCATGGGCTCCGAGGGCTACCTGATCAACGAGTTCGTCGTCGCCGCCACCAACCGGCGCGAGGACGAGTGGGGCGGCCCGTACGAGCGCCGGATGCGCTTCCCGGTGGAGATCGTCCGCCGCGTCCGCGAGCGGGTCGGCGAGGACTTCATCATCGTCTACCGCCTCTCCATGCTCGACCTGGTGCCCGGCGGCTCCACCCTCGACGAGGTCGTCCGCCTCGCCCAGGCCGTCGAGGCCGCCGGGGCGACCATCATCAACACCGGCATCGGCTGGCACGAGGCCCGCATCCCCACCATCGCCACCTCCGTGCCGCGCGGCGCCTTCGCCTGGGCGACCAGGAAGGTGATGGGCACGGTCGGCATCCCGCTGGTCACCACCAACCGCATCAACACCCCGGAAATCGCCGAGCAGTTGCTCGCCGACGGCTGCGCCGACCTGGTCTCGCTGGCCCGTCCGCTGCTCGCCGACGCCGACTTCGTCGCCAAGGCGGAAGACGGCCGCGCCGACGCCATCAACACCTGCATCGGCTGCAACCAGGCCTGCCTCGACCACACCTTCAGCGGCCTGATCACCTCCTGCCTGGTCAACCCGCGCGCCTGCCACGAGACCGAACTCGTGCTCGCGCCCACCAGGTTGCGCAAGCGCATCGGCGTCGTCGGAGCCGGACCGGCCGGGCTCGCCTTCGCCGTCTCCGCCGCCGAACGCGGCCACGACGTCACCCTGTTCGACTCCGCCGCGGCGATCGGCGGGCAGCTGAATACCGCCCGACTCGTGCCCGGCAAGGAGGAGTTCGACGAGACGCTGCGCTACTACCGCACCCGGCTCGCCGAGTTGGCCGTCACCCAGCGCCTCGGCACCACCGCCACCGCCGACCAGCTCGCCGCCGAGAACTTCGACGAACTCGTCCTCGCCACCGGCGTCACCCCGCGAACCCCCGCCGACCTCCCGGGAGTTGACCACCCCAGCGTGCTCGGCTACCTCGACGTCCTGCGTGACGGCGCCCCCGTCGGCGAGCGGGTCGCCATCCTCGGCGCGGGCGGCATCGGCTTCGACGTGGCCGGCTTCCTCACCGACCCGGGCGACGGGGCCAGCCTCGACCCGGCCGTGTTCCAGGCCAAGTGGGGCATCGACCCGGAGTACCGCGAGCGCGGCGGACTGCGCCGCCCCGAGCGGCCCGCGCCGCCGCGCGCCGTCCACCTGCTCCAGCGCAAGACCAGCAAGGTCGGGGCCGGGCTCGGCAAGACCACCGGCTGGATCCACCGCACCGAGCTCCGGCACCGCGGCGTCACCATGGTCGCCGGCGCGACGTACGACCTGATCGACGATGCCGGCCTGCACTTCACCGTCGACGGCGAGCGCCAACTGCTGCCCGTGGACACCGTGGTGCTCTGCACCGGCCAGGAGCCGCGCCGCGACCTGTACGAGGCGCTGCGCGAGCGCGGCCTGGAGGCCCACCTGATCGGCGGCGCCGACGTCGCCGCCGAACTCGACGCCAAGCGGGCCATCAAGCAGGGCACCGAACTGGCCGCCGCGATCTGACCTTTCCTTTCGCACGCCAGACGTGTCCTGGGCGCCTCCCGGGCGCGCCCTAGGATCGACGGCATGTCGCTGCCGCACGCCATCCTCACCGCCCTGCTGGAGAAACCGTCCTCGGGGCTGGAGCTGACCCGGCGCTTCGACAAGTCGATCGGCTTCTTCTGGCCCGCCACCCACCAGCAGATCTACCGCGAACTGGGCCGGCTGGAGGCCGCCGGACAGATCCGGGCGCTCCAGCCGTCCGGCCCCGTCCGCGGGCAGAAGAAGGAGTACGAGGTCCTGCCCGAGGGCCGCGCCGAACTCGCCCGCTGGACGGCCGAGGGCGCCGCGCCGCGTGCCGTCCGCGAACCGCTGCTGCTACGGCTGCGCGCCGCCGCGGTGGTCGGTACGGACGGCCTGGCGGCCGAGGTGCGGCGGCACCTGGCGCTGCACCGCGCGCAGTTGGACGACTACCGGGAGATCGAGCGGCACGACTTCCCGGCCGAGACGACGGCCGGGGAGAACCGCCTCCAGCACGCCGTGCTGCGGGCGGGCATCGGGCTGGAGGCCTTCTGGGTGCAGTGGCTCGCCGAAACCCTCGAAACCCTCGAAGCGCTCGAAGCGCTCGAAGCACTCGAAACCCCCGGACCGCTTCCGCCGGACCAGCCGGACCAGGGGGCCTGACCTGCGGTGATCCGCGCCCGCGAGCCCCGTATCAGGCCCGGTGGGACACTGGTGCCTGTCCCTGCCCGCACTCTCGACCGGGGGGCCCGCATGTCCCACCCGAAGCCGCTCCACGCCCTCGCCGCCGCCGCCCTCGCCGCGGCGGTCGCCTTGGGCCCGGCCCACCTCGCCGCGGCCGAGACGCCCGGCCAGCCCGCCCAGGGCCTGCCCACCTCCGAGCAACTCACCGCGGCCCTGCTCACCGTCGACGACGTCGGCCCAGGCTTCACCCAGGTCCCCGGCACGGCCAGCCCCAGCGCCGGCCCCAGTACGATGCCGTCCCCGGCCAACGGCTGCGACGCCCTCAGCGACCTGATCAACATGCACACCGGCGTCCCCGGCCCCGAGACCCCGCACGCCGAGGCCGAACTGGACGGCCCGGGCGGCAATCCGATGGTGACCGAGTCCCTCACCGCCGAGGACGCGGGAAAGCTCACCACCGACCTCGACGCCGCCACCGCGGCCCTCAAGAGCTGCCACACCATCACCTTCAGCGCCGGCACCAACGACTCGGTGACCTTCACCGTCACCCCGGTCACCCTCGGCGACCGCCAGGACGCGTCCGCCGTCCGCCTCGACGGCACCCTGGCCGGCGTCCAGCTGAACGCCTTCGTCGGCGTCGAGCGCTTCGGCACCGTCGGCATGGCCTTCGGCTTCTTCCAGCGCGGCGGCGACTCCTCCCAACTGGCCTCCTTCCAGTACCGCGCCGCCGTCGCCAAGGTCCAGCGCGCCCTCGGCACCACCGCTGGCAGCATCACCCCGCCCACCGCCACGGCCCCCGTCACCCAGGGCACCTCGGTCTGAGCCGGACAACGCGACGGCCCCCGCCGAGCACGGAGCTCGACGGGGGCCGCGGCGTGCGGTGGGCGGCGTGGGTCGGCCGGTCAGGCGCTGATGCGCCGCCGGTCCCGTGCGGGGGCCGGCGCCTGGATCGGGGCCGGGCTGCGGCCGGCGAGGCGGCAGCCCAGGCAGTGGGGGTGGCCCCGGCTGCCGGTCGGGTCGGGGGTGCGCCAGTGCCGGTGGGCGGGCGGGCGCGGGCCGGTGGGCTTGCCCCAGCCGGCGAGGTGGAGCAGCCAGCTGGCGAGCGCGCCGAGGGCGGTGAGGATCCCGCCGGCCCAGAGCCCGGCGGCCGAGCCGAGGACGAGGGCCGCGCCCGCGACGGTGAAGCCGAGGATCGCGACGACGGAGCCGGTCCAGCCGGCGATGGTGTGCCCCATGTCGTGGTCGCCGTGTGCGCTCATTGCTCCTCGTTTGGTGTGATGGGCGGGTCGGGATGGGCGGATCGGACCGCTTATCTCACGAGCTAAGTAACTTAGATGCTAAGGAGATATCGAGTGAAGGGCAAGCCGCGCCCCCGGGCGACGCCCGAGCAGGCGCTCTACGCGATGGACCGGATGATCGCGCTGGCGCAGTTCGGCCAGCAGGATATCGCCGCCCGGCTCGGCCTCAACGTCACCGACCTGACCTGCCTCGGCTTCGTCATCGAGGCCGCGATGGCCGGGGAGCCGCTGGCCGCCGGCGACCTCGCCGAGCGCGCGCAGCTGACCACCGGCGCCGTGACCGGCGTGCTCAACCGGCTGGAGAAGACCGGCTACGCCCGCCGCGAGGCCGACCCGGCCGACCGTCGGCGCGTCCGCGTGGTGATGGCGGAGGACGCGCAGCAGCGCATCCTCCAGGTCTACGGCCCGTTCTACGAGCGGATCGGCGCGCTGTTCGCCGACTACACGCCGGACGAGATCGCGGTGATCGCCGACTGGTTCACCCGGGCCAAGGGGGTGCTGGGGGAGTCGCTGGACGAGATCCGGGCCGAAACGCCGTAGCGGCCGACCCCGGGGAGGGGCCGGCCGCCATGGTCTCGGAGCAGCGTCGCGGGGCGACGTCTCAGGGCAGCGTCTCAGGGCAGGTACGTCACCTCGGGGAAGGCCGCGGACGGGCCGTCGAGGAGGCGGCTGGGGCGGTGCCGCAGGTGCAGGTCAAAGAAGGCCACCGGGTACGCCTGCTGGATCTTCACCGCGCGGGCCGGGTCGAGGGTGCCGATCATGTCCCGGACCTGTTCGTCGGTCAGGCCGAGGAGCTTGGCGGCCTGCGGGATCAGCACCTGGTCGTCGCCGTACGAGACGTGCACGGCGCCCTGGGCCTGGACGTCGAGCCGCCAGCCGCGCAGGTGCGGCCAGAACTCGGCGACGGCTGGCTGGCCGGCCCGGGTGAACGCGGCGGTCATCATCATGAACGGCCGGTCCAGGTCGGTGGTGATGGTCGGCTGCATCGGGCCGTCCAGGCTCAGCCCGGCGCGGACGCGCCGGTCGGAGAGCATGGTGTAGGCGGTGGCCGTGCCGCCCTTGGACCAGCCGAACATGCCGATCCGGTCCGGGTCGAGGGCGTGCAGCAGGCCGGCGGGCAGCGGCCTGCCGTCGGTGTCGGGGTTGCGCCCGGCGGCGAGGGCATCGACCTGGTCGAGGAGGAAGCGGATGTCCGCGGCGAAGTCCTTCGGCCCCATCGGGATGCTCCGGTCCGGGGTGAGGACCAGGCCGTCGGGGAACTCGGTGATCGCGTCGCGGGTGTGGTCGACGGTGACCACCACGTAGCCGTGGCTGGCGAGTTCCTGGACCATCACGGTGTGGTCGGCGCGGTGGCTGTGCGCGCCGTGCGAGTAGACGACGACGGGCAGGCGGCGGCCCGCGCGGTGGACCGGGGCGCCCACGCGGCCGGAGGTGAGCGGGGCGAGGGCGGGGTCGATGGCGAAGCCCGTGTCCGCGAGGAACGCCCGCAGTGCGCCGTCGGCCATCCAGGGCGCGAGCGGGTACTCCCCGGCCTCGCGGGCGGGGTACCAGACGCTCGCCATCAGCTCGCGGAACCGGCCCGGGCCGGCCAGCGGGTCCGGGCGGGAGGCGTCGAGCAGGTGCAGCGGGACGGTGCCCACGGGGTGCGGCCCGGTGGGCTCGGGCAGGGTGAGCCGCGCCGGGCCGCCGGTGGGGGTGGCGGCCCGGGGTGTGGCGGACCCGGGTGTGGTGGCGCCGCCCGCCGCCCACGCGGGGCGGGCGAGGGCGAGCGGTGCGGCGGCCCCGGTGGCTCCGGCGGCCAGTGCGGCCCCCAGCAGGCGACGGCGCGTCATGGCGTGTCGGCTCGTGAACGGCGTGGTGGTCATGGGCCCTCCCTGGATGTTGCTGGACAGAACCGGGCCGAGGCGCACGGTCTTCGCAGGTGCGGCCGTCGTTCGACACCGAACGGCCGGGGAAGCGCCCCTGACGGACCGTCCGATGGATCTCCGTGCACCTGAACGGAAGGCTGTCATCGCGGCGTACCCGGCCACATCCGACCACCGGATGACGGTGCGGCGGCGCGCATTGGCCCGGGGGTTTACATCCGTGGGCTGATGCGGCGGCGCGCCGGGGCGGGGTGGCGCATAGCGTTCACGCTCAATCCAACGCAACGGATGGCGTGACTGACGTTGCGTTAAATCCGTAACTGTTGCAACGATAATGCGGCGCTGACCTGTAGTGATGCTGATTGTGCGCAACATGCCTGTTGCCGTGAAGCGTGAAGGCAACGTAGCGTTTCTGTTGTCAGAAAGAACGAGCCACAGGAGAGCATCATGCAGAAGTTCGCCACCCCCGCCCCGGTCTCCGCCGTCCTCGACATCCCCGCCGCGCGCATCCGGTTCATTGCCGCCGACCGGACCGACACCACGGTCGAGGTCCTGCCCGCCGACGCCTCGAAGAGCCGCGACGTGAAGGCGGCGGAGCGGACCACCGTCGAATACGCCGACGGCGTCCTGCGGATCGAGGCGGCGGCGGCCGAGAACCGGATCCTCGGCCAGTCCGGCACCGTCGAGGTGACCGTCCAACTGCCCGCCGGCTCCCGCATCCAGGCGAAGACGGCCAGCGCCGAACTCCGGGGCGTCGGCCGCCTCGGCGACGTCACCTTCGAAGGTGCGCAGGCCTCGGTCAAGCTCGACGAGACCGCCGGCGCCCACCTCGCAGTCCTCGCCGGCGACATCTCCGTCGGCCGCCTCGACGGCCCCGCCGAGATCACCACCGCCAAGGGCGACATCCACATCACCGAAGCCGTGCACGGCACGATCACGCTGCGCACCGAGGCCGGCGACGTCTCCGTCGGCGCCGCCCGCGGCGTCTCCGCCTCCCTGGACGCCGGCACCACCTACGGCCGGATCCACAACGCGCTCAAGAACACCGACGGCGCCGCCGCCGGCCTGAGCATCCACGCGACCACCGCCTACGGCGACATCACCGCCCGCAGCCTCTGAAGCCCCCAGCCCCAGCCCCAGCCCGCACCCGCACACCCCGATCGCGAGACAAGGAACAACCATGAGTGAATCCCGCTACGCCGCCGAGATCGCCGCCGAGGACGCCGCCGGGCAGGACCGCCCGGAGCTCCGGCAAGCCATCCAGGAGTTCGTCGACGCCGGTTTCGCCGGGATACAGCTGCGCGTGCACGACGAGCACGGGGAGTGGGTCGGCAGCGCCGGGGTGCGCAAGCTGGGCGAGGCCGCGAAGCCGTCGGTGGACGGGAAGTTCTGGGTGGGCAGCACCACCAAGACCTTCGTCGCGACCCTGGTGCTGCACCTGGTGGCCGACGGCGCGATCGGGCTGGACACCCCGGTGGCCGACCACCTGCCGCAGTTCGGGCTGGACCGGCGGATCACCGTGCGGATGCTGCTCCAGCACACCAGTGGCCTGGCCAGCTACACCGGCGACCTCGACCCTGACGGGACGTTCGTGCCGGGGATCCCCGCGATGGGCAAGGAGTGGGTGGACAACCGGTTCCACAGCTACCGGCCCGAGGAACTCGTGCAGTTCGCCCTGTCCAAGCCGGCACGGTTCGAGCCGGGCACCGACCAGAGCTACTCCAACACCAACTACACGCTGGCCGTGCTCCTGATCGAGCAGGCCGCCGGCCGCCCGTACGCCGAGGAGATGCAGCGGCGGATCCTTCGGCCGCTCGGACTGCGGGACACCGTGGTGCCGGGCGACTCGCCGGAGCTCCCCGCGCCGCACGCCCACGGCTACTACCGCTACCAGGACGGCGACCAGTGGAAGGTGGTCGACGTCGCCCGCCAGAACCTCTCCCTCCTGGTCGGCGCCGGCGACCTGATCTCGACCACCCGGGACCTCCGCACCTTCTTCGCCGCACTCCTGGGCGGCAAGCTCCTGCCCGCCCCCCTGCTGGACGAGATGCGCACGCCGCACGGGATGCTCGGCTACGGCCTGGGCCTGTTCGTCCAGGACCTCGGCCCCGACGGCGGCACCATCGTCCACCACAACGGCGGCGCCCCCGGCGGCTACGGGGCACTGATGATCGGCACCCCCGACGGCAGCAAGACCCTGACCGCCGGACTGACCACCGGCGACTCCGCATCCGACCCGGCACAGGAATTCCCGAAGGCGCTGGACCGGCTCATCAAGGCGGTGTTCGGCAGCGGCGGCGGTGTGCGGGCCGAGGCCTGACGGCGTGCGGTTTCGGCGTGAGGAGTGGGAAGTCGGCGGGGCCGACTTCCCACTCCGTTCGCTGAAGGGGTGGTGCCCCGGCGCGCAGCGGTGGTGAGGCAGGAGTGAAGCGCGAAGCCGCGCTCCGCGATGGTGAAGCGGCGTGGCGTAATGAAGCCCATCGAAACTCAAGTACAGTCCACTGCCGATAAATTGACGCTGCGTCAAGTATCGAGTAGCGGTGATGCCCTAAGCGTAGCGGCTCGGGCGTCCGAGGGGGCCTCCGTCGGCCCGGGGAAAACCACGGTGCCCTGGACACGCGCCGACTATGGATTCGGTGAGCACTCAGCATGCTGCCCCGAATGCGGAGGGTTGGCCCGTCGGCCGGCCTGGATCGGATGGCCGCACGGTACAGCAGCATCCGGGCTCAGGCCCTGGAGCTGAGGGAGTCCCTGACCCTGATCGAGCAGATTCTGGGAGAGCGGTAAGCATGGCCGAGCTGGACTGGTTCAAGAGCAGCTACAGCACCAACGAGGATGCCGCATGCGTCGAGGTCGCTGAGACGTCCGGCGTCGTCCACGTGTGTGACTCCAAGGACAAGAGCGGTCCGCAGCTGGCGTTCGAGCCGACCGCGTGGCGGGCGTTCGTGGCGTTCGCTGCGACCGCCGAGGTCTGATTTAGCCTTCTCTCGATGGCTCGCCGCTTCCGCGCGGCGAGCCGTCGGCGTACCGTCGAACTGTTGGCGCTGTCCGACGTTTTGGGGGAGCAGTGAGTAGCGAGCTGGCGTGGTTCAAGAGCAGCTACAGCACGAACGAGGATGCCAACTGTGTCGAGGTCGCCGAGACCCTTGGCGTGGTCCACGTGCGTGATTCCAAGGACAAGGACGGTCCGCAGCTGGTGTTCAAGCCGACCGCGTGGCGGGCGTTCGTGGCGTTCGTCGCGACCGCCGGGATCTGATCGGCTTTCCATAGCCAGTCCACCGTTCAGCTGAGGCGAGCTCGCCGGCGTATCGCGAAGCATCCCGAGCCATGTCACGTATAGGGGGAACAGTGAGCAGCGGACTCCTCTGGTTCAAGAGCAGCTACAGCACGAACGAGGAAGCTCAGTGTGTCGAGGTCGCTGAGACGCCTGGTGTGGTCCACGTGCGTGACTCCAAGGACAAGAGCGGCCCGCAGTTGGCCTTCGAGCCAGCCTCGTGGCAGGCGTTCGTGGCGTTCGCTGCGGCCGCCGAGGTCTGATTCAGCCTTCTCCCGACGGCTCGCCGCTTCCGCGCGGCGAGCCGTCGGCGTACCGTCGGCGGTCCGTCGGGGGATGACGGCCAATCGGCGGACGGGTGGGCGGAGTGCGGGTGTCGTCGGGCCGGTGTCGGGTGGGGGCTGCTACCAACGGTCCCATGTCCCATCACCTCAGTGGCCCCAACCTCCGCTCGCCCCGAGGCGACTCGCGGCTCGACCTGACCGACGTGTTCGCCTTTCCGGCCGCCGATGCGCCCGGCCGGACCGTCCTGATCATGAACGCGAACCCCTACGCCCCCACCCAGGCGGCCGAGTTCCACCCCGACGCCGTGTACCGCATCAACATCGACACCGACGGCGACCACCGCGCCGACGTCGCCTACTCCTTCACCTTCTCCGCCCCCACCCACACCGGCGCCCAGACCGTCACCGTCCACCGGGCGACCGGCGTCGCCGCGCAGAAGCACGAGCCCACCGGGGACGTCCTGTTCTCGGAAGCCCCGGTCGCCTTCGGGGACGCGCCCGACGTCATCGAGGCGAACGGCCGCAAGCTCTCCGTCGGCCTGCGCAGCGATCCCTTCTTCGCCGACCTCGAAGGGATCGTCAACGACTTCACCTGGACCGGCAAGGACGCCATGGCCGACGCCAACGTCTTCGGCATCGCCCTCGAAGTCCCCGACACCGACCTCGGCCCCGACCCGACGATCGGCGTCTGGGCCCGGGTCAGCCTCCGCCAGGACGGCCAGCTGGTCTCCGTCGACCGTGGCGCGCACCCCTCCCTCACCGCCTACTTCAACAAGGAGGAGGTGAAGGACGCGTACAACGCGGGCGAGCCGGCCGACGACTGGGACACCTACCGCGAGGCCTGGACGGCTGTCCTCCAGCACACCGGGGACTACACCACCGAGGCCGCCACCGAGACCCTCAAGCTCGTCCTCCCGGACATCCTCCGCTACGACCGCTCCCGCCCCGCCGCCTACCCCAACGGCCGCACCCTCGTCGACGACGTGACCTCGGCCCGCCTCACCATGGTCTCCGGCGGCAAGATCACCAGCGACCATATCCCCCCGCACACCGACGTCCTCCCCGTCTTCCCGCACCTCGGCCACCCGCACCCCGTCAAGTAGCGAGTCAAGTAGCCGGACGACAAAGCGGCGGTCAAGAATCCTTGACCGCCGCTTCGCACTTCCCGCCGTGATCACGTGTCAGGCTGTGCGCCCCCGCCCGGCAATGAGGAGGTCCGGTGAACCGCGCGCGCCCACTGATCGAGGACTTCCCCGCCCACCCGGACGGCGACCCGGCCGGCGCCCTCGCCCGCGCCGTCCGCGAGCGCCGCACCGCCCTCGGCCTCTCCATCGCGGACCTCGCCAAGCGCGCCGACCTCACCGACGCCCAGATCCGCGCCGTCGAAGCCGGCCACGCTGCCCCCACTCTCCCCCTCCTCACCGCCCTCTCCCGGGCGCTGAACACGGAGGCGTGAGGGGCTCAGGACGGGATCGCTGAGGCCCGCGCCCTCTCCAACTCGGCCACGAGACCTTCGACCCGTCGGTTCGCCTTCGTCCCCCGCCCGTAGCCGGCCAGCAGCTCCTTGCAGCCCGATTCCGGGGATTTTCTCGGACGCGAGGTTGAGAAGCGGCGGCGACAGAACGTCGCCGCCGCCTCGACAGCTACAGCTATTCATATGGGGTTCTGCTGTCCGCAGAGTGGTCCACCGAAAAGGATGGCTGGCCACCTGGGTGCTGTCTAGGAATCTTCCTTTCTATCTGATGGCGATCTGCTTCCGAAGTGGTGTCTCGCGAGACGGAGGTCGGAACTCCCGTCATTGGGTTCGCGAGTCGAGGACGTCTGCTACCTAATCCGCATAGGGGGACTCGAACTCGTCGACGTAGAGTCCGGCGCGCCGCGATCTCTCGATGGCCCGGTCCGCAGGATTTGCGACCCCTACATACATGTAGTAGTCGTATCCGAAGTGGATGAAGAAATCATCGCGACGAATCAGGCGAGCCCAGACGAAATCCTGTCGAAGAATCGACTTGGACAGGGCGATCACCTTCTCGGCTGGAAGGATCTCTCCCTCTTGTATCTCCCCCCACCAGGAGCTCTCCTCGTAGATCTCCAGTCCGTCGACCTGGAGCGATGAGATCTCGCCCAGGCTCATGAAGTCGCGAATTGCCGAAAGATACTTGTTCTCCGTCTCGACGTACTCCGACTCCGTCAGAGTTTGACCGTCGAAGGTCTCGCCGATGTCGGAGAAGCTGGTCCAGGACGGTGTCGATCCGTCCCGTTCTGCTGCAGAGTACTTGACGACGCGGTACTGGTGCATCAGCTATTTCGCAATCCTGTGGCACATGTGCTTACAGAAGGTTCCCAGGCGGGTGTTGTTGCTCCCCAGTTTCTTGACCGAGGAGGCAGCCTTCCATCCGCCGCCGGTGTGCTTGTCCTGGTCCCGGGATATGAAGACATTTCCCTTCTGGTAGACGTCTGCTCCATGTGAACGACCGCCAACCTTGACGAAGCCCATCTTGGTGGCAATTTTGTTGGCATCCGCCTCATTCAGCTTGTTCCCAAGCTTACAGGCCGGGGGTAGCTCGTCATTGTGAGCCAGGATTTCCGAGCCGCCCGAGGTGATGACCACGAACGTGTGCAGATCGCCGACAGTGAGGTTGTAGACGAGCTCCCCGCTCAGTTCTCCGAGGTCCACCGTGGAGGTGACGGTACTCGTGGCCCCGTCCGACCCCAGGAGGTCATCACCCGGGCTCACCTCACCGGCCTCGACCCAACCCCGGCCGACCACCCACAAGGGGTGGTTGGAGGTCGCCTCAAGCGGCTTGGTGAGAGGGTCCAGGTCGGTGTCGATCTGGACCATGTGCTTGTCCCCGTAGCCGACAATCACATCGAGGACGGGCTGTTCGGATGCCTCTCCCGTTTGTGGATCGATGGCCATGACCCGGTCTCCGATACCGATCTCATGAATCGGCAGGCGACTTCCGTCCGCCATGAGGACCAAAGTGTCCGGCGCGAAGGAGTTCCTTCGCTTGCAGGCACAGCCGCAGTTCTTCGCCGCGGACTTCATCTTGGGCGCTGCGCCTCGATACACGGCCCTGGACTCGGAGGCGGCCCGTCCGACACGGGTTGCCGCTCTGGTGCTCTTGACCGCTGCGGCTGCCACCCTGACGACCGGCCCGGCACCAACGACCTGGGCCGCTGCGGTGACGGCCATTTCGGCGGCCTTCTCCCAGTTGCCGGTCGCCGCGTAGGAGACCGAGGAGACGGCTGCTGCGATGGCGCCGATGGGGCCGGGGATGTAGGAGGCGACTTCGGCGACCTTGGCGACGACCTCGACCGTCTTCTTCAGCCACTTGGGCATGCCCCAGTTGCCGTCGAGGTCGGTGCAGTTGATCGGGTCGCCGGTGCAGTAGTCGTACGGGCTGGCGTTGCCGCCGGGCACCGGGTCGATCTGGAGGAAGCGGCCGAGGGCCGGGCTGTAGAGGCGGGCACCCATGAGGATGTCGCCGTCCTGGGCCTCGGCGGAGCGCTCCTTGCCGCCGAGCCAGCCGTAGCGGACGTTCGCCTGGCCGTCCTGCGGGATGCCGAACTCGTCGAAGTCCAGCACCACCGGCTTGGTGAGCGCGGTGTCGGTGGTGACGACCACCGAGCCGAACAGGTTGGTGAGCTGGAGCTGGACGTCACCGGTCTTGCTGGTGGTGGCGACTAGGTCGGCGTCCAGGCCCGAGACGTTGCGGGTCAGCGTGCCCTGGGTGGTGTCCTCGATGGTCCAGCGGACCTCGTCGGAGTCGTCACCGTAGTGGTTGAGCTTGGAGGTGGCGTTGGCCCACGACCCGTCGGCCTGCTTCTTGGCCGTGGTGAACGCGGTCAGACGGTGGGCGGCGTCGACGGCCCACTCCTGCTTGGTGTCCCCCTTCTCCTGGGCGGCGACGCGGTCGTTCGCCCAGTAGGTGTTGGTCGCGCCGGTGGCCGTCTTCACGGTGCGCCCGAAGGCGTCGTAGACGAAGCCGGCGTCGGTGAGCCGGTCGGCGCTGTCGTAGGTGTGGTTCTCCGCCGTGGCCCCGGCCGTGCTGCACTCGCCGGCCGCCCCGCGCGGGGAGGTCTGCTTGGACAGGCGGTTGGAGTGGGCGTCGAAGGCGTACTGCCGGGTGACGCAACCGGTGGCGACCGTGGTCTGTTCGGCCTTCACCAGCCGGCCGAGCCGGTCGTACTGGTAGGAGCGGGTGGCCGTGGAACTGGTGTCCTTGGCGACCTGGCCCTGGGTGGACATGTCGGTGGTCTGGGCCCAGACCACCGTGTTGTCCGAGGTGCGGGTGTAGGTGCGGCCGGTGGCCTCGCCGACGGCGTTGAAGGTGTCCTTGCGGACGATCCCGCCGGGGTAGGTTTGCTCGACGAGCTGGCCGTCCGGACCGTACTTGGCGGTGAACTCACCGGCCACGCTGTCGTTGATCGAGGTGACCAGTCCGCGCGGCTCCTTCGCGCGGTCGTAGGCGTAGGCGGTGGATCCGGTCTGGTCGCTCACCTTCACCGGCTTGCCGAACCGGTCGAACTCCGTGGTGGTGGTCGAGCCGTCGGCGTCCGTGTAGGAGATCAGCCGACCGAGCGCGTCCAGCACGCGGGTGAGCGACTTGCCGTCCGCCGTGGTCTTGACGATGCCGCCGGTGGCGGCGTCGTACTCGGTGGTGACCTTGGGCAGGGGCTTGCCGTCGTCCGAGGTGATCTCGGTGGAGACGATCCGGTCCACTTCGTTGTAGACGGTGACAGTCTTGCGGGACTTGCCGGCGTTGGTCTCGGTGGTCTCCTCCGGCTCGTTGAACGCGGAGTAGCGGGTGACCCGCTTGACCGGCAGGGTGGTGGGCATCCGCGAGGCGTCGGCCCCGGTGACGGCGCCGCCTGGCGTGGTGACGCAGGGGAGGCCCGCCCATTCGGGACGGTTGGCGCACGCGGCGTCGTCCGGGTTGGTGCCGGCGGTGTAGAACACGGTTTTGACGGTCCCGGCGTCGTTGCCGTTGGAGCCGGGCTTACGGGACTCCAGTGCCCGTCTGGACGCGTCGTACTTGACCAGAGAGGTGAGCTTCGCGCCGAGGGCGTCGGTGGTCACCGAGGTGGCCGTCTTCAGCTTCCAGCCGGAGGTGCCGCCGATCGGCGTGTCGTAGCCGGTCTTGGTGACGCGCAGCTCGACGTCGTCGGCGTAGCCGTCGATGCGGGCGCCGTCGGTGGCGGTGGTGACCAGGTGGTAGGCCTGGCCGTCGGGCTTCCCTTCGTCGTAGGTGTTGGTGTTGTGGTCCCGCGCGACGACCGAAGTCCCTGCGGCCAGCGTCGGGTTGACCGTCGCCTTGGTGAGGGTGACGGTGTCGATGCCGGTGTGGAACCGCTCGCCGCTGCTGGCCGCGTTGGTGTCGACCACGGTGAGCTTCAGCTCGTGGTCGCCGCGCGTGAGCTTCACGGGTGCGCCGGTGGTGTACGGGGCCACCGCGGCGCTCGCGCTGTAGGTGTCGATCCGCTGGCCGACGTCCTTGCCGTCGATCGCCCACTGGATGACGCCGTGGTCGCTGTTCTTCGTCAGCTGGCCGGAGAGGACGTACTCGCCCTCCTCGGGAACGGTGACGCGCATGGCGTCGAACGCGCCCGCCGCCGCGCCGCGGATGCCCAGCTGGGCGCCGCCGGACCAGGTGACGCCGCAGCAGTCGTTGTCGATCTGGACCTTGGCGTTGGTCCCGAGCTGCGGCAGCTTCTCGGCCTCGGCCGTGACGACGGCCGGGTTGGTCTGCCCGTTGACCTGCTCGGCGAGCGAGGCACGGTAGACCGGGCCGAGGGTCTCCGCCACGTCCAGGCCGTCGGCCGTGTAGACGGTGCGGGAGTCCAGCAGCCGGGCGCGCGAGGCGGAGTCGGCCGTCGTCAGGTTCAGCTCGGCAGCGAGCTTGTCCGCGTCCGGGTGGACGCCGAGCGCGATGGAACGGTTGGTGGCCGAGAGGGCGCGCACGACGTGGCCGTAGCGGTCGTACTCCCTGGTGTCGATGTCACCGCCCGGGGTGACGGACGGCGTTGCGGTGTTGACCTCGTTGCCGGAGGCGTTGAGGTAGTGGACGGTCGCGGGCTTGTAGCCGTCCGCGCCCGGCTTGGCGGCCGAGGCGGTGTTGGTGCCCGGGTCGTCCTCGGGACCGAACACGGCCGTGGCGTCGGTCGGCGCATCGGTCTGCGCCCACTTGGCCACGTCCGAGCCCGCCAGGTCGTACGGACCGCCGGCGCCGCGGGTCAGCGGCACCTCGTAGACGACCGACGTGGCGTTCTCGCCGGTGACCTGGTCCTTGCTGCCCGGCGCGAGCGTGCCGCGACGGACCTTGAGCAGACGGCCAGGATCCTGGTCGACGGCGGCCTTGCCGTAGTCGAAGTTCCACGGCAGCTCACCGGCGCTGCCGATCCGGGTGACCCGGCCGGCGTCGTCGTAGCTGTACGCGGTCTTCAGCGGGGTGGCCAGGCGCGGGTCCCAGACCTGGGTGAGGCGGCCGCGGTCGTCGTACGCGTAGTGCGCGACCTCGACGGCCTCCTGCTTGGAGGTGGCCGGGTTCCACGTCCAGACCTTCACGCCGCGGACGCGGTCCAGGTAGTCACCCGGGGTCGCGGCCGTGGCGGTGGTCACCTTGGCGTAGTCGTACTCCATCACCTCGCAGCCGCGCGGCAGTGGGTCGACGGTGCAGCCGTTGACGTCGTCGATGCCCGGCTCGACGGCCGGGACGATGCGCTTGACGAGCGAGCGGCCGTCGGTGGTGTCGTACTGGTAGCGGGTGGTCGAGGCCGCGTCGGGCCCCGTCTCGCTGACCACCTGGTAGATGTTCGAACCGGCCTGGCGGGCGAAGACGGTCTTCGAGCCGTCCAGCTCGCTCAGCTCGTAGGCGGTGCCGGCGGTCTGGATGTCCCAGACCTGGTTGGGGCCGGCCCAGCAGACCCAGATCGAGGCGCCCTTGTCGGCGTCCAGGCACTGGCCCGAGTGGCGGTTCATGACCGTGCCGTTGGTGCGCACCTCCCACTGCTGGTTGTCGCCGCCGTTGCAGCCCCACAACGTGAGCGGGGTGGCGTTGCCGGTCTGGCCCCAGGGGTTGTCCAGGCAGTAGCCGAGCAGGCGCAGGGTCAGGTCGTCCCCACGGGTCCACTGCTGGTTTGACGCGCCCGTGCAGGCGGCGGGCCGCAGGCTGGCGCCGTTGCCGGCGGCGCCGTTCGGGACCTCCAGGCACTGGCCGCTGGTCGACAGGACGATCGCACCGGACTTGGCCGGAACGGCCTTGAGCGACAGCGACTCGGCGCCCGGCTCGGGGAAGAACGTTCCGTCGGTGCCCTTGGCGAAGGTCAGCGAGGTGTCGTCGTTGCCCTTGATCTCGACCAGGTCGGACTGCGGGAAGGACAGCGCACGGAAGTCCGAGCCGGTGCCCGCGTCCGGGCCGCCGGCCCACTGCGGGCCGAACGGGGCGACGATCTCCTTCAGCGACAGATCGTCGAAGAAGACCTCCTTGCCGCTGCCGGCGGTGTTGCCGTTGTAGAGGCGGAACCAGGCCTCGGTGGCGTCCTTGGGCACCGTCAGGTCCAGCGTCAGCTGCTGCCAGCCGTCGGTGAACGACGCCTTCGGAGAGGCGGTCTCGCCGTAGCCGGCCGGGGTGCGGTAGACGCCGACCATCCGCAGGCCGCGGTTCGCCAGCGGGTTGTCCAGGCCGGTCGCGCCGGGGACGTAGATCCAGCCGGTGAGGCGGTAGGTCTTGCCGGGCTGCATGCCCTGGCCGAGCGTGTACTCGGGGCCGAGCGCGGCGAAGGAGTCCCAGCCGGAGCCGGCCGGGACGACCAGGAGCGAGTCGGGCGAGTTGTCGTGGCCGCGGGCCGTGGAGCGGGACAGCGTCGCCTGCCCGGCGGTGAAGCCGGTCAGGTCGGTGCCGACCTGGCGCTGGTTGAGCGTCAGGCGCTCGCCCTGGGGCTGCCAACCGCGACCGACGTCACGCGAGGAGGTGGCGCGCTTGACCGACAGACCGCGCTCGTCGGCGTCGGTCACGTCGGTCGAGTAGTCACCGGTCAGCAGGTTGACCGAGCCGGGGCCGATGCCCGTGCTGGCCGCGCCGTCGGCGTTGCGGTCGACCGTGATGGTGTTCCAGACGGTGGCGTAGCCGTTGCCGGAGCCGTCCTCGGGGAAGAGGAGAGCGCGGACCTGGACGACGCCGCCGACCTGGCCGAGCGTGTCGAGGACGCTCCAGTTGGCGTGCGGGCCGAGGTCCGCGAGCCGCGGCTTGTCCTCGGTGACCGCGGTGTTGTCCGCCTTGGTCAGGTTGGTGCGCGGGACGTTGTACTCCGTGGCGCCGGGGCCGCGGCGGTACTGGTAGACGACGCGCTGGAACTGCGCCTGGGCGTCGACCGCGAGCTTGACGCGCTTCGCGGACTGGGTCCCGTTGACCGGCGAGCTCATGCCCGCCTGGCCGACCTGGAAGGTGTACGTCGCGGGCGGGGACAGGTTGCCCGCGCGGTCCTTGGACTGCACGCTGAGCACGCGCCGACCCTCGGTGGTCGGCGTGATCGACGTGGTCAGCGCGCCGGTCGCGGCGACCGTCACCGGGGTGCCGCCGTCCAGGGTGTAGACGTAGGCCGCGGTGTCGTCGGTGCCGGGGGCGGGCGAGAAGGTGAACGACCCGGCCTGGTTGGCGGTGCCGTGCCACAGCCCGTCCGCCGGGTAGTCCGCCGAACTCACGAACGGGGTGCCGGGCTTGACGGTGTCGGCGATGACGTTGGTGCCGACCCAGCCGGAGCGCGACTTGCCGTCGTCGAGCATGGCCCAGATCGAGTACTGCACGCCCTCGTCGAGCTTGGCGATGCCGTAGTCGGAGGGGCGGACGGTCGCGATCGTGCCGTTCGGGGTGTCCCGGACGATGCTGCCGATGAACGTGCCGCCGCGCCACAGGTCCAGGTAGACCTTCAGCGGGTCGCCGTCGGGGTCGGCCGCCTGCACCTGGAAGCGCGGGTTCGCGTCCGAGGTGTAGCGCGGGTTGCCCTGCTGCGAGGGCAGCACCTCCACCGTCGCCGGGGTGGCCGGGACGGTGTTGTAGGTGATCGAGACGTACGGTGCGGCGCCGCCCTCGGCGGAGCTGAACCGCTTCCAGGACAGGCTGCTGGACTCGTCGGCCGCCTTGAGGGCGAAGCCGTACTCGCCGTGGCCGAACTGGGCGAAGTACCGGATCATCTCGGTGACGTCGGCCTTGGCCCAGAGCGAGCCGTCGGGCGCGTAGCAGTCGTGGTTGTCACCGTCGTTGGCCATGTCGTACGTGTCGTTCGACGTGGCCCACTTCCGCTCCATCGCGGGCTGGTTGCCCCAGCGGGTGCCCCAGTTGGCGCCGTACGCGTTCCAGACCTCCCACTGCTTCGAGACGCAGGACGAGGAGTGGTAGTTGTAGACGTTGAGCGTGGCGCCCAGGATCTGCTTGCCGTTGAACGACCCGCCCGGGATGGTCAGGAACGACCGGGCCACGACCTTGCCGTCGTAGCTGCCCAGCTTGAGGTCCGTCGACGAGGAGGCGTCGATGTTCTCGTTCGTCTGGACGTAGGTGTCGAAGGTCGTACCGACGTCCACCACCGGGTCGATGGTGACCGGGAACTGGGTCTTCGGATCTGCGAGGAAGGCGGCGTCCGGGGTGAACACCAGCTCGGTGTCCGCGCCCTGGCCGCGCACCTCCATCGTCACCGGGCCGCGGTTCAGGTGCTCCTGCGAGGCCGGGTCGACCGCGGCGTCCCACATGACGGGCGCTGGGATCTTGACCGTCGCCTTGCCGGTCGCCTTGTCGAGCAGCTGGATCGAACCGTCCTGCTGCGGCGCGACGGTGAGCCCGGTGGTGTCCAGCGGGAGCGTCATCGTGCCGGTCTGGGCGACGGCGGAGCGGTCCTTGACGATCAGGAACTGCTCGAAGCCGGTCCGGGTGGCTTCGAGGACCAGGTCGACGCCGGGGCGGGCGTTGACGTAGGTCGCCTTGTTGCCGTCCAGCTTGGGCTTGGGCAGCTTGCCCAGCCAGCCGAACTTGACCTGCTGCTCACCGGAGCCGAGCTTGACCAGCTCGCGCTCGGCGGGGACCGGGGCCGGGGTGGACTGCGGGTCGGCGGCCGGGGCGGCGGCGCGGGCGCCGCTGCGGGAGGCCCGGTTCGCGTCGGCCGAAGCCGAAGCCGAAGCCGAGGTCGAAGCCGAGGCGGACGGAGACGACGACGGGGACGACGACGGGGACGCGGAAGCGGGGGCCGTCGGTATCGCACTGGGCGACGTCGCTGGTGCCGTGGCCGGCGCAGTGGTGGCGGCGGCGCTCGGAGTCGTGGTCGGAGCCGCGGTCGGAGCAGTGCTCGGTGCGGCCGTCGGTATCGCGGCGCCCGGCAGGCTGTCGCCGACCGTCACCCCGGCGTCGCCGCCCTCGAAGACCACCCCGCCCGGGTGCGCCTTCGGTGCGACCTTGCCGTCCGGGGTCTGCACCAGCGTGGTGTCGACGGGCACCCAGGCGTCGCCGACCTTCATCCGGATCGGCCCGGTGGAGCGGTCGGAGGTCAGCGTGCCGTCCGGGTTCGCCCACAGCGTGGTGAACTCCGTCCGGGCGTTGGTGACTTCGATCCGTCGCTTCTGCAGTCGGGCTGACAGGAGCGCCGAAGCCTCGTCAGGTGCCTCGGTGGCCGGAGCGGCGGGCGGAGTGGCGGGTGAGGGTGCGGCGGTGGCCGGAGCGGCCGTCACCGCGTCCACCACCACACCGGCCTGCACCAGCAGGCCGAGCGTCAGGAGCGCTGATACGGGGCGCATCCGACGCGTAGAGAAGGCCCCGCCCGCGAAAGCGGACGAGGCCCGGAACCGTCGTGACATTAAAGACTCTCTCAAGAAATATGCATTGTTCAGAATGGCTTGCCTAAAGCCGAAGGACAATCTCTCACTCCCAGCTGACTCCCAGTGACCAATCAGGATGACGATTCCGTAACGGATCATTTGTGTAGGGGCGTTGCGAAAACCTGGGCCACCTCTCTGGTGTCATCCCTGGTGAGAGGCGGCCGCGGATGTGGAGAAGGCCTCGCCCGCGGATGCGGGCGAGGCCTGGGGTTGTTTTGGTTGAAATTGACTTACTGTCAATTTCCGTGAGGAATTTCCGTTTTCGCCTCCGCAAAGAGAGGGGCGTAGATGCCGTCAGGCGGTGGTGCGGCCCGCCCGGCGGCGGCGCAGCAGCGCGGTGCCGAGTCCGAGGGCGGCGAGGAGGGTGCCCGCCCCGGTGAGCAGGGCGGTGGTCGGGGTGGAGTCGCCGGCCGGCGCCGCGACGGGGGCCGTTCCCCGGTCGAAGCCGCCGAGCAGGTGCGCCTTGGCGTAGTCGGTGCCGGGCAGCTTGTCGGCGTACCGGTCGTGGACCACCTGCTGGTATTGGGCGAGGGTGATGCCCGCGTCGCCCACGGACCGGACCGCGTCCGGGTTGAGCGGCCGCACCTGGCCGTCGACCAGGGCGTACCAGGCCCGGATCTGCGGTTCCTCGAAGGCGACGGCGCCCCGGCCCAGTGCTGCCGCGGCGGCGGCGTGGTCGGTCTCGTCGCTGCCGGAGGCTATGTTGATCTCGGCCCAGGACCCGCTGTCGTGCGGGTCGGGGGCCGTCCACACCGAGGCCTTGCGGCCGTCGGCCGCGGCGGCCTCGGTCGCCATGAACGCGAACTTCGCGACCGGCGCCCCGACGGAGGCCGCCGCGACGAAGTCCGGGTTGAGGTAGTACACGGGCACGGTGTCGCCGACCAGCCGGGCCGGGGCGGCGGCCTGCGCCTGGCGGGCGTCGGAGGAGCCCTGGCCGGAGCCGTGGGCGAAGAACCCGCCGAGGGTCTGCACGACGGGGGCGGCCTTCGCCGCCGCGGCGGCCGCGGTGACGTCGGCCGCGGACGGGGCGGACGGGACGCCGGCGGCCGTGACCGGGGTGGCGGCGAGGGCGGGGGCGGCGGCGAGCAGTCCGCTGCCGGCGAGGGCGATGGCGGCGAGGGCGCGCGGGGCGCGGAAGTGCGTCATCGTGTCACGCCCCGATCCGGTACAGCGAGTCGTTCCAGTTGAACTGGCCGTTGTAGCCGGCGTAGTAGCTGTACGACGCCAGGTTGTAGCGGTTGCTGCTGGGCCACGGGTCGCCCCAGTAGATGGACTTGTTGCTCTGGTCGTAGCCGTAGATGACCTGGGCGTGCCCGCCGCCGGCCAGCCAGGAGATGCCGGTCTCGATCGGCCGGCCCGCGTTGATCTCGCTGACGATGGTGTTGAAGGACAGGGCGCCGGTCTCCTGACCGGGGGACACCCCGAGTGCGGAGAGCGCGTTCTGCACCCAGGAGAGCTGGCCGGGCTGGTTGGGGCACTGGTACGAGGTGTCCTGGCCGTAGGCGAGGTCGCAGAACGAGTTCTGGTCGGTGCCGTGGCCGAGGAAGGTGGCGATGGTGTTGCCGGAGGCGGCCCAGCACCACTGGTCCTGCTCCTGCGCCTGCATGGAGATGTTGAGCCGGGAACTGGCGGCGAGGGTCTGGGAACTGCCGGCGGCGGCCTGGGGGGAGGCCGCGGCGGTGCCGGCGCCGGTGGTCACGACGGCGGCCAGCATGCACAGCGCGGCCAGTGCGGCGCGCAGGGACGACCCACGGATGGGTCCGCTCATGGGGGAACTCCTTCGTGCGGGGGCACGGGCGGCTCCGTGTGCACCCGGCGCCGCCCTGGGGTGTGCCTTGTGTGGGGGTGTGCTGTGTGGGGGATTGCCGCGCGGCCGACGCGGCGGGCCCGGACCGGGGTTGCTAGGAAGCGTAGGCAGCAGGCCGGGCCGCTCCCAGACCCCCGGGAGGGGAGCGGGCGGTGCTGTGAACGGGGCTGTGAAGAGGGGCGGTGCGGCGGAGGTGCTGCGCCGCAGACGGGTGGCCGGGAGCGGGGCTCCCGGATATGGACGCGGCCGGGGTAAGCCGGTAATTTCACAGCGCGCCGCGTCCCCCCGTACCGCGTCCCCCGCCCTCCGTACCGCCGCCGTCCGCACCCTTCGCCCCCCGCACCGCCGCCGTGTCCCCTCGGCCCCGCCGCCGCCGTGCGCCGGCCGGGCCAGTAGCCCCGGGAGCCCCGATGGCCAGTCGTCAGGAACCGCCGCCCGGTGCTGCACCGGAGAGCGCCGCCGTGCTGGCCGCGCTGCGGAGCGGGCCTTTCGGCCTCGCGCTGCGCACCGCGATCGAGGCCCGCGGGCTGCCGCTGGAGCGGCTGCGCAGCCGGCTGGCCGAGCGCGGACTGCGGATCGCCGTCACGACCCTGAGCTACTGGCAGCGCGGGCTGCGCCGGCCGGAGCGCCCGGAGTCGTTACGGGTGGTGGCCGCGCTGGAGGAGATCCTCGGGCTGCCGGCGCACGCGCTCACCGCCCTGCTGGGTGCGCCGCGGCCGCGCGGCGGGGCGGACCGCGACGGCGGCGGGCCCCGCCCGTACCCGCAGATGGTGCGCACCCCCGGTGATCTGGGCGGGCTGCTCGCGGATCTGGACAGCCCGGCGGCCGGGAAGCTCCAGGTGGTCACCGAGTACGCGACGGTGACGGTCGGGCCGCGTCGTGAACTGGCGGCGCTCAGTTCGATGGTGGCGGTCCGGGCCCGTCAGGACGGGGTCGACCGGGCGCTGCTGATCTACGACTGCGACGAGGGGGTGGACGAGGGGGCCGTCGAGATCGTGGCGGGGGACAGCTGCCGGCTGGGCCGGGTGCGTCGGGATCCGGTGGCCCGGGTGGTGCTCGCGGAGTTGCTGTTCGACCGCTCGCTGCACTGCTCCGAGACCCAGGTGTTCTCCTTCGAGGTGCGCCCGCACAGCGCGGCCGAGTGCTGCCGCTACCGTGCGGCCTTCCGCTTCCCGGCGGACCACTACGTCCTGCGGGTGCGCTTCGATCCGGGCGAACTCCCGGTGCAGTGCCAGTGGTTCACGGCGAGTGACTCGGAGGGTCCGGACGACAGCCTGGCCGACCTCACCCTGGACAGCCACCACCTGGCGCACGTGGTGGCGACCGCGCTGGGGCCCGGGGTCGCGGGCATCCGCTGGGCGTGGACCTGAGGCGTGGATCTGGGGCGCGGGCCTGAGACGCGGTCCTGAGGCGTGGACCTGGGGCGCGGCCCTGAGGTCGGGGGTCAGGCCGGTTCGTGCGCGGTGCCGCCGACGAGGGCGCGGGCCTGCGGGGCGGTCATGGGGTGGGCGAAGAGGTAGCCCTGGCCGAGCGGGCAGCCCATGGCAGCGAGGAGGTCGCGCTGTTCGGGGTGTTCGATGCCTTCGGCGATGACCCGGACGCCGAGGGTGTCGGCGATGCGGGTGATGCCTTCGACGAGGGCGTACTGCTGCGGGGAGAGGCCGAGGCCGTCGATGAAGGACTTGTCGATCTTGAGGATGGAGATCGGGAACTCGCGCAGGTAGGAGAGCGAGGAGTAGCCGGTGCCGAAGTCGTCGATGGCGATGCCGACGCCGAGGTCGCCGAGGGTGGCCATGTCGGCGTGGACGCGGTCGTCGCGGCGCATCAGGACGGATTCGGTGAGTTCGAGGACGAGGGTGTGCGGGTCGATGCCGGAGCTGCGCAGGGCGCCGCGGACGACGTCGACGAAGCCGGCGTCGCGGAACTGGCGGGCGGAGACGTTGACGTTGACCCGCAGCGGGGGGAGGCCGGCGGCGGCGCGGTCGGCGGAGCTGGCGGCGTGCCAGGCGGCGGCCTCCTGGGCGGCGCGTTCCAGGACCCAGGCGCCGAGGGGGACGATCTGGCCGCTCTCCTCGGCGAGGGCGATGAACTCGTCGGGCAGCACCATGCCGCGCCGCTGGTGCGGCCAGCGGACGAGCGCCTCGAAGGCGACCAGGTCGCCGGTGCGCAGGTCGACGATCGGCTGGTAGTACAGCTGGAAGGAGGATTCGGCGATCGCCGCGTCCAGGTTCTCGTTCAGCTCGTGCCGCTCCACCAGCCCGGTCTGGAGGGCGGGCTGGTAGTGGCGCCACTGGCGGCGGCCGGCCGCCTTGGCGGAGTAGAGCGCGAGGTCGGCGTGGGTGAGCAGTTCGGCCGCGTCCACGCTGTCCTCGGTGGTGGCGACGCCGATGCTGGCCGTTACCCGGACGGCGCCCGCGCTCAGCCTGAACGGTTCTGCGAACACCGTCAGCACGGTGTCCGCGATGGCGTCCACGTCGGCCGGGCGCAGCGCGTCCTCGACCAGGACGGCGAACTCGTCGCCGCCGAGCCGGGCGGCGGTGTCCGAGCTGCGCAGCGCGGTGGAGACCCGCAGCGAGACGGCGATCAGCAGTTCGTCGCCGACCGCGTGCCCCTGGGTGTCGTTGACCACCTTGAAGTCGTCGAGGTCGAGGAAGAGCACCCCGGTGACGGCGCCGCTGCGCTCGCCGCGGGACAGCGCGTGGCCGACCCGGTCCAGGAACAGCACCCGGTTGGCGAGGCCGGTGAGGGAGTCGTGGAAGGCCCGGTGGGTGAGTTCGCGCTCCATCTGGCGCTGCTCGGTCACGTCGCGCAGGGTGAGCACCAGGCCGCCGACCGTCGGGTCGGCGCGCAGGTCGTTGAAGCGGACCTCGGCCTCGATCGGGGTCCGGTCCTGCCGCAGCAGCCGCCAGTGCTCACGGGGTTGTTCGCGCAGCGGTTCGCGTGTCGGCGAGTGCAGCGGTTCGCCCGGCGGCGAGTGCGGCGGCGAGTGCTCCGGCGCGTGTGCCGGGGCGGCGTGCGCCGGGGCGGTGTCCACCGGGCCGCGCATCCGGGCCAGCGCCTTGCCGACGGCCCGGCTGTCCTCGGGCGGGACGAGCTCGGTGAGCAGGGTGCCGTCCAGGCTGGGGTAGCCGAGGACCCGTTCGGCGGAGGAGGAGGCGTAGCGGACGCCGTCGTCGGCGTCCAGGATCAGGATGACGTCGCTGGCGTTCTGCACCAGGGTGCGGAAGTACAGCTCGCTGTTGCGGCGGTTGACCTCCTGGCTCAGCACGACCCGTTCGACGGCCAGCGCGGCCTGCGCGGCCAGGATCTCCAGCGAGCCCCACAGGCTGGTGAGCTCCTGCGCGGTGCCGGTGACGATGAGCGCGCCGATCAGCGGGTCGCCGGAGGGGCGCTCGTCGAGGGTGAGCGGGCACAGCAGGGCGGAGGGCATGCCGTCGAGGCGGGCGGCGAGGTCGCTGCCGATGTCCTCGACGGGCAGCAGCCGGGTCTCCCGGTAGGCGGCGAGGGCGAGCGCCTCGTCGGAGTCGGTGACGGGGCCGAGGTGGTGCTGGGCGGCGCCGCGTTCGGCGTGCCGCACGTGCAGGACGCCGGCCTCGGTGACGGCGAGCAGGGCGACGTGCCCGGGCTCGGTGGGCATCAGGGTGGAGGCGGTGGCCTGGACGGCGTCCGCGACCTCCTCGACGGTGACGGCCGCGGTGAGTCTGGCGCCGGCCTCGCGCAGGGCCCGCTCGCGGGCGATCGCCTGCCGGCGGGCGACCACGACGACCGCCAGCCGGGCCAGCACCAGCAGGTACAGGAGGGCGGAGAAGGCGCCGATCACGCCGGCGTTGCTGGTGTTGCCGTTCAGCGACTCGATGATCAGGATCGCCGGGGCGATCAGCGAGGCCAGGGTGAGCAGGGCGAGGCGACCGGCGCTCAGGTCGGGCTGCTGGGTGGGGACGGGTCTGGTCAGCTCGACCATGGACGGGTGCAGCGCGGCCGCGCCCCAGGCGGTGTAGAAGGCGGCCCAGCCGAAGTCGACGGGGGTGCCGATGTGCCAGTTGCCGTGCAGCTGGATCAGCCCGTACAGGGTGTCCGCGACCAGCATGCCGGCGGTGCCGACGGTGAGCAGTTGCAGCGCCCGGCTGTTGCCGCCGCGCGGGGTCAGCAGCCGCAGCAGCAGGGCGAGGACGACCACGTCGCCGAGCGGGTAGCCGATCGAGACGGCCTTCTGGAACCAGGAGAGGTCGGGGTTGCGGGCGTACGGGAGGATCAGGTAGATCCAGGCGAGCAGCGCCAGGCCCATGGTGAGGATCAGCGCGTCGAGCAGGCCGGCGCGGTCCTGACGGGCCGTGCGCCAGCGGATGAAGCCGAGCACGCCGGCCGCGTACAGCACGAACTCGGCCAGGTAGAAGCCGTCGGCGACGGACGGGAACGGGTTGTGCAGGTGCAGGAACTGGGTCTGGACGACCTGGACGACCTCGCCCGCGGTGAAGCTCAGGTTGGCGAGCGCCAGCGCGTACCAGCACAGCGCGTGCGCGGGGCGGTTGAGGCGGATGCCGGCCACGATGGCCGCACAGCCGCCGAGTCCGATGCCCGTCCACCAGATGATCCGCTGCGAGGGGTTGATGTAGTAGACGCCGGTGAACAGCACCATCCACAGCAGGTAACAGGCCATCAGGCGTTGTCGCCGACGTGTCAACGGGGCTACCTCCTCCGCGTCGCCACCCGGCCGGTGGGACGGGGGAGTTCGGGCGAGGACGGGTCTCGGCGGTCGCGGGGTCGTCTCGTCCCGGGCTGACGGGCACACGGCAGCGTCGCGTCCGGTCGGGTTGCGATCGGACGTTCGTCCTGTGCCCTGAGTGCGTATAGTCGGAAATGTCGCACCTCCCAGGAAACTGCCGCCACAGCACGAGGTCAAGCCGGTGGACGACGCAGCAGACAGCGCACAGGGCGTACGAACGGATGTGAACTCCGGGCGTCACGCCGTGGTTCGCAACGACAGCGGTCAGTACGCGATCTGGCCCGGCGACTTGACCGTGCCGGGCGGCTGGCACCTGGTGTACGGGCCGGCCGGCCGCGACGACTGCCGGGCCCACGTGGCCCGCGAATGGCGCCCGCCCGGGCTCGGCTTCCCCGGGCTCGGCTCCCCCGGGGAGCGCGGCCGCGGGCGGGCCGCGGGCGGCGGCGGCACCGTGCACGGACTGCTGCGCTCCCGCGCCGCGCAGTACCCGGACGCGGTCGCCGTCGTCGCAGACGATGCCACGCTGAGCTACCGCGAGCTGGACCGGCGCAGCGACCGCCTGGCGCGGGCGCTGCGGGCCCGCGGGGTCGGCCCCGAGGAGGTGGTGCCGGTCTGCCTCGAACGCGGCGCGGGCCTGGTCGTCGCCTGGCTCGGCGTGCTGAAGGCGGGTGCGGCGCTGCTGCCGCTGGACCCGGCGTACCCGGCGCGGCGCCTGGCCCGGCTGGTCGAGGACAGCGGGGCGCGGGTGGCGGTCACCGAGGGCGGGGCGCTGCCGGGCGTCGAGCCGCTGCCGGTGGACGGCGTGGACGGGCCGGACGGCGGCGGTGAGCCGGTCGTCACCGGGCTAGACGGTGCCGGGCCTGACGACCTCGCCTACCTGATCTACACCTCCGGCACCACCGGCACCCCCAAGGGCGTCCCCGTCACCCACCGCGCCCTGGTGTTCACCCTCGACCGGGTCGTCCACGCCTACGGCCTCGCCCCCGGCGAACGCGTGCTGCAACTCGCCGCGCTCGGCTTCGACACCGCACTGGAGCAGGTCTTCGCGACCCTGCTCGCCGGGGCCACCCTCGTCCTCGGCGGCGGCCGCACCTGGGCGCCCACCGAACTCGTCCACCGGATGCGCGGACTCGGCCTCGCCGTCGCCGACCTCACCCCCGCCTACTGGCACCACGTGCTCACGCTGCTCCCGCCCGGCGGGCCCGGCCCGGAGGGGCTGCGGCTGGTCGTCGTCGGCGGGGACGTCGTGCACGCCGACGACTGCCGCAGCTGCCTGGACCGGCTGCCCGGCGTCCGGCTGGTCAACGCCTACGGGGTCACCGAGGCCGCCGTCACCTCCACGCTCTGCGAGGTCACCCCCGCGCTGCTGGACGCCGCCGGCCCGGGCGGCCCGGCCGCGCCGGTGCCGATCGGCCGCCCGCTGCCCGGCGTGCGGGTGCACGTCCTGGACGCCCGGCTGTCCCCCGTACGGCCCGGCGAGAAGGGCGAGATCCACCTCGGCGGGCCCGGCCTCGCCCGGGGCTACTGGCGCGCCCCCGTGGCGACCGCCGAGGCCTTCGTCCCCGACCCGTACGCGCCGGTGCCCGGCGAGCGGATGTACCGCACCGGCGATGCCGGGCGCTGGCGGGCCGACGGGCAGCTGGAGATCCTCGGCCGCTTCGACGACCAGGTGAAGGTGCTCGGCCACCGCGTCGACCCCGCCGAGATCGAGGCCGCCCTCGCCGCCCACCCCGACGTCCGGCAGGCCCGGGTCGCCGCCGACGGCGGCGACCCCGACGGGGGCCGCGCGCTCACCGCCTACTACACGCTCGCCGACCACGCCGACGCCGCGGCCGGTGCCGGGGCCCGCCGCGACCGGCTCCGCGCCTACCTGGCCGAACGGCTGCCGGAGTACATGCTCCCGGCCGCCTTCGTGGCGCTGGACCGGATGCCGCTCACCCCGGCCGGAAAGGTCGACCGCCGCCGGCTGCCGCACGCCGAGCCGCGCACCCCGGGCCGGCCCGGCCCGGGCGGCACCGGGGCGGCGGGCGGCGGGGGAGCCGTCGAGGACGCCATCGGGCAGCTGTGGGCCGAACTGCTCGGCGTCGAGGACGTCGGCCCCGCCGACGACTTCTTCGCCCTCGGCGGCAACTCGCTGCTGGCCATGGAGATGCTCGCCCGCGCCCGGATCATGCTCGGCCTCGACGTCACCCGCGTCCGCGCCCTCACCCGCGCCCTGCTGCGCGACGCCACCCTGCGCGCCTTCGCGACCGCCGTCCAGGCCGCCCGCGCCGACGGCGCCGCCCGGGTCGACGGAGCCGGCCCTGGCCCCGCCGAGACCGCCGTCGACTGGGCCGCCGAAGCCCGGCTCGCCCACCCCGTCCAGCAGTCCTGGAGCCCGGCGCCCAGCCGCGCCGAACCCGCCGAGATCCTGCTCACCGGCGCCACCGGCTTCTGCGGCGCCCACCTGCTGCACGCCCTGCTCGCCACCACCCGGGCCCGGATCCACTGCCTGGTCCGCGCCCCCGACGAGGAGCACGCGCTGGAACGCCTGCGCGCCGCCCAGCAGCGCTTCCTGCGGCGCGACCTCACCGACACCCGGGTGGTGCCGCTGGTCGGCGACCTCGCCGCACCCAGACTCGGGCTGACGCAACGTCAGTTCGAGGTGCTGGCCGGGAGTTTGGACGCCGTCCACCACCTCGGCGGGCAGGTCAACTTCCTCTACCCGTACCACCAGCTGCGCGCGCCCAACGTCGGCGGCACCCGCGAGATCATCCGCCTCGCCGGGCTCAGCCGGGGCGTACCCGTGCACTACCTGTCCACCCTCGCCGTGCTGGCCGGCTTCGGCGCGGCCGGCGTCCGCGAGGTCACCGAACGGACCCCGCTCGCCCACCCTGACCGGCTCGGCGTCGGCTACGTCGAGAGCAAGTGGGTCGCCGAACAACTGCTGCACGAGGCGGCCGCCGCCGGGCTCCCGGTCACCGTGCTGCGCACCAACGACGTCACCGGGGACCTCGCCACCGGCGTGATGAACACCGGCACCGAGATCTGCGCGCTCATCGCGTACCTGGCGGACAGCGGCACCTGCCCGGACGTGCTGCTGCCGCTCGACTTCGTCCCGGCCGACCGCTTCGCGCGCGCCGTCGCCCACATCGCCGCCCACGCCCCCGCCGACGGCGAGGTCTACCACCTCACCTCGCCGCGCCCCGCCGACCTCGCCGACCTCGCCGAACGGCTCCGGGCCCGAGGCCACCCGATCGCCGAACTCCCGTACGGCGACTGGGTGCAGGGCCTGGTCCGCTTCGCCGCCGGGCACCCCGCCCACCCCATCACGCCGTTCGTCCCGCTGTTCGTCGACCGCGCCCCCGGATCGGCGCTGTCGATCAGCGAGCTGTACTTCCGGCCCGTCTTCCCGCTGTTCGACCGCGCCAACACCAATGCCGCGCTCGCCGGCAGCGGGATCGACCTGCCCGCCGTCGACGCCGGCCTGCTCGACCACTACCTGGAGCGGCTGGCGGCGGAGGGCTTCCTCGGGCCGCCGGCATGAGCCCCTTCGACGGGCTGGACGTCCAACGCGGGCCCGGGGACGGGCCGGTGGCGTTCGGCGCCGGTCTCGGCGCGCCGGACCTGCTGGCGGCGTACCGTCGGGGCCTGTTCCCGATGCCCGCGGCGGACGAGTACGCCGGCGCCTACAACGAGGCGCGCTACGAACAGGCCGTCGAGGCGGGCGAGGTGATGCTGCTGCCCGGCGGGAACGACCCGTACGCGCTGGCCTGGTGGTCGCCCGACCCCCGGCCCGTCCTGCCGCCCGACGGCGTCCGGCTCGGCAGCCGCCTCGCCCGGCGGCTGCGCCACCGGCCGCAGTGGTGGACCAGCGCCGACCGGGCCTTCGGCGAGGTGCTGGCCCGCTGTGCCGAGGGCCGCCAACCAGCCTGGCTGACGGGTGAGTTGCGGGCCGCACTGGAGCAGCTGCATGTGCTCGGGGCCGCCCACAGCGGCGAGGTGTGGGAGGGCGAGGAGCTGATCGGCGGGGTGTTCGGCGTCGCCGCCGGGCCCGTCCTCAGCCTCGACTCGATGTTCCACCGCCGCCCCGACGCCGCCCGTGTCGCCGTCGCCGACCTCGGGGCGCGCTTCGGCGCGGCCGGCGGGCGGCTGCTCGACGCCCAGTGGGACAGTCCGCACATCCGCAGCCTCGGCGCCGAGCCGGTACCCCGCTCCCGGTACCTGGCCGAGCTGGCGGCGGACGCCGTGGTGGGCCCGCTGCCGGGAGAGCCGCTGCCCGTGGACCGGCTGGTCTGACCTGCGCCTTTTACCTTGCTTGGCCTGTCTTCGACAAACTTATTCCCCGTCAGTAACATGACGCCGCGTGTTCAAAAGCTCCATAGGCAGGGCCGTCGGCCCCGCCCTCCTCACCCTCGCCCTCGCCGGGGTCGCCGCCTGCGGGCCGACCACCTCCGGCGCTCCGCAGGCCGCCATCGGCACCACCGAAGCGGCCGTCACCACCGGCACGACCACGACCACGGCCGCCGCCGGCGGCCAGGCCCCGACAGCCCCGGCCGCCGGCACCCCTCGCGCCCGGGCCGCCGCCGCCCCGACCACCACAGCCGCCACCGCACGGCCGACCGGCGCTGCCGGTGTCGCCGGCGCCGTCGGTGCGCCGGTCACCGCCGCCCCGGCCGGCGACCGGCAGGCCGCCGTCGCCGCCCCCGCCAAGGACGGCGGCGCGGCCACCCCCGCCGGGCAGAACCTCCAGCTCACCGCGTACGACCCGGCGGGCGGCACAGCCGTCCTCTCGGCGCCACCGGCCGCCGGGCCCACCGCGACCGCCGGCGCGACGCCGACCCCCGCCCCCGCCGTCCAGCCCGGGCAGCTCATCGCCAGCCCGCCCACCGCCGCCGCGCCCCAGGGCGCGCTGGTCGCCGTCACCGGCGTCCGCCCCGGCGCGGGCACCAGCCTCAACCTGACCACCCGCCCCGCCACCCTCGCCGAACTCCTCGGCGGCACCGAGGCCGACGGCCGGGTGCCCGTCGACCCGCACGGCATCACCGTCACCCCGCTGGTCAAGGACCTCAAGGCCGTCGTCGGTGCGGACGGCGGCGGCGTGAAGGCCGACGCCTCCGGCACCCTGGAGGTCGACGTCAAGGCCCCCGTCCCGCTGCCCGACGGCGCGAGCGTGGACGCCTCCGGCTCCCTCCAGCTGCACCCGGCCGTCCACTTCGCCTACCACGGCGCCGCCGCCGGCAGCCCGCGCACGGCCTCCATCGGCTTCGACCTCGGCGCCCACGCCCAGTGGAAGGTCACCGGCGACGTCGCGCGCAGCACCGGCGCCGCGCCCGTCCGGCTGCCCTTCGCCACCTTGCAGGCCAGCCCGGTGCTCACCGTCGCCGGACTGCCCGTCGTGGTCAACCTGAAGCTCACCTGCTACCTGGAGGTCAGCGCCGACGGCCAGGTCCACCTGGAGGCCGAACAGGAGGCCACCGGCACCTGGGCCGTCCGCGCCGACTACACCGGCGGCAAGGGCTGGACCCCGACCACCGACGCCGACACCAAGGTCTCCCCGATCCGGGTGCGCCTCACGGGCAAGGCCGGCGTGCGGGCCGCGCTCGGCGCCGAGGTCTCCGTCGGCCTCTACGACACCGTCGGCGTCCAGACCACCGTGGCCCCCTACCTGCGGGCCCAGGTCGAGGGCTCGCTGACCGCCGACTCCTCCGGCAACCCGCCGCAGGCCCAAGGGAGTTGGTCGCTGGTCGGCGGCGTCGACCTGACCGGCTCGCTGCTCGCCCACCTCAAGGTCTTCGGCACCCCGGTCATCGAGGGCACGTACCCGCTGCCGCCGTTCCACCGCGAATGGCCCCTGGCGGCGGGCTCCGCGGCCCTGCCGTCCCCGCGCCCGAGCAGCTGACCCGGGCACGCCCCGGGCTCGGGGTCCGGTTGCTGCTCGGGCGGTACGCCGGGCAGCGGTGCTACTGCTCCTGACGTACTTCTGACGTACCGACAGTTCGTGTCCCAGGGCGATGATCCGGTGCCGGTGCGCTGGAAGGCTGACGCGCAGGAAGTCGGCCTGACCGACTTCCTGCGCATCCGCACCCATCACCGCCAGGAGACCCGCGAGTCCGAGCGCGAGTCCGAGTCCGAGCGCGAGTCCGAGTCCGAGCCCGAGCGAGAGTCCGGGTACGGGCCTCGGCGAGTCCGCCGCGTCGACCGCCTCGGGCAGCCCGAGCCCGAGCCCGACTACGAGCCCGAGTACGGCCCCCGGCGGGCCGCTCGCCTCCACCGGGGCGGGTGACGGCGTCCTGTTCGCCGCCGTGGTCGGCCTCGGGCTGCTGCTGGTGGACGGTGGAGCGGTGCTGTTCCACGAGCGACGCCGCCGCCGCAACGGCGCCTGAGCGCGGTCGCGGGGAGCGGGACGTCGGAGCCGCCGACTTCCCGTTCCCCGCGACCGCCCGGTTCGGCCCGATCTCCCCTACTCTTCCTCCATGCTGTCTGTGGTGGTGGCCCCCTGGGCGGGCGAGGCGGAGCCGGTGTTCGTGCGGGCGCCGGACGAACTGCACGATGCCGCGAGCACGATGAAGGTCGCGGTGTTGGCGGCGCTCGCCCGTGGCGGGGTGGATCTCGATGCCGAGGTGCCGGTGGTGAACCGGTTCGAGTCCGTGGTGGGTGGGGAGTTCGGCAACGATCCCGACTGGGACAGCGATCCGCTGCCGTGGGAACTGCTGGGCACGCACGTGCCGCTGCGGCTGCTCGCCGAGCGGATGATCACGCACTCCTCCAACCTGGCCACCAACCTGTGCCTGGCCCGGGTCGACCGGGCGGCGGTGGCCGAGGCGTGGCGGCGGGCCGGGGCGACGCGCAGCGCGAGCCCGCGCGGGATCGAGGACTACGCGGCGCGCGACGCCGGGGTGCACAACCTGGTGAGCGCGCGGGACCTGGTGCGGCTGCTGCACTCCCTGGGCGGGGAGCCGGAGTTGCTGGCGCTGCTGGAGCGCAACGCGTTCCGGGTGGACCTGGCGGCGGGCCTGCCGCCGGACACCCGGATCGCCTTCAAGAACGGCTGGGTGCCCGGCGCCCGGCACAGCGTGGGCCTGGTCCACCCGCAGGACTGCCCGCCCTACCTGATCGCGGTCTGCTACACCGGTCCGCTGGCCTCGGGTGAGGACCGCACGGACCCGGCGGCCCGGCTGCTGGCCCGGGTCTCGGCGGCGGTGTGGCAGCGGCGGCACGAGCTCGCCGGCGCGTGAGCCGACGTGTGAGCCGGCGCGTGAGCCGGCCGCCGGCCTGCTGCACGGGGCTGTGCAGCAGGCCGGACAGGGGCCTCAGTACGGCTGGACGAGGACGTGGGCGGCGCCGGGGATGCCGACCTTGAGGAGTTCGTCCTCCTCCGGAGTGGTGGGCGTGCCGGTCTCCTGCTTGAGGATGGCCCGGGAGAGCGCCTGGACCCACATGGCGCGGGGGCGGCGGCGCTCCTCCCAGACGGCGAGCGCGGCGGGGACGGTCTCGGCGGCGTCCAGGCTCTGGGCGAGGACGAGGGCGTCCTCGACGGCCATCGCGGCGCCCTGGGCGAGGTGCGGGGTGGAGGCGTGGGCGGCGTCGCCGGCGAGCGCGATCCGGCCGACGTGCCAGGGCTCCTCGACGCTGACCTGGGAGATCCGCGAGTAGACCACGGCGGACGGGTCGGTGACCTGGGCGAGGGCCTCGGCGATCGGGCCGCCGAAGCCGGCCAGGCGTTCGGCGAGCTGCTCGTGGGCGTGCCCGGGGTCGGGCCGGAAGTCCTCGGCCTCGGCGAACACCGAGCCCAGGTACATGAGGTCGTCGTTGATCGGGGTGAGCAGCGCCTTGGCCTTGAGGTTGCCGGTGGACATCACCACGCCCTGGACCTCGGGCGAACGCGGCAGGGTGACGCGCCAGTTGGCGAAGCCGGTGTACTCGGGCGCGTACTTCTCCCCGTAGAGGCGCTTGCGCAGCGGGGAGCCGATGCCGTCGAAGCCGACGACGAGGTCGTAGCGGCCGCGGTGCCCGTCGGTGAGGGTGGCGTCGATGCCGTCGGCGTCCTCGGCGAGGTCGGCGATGGTGGTGCCGAAGCGCAGGGTGGCGCCGGCCCGGGTGGCGGCGGTGGCGAGCACCTGGGCGAGGGCGGGGCGGGGGATGCCGTTGTTGGAGGGGGCGTCGCCCATCCGGGGCTGCGGGATCTTGGCGAGGGTGGCGCCGGTCGGGTCGCAGATGGTCAGCACCTCCCACTCGAAGCCGGCGGCGAGGCAGTCGTCGAGGACGCCGATCTCGCGCATCACGTGGAGGGCGTTGGAGGGCTGGATGATGCCGACGCCGAGGGCTTCCAGCTGGTCGCGCAGTTCGGCGACGTCGACGTGGTGGCCGCGCTTGGCGAGGGCGGTGGCGAGGGTGAGCCCGCCGATGCCGCCGCCGTGGACGAGGACGCGCAGGGGTGAGGTCATGGGGTGGCTCCTGGGGAAGGGAGGTGGTTCAGCCGACGTTCAGCCGACGGGGGCGGCGGAGAGGTCCATCAGGTGGTCGACGAGGGCGAGCAGCAGGTCGCGTCCGAAGGCGCGTTCGCGGACGTCGCCGAGGAGCATCGGCACCTGCGGGTCGAGGTCGAGGGCGGCCCGGATCTCGTCGGGGGTGCGGGTGTTGTGGCTGTGGAAGCAGTTGATGGCGACGACGAAGGGGATGCCCCGGCTCTCGAAGAAGTCGATGGAGGCGAAGCTGGTGTCGAGCCGGCGGGTGTCGGCGATGACGATGCCGCCGAGGGCGCCGTTGACGAGGTCGTTCCACATGAACCAGAAGCGTTCCTGCCCGGGGGTGCCGAACAGGTAGACGACGAGGTCCGGGCTGACGGTGATCCGGCCGAAGTCGAGGGCGACGGTGGTGGTGTCCTTCTGGTCGACGCCGGACAGGTCGTCCACGCCGACGCTGGCCCGGGTCAGGTACTCCTCGGTGCGCAGCGGGGTGACCTCGCTGACGGAGCCGACGAGGGTGGTCTTGCCGACGCCGAAGCCGCCCGCGATGAGGATCTTGACGGCGGCCGGCGCGGTGGCGACGCCGGCGTCGGCGGCACTGCTGGGGTGGGGTGTTGCCATGGTTCAGAGTCTCCGGAGTCCTTCGCGAACGGCCGTGAGCAGGCCGAGGTCCACGCCTCCGGCGGCCCGGGCGACCGAGAGCGGTGCCCGGGCCCGCAGCAGGCCCTGGGCGACCAGGTCGCCCAGCAGGATCTTGGTGACCGAGACCGGGAGGTCCAGGCCGGCCGACACCTCGGCGACGGCGGCGGGCCGCCGGCAGTGGTCGAGGATCATCCGGTGCTCGGGCTGGAGGCCGCGGGCACCGGCGCGGCTGCCCCGCGCCAGGGCCCGGGCGGCCTCGTCTTCGACGGTGGTGAGCACGGTGATCAGGGTGAGGTCGTCGCGCTCGGGGGCGGTGCGGCCGCGGGTGATGGTGTACGGGCGCACCATGGCGCCCGACTCGTCCTCGGCGTCCTCGTCCGACAGTTCGCTCCAGTGCGGGACCCCGCCGCGCTGCCCGTTCCCGCTACCGCTACCGCTCCCGTTTCCGTACGGGCCCACCGGTGTCAGCTCCGGTTCCGGGCGGCGAAGGCGTCGAAGCCGGTGGGGGAGGCGGCGCCGGCCTCGGCCCGCACCGGGGTGGTCATCTTCTGGCCGACCTGCTGCACCAGGGTGTGCATGGCGACCGACATGACCTCGGCGTCGACCTCCTGGGAGGCGACGACGGCCAGGTGGGTGCCCTGGGCGGCGGCGATGATGAACAGCCAGCACTCGGCGAGTTCGACGATCACCTGGTGGACGGCCCCGCCGTCGAAGAGCTGGCCGACGCCGCGGGCGAGGCTCTGCTGGCCGGTGGCGACGGCGGCGAGGCGCTCGGCGTCGGCGCGTTCGATGGTGCGGGAGTGGCTGACGACCAGGCCGTCGTCGGAGAGCAGGACGGCGTTCCTGGTCCCGGGCACCGAGTCGACGAGTCCGTCCAGCAGCCAGTCCAGGTCCTGGTGGGTGGCGATCGTTCGGTTCATGACTGGTCATCCGTTCGTGTGGTTCGGGGGTCCGCGGCCGGCAGGGCCCAGGGGGAGGGGCCGGGCGCGGGCGTCGGGGAGCCGGCGGGGGCGGTGGGGGGAGCCGGTGGGGTCACGGCCCCGGGCAGCGGGTGCTCGCCGCTGTCCTGGGCGCGGGCGGCACGGGACTGGCGCTGGAAGGCGCCGATCGTCGCACCGGAACGCTTCGCCGGGCGCTGGAAGGGGCCGCCGGCGGGCTCGGTGCCCTGGGCGGCGGATTCGGCGCGGGGCCCGGCGGCGGGCTCGGCCCACTGCGGGCGGGGCGCCGGCGGGACGCGCAGTTCGGCGGCCAGGCTGGCCTGCCGGACGCGCTGGGGCAGCGGGGGCTGCTCGGTCTCGGTGGGGCTGAGCGGCACCGCGGAGGCGTACTCGCGGCGCTGGCGCCGTTCGGCCAGCCGGTAGTGGTCGGCCGGGCGGTACTGCTCGTCGGCGTACGGGGCCTCGGCGTCGGTGACCCGGGCGTAGGCGATGTCCGGGTAGGCGGGCACGTCGTGCGAGGGCCGCTGGTCGGCCGGGGCGTCGGGGGCCGGGGAGCTGTGCTCGATCGGCTGCTCGGCGTAGGGGGCGGGGAACGGCGCGGGCGCGGGCTCGGCGGCGGGCGAGGCCTCGGGCTGGACGTACTCGACGTGCCCGAAGGCCTGGACGGGGGCGGTCAGCGGGTCGTGCGGGAACTGCTGGGTCTGCGGGAGCTGCTGGGTCTGCCCGAGCGGTTCGACGTGCCCGAGCGGTTCGGCGTACCCGGGCTGCTCCACGTGCTGGACCTGCCCGAAGGCCTCGACCTGCCCGAACGCCTCCACCGGCGGGAAGGACTCCACCGGAGGGAAGGAGTCGGCCGCGGCGAAGGTCTCCACGGGCGGGAGGGGCTCTGCCGGCGCGAAGGACTCTCCCGGCGGGAAGGAGTCCACGGGCGCGACCGGAGGCCCCGCCGGCGCCGGCTCCGGGGCCTCGTTGGAGGCGGTGAGCAGCGCCTTGCGGGAGCGCCGTACGAGCGGGATCGGTTCGACGGGGGCGGCGTCGGGCAGTCCGGCGTCGCCGTCGATGACGAGTTCGTCGGGGACGAGCACGACGACCCGGGTGCCGCCGAAGGCCGACGGCCGGAACTCGATCTTGAGTCCGTGGTGCGCGGCCAGCCGGGCGATGACGTAGAAGCCGAGGCGGACGTCGTCCGCCCGGGCGAGCACGTCGGTGCGGGGCGGGCGGCTCATCAGTTCGTTGGCGGCGTCGTACTGCTCGGGGTCCATGCCGAGGCCGCGGTCCTCGATCTCGACGGCGAGTCCGCGGCCGACCATGGCGGCCCGGACCTCGACCGGGGTGGGCGGCTTGGAGAAGGTGGTGGCGTTCTCCATCAGCTCGGCGAGCACGTGCGCGACCGGGCCGACGGCCCGCTCGGACAGCCACGGGTGGCCCTCGACGTCGATCATGATCCGGCGGTAGTCCTGCACCTCGCCCTGCGCGGCGCGCAGCACGTCCAGCAGCGGGACGGGCTTGCGCCAGCGCCGCTGCGGCTGGCCGCCGGCCATGATGACGAGGTTCTCCTCGTAGCGGCGCAGGCGGGCGGTGAGGTGGTCGAGGTCGAACAGGCCCTCCAGGACCTCCGGGTCCTCGTGCTTGCGTTCCAGCTCGTCGAGCTTGCGCAGCTGGCGGCCGATCAGCAGCTGGGTGCGGCGGGCGATGCGCTGGAGCAGCCGCTCGAAGCCGCGGTGCTGTTCGGCCTGCTTGACGGCGGCCTCGACGGCGGAGGCGCGGGCCAGGTTGAGGGCCTGGCCGAGGCGGGCGAGTTCGTCGGTGCCGTTGCCGTGCGAGCCGGCGGTGATGGTGCGGGTGTCGGTCTCGACGTCGACCTGCTCGCCGCGGCCGAGGCGTTCGACGACCTCGGGGAGGGTGCGCTCCATCTCCTCGGCCTGGGTCTGGAGTTCCTTGATGCGCCGGCGCAGCGAGCGGCTGAGCCGCCAGGAGGCGATGATCACCGCGACGACGGTGATCAGGCCGACGACGGTGGTCAGGACGACCGTGGTGAGGAGGGAGAGGATGGTGCCCTTGCCGACGTCGACGATGCCGCTGGTGCGGGTCTCGATGACCTTGACCAGCTGCGGGTTGAGCTGGTCGAGGGCCTGGCGCCACTGGTCCTGGGCGGCTGGGAGTCTGACGGTGCCGTTGGCCTCGGCGGCGGTGGGCTTGGTGAGCGACTGCTCGACGGCGGCCTTGGCCTGCCAGGCGGGGCTGTTCATCAGGTCGTGCCAGGCGGCGGACTCGCCGTCCGGGATGTACGGGACGACCTGGACGGCGAAGAGGTGCTCCTGCGCCCCGACGGACTGCTGGACCTGCTGGTAGTCGGTGACGGTGAGCCGCCCGGTGGGCCAGCCACGGGCGAGGATGGCGTCCTCGCGGGCGAGCATCTCCTTGGCCCAGAAGGCGTTCACCAGGGTCTTGGAGATCCAGGTGACCTCGCCGGTGTCGACGTGGCTGAGTGCGGTGAACAGCCGCAGGTCGACGGCGATCAGGTCGGTGTAGTACGTGTAGAGGGTCTGCTGGTCGATCGAGCCGTGGTCGACGGCGGCGCGCTGTTCGGCGAGCTTGCCCATCGCCTGGCGGGCCTCGGTGACGGCGGTGCGGACCTCTTCGGGGGCGCTGTCAGCGGTCTCGCCGGAGAGGACCTGGAACTGGCGGACCGCGTCGTCGGTCTGCTGGCGCTGGCGGCGCAGCTGGTCGGTGTTGCCGCCGGGCCGGGCGAGCGCCTCGGCGCTGAGCCGGCGTTCTTCCTGGAGGCTGTAGTAGACGATGTTGGACGGCTGGCCGGCCTTCTGGGCGAGCAGGCCCTGGGCGGCCTGGCGCTGGAAGGCGAAGACGGTCTCGCCGCTGGTGACCGCCCACAGGGCGGCCAGGGCGATGCTGGGGACGACGGCGAGGACGAGCAGCGCCGTCCGCAGTGACAGGCGCGGACGCCTGCGGGGGGCCTTCGGCGTCGGGGGCCGCCGATTCGCACGCGCGCGCAGAGCAGTCTCCTTGGGGATGGCGGCCGGCCTGAGCGGGGCGGGCCGTCCGGGGCACGGGCTTGACGAGGCGATACTAGTCATACCGTGTGATTGGAGTGAAAGTGCGTTCGCCGCCTGGACCGTGGTCACACACGCTCCGGACACAATGTCATCTGACGGTTGATCGTACGTGCTCGAAGCATCCCAGTTCGGAGCGGGTTGACGAGGCGTCGGCCGTCGGAGCGGGCGGCCGGGTGACCGCTGTGTGAAAACTGTGTGCCCGCGCTCCGGATATCCGCCCGGTCGGTCGGCTGCCCCGTCGGCTGCCGCTCGCCCCGCCCCGCCCGCTCCGCTCAGTCGGCCAGCAGGCGCGACCGGGTGGCCTCCAGCTCGGCCGCCAGCACCCGCCCGGCCTCCTCGGGGTCGCCCCGGTGCAGCGCCCCGACGAGGTCTGCGTGCGACGCGTAGCCGTGGTTCGGGTCCCCGCTGCGCAGCCCCAGCACCCCCACCAGGGCCACCAGGTGCTCCCTCAGGACGGGCGCGAACTGGGCGAACAGATCGTCCAGCACCGGATTGTGCGCGGCCGCCACCACGGCGGTGTGCAGCGCGATGTCGGCGTCCACGAAGGCCGCGTCGTCCGCGCCGCCCGCCGCCAGCCGGGTGGCCAGCGCCGCGTCCACGGCGGTGAGGTCCGCCTCCGTGCGGCGCGCGGCCGCCAGCCGGGCCGCCTGCACCTCGACCATGGTGCGCACCTCGTAGACGTGCGCCAGCTCCGCCCGGCGCAGCCGGGTCGGCCAGTCCAGGGCGGGCCCGTCCGCCGTCACGAACACGCCCGACCCCTGCCGGCTCTGCACCATCCCGGCGCCGGCCAGCGCGCGCAGCGCCTCCCGGACGGTCGAGCGCCCGACGCCCAGCTCCTTCGCCAGGGTCACCTCGCCCGGCAGCTTCCCGCCCACCGGCCAGTGTCCGGCGGTGATCTGCTCCTCCAGGCGTCGGGTGGCCTGGTCGACGAGGGGGGAGCGGTGGAGGGGGCCGAGCGGGGACATTCGCGTTCACCTGTCAGCTTGTCTGAGGACTTGGTTCGTGGTTAGTCTACCCGGCATGCAGCCGTGGAGTCTCCCTCTGGGTGGCCTTCTTCTTGGTGGCCGCAGCGGGGCGTGACCGGACCGGCACCCCGCTGCGGGGCGCCGTCCTGCCGGTCCACCGGTACCTCCGTAAGGACTCATCATGCGATTCCCGACCCTGCGTACCCCCGCCGGCCCCGTCCCGGTCACCGCCCCCGCCTGGAACCCGCAGCGCCCGGGTGCCATGCCCTCCCACCGCTACCGGCCCGCCCACGAGCGCGTGCACGTCCCCGCGCTGATGCGGCGCTGGCCCGGCCGGCGGATCGGCCACGCCCCGCTGTGGGTCCCCGTCGACCTGCGCGACGGCAACCAGGCGCTCGCCGAACCCATGGACCCGGCACGCAAACAGCGGATGTTCGACCTGCTGCTGGCCATGGGCTTCAAGGAGATCGAGGTCGGCTACCCCTCCGCCAGCCGCACCGACTTCGACTTCGTCCGGCAACTGGCCACCGTGCCCGGCGCGGTGCCCGAGGACGTCACCATCGTCGTCTTCACGGCGGCGCGCGCCGACCTGATCGACCGCACCTTCGAGGCCGTCGAAGGCCTGCCCCGCGTCGTCGTCCACCTCTACACCGCCACCGCCCCGCTCTGGCGCGAGGTCGTCCTCGGGCGCGACCGCCACGAACTGCGGGCCCTGATCACCGAGGCCGCCACCCACCTGGCACGGCGGGCCGACGGCCGGCCCGGGGTGCGCTTCCAGTTCTCGCCCGAGGTGTTCAACCTGACCGAACCGGACTACGTCCTGGAGGTCTGCAACGGCCTCACCGAACTGTGGGACGCCAGCCCCGACCGGCCCGTCATCCACAACCTGCCCGCCACCGTCGAGATCGCCACCCCCAACGTCTACGCCGACCAGATCGAGTACCTGCACCGGCACCTGGAGCGCCGCGAGTCGGTGATCCTCTCCGTCCACCCGCACAACGACCGGGGGACGGGCGTCGCCTGCGCCGAACTGGCCGTGCTGGCCGGCGCCCAGCGGGTCGAGGGATGCCTGTTCGGCAACGGCGAGCGGACGGGCAACGTCGACCTGGTCACGCTGGCGCTCAACCTGCACACCCAGGGCGTCGACCCGATGCTCGACTTCTCCGACCTCGACGAGATCCGCCGCACCGTCGAGCACTGCAACCGGCTGCCCGTGCACGAGCGCCACCCCTACGCGGGGGACCTGGTGCACACCGCCTTCTCCGGCACCCACCAGGACGCCATCAAGAAGGGCTTCGCCCACCACGCCAAGGTGGCGGCCGAGTCCGGCGTCCCGGCGCGCGAGGCGCCCTGGTCGGTGCCGTACCTGCCGATCGACCCGGCCGACCTCGGCCGCGACTACGAGGCGGTCATCCGGGTCAACAGCCAGTCCGGCAAGGGCGGCATCGCCTACCTGCTCCAGACCGGGCACGGGCTGGAACTGCCGAGGCGGCTCCAGATCGAGTTCTCCCGGGTCGTGCAGGAGGCCACCGACGACAGCGGGCGGGAGGTGACGGCGGAGGAACTGTACGGGCTCTTCCGCGCGGAGTACCTGGACGCGGCGCCGGACTGGCCGTGGCAGGCCGGCGACGACTGGGCGGAGGTGGACGGCCGGCGCGGCGAGGGCGCCGGGCCGCTCGACGCGGTGGCCGACGCGCTGCGGGTCGACATCCTGCACTTCAGCGAGCACGCCGTCGGGGCGGGTGCTGGTGCTGGTAGCGACGCTGTCGCCTACGTCGAGGCCCGGGTCGGGGGACAGGTGGTGTGGGGCGCCGGGCGGGACGGCTCGGTGCTCACGGCGGGCGTACGGGCGGTGCTCAGCGCCGTCGGCCGCGCGCAGCGGGAGTGACGGCGGGGGTGACGGCCGTCGTACCGGAGTGACCCGTACGGGCGGGAGTTGTACGGACGGAAGTCGGACGGAGACGGCCCACCGCGACACCGTGCGCGGTGGGCCGTGCCGTCCACCTACATCGGTTTCGGTGTGATCACCGCGAACGGCGCGCCCTGCGGGTCGGTCACCACCGACATCCGGCCCGCCACCATGTCGAACGGCGGGGCGAGGACGGTGCCGCGGTGCTTGACCAGGGCGTCCACGGTGGAGTCGACGTCGTCCACCGCGAAGTACGTCAGCCAGTGCGCGGGCGTGCCGGGCGGGTCGTTGTCGAGCAGCGAGACCCCGCCGACGGCCCGGCCGCCGACCCGCAGCTCCCAGTACTGCTCGGCGCCCTGCGCCGGCTGGATCTCGATGCCGAACGCCTCGCCGTAGAAGGCGGTGGCGCCGGGTACGTCGCTGGTGTGCAGCTCGTTCCAGGTCAGCGCGCCGCTCTCGTTGACGACCCGGGCGCCGAAGAACTCGCCCGGCTGCCAGACGCCGAACACCGCGCCCTGCGGGTCGGCGGCGATCAGCATCCTGCCGAGCTCGCCGACGTCCATCGCCGGGACCAGCAGGGTGCCGCCCGCGCCGACGATCGCGTCCTGGGTGGCCTGGGCGTCGGTGGTCGACAGGTAGCTGGTCCACACGGTCGGCGGGGTGGGCATCCCCTCCGGCGCCATCGCCGGGCCGATCCCGGCGGACGGCTTGCCGTTCAGCTCGCAGACCGCGTACCCGCCGAACTCGGCCGGGCCGACCTGCCCCTGCCAGCCGAACAGGTCGCGGTAGAAGTCCAGTGCCGCCTGCTGGTCCTGCGCCATCAGATCGACCCAGCACGGGGTGCCGGTCGCGTACGGAGTGGTGACTTCGGGCATTCTCGCTCCTTCAGGTGAGGTCCTGCGTCGGTCACCCTCTCGTCGCGGATCGCGCTCCGCCACTCGACACGCTGTCACGACCCGCCGAGCGGCGCCGGTCAGCGCCGTCGAAGCGGGCAGGGCGGGGGCGTTTCGGAGGTGGGGCTGAACGTCCGGGGGCACGCCACGGCGGCGACCGACCGGAGCTGCTGCCCGGGTGTCCAGTACGTCCACACCACGTCGTGCGGGAACGTGTCGAGGAACGCCAGGGCGTGATCGAGTCGGGTGAACGCGGGAAGGTCGGCCTCCGAGGCGGGGGAGTCGGCGAGCTGCTTGCCCAGCCAGTCGAGCGCCTCGGCGGGGTCGTTGGTGGTGAGCCTGATCTGCGCCGCCGACTTGGCGAGCCAGTGCATGACCTCCAACGGCGGTACGGGGCTGCCCCATTCGGGCCGCAAGCCGTTCTGCGGTTCCGGCGGCCGCCGCTCGGCGTCGTCGGGCCGCTTGCCGCCCGCCCACGCGTAGCAGTGCCAGTGGAGGCCGGGCCTGTTCCAGTGATCCATGCGCGCTCTACCCTGGGTGTGAGGCGGGCCCCGTTCCCAGTTGCGTTGGGAACGGGGCCCGCTGGTGCGAGGTGGTACGTCAGGCGGAGGTCGTGAAGCGATCCGGGTCGATACCGGCGGAGCTCAACTCCACGGTGGTGAAGCGCAGTTCCCGCCCCGGCGCCTTGGTGTCACCCATCACCCACAACCCGCCGGCCACCCCCGGCACCTCCCGCAGGGTCACGCACGACTCCCCGTCGTCACCCCCACCCTGGTTCCCGCCGCACGCCTTGTAGGCGGCGAGTCCGGCCGGGATCTCGATCTCGTACAGGTCGCTCACTGCACTGCCTTCCTGTTCGATGCTGAAGGGAGGCGGCCCCCAACCGGCATTGACCGATGAGGTGCCGTCAGATCGACAGTAGGAAGCCATGAGTGACACGGTCCACGAAGTTGCACTCGGTTGCACCGGTTCACCCGAGGGAGTTGACGGCCCTGGTGATGCACGCGCGTGCTGCCGCACCCCGATCGGCGAGTTTCGCCAGCTCGGCGAACGCCCTGTGGTAGGTGCCGATTTCGCTCGGCGTCGAGATGTTGATTTCCGCCGTCAAGGTCTCCACGGCGACCAGGTCTTCATCGAAGGCGTAGAACGCTTCAAGTGGCCAAACCGAACGACGCACGCCGAAGGGGATGATTCCGAAGGATACGTTCGGCTGTGCCATCACCGACAGGAGATGACCGAGCTGGCCCGCCATCGCGGCATCGTCGGCCACTCGGTAATACAAGACCGATTCCTCGACCAGAATCGCGAACCGCTGCCCTGCGTTGCGGATGACACTCGATCGCTCGATCCTGGCCTGGACGGCTTGGTCGACGTCGTCAGGTGTCCCCTGGAAGTCCGTGATGGAGCGCAAAAGGCCGGATGCGTATTCGGCGGTTTGCAGCATCCCCGGTACGACATTGGACGCGTAGACGCGGAAGTGTCGGGTTCGCTGGTATAGCGGAACCGTTTTTTCGTGGATCTTCCGCATGCCGTCACGGTGAATCTGCTGCCACTGTATGTACATGGAATCAGCGGAACGCGAGGCGGCTATGAGGTCTGCCGCCTGGTCATCGACGCCACAGGCGGCACACCATGCGCGGATGTCGGCGTCCGATGGTGGAGTCACGCCTCGCGAGATCCGAGATGACTTTGACTTGTGCCATCCACAACGAGCGGCTAGTTCATCCCCTGTGAGCCCGGCGTCCTTCTTCATCGCGTCCAGGCGCGCGGCTAGCGCCGCACGTGCGGACTTCGCGCTGGAGAGCGGATTGGAGGACATGAACTAGCCGATCGGGTTTCTGTGCGGAAAGCTAGACGGTGAACTTCTCGTGAGGGATCCCGGACTCCCAGACCGCTTCGAAAGCCGAAGCACACAGCGCTACCATCGCGGCGTCCTCCGTCTGATCCGTGTGGACCCATCGGCCGGCACCATCGAAAATGTTGAACTGAACGAGTCGACCGTCAAAGATCCAGCAGTCATTGCCGGGAAGAGCGATTCCGGACGCGCTGCGTCTGGGGAGCCAGCGGATATCTTCGCCAGCGGCAATGTTGGTGAAAGTGCCGGAGTGTTCGAAGCGGATGTAATCGCTCACCGGTTCCGAGACCACACGGGCGCGGCGAATCGCGACGCCTCGGCCGGTGACTTCCTGTACCAGATCGAGCCAAGGTCGCCACCAGGAATCGCGGTTGTCGGGATCGAGTCTCTTCCCGTGGCGCCACGCGGCGAACCCCTCGGTTTCGCTCTCCACCGAGTACCAGTCTCGCATCTCAAGGTGCAGCGCCGAATGACGTGCGGATTTGATCAGATCGGCGAAGCTAGAGAGCGTCTGTGCCACCAAGGGCCTCCCTGAGAAGTGGAATCATGCGCCGGGGCAGCCGGATGACGGTCTCGTGCTCGGGAATCGGCCCGGCCTTCAGGCACTCGACTTCCGTCGCCTCGTCCGCTTTCCAGCCCTGAATCACCAGCTCTGCCCGTTCCTCGTCCACCCATACGGAGGGACACCCGTGGTCCCCGGACTCGGGGTCCTTGCCGACGAACCGTAGCTTCATAACCGCCTCCGCTGTCGAGTCAGTTGCGCCCAGTTGCAACGACCTTGGGCCCCGCCTGGGTGTGGAGTCAAGGGCGCATCGGGGCGCAGTGGAGGCGGACGCAACTCAGACCTCGCTCCAACCATCCGCCAAGGAGCGGAAGAAGGTCCGGATGTCGGCGACCAGCAGGTCGGGCTGTTCCAGGGCGGCGAAGTGGCCGCCGTGGTCGAACTCGGTCCAGTGCACGATGTTGTCGATGCGTTCGGCGAAGGCGCGGACCGGGAGGGTGATGTCGTGGGGGAAGACGGCCATGCCGGTGGGGATGGTGGAGGGGGTGGCCTCGGTCCAGCCGTTGCGGGCCGACTCCTTGTACAGCCGTGCGGAGGAGCCGGCGGTGGCGGTGAGCCAGTACAGCATCACGTTGGTGAGGAGGTGGTCCCGGGGCACGGCGTCTTCGGGGAGGCTGCTGTCGCAGTCCGTCCATTCGCGGAACTTCTCGATGATCCAGGCGAGTTGGCCGACCGGTGAGTCGGTGAGCGCGTAGCCGACGGTGTGCGGGCGGGTCGCCTGGACGGCGGTGTAGCCGGAGGTTTCGGCCTGGTGGCGGGCCCAGGTGTCGAGCCGTTCGCGGTCGATGGTGTCGAGGGTGGCCGGGTCGCCGGTGGGGAAGGTGGGGGAGGTGTTGACGTGCACGCCGATGACCCGGGTGGGGGCGGCGAGGCCGAGTTCGCGGGAGATGCCGGAGCCCCAGTCGCCGCCCTGGGCGCCGTAGCGCGGGTAGCCGAGGCGGTTCATCAGTTCGGCCCAGGCGCGCGCCACGCGCCGGTAGTCCCAGTGGAGTTGGCTGGTTGGTCCGGAGAAGCCGTAGCCCGGGATGGAGGGTGCGACCACGTGGAAGGCGTCGCGCGGGTCGCCGCCGTGGGTGCGGGGGTCGGTGAGCGGGCCGAGGATGTCCAGGAATTCGGCCACTGAGCCGGGCCAGCCGTGCGTGATGATCAGCGGGGTGGCATCGGGTTCGGGTGAACGGACGTGCAGGAAGTGCACGTTGGCGCCGTCGATGGTGGTGGTGTACTGCGGGAAGGTGTTGAGCCTGGCCTCGTGTGTGCGCCAGTCGTAGCTGGTCCGCCAGTACTCGGCCAGGTCCTGGAGGTAGGGGAGTGGGACGCCGTAGTCCCAGTCGGCGCCGGGCAGTTGGTCGGGCCAGCGGGTGCGGGCGAGGCGGTCGCGCAGGTCGTCGAGTTGGTGCTGTTCGATGGCGATGCGGTAGGGGCGGATGGCGGTCTCGGCGGTCTCGGCGGTCATGGCGGGGCCTTTCAAGCTCGGGGGAGGGGTCAGGCCGTCGGCAGGAGGTGGGCGAGCAGGGCCGCTTCCAGGTCGCGCAGCGGGAAGGCCGGGTCCTCGGCGGCGAGGGTGAGGCCGCCGCGGATGCCGGCGAGGAGGAGCAGGCGGGCGGCGGCGGGGTCGGGGACGTGGCAGGCGACCAGGGCTTCGTCGAGGGCCTGGAGGAGGTCGGCGGAGGCGAGGTCGGCGCCTGCGGCGACCAGGACGGCTCGGGCTTCGGGGTCGGCGAGGAGGGCGGAGACGGCCCGGCTCTCCTCGATCTCTTCGGGGGCGGTGTCCAGGCCGAGCAGGGCGGAGCGGACCAGGAGTTGCAGGGTGTCGGCGGGGCTGTCGGCCGGTTGGGCGGCGAGCGCCGCGCGGGTGCGTTCGCGCCAGCCGTCGGCGATGTCGATCAGCAGGCCGTCCTTGCTGCCGAAGTAGCGGGAGGGCAGTCCGTCGGCGACGGCGGCCCGGGTGGCGACTTGGCGCAGGGTGGTGGCGCGGTAGCCCTGTTCGGCCATGAGCAGGACGGCGGCGCGCCGGATCTTGGCGCGGGTTGCTTCGCGGACGGCCGCCGAGGCCTCAGGCGTGCGGGGCATGGGGGTGTCCGGTTTTTGGTTGAACCATTGTTCAATATAAACACACGCAAAGGTCCGCGTCACGCCCGGCGCGGGCCCCGGGGAGTCGGAGGTGGCAGGTCAGTCGCTAGCCCAGTTCGTAGCGGACGATCTCGTCGGTCACGGTGGTCACGACGAAGCCGGTCTTCACCAGGACCCTTCCCGAGGCGGGGTTGCCGACGCGGTGCTCGGCGGTGACCCGTGGGGTGCGGTGGTGGGTGAGGAACCGGCGCACCGCTGTGGTGGCGTAGCCGTGGCCCCAGGCGTCCTCGCGCAGGATGTAGCTGAGGCTGCCCGTGTGGCCGGTGATGCGGAGTCGGACGATGCCGATCAGGTCGTCGTGGACGTCGATGCCGAGGGCGCGTGCGGTGCGCGGCCGGTGCGCGTCGGCCTCCCGGGCTTCGCGTACGTAGTCGTGGGCCTGGGCGGCGGTCATCTGGCCGAACCACAGGTCGGCGACCGACCTGCCGCTGTAGATGCGGCGGACGGCGGGGGCGTCGTCCGGCCGGAGCTCGCGCAGGTGCACCCTTCCTCCAACTCGTGGCGCCGGTCCGGGGCTTCCGCTCGCCGAGCGGGAAGCCGGCGGGAAGCCCCGGGCCCTTGGCGGCTCAGGCGAAGACGAGGCGGAAGATCTGGTTGTAGACGAAGAAGCCGCCGGGCTGGCCGGGGATCGGCTGCAGGTTGAACGTCTCGGTGAACTGCAGGGGCTTGTCGAAGGCGTTGTCGATGACGAAGCTGCCCGTGACGGTGACCAGTACGCCGTTGCCCGGGGCGGGTTGCGCGTCGGTGGTGTTCACCTTGTGCTTGACGGTGGCCAGTTCGGGCGTCGTCAGCTTCGCGAGGATGTTCTGCTGCCCCTGGACCTGGGTGTTCTCCCAGGTGAGCATCGACTCGGGTCGGTAGAGGCTGTTGAGGTTCGAGCGACCCTCGATGCCGGAGTCGAAGGTGTTGTAGTAGTGGGGCACGAACGAGTTGGCGACGGCATTGAAGTCCATGTGCGGAACGTACCAGTCCACTCACAACGGGTGTGCGCCGTTTGACAGATCCGGCCGGGGCTGCTGCGGCACCGACCGGATCCCCTGTTCGGTGCCGTCCAGGCTCGGCCTTGTGAAGTCGGGTGCTCAGAACGACCAGTGGATGAGCGCGTACCCCGGCGCTCCGGCCTCGCCGGGCGAGGTGCCACTGGCGCCGGACTCGCCGCCCGGCCCGCCGGTCGCGGCGTCTCCCGGGTTGGCGCTCCCGGTGTTCGCGGGCTGGCCGCCGGTGCCCCCCGGCGAGGTGGGGTTCGGGAAGAACACGCTGGTCGTGCTGCCCCCGGCCGCGCCGGGGCGTACGTAGCCGCCGCCACCCAAGGGGGTCTCGGCGGGTGCGGTGCCGCCGCCCCCTGCGCCGCCGCTGGCGTACGAAGGGGAATCCCCGTTCGGCACGAAGCCCCCGCCGCCGCCCTGGGCGGTGGCCAGCACCGTCGAACCGATCGCGACGGTGCTGCTGGTGCCGCCGGAGCCCACGGCGCCAACCGCACCGCCCGCGCCACCGGCCCCGATGGTGATGGTGACCTGCTCAAGGGGGAGCACCGTGATCGCGCCGTGCACGTATCCGCCGCCACCCCCGCCCCCGCCGCCGGTCACGGGCGTGGTCGAGGTGCCGCCGGCGCCTCCGCCACCGGCGCCCCAGGCGTCGATCAACAGGCCGGTGACACCGACGGGGACGGTGAAGGTGGCGGTCCGGGTGAACTCGCGCACGCCCGTGGTGGCGTGGGCGGGGGCGGTCCCGGCGGCGAGGGTGGTGGCGGAGACGGCCAGCACGGTCGCGCAGGCGGCCAGTGCGGCCCTGCTCCGCCGACGGCGTGTCGTGGTCGGGGCGGATGTCATCGAGGTGTTCCTCCGTGTCGCTGCCCTGGCCGGGCGTGGGCGGGCGGGTCTGTGGGTAGTCCACGCACCATCCTTCGCTGCCGGGGCGAACCGTGCACCAGGTGTTACGCCGGATGACCGGGGAGCCGGGCCCGTCGGCGGATCTCGACCAGAGGTTTGCCCTGCTCGGAAGCCGGTGTCGGTGGGTGCGGGTAGCGTGAGCGCACGTGGGCAGTTGGGCCGACACCGGGGGGATCGATGGAGAACGCGCCGGACCACGGCCGGACCGTGCGGGACGGTTCGCTCGCGATGATCGGCCTGGGGGTCCTGCTGTTCGTCCTCAGCCTGGTCTACCTGATACCGCACGACATGGGGGTGACGTCGGCTCTCCGCAGCCGCGGCGTCCACGTGTCGGCGGTCGTCACCGAGTGCACTGAGGTGAGCGCGCCGCAGGACAACCCGGCGGGCAACGCCCACTGCCGGGTGCGGTTCACGACGTCCGAGGGGGTATCCGTCGAGACCCAACTCGCCTACGTCACCGACAGCGTCAAGGCCCGCGACACCGTGACGGTGGTGTACGACCCCCAGCACACCGACACCGCCGCCCTTGCTTCGAGCATCGGTTTCTGGAACTCACTGGGCCGGAACGTGCTCGATGTGGTCGCACTGGTCGCGTCCGTCATCATGACCCTGCTGGGCCTCGCGGTCCATCTCGCGTACCGCCGGTTCACCCGGGCGCGCAGACGGCCCACCGCTCTTTAGACGGTGAGCCGTTGAGGGGGAAGTCGATCAGACCTCGACGGTGGCGGCGAAGGCGACGAACGCCTGCCAGGCGGCGGGGGTGAAGGTGTGGTGGGGGCCGGAGGGTCCCCCTGGCACGAAGCGTTCCTCAGGCTCGCCTGCTGCGTGATCACCTACCGACGCGTGTGGCGTGTACGGAGCCGAGCAGGCTGAGTGCCTCGGCGCTGGGGCTGCCGTGTTCGGCATGGTAGATGATCAACTGCTGGCCGGGGGCGTCCCGCACGTCGAATGCGTGGTGGGTGAGGGTCATGCCGCCGACGTCCGGGTGGTGGATGTGCTTGTGCTCGCGGGTCTTGCCGCGCACGGTGTGGGTGTTCCACAGCCGGGCGAAGTCCGTGCTGTGCGTGCTGAGTTCGCCGACGAGAGCCCGTAGGCTCGGACTGCCCGGGTCGACGCCGGACGCCTGGCGCAGGTGCCCGACCACCGTCTCTGCCGTCCGCTCCCATCGGGGGTGGAACGGCCGACCTGCCGGGTCGAGGAAGACCATGCGGGCCAGGTTGTCCATCGCTTCGAAGGGGGAGTACAGGGCCTCGGCCAGGGCGTTGGCGGCCAGGATGTCCAGGATCGGGTTGATGACGAACGCCGGAGTGCTGGGGTAGCCGTCCAGCAGGACGCGCAGGGCGGGGGCGACCTGGTCGGTGACGGCGACGGGCCGCTGGGACGGTGCGGTTCCGGACAGTTGGTGAAGGTGCGCCCGGGCATCGGTGTCCAGCAGCAGCGCGCGGCTGAGCGCGTCCACCACCTGCGCGGACGGGTGGCGTTCACGGCCCTGTTCCAGCCGGGTGTAGTAGTCCGCGTTCACCCCTGCCAGTACGGCGACTTCTTCGCGGCGCAGCCCGGCGACCCTGCGCACGCCATGGCTCGGCATCCCGACCTCGTCCGGCCGCACGGCCGCACGGCGCGCCCGCAGGAACTCACCCAGCTGGTTGTCGGTCATGTGCCCAGGCTAGGCCGCGGGCCCGGTGTGCTGCCTGGGTGTACCGCACCCAGGCAGCACACGGCCTGGGCCGCCCGGAACACCTCGCCCAGACTCGGTGCCCTACCGAGAGACAAGGGGCAGTCATGCCGGACCGGACAATCAAGGTCGTAGCGATCACCGGTGCCAGCAGTGGGATCGGCGAGGCGACCGCCCGCCGGCTCGCCGCCGACGGCCACCGCCTGTTCCTGGGAGCACGGCGCACCGATCGCCTGGACCAACTCGTCACGGAGATCACCGCCGCGGGCGGCACGGCGGCGGCCCGGCGCCTGGACGTGACCGAGGCCGCCGACGTGCGGGACTTCGTGGCAGCGGCCGAAGAGCGGTACGGCCGCGTGGACGTGATGGTCAACAACGCCGGGGTGATGCCGCTGTCGCCGCTGGAGGCGCTCAGGACGGAGGAGTGGGACCGCATGATCGACGTGAACCTGCGGGGTGTCCTGCACGGCATCTCCGCCGCCCTGCCCGTGATGCGCGCCCGAGGTGGCGGGCACATCGTGAACATCGCCTCCGTCGGCGCGTACGAGGTATCTCCCACCGCTGCCGTGTACTGCGCCACCAAGTTCGCGGTCCGTGCGATCTCCGAGGGCCTGCGTCAGGAGTCCGCCGGTGACGTCCGGGTCACGCTGGTCTCGCCGGGCGTCACGGAGTCCGAACTCGCCGACGGCATCGCGGACCCGGCCGCCCGGGCGGCCATGCGGACGTACCGCGCCGTGGCCCTGCCGGCCTCCGCGATCGCGGACGCCGTCGCCTACGCAATCTCCCAGCCGCCGTACGTCGACGTGAACGAGATCGTCGTTCGACCTGCGGCGAGCGCCCAGTGACGGAAGGAACCGGAATGCTGCACACCCCCGCTCTCGACGACCTGGCGCGCAGAATACGTGGCCTGGAGGACCGGGACGCCCTGCACGCCCTCATGATCCGCGGCTGGCGGGCACTGGACCGCAAGGACTGGCGGACCTGGTCCGCCTGTTGGGCCGAAGGCGGTCCCTACGACTGGGAGTTCCGCCGTGACGGGGACGGATGGCTCTTGACCTGGCAGCGGCTCGGGGTCTTGTGGACCGACGGCGAGGACACCCTGCGAGCCTTCGAACCGGAGTGACCGGAACTACGTTGATCAGGCCTCGGCGGTGGCGGCGAAGGCGACGAACGCCTGCCAGGCGGCGGGGGTGAAGGTGTGGTGGGGACCGGAGGCGTCCTTGGAGTCGCGGACGAGGACGGCGTCGGTCGTCTCGGCGACCTCGATGCACTGGCCGCCTTCGTTGGTGCTGTGACTGCTCTTGTGCCAGGCGATCTCGATGCAGGTGGTGCCCTCGTTGCCGCTGTGGCTGCTCTTGAACCAGACGAGTTCGCTGCTCACTGCTCCCCCTAAGTGTGGGACGGCGCGGTCAGCTTGACGGTACGCCAACGGCCCGCCGCCCGGTAGGCGGTGGGCCGTTGGGAGGACGTTGATCAGACCTCGGCGGTCGCGGCGAATGCCACGAACGCCTGCCATGTGGCCGGCTCGAACGCCAGCTGTGGGCCGCTCTTGTCCTTGGAGTCACGCACGTGGATGACGTGGGTCGTCTCGGCGACCTCGATGCACTCGCCACCTTCGTTGCTGCTGTAGGTGCTCTTGAACCATGCCAGCTCGGTGCTCATCGTTCTCCCAGGATCTTCTCGATCAAGGCCAGGGACTCCTCGGGACCAAGGGCCTGCGCCCTGAGGATGTTGTAGCGCGCGTTCATGATCCGGACTTCGTCCGGATCGGTGATCAGCCTACTGCTCGTCTGCGCCTCGATATAGGCGTGCTGGGGTCGCCCCTTGGGCGTGATCAGGATGAACGATCCACCCATACCCGCGTGCTCTGTCTTGCTCAGTGGCAGCACCTGGATGACCATGCCGCGAGTCCGTCCGACCTCCAGGAGCCGGCGGAGCTGGGCCGCGTGCACGTCCCACCCGCCCAGGGGCCTGCGCAGCACGCTCTCGTCGATCACCCAGCTGAACATCCCCCGAGGCCATTGGGTCAGCACTTCCTGACGAGCCATTCGGGCGGCGACTCGCATCTCGATCACCTCCTCCGACAGGGGAGGCTGCCTCATCGCGAAGATAGCTCGGGCGTGCTCCTCGGTCTGGAGCAACCCAGGGATGCCGAGCGTGGCGAAGTTGTGCGTCTCGATCGAGTCGACCTCCAGGGCGGCGTAGCCCCGGAACCAGGCCGGGTGCCGCAGCCGCGCCTTGGCCCGCGCCCGCATCACGTCGTCCTTCGTGATGGCCAACAGGCCGCCGGCGTTGAGGACTTTGTCCGCCGCTACCAGGAACTCCGGCTGCGGGGTGCGCTTTCCGCGCTCGACCGCGCCGATCAAGTGCTCTCCGTAGCCGACGCGTTCGCCGAGTTCCTTCTGCGTCATCCCGGCCCGCTCCCGCAGGAGCTTGATCTGCTTCCCGATGGCGCGGAAGAAGTCCGACACCTCGCTCAGGTCCTCCTGCAGTTCCGTGCGAACGTCGTCGTCCGACTCGATGTTGCGTCCTGCGCCCATCGCGACCACCCCGTTAGTGATTCGGCCACACGAACAAAAGCTGTCCGCACCCGGACAGACACTCTCCGTACTCCCCGGATGCATGGTCAGCGTACTTCCGGGGCGCCACGATTTTTTCCATGACGACCGACATCCCGCTCGACAGCCCCCGCCGTCACACCGTCACCCTCGCCGCCACCCCCAAGGGCGCCGCCGTCTGCCGGCGCATCTCCAGGCGTCAACTCACCACCTGGGGGCTGAACTTGTCCCACACCGAGCCGTACTACTCGGCTCTCCTGATCGTCGCGGAGCTCGCCGCTAACGCGACTACCCATGGCCGCGTTCCGGGGCGCGGGTTCGAGCTTCACCTCTGTCTCACCACCACCGTGCGCCGGGGCACAACCTTGCGCATCGAGATCTCGGACTGCAGGGGCGACCGTTTCCCCGCCCTGCCCGCCGTCCTCGCCCCCAACTCCCAGTCCGGGCGCGGCCTCACCCTCATCGACGCCCTCGCCGACCGCTGGGGCGCCATCCCCCGCCACCCCAACGCGAAGACCGTCTGGGCCGAGCTCGACCTCCCCATCGCCCTCGATGCGTCCTGAACCCCGCCATAGCCCGGGCAGCGCGACGCTCTGCACCCTCCTTCCGTTCGTCCTCCTGCTCGCGCTTCTCGCCTGGATCCACCCCCTCACCGCGCACCACCCCCCGAACCGCCACCCCCGCCCCGTCTCCACCTCCACCCCAACCACCCCGTAAAGCAAGAGGAGTGGGAAGTCGGCCCCGCCGACTTCCCACTCGACTCCGCCGGGGCTTGTCGTAGGCCGATGTAACTATTACAGTTACGACATGGAGAGGGGTGATGGGCGGCATGAGTGCGAACAGTAGGTTGACCGTCGCCGCGCACGCCCTGACCTGGATCGGGCTGTACCAGCGCCGTGGCCACGAAGTCGCCACCTCCGAGCAGATCGCGACGAGCGTCAACACCAATCCCGTGGTGATCCGCCGCCTGCTGGCCCAGCTGCGCAAGGCGGGCCTGGTCGACTCGCGAAGGGGTGCCGGGGCCGGCTGGACGCTGTCGCGGGACCTGCCGGCGATCACCCTGCTCGACGTCTACGAGGCGGTGGAGCCGGGACCGATCTTCGCCCTGCACCCCGCCACGCCCGACCCCGAGTGCGTCGTGGGCCACGGCATCGCTCCGGTGATGGCCGCCGTCTACGACGGGATCGAGGCCACCCTCCGCCGGGAGTTGGCGGGAACCACGCTGGAGGATGTGCTGCGCGACGTGCTGAAGGCCGCCTAGCCTCGGCCGTGGCAATGCTTCCCGCGCCGCTTCCCGCGCCGCTTCCTGCGCCGCTTCCCGCGCCGCTTCCTGCGCCGCTTTCTGCGCCGCTTTCTGCGCCCAGAAATGTAACAAGAATAGTTACGTCAAGATTCGGAGAATCTCATGGGACAGCTGGACAACAAGACCGCCCTCGTCACCGGCGCCTCCACCGGCATCGGCCTGGCCATCGCCCGCCGCTTCGCCGCCGAGGGGGCGACCGTCTACCTCACCGGCCGCCGCGAAGCCGAACTGGCCGCCGCCGTCGAGCAGGTCGGCAGCCGGGGCATCGGCATCCGGGGCGACGTGTCGAAGCTCGACGACCTCGACCGGCTCTTCGCCGAGATCACCGAGCGCAGCGGCCGGCTCGACGTCGTCGTGGCCAACGCCGGCCTCGGGGACTTCGGCCTGCTCGGCGAGATCACCGAGGAGGAGTACGACCACACCACCTCCGTGAACCTCAAGGGCACGGTCTTCACCGTGCAGAAGGCGCTCCCGCTGCTGTCGGCCGGCGCCTCGGTGATCCTGCTCTCCTCCAGCGCGGCCCTGCGCGGCGTCCCGGGCCTGGGCGTCTACGCCGCCACCAAGGCCGCGATCCGCAGCCTCGCCCGCACCTGGGCCACCGAACTCGCCGGCCGGGGCATCCGGGTCAACGCCCTCACCCCGGGCCCGGTCGCGACCCCCGGGGCCGACGAGCTGCGGGCGGCGTACCCCCAGGTCGATCAGGCCGTCGCCACGACCCCGCTCGGCCGCATCGGCCGACCCGAGGAGGTCGCCGCCACCGCCCTCTACCTGGCCGGGGACCAGAGCTCCTTCACCACCGGCGCGGAACTGCTCGTCGACGGCGGCGTCACCCAGCTCTAGGGGTTTCACCTCGGGACAGAAGCTGAGCGGAGTGGAAAAGCGGAGTGGGAAGTCGGACCCGCCGACTTCCCACTCCCTCACCGGACTTCGGTCAGCGGCACAGGGCCGTGTCCACGACGTTCTCGACGTGCTCCGAGCCGGCGGCGTCCGGTGGGACGGTGGTCACCGCGATGTTGACGGCGCGGCCGTCGTCCGTCGCCCCGCCCCGGGTCTCGTAGCCGGGGATGTCGCCGCCGTGGCCCCAGTAGACGCCGCCGCAGGACAGCGGCCGGCTGATGAGCCCCAGGCCGTAGGCGGCGCCGCTGTCGCCGATGGGGACGGTGGTGCGCATCTGGGCGAGCTGGGCCGGTTGCAGGAGGCGGCCGCCGAGGAGGGCGGTGAAGAACTGGTTGACGTCGGAGTTGGTGGAGATCATCTGGCCCGCCGCCCCGCCCGCGGAGGGGTCCATCTCGGTGAAGTCGATCAGGTGTCCGTCGGCCGCGTCCTTGCGGTAGCCCTGGGGGTGGGCCTCGCGGATGGTCCGGTCGCCCTGGGCGGGGTAGTAGGTGTGCCGCAGGCCGAGGGGCTTGATGATGCGCTGGTCGATCTGCTCGGCGATGGGGCGGCCGGTGACCTTCTGGACGACCAGGCCGGCGAGCACGTAGTTGGTGCTGCTGTACTTGAAGCTTGCCCCCGGGGCGAAGTCGGCCTTGTGCTGGAAGGCGATGTCCAGCAGGTCGCGCGGCTCGAAGTACCGGTGCTGGAGGGAGGGTTCGTCGAGGTCTCCCTCGTAGTCCGGGAGCCCGCTGGTGTGCTGGAGGAGCTGACGGACCGTGATGTGGCGCCCGTCGATGCCGTCGCCGCGGACCAGGCCAGGGAGGTAGGTCTCGACGGGCTCGTCGAGGCCGATCTTCCCCTCGCCGACCAGCTGCAGCACGACCACCGCCGTGAACGTCTTGGTGTTGCTGCCGATCCGCACCTGGCCGTCGACCGGCACCTTCGCGCGGGTGGTGACGTCGCCGACCCCCGCGGTGTAGGTGCGGGTGCGGCCGTCACGGCCCTGGACGCTGGCCAGCGCGGCGGGCAGGCCGTCGTCACGGACCAGCGCGTTCAGCCCCTGCTGGACGGTGTCCGGGCGGGGGGCGGCGGCGGCCGTGGACGGCGCCAGGGCGGTGCCCGCGGTCATGACGCCGACGGCCACCGCGGCCGCCGCCGCCACGACGACCCCGCGCCGACCGGCCTGCGGGCGCCGGGAGGAAAGCCGGGAGGAAAGCCGGGACGAACGCCAGGAGGAAGGCCGGGGGGAAAGCGGCTGCCGCATCTGCTCACGCACGAGTCAACTCCGGTGCAATCAAGGGGAGGCCGGGAAGTCCTCCCCGGCTGTGATCGCCAGTCTGCTCGGGCGGCCCGCCAATGACCTCCCTCGACCGGGGGAGCACTTTCTCCCACGTTTCCGCGATGCGCACCGACCGCCCCGCACGCCGACCGCCCCGCGCACCGACCGCCCCGCACGCCGACGCGGGGCCGGCCCGCCGGGGGAGCGGGCCGGCCCCGCGGGCCTGGTCGGGCGGTCGTGGCCGGCCCGGTCGTGTTCAGCCGGTCGCGGCGACCGCTACTCGGACAGCATCTTCACGCCGGCGTCCGGCAGCTTGGCGCCGTTCTTGTCGAAGAACTGCCACGACGTCACCTTCTTGCCCGGCTGCTCGGGGACCACCAGCCGCTGGTACGGGGAGTCCCCGACGGCCTTCAGCCACGGCTCCATGACCGTGCCGTCCGACCAGGTCACCAGGACCTTGCCGACGTCCGGGCCGAGGGCCATCACGGCGAGCTTGATCGGGAGCGGACCGGGCGTGCCGGCCTTGTCCCGGGGGGCCATCAGGCCGCCGCTGAACGTGTCGGCCATCCGCGGGTCGAGGTGGCCCGGCGCCGGGTAGCTGCCCGCGTTGTCGTACGGCTGGCGCACCCCGTCCAGGGTGACGTAGTCGTTCACGACGTCCTCGTTGGGCTGCCAGTACTGCTGGACGTACGCCTCCGTCGGCTTGTCGAGCGAGGGGTCGACGGCGTGGCGCTCCTCCCAGACGGCCACCGCCTGCTCGTACGCCCGCTCCTTCGGGGCGACCGGCCAGAGCGCCGTCCAGAGCTTCCACGTCTTGCCGTTGGGGGTGTCGCCCTGGGCGAGCACCACCCGGACCGGGGTGAACGGGTCCCGCTCGGCCGTCGCCGTGCCGGACGGCTGGGCGGCCGGACCGCCCCCGGTGCCGCCGCCGGGACCGCCGTTGGCCGGGACGAGCGCCTGGGCGCCGCTGCTTGCGGGGGAGCTGTGCAGACCCGCCATCGTCCCGCCGCCCAGCACCATCACCGAGGCCAGCGCGAGCGCGCCGACCACCGACCGGCGACGGCGCCGGATCCGGCGGCCGCCCGCCATGATGTCCGCCATCGGCGCCGGGCTGATCCTGGCCCCGGCCGCCACGTCCGCCAGGCCGAGTCCGACCCACACGTCGCCGTCGTCGCCCGCCGCGCCCATACCGACCGTCCCGCCGTTGCCGCCCGCGCTCATACCGCACCTCCGATGCTCGTCATGCCCTTGATTTCCTTCAGCGCTGCGGCCCCCCGCAGTCTCGCGATCCCCTTGGCCGCGTGGCTGCGCACGGCTCCGGCCGAGCAGCCCATCGCCTCGGCGGCCTGGCTGTCGCTCAGGTCCTCCCAGTACCGCAGCACCACGGCCTCGCGTTGGCGGGCCGGCAGGGCGGCCAGCGCCGTCATCAGCGCGCCGCGCTGGTCGGAGCGGGCGTAGCAGTCCTCCGCTCCGGCCTCGTCCGGCACCGCGTACACCAGCAGCTCCGGCGCGCGGCGGCGCCAGCGGCGGGCGTGTTCGTTCACCAGGATCCGCCGCACGTAGCTGTGCGGATCGCCGGCCCGTCGCACCTTCGCCCAGGCCGCGCAGGCCTTCTCCGCCGCGGACTGCACCAGGTCCTCGGCCGCGTACTGCTCCCCGGCCAGCAGGTACGCCGTCCGCAGCAGCCGTGGCCAGGCCCCGACGATGAACGCCTGGAACTCCTCGTCCCGGTCGGTCTTCGTGTCTCCCATGAGCACCTCCTCACCCACCTAGAGCCCGGAAGCGGCCCAAAGCGCTTACTCCCTCCGATCACCAAACCGGTTGGCGTCCCCCAGAGGCGTCGATACGATCCGCGGATGATCCTCTCCCATGACGTATCTCATGACCTGCCGGGCGACCGCCTCACCGTGGTGCTGCTGCACTCGTCCGTGTGCGACCGGAGGATGTGGGACCCGCAGTGGCAGGGGCTGGTCGACGCGGGCTACCGGGTGATCCGGGGCGACTTCCGGGCCTTCGGCGACACGCCGCCGGCCGACGCCCCGTACAGCGACGCGCAGGACGTGCTGGCGCTCCTCGACCACCTGGGCGTCGAGAGCGCCGCGCTGATCGGCGCCTCGTACGGGGGGAAGGTCGCCATGGACGTGGCGGCGCTGCGCCCCGGGGCCGTCACCGCGCTGGCCCTGCTCTGCTCCGGAGCGTCCGAGCACGTCGCCAGTGACGCCCTGATGGCCTTCGCCGCGCGGGAGCGGGAACTCCTCGCGACCGGGGACGTCGAGGGCGCCGTCGAGCTCAACGTCGAGAGCTGGCTGGGCCCGGAGGCGGGCGACGAGGCCCGCGAACTCGTCCGCCGGATGCAGCGGCGCGCCTTCGAGGTGCAGGCGGATGCCGAGATCGGCCCCACCGACGACGAAGCGGACCTCTCCCGGATCACGGCGCCCTGCCTGGTCGTGACCGGCGGCCACGACGTGGACGACTTCCGGCAGATCGCCGACTCCTTGGCGACCCGGATCCCCGGCGCCCGCCGCCTCGAACTGCCCTGGGCCGGCCACTTCCCCGGCCTCGAACGGCCCGAGGAGACCTTCGAGCTGCTCACCGGATTCCTCCGCGAGACGGCGTAGGCGCTCCGAGGAGCGCTGCCTCAGCCGACGGAGTCGCGCCGGTCGGGGCAGGGCGGGCCGGGGAAGGCCGGGTCAGGGCAGGCCGGGTCGAGGTAGGACGGATCGGGGCAGGCTTGGCCGGGGAAGGCCGCGTCGGGATCGTCCAGCAGCAGCTCCAACAGCGGTACGACCTCCTCCAGTTGACGGCACTGCTGCGGGGTGAGCCGCGCGCTGCGGCGAGCCAGCAGGGCGGAGCGCTCCCGGCGGATCCGGGTGATCGCCGCCAGACCGGCCGGGGTGAGTTCGAGCAGCTGGGAGCGGCCGTCCAGCGGGTCGGGGGTCTTGGCGATCAGGCCGTCGGCGGTCAGCGGGGCGATCGTACGGAGCACGGACGGCACGGCCACCCCCTCCCGCGCGGCGAGTTCGCCGAGCCGCAGCGGGCCGTGCACCTCCACCCGGGCCAGGGCGGAGAGTTGGGCGACGGTGAGGTCCTGGCCGCCGGAGGCGCGGGCCATCTGCCGGTTGAGCCGGCCGATCGCCAGGCGCAGCCGGACGACGGCCTCGGCGGAGAGACCGGCCCCGGCTGCGCCGTGGCTCCCGGCCTGGGCGTCGGCGTCGGTTGCGGCCTCGGCCTCGGTGTCGGTCGCGCCGTCGGTGTCGGCGTCGGCGCCGGTCACGGAGTCGGTCACAGCATCGTGCCCGGTCATGGCCTGCGGGCCTTTCCGCGCGGTGCGGGCCGGCCCACACCGGGCCGTTCGGCGGGCCCGGCCGCGCCCGGCCGGGGGCGGCGGCTGCGGCGCGGCCCGGTCCGCTCGCGGACCAGCGAGGCCGCCGCGGCGACCAGCGACATGGCGATCGCCAGCCAGAACACCACGACCAGGCCGTCGTGGAAGGGGCCCGAGATCAGTTGCGGGAAGAACTCCCGGCCGGTCAGCGTCCGGGCGTTGGCCGCCGGCAGCATGCCGAGCACGTGCGGGCCCAGCAGCTGCTGGATCGGGTTGTACCCGAGGAACGCGGCGAAGAGCGTGCCGACCGGTGGCAGCGAGGCGATGGTGTGCGCGTCGGCGGCGGGCACGCCCTGCGCCGTCAGTCCGGCGGTGAGGGTGTGCGGCAGCGAGCCGGCCAGGCCGGCCACCATCAGCGAGAAGAAGACGCCGATCGAGAGCACCATGCCGGCGTTCTGGAAGGTGGCCCGCATGCCGGAGGCGGCGCCGCGGGCCTCGGCCGGCACGCTCGACATGATGAGCGAGGTGTTGGGGGCCGCGAACAGGCCGCCGCCCAGGCCGTTGAGGAACACCAGGACGGCGAACCACGGGTAGCCGAAGTCGGTGGGCAGGAGCAGCAGTCCGGCGAAGGACAGGGCCATCACCATCAGCCCGCCGGAGGCGAACAGCCGGGCCCCGGCGCGGTCGGAGAGGTAGCCCGAGACCGGCCCGGCGGCCAGGAAGCCGACGGTCAGCGGGACGAGGTAGATGCCCGCCCACAGCGGGGTGTCGGCGTAGTCGTAGCCGTGCAGCGGCAGCCAGATGCCCTGGAGCCAGATGATCAGCATGAACTGGAGGCCGCCGCGGGCGATCGAGCCCAGCAGGGTGGCCGCGTTGCCGCCGGCGAAGACCGGGTCGCGGAACAGCGCCAGCGGGAACATCGGCTCGGCGACCCTGGACTCGACCAGGCAGAAGGCGATCAGCAGCGCCACGCCGCCGAACAGCCCGCCCAGCACCCAGGGGCTGGTCCAGCCCATGGTGTGGCCGCCGTAGGGCTGGATGCCGTAGGTGATCGCGGCGAGCAGGGCGGTCAGGCCGACGGCGAAGGTGACGTTGCCCCACCAGTCGATCCGGGCGGGCCGCCGTACGCCGGTCTCGCGCAGCGACCGGTAGGCCCAGACCGTGCCGAGGATGCCGATCGGCACGTTGACCCAGAAGATCGACCGCCAGTTCCACTCGGCCAGCAGCCCGCCCAGCACCAGGCCGATGAAGGAGCCGGCGATGCCCGCGACGATGTTCACCCCCAGCGCCATGCCGCGCCGGTGGGCCGGGAACGCGTCGGTGATGATCGCGGCCGAGTTGGCCATCAGCATCGAGCCGCCGATCGCCTGCGCCACCCGCCAGCCGATCAGCCACAGCGCGCCCGGCCCGCCGTGCAGCGGGTCGAGGGAGAGGGCCACCGAGGTGAGGGTGAAGATCAGGAAGCCGGCGTTGTAGATCCGCACCCGGCCGTGGATGTCGCCCAGCCTGCCGAGGGTGACCACCAGGACGGCGGTGACCAGCATGTAGCCCATCAGCATCCACAACAGGTAGCTGACGTTGCCGGGTTGGAGCGGGTCGAGGCCGATGCCGTTGAAGATCGCGGGGAGGGAGATCAGGACGATCGAGGCGTTGACGGTGGCGATCAGGGTGCCGAGCGTGGTGTTGGAGAGGGCGACCCACTTGTACCGGGGATGGTTCGCCGCCACGGCTCCGCGGACCGCGCGGACGGGCCGGCGCCTGCCATTGTTCGGGATCTTCGTCGCCACCGCTGCCCCCAGGTGAGTGGCAGACCGGGGCCGCCAGTCGGAGAGTACTTCGATAGCTTTCGCTAACTAACGATAGTCCGACCGCCCCACTGTCGATAGCCCGCAGGCGTCCCGGAGGCCGCCACCGGCCACCGGCGGCCCGCTCCCGCGCTGCCGGGGCCCGGCCACCGGTTCGTGCCCGCCGGCCCGCGTCCGCCGTCCCGGCTGCTTTCCGATGCGGCACATACACATTTCCGCCACATTCCCGCAGTGCTGCGCCGCCTTTCGCGGCGCCGGATGTCCGAATTGCCTGACCGGAGTGGCTTCGTGTCGAATTCCTTGACATGACCACCTTCTCGTTTTCGTCTGTCACAAGTAAAACTTCGCAAAGAATGGCTCTCCGTAGGGGGGTCGCTGACCTGCGTAATCAACATATTGTTGCAGCTCAGAGGCCTGATGATCACCCTTCGCCATACGGGTGTAACCGGTCGTGTCCGCGCCGACCGGCATTCCGCAGGAGTACGGTTCCGGAGGAATCGCCGGGCGTGCTCGCGAGTAAAGCCGAGCAGCCTTGCGGGACTATTCGCCATGCCGTGAAAAGCCGTACCGGGAATTGGTGCGAAGTATGGGTCAGAAAAAGGGTGAGCCGGGGGCCTCCGAGGCCGCCCGCCCGATATCCCTCAACAAGTTAGCCGTCGAAGTCCTGCGCGGCGTCGCACAGGTGGACTTCATGCCGTCCGCCGTCTGCGGCCTGTTCTTCGTGGCCGCACTCTTCGCGGCCGGCTGGCGCTACGGCGTCTACGGCCTGCTCGGCAGCGCCGTCGGCACCGCCGCCGCGTACGGCCTGCGGCTGGCGCGCGACGCCGTCGAGGCCGGGCTGCACGGCTACAACGGCTGCCTGGTGGCGCTGGGGTGCGCGGTGTTCCTCGGCCCCGACCACCCCGCCACCGTCGCGGCGGCCGTCCTCGGGGCCGTCGTCGCCGTGGTGGTCACCGCGGGCCTCGGCGCGGTGCTCGACACCTGGAAACTGCCCGCGCTCACCGCGCCGTTCTGCCTGGTCGCCACCGCGACGACGGCCGCGGCGCCCGGCTTCCGCCACCTGTGGCACGGCACCGGCGTCCCGACCGCCCTGGCCGGGCCGGCCGCCGGCCCGACCGGGCTGACCTGGGACCAGCTGTGGCACGGGTTCTTCGCCAACATCGGCCAGATCTTCTTCATGCCCCAGTGGTACGTCGGCCTGCTGTTCCTGGCCGGCATCTTCGCGGCCAGCCGCCCGGCCGGCCTGCTGGCCTGCGCGGGCAGCGCGACCGGGCTGCTCACCGCCTGGGCGCTCGGCGCACCCGCCGACGCCGTCGGCCAGGGGCTGCTCGGGTACAGCGGGGTGCTCGTCGCGATGGCGCTGTGCGGCGTGTTCGTCGCCCCCGGCGGGTGGAGCGCGGCCTACGCCGTCCTCGGCGCGGCCGCCGCGACCGTCCTGACCCCGGCGCTTGCCGCCGCCACCGCGCCGTTCGGCGGCCACGCCTTCACCTGGCCGTTCGTCCTGACCACCATGCTGTTCCTGGCGGCGGTGCCGGCCATTCCCCGGCTGCGCAGAGTCTGACCGGGTTTCGGTAGCCCGAATTCCCGCCCGTGACAGGCGTGTTCATTCGGAGTTCCTGCGGAGTTCCCTCGGAAAGGAAGAGTGATTCCCGTGAATCTCGCCCCGCGTGAGATGGACAAGCTGTACATCTACGTCGTGGCCGATCTGGCCCGCAAACGCCGCGACCGCGGTGTGAAACTGAACTACAGCGAGGCCTGCGCGCTGATCAGCGAGGCGATCATGGAGGGCGCCCGGGACGGGCGCACCGTCGCCGAGTGCATGGAGATCGGCAAGCAGGTCGTCAGCGGCGAGGACGTCATGCCCGGCGTCCGCGAGATGCTGCCGCTGCTCCAGGTCGAGGCCGCGTTCCTGGACGGCACCAAGCTGGTCTCCTGCCACGACCCGGTGGGTGCCTGAGTCATGACGGTACGTCAGGCGGAAACGGCGACCGGTCCGGCGCCCGCGCCGACCTCGGCCCCCACGCCCGCGCCGACCTCGGTCCCGACGCCCGCCGCCACGGTGGTGCTGGCCGGCGGGCACGAGAGCGACGGCGGCCGGGACCTGGCCGCCCTGGTGGAGCGCGAGCCCGCCGTCCACGCCGCGGCCGCCGCCGGCCGGGCGCTCGGCGAGGCCGTCCGCTCGGCGCTGGCCGCCACCGACGGCCCGGTGTGCGTCGTCCCGATGACGCTGGGCCGCGACCCGAAGCTGGTGGCCGACACCGCCCGGGCGCTGCGCTGGCTGGCCGCGGGGGAGGGGCGCGGACGACTCGCCCTGACCGGGGCGTTCGGCGGCAAGGACCACCTCGTCGGCTGGCTGCGGGCCGCGGCCTCCGCCGCCCCCGGACCCGACGGCGCCGTACTGGTCACCGCCCCGGCGGCCGGCCCCTTCGAGGACGCGGACCTGTTCCGGATCGCCCGGCTGGTCCGCCAGTACGGCCACCACCGCTGGGTCGAGGTGGCCTTCGCGGGCGGCGACCCCGACCTCGCCGAGGGCGCCGAACGCTGCCGGCTGCTCGGCGCCCGCGAAGTGACGGCCGTCCCGGCCTCGTTCGGACCGGCGCTGCGCACCGAACTGCCCGGGGTGCGGGACGGCGGACCGCTGCTGCGGCCGTCCGCGATCGCCGGCGTCGTCGCGGCCCGCACCGCGGCGGCCCTGCACCTGCTCGGCCACGGCGAGGACGGCATCCTGGCCGGCCTCGACGCCGAGCACGGGCACGGCTACGCCCACAGCCACGGCCCCGGCGGGGACCACTCGCACTCGGACTCGCAGGGGCACGGGCACACCCACGGCCACGGGCACGGCCACGGTGCCACCGGCGGGCACACCCACGGCCACACACATCACTGAACCGACTGAACTGAACCGACAGAGAGGAAGGGCCCGCCATGTCTGGTGGCGCCACGTACCTGTACGGCGACGACCCGGTGGAGATCAACGCCGGTCGCGCCCAGGTCACCATCACGGTCAGCAACACCGGCGACCGGGCGATCCAGGTCGGCTCGCACTACCACTTCTTCGAGGCCAACCGCGCCCTCGACTTCGACCGCAACGCCGCCTACGGCAAGCACCTGGACATCCCGGCCGGCACCGCCGTCCGCTTCGAGCCGGGCGACACCAAGGACGTCACGCTCGCCGAGTTCGGCGGACACGGCCGCCTGATCGGCTTCAGCAACCTCGTCGACGGCGGCATCAGGTCGGCCGACACCCGCGCCCGGGCGATCGACCGGGCGATCGCCCTCGGGTTCAAGGGCACCAACCTCGACCACAAGGAAGGCGACCGCTGATGGCCACGCTGTCCCGCAAGCAGTACACCGATCTCTTCGGGCCCACCGTCGGCGACCGCTTCCACCTCGCCGACACCAACCTCGTCGTCGAGATCGAGAAGGACTTCAACCAGGGCCACTACGGCGACGAGGCCGTCTACGGCGGCGGCAAGGGCATCCGCGACGGCATGGCCCAGGACCCGGCCGCCACCTCCGCCCAGGGCGCGCTGGACCTGGTGATCACCAACGTCGTCGTGATGGACGCCGTCCTCGGCGTGGTCAAGGGCGACATCGGCGTCAAGGACGGCTTCATCACCGCCGTCGGCAAGGCCGGCAACCCGCACACCCAGAGCGGCGTGCACCCCCGGCTGGTCATCGGCCCCGGCACCGAGGTGATCTCCGGCGAGCACCTGATCGCCACCGCCGGCGGCATCGACACCCACATCCACTTCATCGCCCCGCAGCAGGTGCAGGAGGCGCTGAGCAACGGCATCACCACCCTCATCGGCGGCGGCACCGGCCCCTCCGACGGCACCAACGGCACCACCTGCACCCCCGGCCCGTGGAACATCCACCGGATGTACCAGGCGGTCGAGGACCTCCCGGTCAACGTCGGCCTCCTCGGCAAGGGCAACGGCTCGCTGCCCGGCGCCCTGCGCGAGCAGGTCGAGGCCGGCGTCTGCGGCCTCAAGGTGCACGAGGACTGGGGCAGCACCCCCGCCGCCATCGACAGCGCGCTCGGCGTCGCCGACGAGTACGACGTCCAGGTGGCCATCCACACGGACACCCTCAACGAGGGCGGCTTCTTCGAGGACACCCTCTCCGCCATCGACGGCCGCACCATCCACACCTTCCACACCGAGGGCGCGGGCGGCGGCCACGCCCCCGACATCATGCGGATCGCCGGCGAGCCCAACGTCCTGCCGTCCTCCACCAACCCCACGCTGCCCTACACCGTCAACTCGGTCGACGAGCTGCTGGACATGGTGATGGTCTGCCACCACCTCAGCCACGACATCCCCGAGGACGTCTCCTTCGCCGACTCCCGGGTCCGCGCCGAGACGATCGCCGCCGAGACCGTCCTGCACGACGAGGGCGTCATCTCGATCTTCTCCTCGGACTCGCAGGCGATGGGCCGGATCGGGGAGTCCTTCACCCGCGCCTTCCAGACCGCCCACCACTGCAAGGACCAGCGCGGCAAGCTCGACGGCGACACCGAGCGCAACGACAACTTCCGCGTCCTGCGCTACCTCGCCAAGCTCACCATCAACCCGGCCATCGCCTCCGGCACCGCCGACCACATCGGCTCGCTGGAGAGCGGCAAGCTCGCCGACATCGTGCTCTGGCCGATCAACTCCTTCGGCGCCAAGCCCAAGATGGTCATCAAGGGCGGCGTCATCAACTGGGCGCTGATGGGCGACCCGAACGCCTCGCTGCCCACCCCGCAGCCGGTCTACTACCGCCCGATGTACGGCGCGCTCGGCCGGGCCAAGCAGGCCACCCGGGTCTCCTTCATGTCGCAGGCCGCCATCGACCTCGGCGTCCCGGCCCAACTCGGGCTCGACAGCCGGGTCCTGCCCGTGCGGCGCTGCCGCTCGGTCGGCAAGCAGCACATGGTCCGCAACGACGCGCTGCCGAAGATCGCCGTCGACCCGGAGACCTACAAGGTCACCCTGGACGGCGAGCCGGCCACCATCGAGCCCGCCCGCGAACTCCCGCTCAACCACCTGTTCTACCTCGCGTGAGCGGCGCTTCGGGGTCCGGTTCATCGTCGGGGCCCGGTTCTTCCGGACCCGGCTCTTCCGGCCCCGGGGGAGGCCTCGACGCCCTGCTGGTCAGCCTCCAGCTGACCGACTCCGCCTTCCCCAGCGGCTTCTACACCCTCTCGCACGGCCTGGAAGGCTACGCCCAGGCCAAGGCCGTCACCCCGGACACCATGCCCGACCTGCTCACCGACCTGCTGCGCCACTCGGTCGGCCCCGGCGACGCCACCGCGCTCGCCCTCGCCCACGGCGCCGCCCGGGCCGGCGACTGGGGCCTGCTGGTCGAGGTGGACCAGCGGCTGCACGCCACCAAGCTCAACCGCGAGCTGCGCCTGGCCTCCACCCGGACCGGGCGCCAACTCCTCGACATCGCCCGGGAGTCGATCGGCGGCGAACCGCTGGACCGGTACGCCGAACTGGTCGCCGCCAAGCAGGCCCCCGGCTCCCAGCCGGTGGCCGCCGGAGTCGCCTACGCCTCCGCCGCCGTGCCCGTCGACCAGGCCGTCGCCAGCGACCTGTTCGCCTTCTGCACCAGCTTCGTCGGCGCCGCCCTGCGGCTGCGGCTGACCGACCACCGCAAGGCGCAGGTGGTGCTGCGGGCCGCGGCGCCGGTGATCGAGGAGACCGTACGTGCCGCCCTCACCCGGGAGTTGGACGACCTGGGCGGGTGCGTGCCGGTCGCCGACGCGATGTCCGGACGGCACGAACGGGCCGAGGCCCGGCTGTTCGCCAGCTGAACCGCGTCCGGGAGGTGCGGGCGGGCGCCGGAGTGTCGCAGCTCCCGCTCCTCCCGGACGCAGAACCAACGTCACACCGCATCAGAAGGAGACAGCAATGACCGAGAACGTGCTCCGCGTGGGCATCGGCGGGCCGGTCGGCTCCGGCAAGACGGCGCTCATCGAGGCCCTCGTCCCGGTGCTGATCGCCAACGGCCACCGCCCGGCGGTCATCACCAACGACATCTACACCCAGGAGGACGCGCAGCACGTGCGTCGCACCCTGGCCGGCGTCCTCGACCCCGAGCGGGTCGTCGGCGTCGAGACCGGCGCCTGCCCGCACACCGCCGTCCGGGACGACCCGACGATGAACCTCGCGGCCGGCGCCGAGATGCTGGAGCGCTTCCCCGACGTCGACACCCTGCTGTTCGAGTCCGGCGGCGACAACCTCACGCTGACCTTCAGCCCCGTCCTGGTCGACCTCTTCCTCTTCGTCCTGGACACCGCCGAGGGCGAGAAGATGCCCCGCAAGCGCGGCCCGGGCATCACCGAGTCCGACCTGCTGGTCATCAACAAGATCGACATCGCCCAGTACGTCCGCGCGGACCTCGGCATCATGGAGTCCGACGCCCACCGCGTCCGCGAGGGCGGGCCGGTCGTGCTCACCAACTGCCTCACCGGGCACGGGCTGGACGAGATCGCCACCTTCCTGGAGACCTTCCGCAAGGTCCCGGCATGACCGTCACCGCGGCCGCGGGGGAAACGGTTACGGGGGAAGCGGCTGCGGGGGAGGCCGCCGAGGCCGCCGTTCCCCGGCTCGATCCGCGGCACTACGAGCCGGCCCGCGTCCCGTACGCCGTCCGCCGGTACGCCGGGACGCCCGACACCCTGGGCGTCGGGCGCCCCGGCAAGGTCGGCCTGCTGGAGCTGGCCTTCGAGCGGATCGGCGAACGCACCGAACTCACCGGCCACTACCAGAAGTCGCCGCTGCAGATCATGCGCCCGCTCTACTTCGACCCGGCCCGCCCGGACCTCGCCGTCACCTTCCTGATGTCCACCGGCGGCGGCATCCTCCAGGCCGACCGGCTCCGCACCGACCTGCGCTGCGGCGCCGACACCGCGACCCACCTCACCACCCAGGCGGCCACCAAGGTCTACCGGATGGAGTTCGACTACGCGACGCAGCTGGTCAACCTGGACGCCGGCCCCCGCGCCTACGTCGAGTACCTGCCCGAGCCCGTCATCCCCTTCGTCGACTCCCGGCTCTACCAGCGCACCGTCCTCACCGTCGACCCCACCGCCACCGTGCTGGCCGGCGAGACCGTCCTCGCCGGCCGCCTCGCCCGGGGCGAGCGCAACGCCTACCAGGTGTTCGCCTCCGACCTCGAAGTGCGGCGCCCCGACGGCCAGTTGATCGCCCTCGACACCGTCCGGCTGGAGCCCCCGGAGGCCGGCGTCACCGGCCCGGCGGTCCTGGCCGGCCACGACGTCATGGCGAGCCTCTACGTCGTCACGCCGCTCGCCCCCGCCGCGCAGGTCGCCGACACCCTGCACGAGGCCCTGGCCGGCAGCGGCCTGCTGCACGGCGTCAGCGTCCTCCCGCACGACAGCGGCGCCTGGCTCCGCCTGCTCGGCTCCGACACCCGCGCCTGCGCCGCCGCCCAGCGCACCGCCTGGGACGCCGTCCGCCGGCTCCTCATCGGCGCCCCGGCCCCGGCCCTGCGCAAGACCTGACCCCGCTCCGCACCTCCCCGCATGTCCCCGCACCTCCCCGAAGCGCCCCGGCGCCTCGGGGAGGGGCCGGCGGGGCGCGGGCGGTCCGGGAGTCCACGCCGCCGGAGGTCCGGGGCACGCCGCGGTCGGTGAGCAGCACACCCGGGGGGCGTCCGGGCGCCGCGACGGCGGGATTCACCCGGTCGGGTGGATCCGGTGGGACCGCTCCCGGGCGGGCGAGGAGCGGCTGGATAGTGAGGAGGCAGTCGCATTCCTCGCTGTTCGCGTTCTCAACTCGCTTCAAGGGGAGGACACATGGTCGGTACGGCGCACCGGAGCACCGGTGTGGAGGGGGTGGAGGGCGGTGTCGGTCTGACGGCCCTCCTGGTCGCCGCGGCACGCGCGATCGAGACCCACCGGGACGACACCCTGGCGCAGGACGTCTACGCGGAACACTTCGTGCTCGCCGCGCCGGCATCCGCGGGCTGGCCGGTCCGGATGCACCAGGTGCCGGACGGGGACGCGAACCCGCTGTGGGGGCGGTTCGCGCGCTACTTCGGTCTGCGGACGAGGGTCCTCGACGACTTCCTGCTCCGGTCGGTGCACTCGGGCGCCCGTCAAGTGGTCCTGCTCGGCGCCGGGTTGGACACGCGGGCGTTCCGGCTCGACTGGCCTCCCGGCTGCACGGTCTTCGAGGTCGACCGGGAGGGCGTACTGGCCTTCAAGCACGGGGTGCTCGGCGGGCTGTCGGCCTCCCCGAAGGCGGCGCGCGTCCCGGTCGCCGCCGACCTGTGCGCCGACTGGGCCGCAGCGCTGACCGAGGCCGGCTTCGACGCGGCCGTACCGAGCGTCTGGCTGGCGGAGGGGCTGCTCTTCTACCTGCCCAGCGGCGTCGAGGCTCAACTCATCGACACGGTGGACCGGTTGAGCGCGGGCGGCAGCGCCATGGCGTACGAGGTCAAGCTGGAGAAGAGCCTGTTGGACTACCGCGAGAGCCCGCTCTACACCTCGACGAAGCACCAGATCGGCATCGACCTGCTCGATCTGTTCGACGCAGAGCCGCGGCCCGACTCCGCGGGCGCCCTGGCCGGCAAGGGCTGGATCACCTCGGTCCACACCCCCTTCGACTTCACCCACCAGCACGGACGCGGCCCCCTGCCCGAGCCGAACGACGCGCTGGAGGACAACCGCTGGGTGTTCGCGCACAAGCCCCGGGTGTAGGGACAGGAAAGGCGGAGCGCCTCGCTCAGCGGGCGCTCCGCTCCGGGACCAGGACGGGTTTGACCACCCGGCCCGCGTCGCAGTCGCGTTCGGCCTCGTTGATGGCGGCGAGCGGGTACCGGCGGATCAGCTGGTCGAAGGGGAACTTCCCGGCCTGCCACAGCCCGGTCAGCCGGGGGATCAGCAGCGCCGGCACCGCGTCCCCCTCGCAGATGTGGGAGATCCGCCGGCCCCGGTCCAGTGTCCCCGGATCGAGCGACAGCGCAGTGCGGAGCCGGGCCACCAGCCCGAGGTGGCCGGTCGGGCGCAGGGCCCGGAGCGCCTCGTTGATCAGCGGGGCGGAGGCCGTGGTGTCCAGCGCGTACTGCGCGCCGCCGTCGGTCAGCCGCTGGATCCGCTCGGCCAGGCCGGGCCGGGGGACAGGGTCGGGCCCGGAGGCGTGGTCGGCTGGTCCGGCGCGCAGCGGGATCGCGCCGAACCGCTCGGCGAGGTCCAGCCGTTCGGGGTACCGGTCGACGGCCACGGTCACCGCCCCGGCGGCCGTGGCCGCCATCACCGCGGCCAGGCCCACCGCCCCCGCGCCGAGGACCACGACGGTGTCGCCGGGGCCGGCGCCGAAGGAGTTGAACACCGCCCCGGCACCGGTCAGGAAGCCGCAGCCGAGCGGCCCGAGCAGGTCGACGGGCAGCGAGCGGTCGACCCGGACGGCGTTGCGCGCCGGAACCATCGCGTACTCGGCGAACGAGGACTGGCCGAACCACCGGGGGGCCAGTTCGCCCCCGGCCGCGTCGGTGAACCGCGCCGCGTCCTCCTTGCGCCCGCCGAAGAGGTTGAGCGCGGCGAAGGAGTCGCAGTAGGCGGGGGCCGCGCCCAGGCAGTTGCGGCAGTGTCCGCAGGAGTCGAAGCTCAGCACGACGTGGTCGCCGACGCTCAGCCCGGTGTGCGGGCCGCCGGTCTCCACCACGACCCCGGCCCCCTCGTGCCCGAGCACCGCCGGCAGCGGCGAGCGGCCCGCCGAACGCCGGACCGCGAGGTCGGTGCGGCACATCCCGCAGCCCGCGATCCGCACCAGGACCTCGCCGTCGGCCGGCCCCCCGTTCAGGACCACCTCCTCGACGGCGAACCCGCCCTCGTACGAGCGCAGTACCGCCGCGTCGAACCTCATCGTCACCGTCACGCCTCCTCCGGATCGTCAAGCCTCTTCCGGCCGGTGCACGACGAACGGCCTGAGGTTCCCGTAGAGCCCCCACGGCCCGCCCGCGACGCCGACACCGCTGTCCTTGATGCCCGCGAAGGGCTGGGCGAGGGACAGTTCGGCGTGGTGGTTGATCCACGCCGTCCCGCACTCCAGCCGGTCGGCCACCGCCTCGGCCCGGTCGAGGTCCGTCCCCCACACCGAGCCGCCCAGCCCGAATCCGGTGTCGTTGGCGGCCTCGACGGCCTCGTCGACGCTCCGGTACGGCAGCACCGGCAGGACCGGGCCGAACTGCTCCTCCGTCACCACCGGACTGTCGGAGGGGACGTCGGCCAGGATCGTCGGGGCGAAGAAGTAGCCCGGCCGGTCCAGCCGGTGGCCACCGGCCACGGCCCGGGCGCCGCCTGCCAGGGCCCGGGCCGTGTAGCGCTCGACCCTGGCCAGCTGGGGGGCGTTGTTGACCGGCCCCAGCTGGGTGCCCGGGTCGAGTCCGGCGCCGACGACGACGCTCTTCGCCCGCTCCGCGAGGGCCTCGACCACCTGGGGGTAGAGCCGGGCCGGGGCGTAGACGCGCTTGACCGCCATACAGACCTGCCCGCAGTTGCGGAACGCCGCCCAGAACAGCCGGTCCGCGATCCGGTCCACGTCCACGTCGTCCAGCAGGACGGCGGCGTCGTTGCCGCCCAGCTCCAGGGTGACCCGGGCGAGCGAGGCGGCCGCGCCCGCCGCGACGGCCCGACCGGTGGGGACCGAACCGGTGAAGGTCACGTGGCGGATCCCCGGGTGGGAGGCGAGCCGGGCGCCGAGGGGTTCGCGGCCGGTGACGATCGTCAGGACGCCCTCGGGGAGGGCGGTGGCGAGGACGGACCCCAGCAGCCGGGTGGCGAGGGGGGTGAACGGGGAGGGCTTGAGCACCATCGTGTTGCCCGCGGCGAGCGCGGGCGCGAACTTCGCCGCCGCGAGCTGGAGCGGGAAGTTCCACGGGACGATCGCGGCGACCGGCCCCAGCGGCCGCCAGCGGATCTCGCTGCGCACCGGGCGGCCGTCCGCGATCGGCTGGGGCGCGGGGGCCAGGTCGGCGAAGTAGCGCAGGCGGGCCGCCGTCCGGGCGACCTCGGCGGCCGACTCGGCCAGGGGTTTGCCCTGTTCCCGGGTGAGCAGCGGGGCGAGGTCGGCTCCGGCCGCCGCCACGGCGTCGGCTGCCGCGCGCAACGCGGCGGCGCGGGCGGCGGGGTCGGCCCGCCAGCCGTGCCAGGCCTCGTGGGCCCGGCCGACGACGGCGTCCAACGCGTCCGGCTGCTGGTCGGGGGCCTCGGCGAAGGCCTCGCCCGTCGCCGGGTCGACGACGGCGAAGCGCCCGCCGTCGGGCCCGGGCGGGCGGCCGGGCCGGCTCGTCGGCATGCCGGCGGTCAACTCGCGGCGGCGACGACGGCCGCGTGCTCCCGGGCGTGCCGGTCCATCTCCGCCCGGAAGTCGGCCACCAGCTGCGGCCGGATCCTTCCGGCGGTGCGGTCGCCGCCCTCGCAGACGGCCCCGCGCACCCCCACGATGTCGGTGCCGATGCGGGTCAGCGTGCCGAGGTCCGCCGCCTTGACGCTGCCCGCGAGCGCGGCGAGCAGGTCGGCTTCGTGGGCCAGCCGGACGAACTCCGCGCAGACCTCGGGCGGAACGTGGTCGAACAGCCTGGTCCCGTCCTTGATCGCGGTGTCGAGCATGGCCGCGTCGGAGCCGGAGCGACGGGCGATGTCGGGCAGCGCGAGCGGGTTGACGCAGCCGATCCGGTGGGCGTCGGCGTAGCCCGAGGCGACGACGAACGCGTCCGGCCGGTAGTCCTTCACGGCCCGGACGACCCCTCGCATGACGTCGACGGCCTGTTCGGGCGTCGTGCACCCGTAGAGGCCGACCTTGATGTACGTGGCGCCGGAGACGGCCGCACCGAGCGCGGCCTGGGCCACCGTGCCGGGCTTGTACGGGACGTCCCCGACGGTGGCGGACAACGGCTTGTCCGCCGGGACGGCGTCGCGGATCTCCCTGATGACCCACGGGAAGTTCGCGCCGAGCGAGCCCTCGTCCGGCTTCTTGACGTCGACGATGTCGAGGTGCTCCGCCGCCTTCGCACAGTCGAGGGCCTCCTCGACACTGTCCGGGGAGATGAGCAGCAACAACGTGGGCTCCTTCCACCGCAGGTCCACCGGCCGGGGCAGGTGTGCGGGGTCGTCTGGATCACGTGCGATCCGCTCATCATTCCTTCGGCCCGCGACCCCCGGTAGGGCGCGCGGAGCCCGAACGGGTCACTGCCGTGGCGCGATCACCCCCCGGTGCGCCGGACACGCCAGTTCGAACCCGTCGCACGCGAGTGCGGCCGGGTCGCCGGGTCGGGATTCCCGCTCCCGGCCGCCGGGACGGCCGTTCAGGCCTCAGGCCCACCGCTCCACGAAGCGGCGCTGCCAGGGCGTCTCCACCGCGTGCGGGTCGTAGTGCTCCCGGACGTACGCGACGGCCTCGGCGGCCGGGACGCCGTCCAGGATCGCGACGCAGGCGAGGGCGGTGCCGGTGCGGCCGTGGCCGCCGACGCAGGCGAGTTCGACGCGTTCGGTCGCCGACCGCCGCCAGACCTCGCGGAAGGCGTCGGCCGCGTCCGCCCGGTCGGCGGGGAGCCGGAAGTCGGGCCAGCGCACCCAACGACCCTGCCACGGGAGCGGCTTGGGCGGGCGGCCCAGCAGGTAGAGCCCGAAGGAGGGGTGCGGGCCGGGCGCCAGCGGACGGCTGAGGCCGCGCCCGCGCAGCAGCCGGCCGGAGGGCAGGCGCAGCACGCCGGGGGCGGCCGGGTCCCAGGGCGTGGTCGGCCCGGTCGGTTCGATCGACCCGGTCGGTTCGGTGGTCTCGGTGGTCTCGGGGGTCTGGGTCATCTCGTGGTTCTCCTCAGGACGCGACGTGCAGGGCCGGGGTGCCCGGCATCCCGGCCCGGTGGGCCAGGGCCGCCGCCTCGCCGCGCGAGGAGACGCCGAGCTTGGCCAGGATGTTGGCGACGTGGAACTTCACCGTCGACTCGCTGATGTGCAGCGCCACCGCGATGTCCCGGTTGCGCCGGCCCTGGGCCAGCTGGTCGAGCACCTCCAGCTCGCGCGGCTGGAGGCCGTCCAACGGGTCGGTGGCGTGCGGGTGTTCGGGCAGGCCGAGCGGCAGGTCGACGCTCACCGTGGTGCCCCAGCCGGGGACGGCCTCGATGGCGCAGCGCCCGCCGAGGGCGGCGATCCGGTCGGCGGTGCGGTGGACGGCCAGCGCGTCGGCGGCCAGCAGGCCGGGGCCGTCGTCCCGCACCACCGCCCGCAGCGTGTCACCGGCGAACCGCCAGCTCACGTGCAACCTGGTCACGGCGTCCTGCTCCAGCATCACGAGGACGGCCGCCCGGACGGCGTCCCGGGCGGCGTGCGCGGTGTCCGCCGGCACGGACCGGCCGGCCTCCGCCGGCGGCGCCACGTCCAGCCGCACCCGGGTGTGCCGCAGCAGCGGGCGCAACTGCTGGTCGAGCCGGGCGAACGCGGCGTCGGCGGGCTCCTCGCTGAGCGCCCGGTCCAGGTCGGCGCCCCGGCGCAGGTCGAGCAGCGCCGTCACGGCCAGCTCGGTGGCGGCGCGGCGCGCGGTGGCGTCGTCCAGTGCGGCGGAGCGCAGCGGCGCGAGGATCGCGGTGAGCGCGGCGCCGTGGGAGCCGGTGAACTCGGCGATCGCCCGGGCCCGGGCGTTGGCGGAGGCCCGGGAGGCCGCCGCGTGGGTGGGGCCGGCGTCGGTGGCGCGGTGGTGCGAGTGGGTGGTGACCAAGTCCCACAGCTGCTGGAGGACGGCGAGCGCCCCGGCCGCCACCGGGTCGGCGCCGCCGTCCCGGACCAGCACCAGCACCGCGGTGGTGGCGTCCGACGCCGACGCCGTGACCACCACGACGGACCTCGCCCGCCCGGCCAGCCGCGCCTCGCCCTGCCAGGCCCGGCCGTCGGCCGTCGCCGAGGTGGTCGTCTCGGCCAGCTTGGCGAGCTCCAGGCCGCTGACGGCGGCGGTCAGCTCGGGCGGGCCGAAGGCGAGCGTGGGGGAGTAGGTGCAGATGCCGCTGAGCTGGGCGATCGCCACGTGCGGGACGAGGGTGGCGACCACCTCGGAGAGCCGGTCCATGAGGTGCGGCCGGGGCGTGCGCAGCACCTCGACGGCGCGCGCCAGCGCCTCTTCGGGGCGGCCCCAGTGCTGCCGCCACCGCTCGTCCACGCCGTCCCCGTTCCCGCCGTCCACGTCCTCGCCCGTCTCGATGCGCACGCCCTTGTCAACGCCGATGCCGTCGCCCATGTCGGCCAGCCTAGCCCGGGGGCCGGGGTTGTGGCCTGGCCGTTCGGACAGGTGGAACCATCCGAAAGACGGGCCTGGCGGCCGCCCCGGACGATCCAGGATGGAGCCGTCGGAAGAAACAACTCACCGAACCCGCAAGGACATTCCATGACCAAGGCGATCGCCTTCTCCGAGTACGGCGGCGTGGACGTGCTGCGCCCGGCCGACGTCGAGCTGCCCGCCCCGGGCCCCGGCCAGGTGCGGGTCGCGGTCCGCACGGTGGGCGTCAACCCGCTGGACCACAAGGTGCGCAGCGGCTCGATGGTGGCGGCCTTCCCGGTCTCCTTCCCGCACGTCGGCGGCTACGAGCTGGCCGGTGTGGTGGAGGCCGTCGGCCCGGACGTGACCGCGTGGGCGCCCGGCGACGAGGTGTTCGGCGCCGTCATGGGCGGCGCGTACGCCGAGCAGGCGCTCGTCGACGCCGACCTGCTGGCCCGCAAGCCCGCCTCGCTGAGCTGGGAGGAGGCCGCGGCGATCCCGGTGGCGGCCGAGACCGCCGAGCGGGTGCTCGGCGTCCTGGGCGTGCGGGCCGGCGAGACGCTGCTGGTGCACGGCGCGGCCGGCGGGGTCGGCACCCTGCTGCTGCAACTGGCCCGGGCGCGCGGGATCACCGTGGTCGGCACCGCCGGCGAGGCCAACCACGCCTACCTGCGCGAGCTGGGCGCGATCCCGGTGGCCTACGGCGACGGGCTGGCGGACCGGGTGCGGGCCGCCGCCCCGGGCGGGGTGGACCGGGTGCTGGACGCGGCGGGCAAGGGCGGGGTGCTGCCGCTCTCCATCGAGCTGACCGGCTCCGCGGACCGGGTGGTGACGATCGTCGACTTCGCGGGCTCCGCCGAGTACGGCGTCCGCTTCAGCGGTGGGGCGGAGGGCGTCGAGCCCTACCACCAGCGCGCCTATGCCGCCGTGCTGGCGCTGCACGAGGCGGGCACCCTGCTGCTGCCGCTGCACCAGGTGCTGCCGCTGGCGGAGGCGGCCGAGGCGCACCGGCTCAGCGAGCACGGGCACCTGCGCGGCAAGATCGTGCTCACGGTCTGAGACCGTCGGCGCCGGGGGGCGCCGGGGGTCGTCGGCGTCCGGCGGCCGGCCCGGTGTGTTGATCAACTGGTCGATGCACCGGGCTTCCTGACGCGGAATCGGTAGAGTCCGGTGGCATGGTGACTGAGAACACATCAGGGGTGTCGGCGGGCCGCCTGGCCGGGCGGTCCTGCGTGGTGACGGGCGCGGCCAACGGCATCGGCCGGGCCGTCGCCGAACGCTTCGTGCGCGAGGGCGCGTCGGTGGTCGGCACCGACATCGACGCCGAGGGCCTGCGCCGGCTGGCCGACCGGTTCCCGCACGCCGTCAGCACGGTGGTCGGCGACGTGGCCAGCGACGAGGACGCCCGCCGGATGGTCGACGCCGCCGTCGAACGGTACGGCCGCCTCGACGTCCTGGTGGCCAACGCCGGGGTGATCCCGCTCATGGAGGTCACCGAGGCCACCGCCGAGGAGTGGGACCAGGTCATGGCCGTCGACGGCCGCGGCATGTTCCTCACCTGCAAGTACGGCATCCAGGCGATGGCCGCCCAGGAGCGGCCCGGAGGGGCGATCGTCTGCGTCTCCTCCATCTCCGGCGAGGCCGGCCAGCGCGGCCAGGCGGTCTACGGGCCCGCCAAGTTCGTCGCCTCCGGCCTCACCCGGCACCTCGCCGTCGAATGGGCCGACCGCGGCATCCGGATCAACGCCGTCGCCCCCGGCACCATCGCCACCGACCGCGTCGCCCGCCTGTACGACGAACCCGGCGGGACGGAGTACCTCGCCGCGATCGAGAAGCGCCATCCCATGGGCCGCCTCGGGGCCCCGGCGGAGGTCGCGGCGGCCGTCCTGTTCCTCGCCTCCGACGACGCCTCCTTCATCACCGGCGCGGTGCTGCCCGTCGACGGCGGCTACCTCGCGCAGTAGCCGTCAGCCCTCGGCGTGCTCGACACCACCGGCGGTCTCGGCGGTCTCGGCGGTCTCGATGGTCTCGACGGCCCCGACGGTCTTGATGGTCCCGACGGTCTCGACCAGGGCGGACACCCCGTCCGGGCCGTGACCGGCCGCGACCGCCCGCCGGGTGACGGCCAGCGCCGCGTCCAGCACGGCGGTGTCCAGGCCGCGTGCCCGGGCGGTGTGGGCGACGTGCGCCAGACCGGCCTCCGCCGAGGCCACGCTGCTGCGGTCGCCCGGGTGGCTGCCCTGGTCCGCCCGTTGCGCGAACTCGTCGATCAGGGCCGGCAGCAGGCGGGGCAGGCCCTGTGCGTACGGGGCGAGTTCGGCGCCGCCGATGCCCTCGGCGCGGGCCAGCGCCAGCGCGTGCAGGTAGCCGTGCACGGTGGTCCAGAACAGGTCCAGCAGCGCCGCGTCGAACGCCGCCGCCCGGCCCGGATCCCCGCTGTCGAGCAGCCGGACGCCCCCGCCGAGGGTGCGCAGGACCGCCTCGTGCGCGGCGAAGGCCCCGGCGTCGCCGCTCAGCAGCACGGCGCCCTCGGGCCGCCCGATCGTCGGGGTGGGGGTGAGGATCGCGGCGTTGAGCAGCCGGAAGCCGCCGGCCCCGGCCCGGGCGGCGTTCGCGCGGGCGTCGTCCGGCGTGACGGAGGTGGCGTTCACCAGCGTGCGGCCGCGCAGCGCGGCCCCGGCGGAGTCCAGGACGGCCCGGGCGGCGGCCTGGTCCCGGACGCAGAGCAGGGCGAGCGGTCCGGCGGCGACGGCCTCGGCCGCCGTCGCGGCGGACCGCGCCCCGAGCGCCCGGAGTTCGGTGTCCCGCCCGGGCGTGCGGTTCCACACCGTCACCGGATGCCCGGCGGACAGCAGGGCCCGGGCCAGCGCCCGGCCCATCGGACCCAGGCCGAGGACGGCAACTGCTGTGGGGGAGGAGGGGGTTGCGGAAGATCGTTCGGTCGGCATGGCGGCTACGCTAGACCTTCACGTCGACGTCAGAGTCAACGGCGGAGTCGACGTCAGAGCTGGCGTCGGAGCCGACGTCGGCGTCAATAGCGGAGTCAACGGCGGAGTCGGACGAACGAAGGACGGCACGGCATGCGGATCGGAGAACTCGCCCGGCGCACCGGCGTCAGCCCCCGCGCCCTGCGCTACTACGAGGAACAGGGCCTGCTCACCCCCGCCCGCCGCCCCAGCGGCTACCGCGAGTACGGCGAACCCGACATCGACACCGTCCACGGCATCCGCACCCTGCTCGCCGCCGGTCTCGGCAGCGCCGCCATCGCCCGGATCCTCCCCGGCCTCCCCCGCCCCGGCGCGCGCCGCCCCGGTCCCACCTGCCCCGAACTCCTCACCGGCCTCGCCCGCGAGCGCGCCCGCATCACCCGCCAGATCGACGAACTCGCCGCCGCGCGAGAGCTGTTGGACGCGATTGTGGGGGCCGACGCGCCGAGCGACCTCATCCGCGCACCCCGCCCGGACCAGGATCCCGCCCGCCGCCCTCCCCGCCGGGCCTGAGCCCCGTCGTTTCGGTGGCCAGGGCCCGCCGGGCCCGGGCCGCGCCGCCGGGAGAAACCCGATCGCGCGGCACGCCGCCCTGTGCTGGAGTGGGCGGATGGATCATGAGGACACACTCGCCCTGTTCGACCGCCGACTGAGGCGCGAAGCGAAGCCCGACGGCCCCGGCGCCCGGATCGAGCGGGACGGCGACGTCATCCGGCAGGTCGGCGCCGCCCACGACTGGAACGGCGTCCTGTGGTCGGACCTCGACGACGCCACGGCGGACCGGGCGATCGCGGCACAGGTGCGGTACTTCACCGCACTGGGCCGCGAGTTCGAATGGAAGACCTACGCCCACGACCGGCCCGGCGACCTCGGGGAACGGCTGCGGGCGGCCGGTTTCACGGCCGAGCCGCAGGAGGCGGTGATGGTGGCCCGGATCGAGGACCTCGCCACCGACACCGCCCTGCCCGAGGGCGTCCACCTGCGTCCGGTGACCGACCGGGCCGGGGTGGACCTCGTGGCGGACGTCCACGAGCAGGCCTTCGGCACCAGCAGCGCCCGCCTGCGGCAGCGGATGCTCGACCAGCTGGCCCGGAGCCCGGAGACCGTCAGCCTGGTCGTGGCGATGGCCGGTGAGCGCCCGGTGTGCGCGGCGCGGATGGAACTGAACCCGGGGACCGAGTTCGCGGGCCTGTGGGGCGGCGGCACCGTCGCCGACTGGCGGGGGCGGGGCATCTACCGGGCCATGGTCGCCCACCGGGCCCGCATCGCCGCCGACCTCGGGTACCGCTACCTCCAGGTCGACGCGAGCGACCAGAGCCGCCCCATCCTGCAACGGCTCGGATTCGCGATCCTGACCACGTCGACCCCGTACGTCCACCAGCCGCCCGCCTCCTCGGACGCCGGCCAGGGGAGCCAGGGGAGCCAGGAGAGCCGGGGAAGCTAGGGGAGCCGCTCGACGATGACCATCGCCGCGTCGTCGTCCAGCCGGCCGCCGACGTGGGCGAGCAGGTCGCGGCGCAGGTGGTGGAGCAGGGCGGTCGGGCGTTCGTCCTGCCAGGCGGTGACGCGGTCGGTGAGCGGGTAGAAGCGCCGGTCGGCGTCGCGGGCCTCGATCACGCCGTCGGTGTAGATCAGCAGCCGGTCGCCGGGCTGGAACGGGAAGGTCTCCACCTCGTAGCGGACCGGGGCGAGCTCGCCCAGGCCCAGCGGCGGCGCCGGGCGGCGGGCGGCGAGTGTGGTGATGCCGTCGGGGCGCAGCAGCAGCGGGGGCGGGTGGCCGCAGTCGATCAGTCGGATCGCCGTGCCGTCGTCGGGGATGTCGAGCAGGACGGCGGTGATGAAGGACTCGCCGCTGTCCTCCGGCGGGGCCGCCTCGTCCGGGTCCTCGCCGCTCAGGCGGCGCCGGCGGGCCTGTTCGCCGAGCTGGGCGAGGTCCCAGCAGACGCTGCCGTCGAGGTAGGCGGCGAGCCCGGGCAGGTCGGCGTGCAGGTGGGCGGCGGCGCGGAAGGCGCCGAGCAGCAGGGCCGCGTCGCCGAGCGAGGACAGGCCCTTGCCGCGGACGTCGCCGACCAGCAGCCGGGTGCCGGTGGCGGTGCGGGCGGCCGCGTACAGGTCGCCGCCGACCTGCGCCTCGGCCTCGGCGGCCAGGTAGACGGAGGCCAGGTGCAGCGGCCCGATCCGGTCCGGCAGCGGGCGCAGCAGGACCCGCTGGGCGGCCTCGGACACCGAGCGGACCTGGGCCAGCTCGCGCTCGTACCGTTCGCGCAGCGCCCGCAGTCCGATGATCAGGGCGGAGACGACGAGCTGCGCGCCCAACTGGGTCTCGATGTTGGCGCTGGTGAGGCCGTCCCGGAGGATGCCGATGACGGTGAGCGCGGCGAGGGCCAGCAGGGCGACTCCGGCGGTGGCCCGGGCGCCGGCGTAGGAGGCGGTGAGCGCGGGGGCGACGATCAGCAGCGGGCCGAGGTGGATCTGTGCGGGGGAGAGGATGTCGACGACGGTGATCACGACGATCAGCGCGAGCGACAGCGCCGTCAGCGCGCGACGGTCGGGCCGCCGGGGGTGGCGGCGGTCGCGCGGGCGGTCGCGGGGCTGCGGGTCACGGAGACGCTGCCGGAGTGGCACCTTTCCTCTGTACACCGTCGGGGCGGTGCGGCGCACCCCGGGCGCACCCCGGGCGCTCCTCGGGTGCTCCTCGGGTGCACCCCGGAGGCCCCCGGGTGCACTCCGTACAGGGGGTCTCGGTACAGGGGGTCTCGGCACAGGGGGGCTCAGTGCAGGGGGTCTCAGCCCTCTTCGCCGTAGCGGGCCAGGTAGGCGGCGAAGCGGGCGACGTCCTCGTCGGACCAGTCGGTGAAGCGGGCGGTGAAGGCCAGCCGGCGTTGTTCGTTGGCGTCCTGCAGCAGGGCGAGCCCGGCCTCGGTGGCGCGCAGGATCTGGCCGCGCTGGTCGTCCGGGTCGGCCTCGCGCCGCAGCAGGCCGAGCTTCTCCAGGGCGGTGACCTGGCGGCTGACGGTGGACTTGTCGAGCATGAAGTGGGCGGCCACGTCGGCGGCCCGGCAACCGCCGCGCTCGGTGATCAGGTCGAGGATGCTGTAGGTGACCAGGGAGAGGTCGGGGTGCAGCTGGGAGGCCTTGTGCCGGGCGCGCCGGGCGAAGGCGGTCAGCTCGCGCTGGATGGCGTCGATGGACGACTGGCGGCCGGGCACGGGCGTTCCTACCTCCTCGATATTTGTTGCACTATACAACGGAATCCCCCGGGTCCGCGCGCCGCTCCGGGCCTCCCTGCCCCTGAGTGGCCTGCCAGGCGCGGGCGGCGGCAATCCGGCGGGTCGCACTCGGGTGAGTGGCGAACAGTAGCTCAAGCGCCCTCGGCGGGTCGACATCGGAGACGTTCGCCAACGCCAGTCTGCGTTGCATCGCGACGAACTGCTCGGCGTCCGACGTCAGTTCGAGTGCGTGCCGGTCCGCCCTGGCCTCGATCCGGCGGCTCACCGCGCACTGGGCCGGCCCCGACAGCGCCCCCAGCAGCGCCGCGCACGCCGCCAGCAGCGGCAGCGCCCGCGGATCGGCCGCATCCGCCGCCCCCGCCGCCGACAGCAGCGGCTGCCAGGCGCCCAGCACCCCCAGCACGGCCACGGCCGCGGCCGCGCCCACCGCGCCCAGCAAGGTGCCGAACGGCACGTCCCGGTGCTTCACGTGGCCCAGCTCGTGCGCCACCACCAGTTCCACCTCGCGCGGCGTGGCCGTCGACAGCAGCGTGTCGTACGCGACGATCCGGCGGGTCGCGCCCAGCCCCGACACGTACGCGTTGAGCGCGGTGGTCCGCCGCGAGGCGTCCGCCACCAGGACGTCCCGCACCCGTACGCCGTCCCGCTCGGCCAGCGCCAGCAGGGCGCTGCGCAGCGGGCCCGGCGGCATCGGAGTGAAACGGTTGAACACCGGCTCGATCAGCAGCGGGTGCAGGAAGGACAGCGCCGCCGTCAGCACCGCCGCCGCACCCGCCGCCGGCAGCCACCAGTGCCGCGGCGACCAGGCGGTCAGCGCGAACAGCCCGAGCGCGAGCGGAAGGACCAGCACGAGGGCCAGCCCCAGGCCGCGCAGCGCGTCCACCGCCCAGCCGGCCCAGCCCTGCGTCACCAGCCCGTACCGGGCCCGGACCGCCCGCAGCCGGGCGCCGAACGGCAGCTGCAACGCCTGGCCGAGCACCACCAGGGCCGCCGCGCCCGCCAGCACCCCGGCCGTCCGGGAGCCGCCGAACCAGCCTCCGACGGCCGAGACCAGGCCGGCGCCGGCCGGGGTCAGGCCGAGCAGCAGGGTGAGCGCCAGGCCCGCCAGCCGCCCGCCCAGCGCCCAGGGCAGCTGGGCGCGGCGCAGCGCGCGGCCACGGGCGCGCTCGGCGGGGGTGAAGTCGACTGGTGGGCGGCCGGTGGGGGCGGGGCCGGCGGAGGCGGTGGTCTCGGTGTCGTCCATGGGGTGGGTGCGGCTCCGGGCTCTGGCGGACGGGGGCGGGCGGGGCGGTTCAGCATCTCCTACCGCGCCGGGGCGGCGCTCAGTCCTCGGCGCCCGGTGCTCCAGCCGTTGGTGTTCGGCCCGCCGGCGCTGCGCTCGGAATCCGGTGTCGTGCTCGGAATGAAGCCGGTGTTGTGCTCGGAATGTTGCGGAACCGAGGCGGATGGGTGCGGAAGCCGTGCCGTAGGCTGACCGCTTCTGGATCGACCCGGGGGGAACCACTCATGCGCCGTGCCGCGGCCGCCGTCGCGCTGTTCGTCGGCCTGACCGCCATAGCCGCCTGCGGGCCCGACGACCCTGCCCCGGCGCCGGCCGCCGCGCCCGGCTCGACCGCGGCCGCCTCGGGCGGGGCGGCGGGCACGTCCACCAGTCCGGGCGCGACGCCCTCCGGAACCGCCGCCGGGAAGAACGCCGCGCCCCGGCCCGACGGCAGCATCACCGTCGCGTTCGCCGGAGACGTCCACTTCGAGGGCCGCACCGAGGCCCGGCTCGCCGTCCAGCCGCCCGAGCAGGCCCTCGGCCCGCTCTCCCGGACGCTCGCCGACGCCGACCTGTCCGTCCTCAACCTGGAGACGGCGATCACCGGGCGCGGCGCCCCCGAGCCGAAGACCTACACCTTCCGCACCTCGCCCAAGGCGCTCTCGGCGCTCAAGGACTCCGGCGTCGACGTCGTCTCCATGGCCAACAACCACGCCGTCGACTTCGGCGCCGACGGCCTCACCGACACCCTCGCCGCCAAGGACTCCTCGCCGATCCCGGTCGTCGGCGTCGGCCGCAACGCCAAGGAGGCGTACGCCCCGTACGTCACCACCGTGCGCGGTGTGAAGGTCGCCGTCGTCGCCGCCAGCCAGGTCGAGGACCTCACCAACCAGAAGTGGCGGGCCGGCGCCAACAAGCCGGGCATCGCCTCCGCGCTGGACGTCCCCGCGCTGGTCAAGGCGGTCGAGGCGGCCAAGCAGCAGGCGCCCGTCGTCCTCGTCTACCTGCACTGGGGCGACGAGGGCAAGGCCTGCCCCACCGGCCCGCAGACCGCCATCGCCAAGAAGCTCGCCACCGCCGGCGCCACCGCCGTGGTCGGCACCCACGCCCACACCATGGTCGGCTCGGGCATGCTCGGCAACACGTACATCGGCTACGGCTTCGGCAACTTCCTCTGGTACGGCACCTCCAACTACGCCTTCTCCAACGAGACCGGCGTCACCACCCTCACCCTCACCCGCGACGGCAAGGTCACCGGCGAGGCCTTCGCCCCGGCGACCATCGACGACAAGGGCGTCCCCGTCCCGGTCACCGGCGCCACCGCCGAGGCGGCCCGCAAGCGCCGCGACGCCCTCCGGGGCTGCACCGGCCTCGCCCCGGCCCCGGCGGCTCCGTCGGCTCCGGCGACCGGCGCGACGGGCTGAGTCGTTTCCGGGGGCCCGTGGCCCTCTCGTGAGCGACCGGGAGCCGCCATCAGCTCCCGGTCGCCGTCCGGCAGTTCGCCGCCCTCCAGCCGCCGCGGCACCGCGGCCGTGGGAGGTTCGGTCCACGGTCTCGGCGAGACGAAACGTCTCGTACTGGTGCGCCCGGAAGCGGTGGCGATCGGGCCGGAGTCGAGGGAGTGGCGGTGAGTTGACGACTGCACAGGGCATCGGCGCAGCCGAACATATGTGTTAGGTTAGGCTTACCTAATATTGCTGGTCGGAGGGGATGTCCGTGCAGAAGTCCGAATTCGCCGGTGCCGTCGCGATGGTCACCGGGGCCGGGCAGGGCATCGGTGCGGCCGTGGCCCGGGCGCTCGTCGCCGAGGGGGCCGTCGTCGCCGCGGTGGACCGCAACCCCGGCCCGCTCGCCGCCCTCGCGGCGGAGTCGCCCGCCGTGCACCCGTACGTCCTGGACGTCGCCGACGGCCGGGCGGTGGACGACACGGTCGACCTGATCGAGCGCCAACTCGGGCCGATCGCCGCACTGGTGAACGTCGCCGGGATCCTGCGCACCGCACCCGTCGTCGAACTCACCGACCAGGACTGGGCGGAGACCTTCGCGGTCAACACCACCGGCGTCTTCCACACCGGCCGCGCGGTCGGCCGCCGGATGGCCGACCGCGGCCGCGGCGCCGTGGTCACCGTCGGTTCCAACGCCGCCGGGGTGCCGCGCGCCGGCATGGCCGCGTACGCGGCGTCCAAGGCGGCGGCCACCATGTTCACCCGCTGCCTCGGGCTGGAACTCGCCCGCTCCGGCGTGCGGTGCAACATCGTCTCGCCCGGCTCGACCGACACCGGGATGCAGCGCGCGCTCTGGGGCGAGGACGCCGAGGCCGCCGAACAGCGGGTCATCGACGGCGACTTGGGCGCCTGGCGGGTCGGCATCCCGCTCGGGCGGATCGCCGCACCCGCCGACATCGCCGAGGCCGTGGTCTTCCTGGCCTCCGACCGGGCCCGGCACATCACCATGCACGACCTCTACGTCGACGGCGGCGCGACCCTGCGCGCCTGACCGCCGTCCCCACGCCTTCCTCGTCGCTCCCCTCCGCGCCCCGGGCAACCCCCGGGCGCCGGCCATGCCCTGACCTCCCTCCCCGACCCTCCTCCCTGACGCGCAGACCGTCCAGACCGTCCCAGACTGGAGACTTCACGGTGACCACGGTGCACCACGCCCCCGCCGGGGGTGTCGCCGAGCACGCCGCTCCCGCCCCCACCGCCGCCCCGGCCCCCGCCGGGCCCGCCGACGCTTCCGCCCCGGGCCCCGACCACGCCGTCATCGGCGCGGCCAGCGGCCTGCTCGGCCAGTACCGGGCCGCGGCCGACGAGGCGTTCCTCGCCTCGCCGACCCGCACCCTGCTCACCGCCGGGGTGCACGCCCGCGTCCCGCAGGACGAGCGCCCGCTGCCCGTCCGGGTCGCCGCGACGCTGGCCGAGGCCCGTCGCGCCGGGGTCGAACGGCCGCTGGTGGTCGGCGCGGTGGCGTTCGACCACGACAGCCGGGTCGAACTCGCCGTCCCCGAGAGAGTCCGCAGAGCCGGGGCGCTGCGCGACGACCCGCTGATCGCGCTGCCCGCGCCGCCGGCCGAGCCGGTCGACTGGCAGGTGCGTCCGATCCCCGAGCCGGCCGCGTACGGCGCGGGCGTCGCGGCGGCCGTCGAGCGGCTGCGCGGCGGCGAGTTGAGCAAGGTCGTGCTGGCTCGCACGCTGGAGCTGAGCGCCGACCGCCCGCTGGACCTGCCCGCGATCCTCCAGCGGCTGGGCCGCCGCGACCCGGGCGGCTACACCTTCGCCGTCCCCGCCGGCGGCGGGCGGACGCTGATCGGCGCCAGCCCCGAACTCCTGGTCTCCCGGCGCGGAACGGCCGTCCTGGCCAACCCGCTGGCCGGTTCGGTGCCGCGCAGCGCCGACCTCGGCGAGGACGTCCGGCGCGCCGCCGCGCTGCTGGAATCGCCCAAGGACCTGCACGAGCACGCCGTCGTGGTGGACGCGATCCGCGCCGCGCTGGCGCCGTACTGCCGCACCCTGGACGTGCCGGCGCGGCCGACCCTGGTGCGCACCGCCGCGATGTGGCACCTGGCCACCACCATCACCGGCGAACTGGCCGATCCGGCGGTCTCCGCCCTGGAGTTGGCCACCGCCATGCACCCGACCCCGGCGGTCTGCGGCACGCCGACGGCCATCGCCCGGGGGGTGATCGGCGAGGTCGAGCCCTTCGACCGAGGCCTGTACACCGGCATGGTCGGCTGGGGTGACGCGGACGGCGACGGCGAGTGGGTGGTCACCATCCGCTGCGCGGAGGCGGACGAGCGGACCCTGCGGGTGTTCGCGGGCGCGGGCGTCGTCGACCGGTCCCGGCCCGAGGCCGAACTCGCCGAGACCAGTGCTAAGTTCCGCACCTTCCTGGACGCCGCGGGGGTGTCGCAGTGACGGCGCCGGAGAGTTTTCTGATGCAAGATCAGGCCGCCATCGAGGACCGGGCCTCCCTTCAGGAGTCCGCCTTCACCCCGTACCCCGACGAGTTCGCCGAGCGCTACCGGGCCGCCGGGTACTGGCGCGGCGAGACCTTCGGGCGGATGCTGCGCGAGCGCGCCGCCGCGCACGGCGAGCGGATCGCGATCGTCGACCCGGCGGGGGAGGGGCGGCGCTGGACGTACGCCGAACTCGACCGCCGCGCCGACCGGATGGCCGCCGGGCTGCTCGCCCGGGGGATCGGGCGCGGTGACCGCGTGGTGGTCCAACTGCCCAACGTGGCCGAGTTCTTCGAGGTGGTCTTCGCGCTGTTCCGGATCGGCGCGCTGCCGGTCTTCGCGCTGCCCGCCCACCGCGCCACCGAGATCGGCTACTTCTGCTCCTTCACCGGGGCGGCCGGCTACGTCGTCGCGGCCGTCGACAACGGCTTCGACTACCGCGAACTGGCCTCCCGGGTCAAGGCGGAGAGCCCGGCGCTGCGGCTGGTCCTGGTGGCCGGGGACGACCCGGGCGAGCACCTCCGGCTGGCGGACGTGCCCTGCGACGGGCCCGGTCCGGCCGAGGAGCCGGAGCCCGGGAGCGTCGCCTTCCTCCAGCTCTCCGGCGGCAGCACCGGTGTGCCCAAGCTGATCCCGCGCACCCACGACGACTACATCTACTCGCTGCGCGGCTCGGTCGAGCTGTGCGCGCTCGACGAGGACAGCGTCTACCTGTGCGCGCTGCCCGCCGCCCACAACTTCCCGCTCAGCTCGCCCGGTTCGCTCGGCACGCTGTACGCGGGCGGCCGGGTGGTGCTGTGCCCGCGGCCCAACCCGGAGACGGCCTTCCCGCTGATCGAGCGCGAGGGCGTGACCATCACCGGGCTGGTGCCGCCGCTGGCCCTGCTCTGGCTGGACGCCGCCGAGCGCGACGCGGGCGGCCCCGGCGCGGGGGGCCTGGACAGCCTGGAGGTGCTGCTGGTCGGCGGCGCCAAGTTCAGCGCCGAGGCCGCCCGGCGGGTGGGCCCGGTGCTCGGCTGCACGCTCCAGCAGGTGTTCGGGATGGCCGAGGGGCTGGTCAACTACACCCGCCTGGACGACCCGGAGGAGCTGATCACCACCACCCAGGGCCGGCCGATCTCCCCGGACGACGAGGTCCGGGTGGTCGACGACCAGGACCAGGACCTGCCCGACGGCGTCACCGGCCACCTGCTCACCCGCGGCCCGTACACCATCCGCGGCTACTGGAACGCGCCCGAGCACAACGCCGACTCCTTCACGGCCGAAGGCTTCTACCGCACCGGCGATCTCGTCCGCCGCACCCCCACCGGCCACCTGGTGGTCGAGGGCCGGGCCAAGGACCAGATCAACCGGGGCGGCGAGAAGGTCGCCGCCGAGGAGATCGAGAACCACCTGCTCGCCCACCCCGCCGTGCACGACGCGGCGGTGGTGTCGATGCCCGACCCCTACCTCGGCGAACGCACCTGCGCCTACGTCGTCCTGCGCGCCGAGAATCGCGAACAGCCGCCGAAGAGCATCGAGTTGAAGCGCTTCGTACGGCAGCGCGGACTGGCCGAGTACAAGGTGCCGGACCGGGTCGAGTTCGTCGACGCCTTCCCCGCCACCGGGATCGGCAAGGTCAGCAAGAAGGACCTGCGCGCCGCCATCGCGGCCGCACTCCCTACTCACTGAAGGAAAGACCACCGTGGGCCTGCCCCGCATTCCCTCCTATCCCCTGCCCGCCGCCACCGAACTGCCCGCCAACCGGGTCGAGTGGACGGTCGATCCGGACCGCGCCGTGCTGCTGGTGCACGACCTGCAGAACCACTTCCTGGACGCCTTCGACGCCGCCGCCGCGCCGGTGCCCGAACTCCTCGGGAACGTCGGCCGGTTGGCCGAGGCGGCACGCGCCCACGGCATGCCGGTGCTCTACTCGGCCCAGCCCGGCGGGCAGAGCCCGGCCGAACGCGGCCTCCAGCAGGACTTCTGGGGCCCGGGCATCCCGGACGACCCGCGCGCGACGGCGATCGCCGACGCCGTCGCCCCCGCACCGGGCGACACGCTGCTCACCAAGTGGAAGTACAGCGCCTTCGTGCGCACCGATCTGGACCGGCTGCTGCGCGAGCAGGGCCGGGACCAGCTGGTGATCACCGGCGTGTACGCGCACATCGGGGTGCAGGCCACCGCCTGCGACGCCTGGATGCGCGACCTGCCGGCCTTCGTGGTGGCCGACGCGGTCGCCGACTTCGGCCCGGACGAGCACCGCGCGGCGCTGTCCTGGGTGGCCGGCCGCTGCGGGCAGGTCACCACCACCGACGCTGTGCTCGCGATGCTGGAAGGGAAGTGACGGGCATGGCCTTCACCATGGAGCGGATCCGGGCCGAGGTCGCCGACCTGCTCGGCGAGGACCCGGCGGACGTCCCGCTGGACGAGAACCTGGCCGACTGGGGCCTGGACTCGGTCCGGCTGATGGCGCTCGCCGAGCGCTGGCGGGCCGAGGGCGCCGAGGTGGCGTTCGTGCAACTGGCCGAGCGCCCGGCCGTCGAGGCCTGGGCCGCACTGCTCGGCGCGGCCTGATGGAGGCCGTGCTGCTGGAGGCCGCCGGGCCACAGGCGCCCCCGCGCACGGACCGGGCGGCGAAGTACCCGCCGACCACCGTCGTGGGGCCGGTCGAGGCGCAGGCGGCCCGGACCCCGGACGCCCCCGCCGTGCTGCTCGCGGGCGGCGCGGTCGTCACGTACCGGGACCTGAACGCCGCGGCCAACCGGCTGGCGCGCGCCCTGGCCGCGCGCGGCGCCCGGCCGGGGGCGGTGGTCGGCCTGGCGCCGGCCCGCCACCCGGCGCAGCTGCTGACCGCGCTGCTCGCGGTGGCCAAGTCCGGCGCGGCGTACCTGCCGCTGGACCCGGCGGACGCGCCCGGACGCCGGGAGCGGCTGCTCGCGGAGACCGCGCCGGTCTGCGTGCTGGGGGAGGGGGTGCCGGAGGCGCTGGCCGGGCTGGACGTGGACGGAGAGCTGGCCACCGACCCGCCCCGGGCGCTCACGCCGCAGCACCTGCTGTGCGTCGGGTACGGCCCGGGCGGGCGCCCGGACGCCGTCCGGCTCACCCACGCCGAGGCCGACCGCCGGGTGCGCGAGCTCCAGGCGGCCCACCCGCTCGGCCCGGGCGACCGGGTGCTTCAACTGGGTCTGCCGCTCTGGGAGTTCCTCTGGCCGCTGCGGACCGGCGCCGCCGTGGTGCTGGCCGACCCGCAGCGGCCGGGCGAGGTCGGGGAGCTGGTGAGGGAGCTGGGTGTCACGGCGGTGCGGGCGACGTCGGCGGCGCTGCTGGGCGGCAGCTGACGGGGGCGGGGCGGGGGCGCGGGCGGGGCGAGGGCGAGCGCGGCGAACAGATGACAACATTCAGCGAACAACTTTCAGATAACAGATGATGAAATCTGTTATCTGAAAGTTGTCATCTGTTATCTGTCAGCCGTCGATCGGCAACCGTCGGTCGTCAGCCGCCGGCTGTCAGGTGTTCGCCGCCAGGTCCGCCGCGGTCCAGGCCATGGCGACCGCGCCGTCCAGCACCGCCCGGTCGGCCTCCGCCCCCACCGCGGCCTCGGCGAACGCGGCCTCGTGCGGGGCGCAGGCGCCGCCGGTGATGTCCAGCACCGGGTGGATGGCGGGCACGGCGTGGGAGACGTTCCCCATGTCGGTGCACGCGAACGGCCCGCTCTCGACCGGCTCCGGCCGGCCGAGCGCCGCCGCGTTGGCCCGCCAGAGGGCGAGCAGGGCGGGGTCGGAGCGCATGTCCAGGTAGTCCGGTTCGGGCCGGTCGAGCGTCACCTCGCAGCCGGTGGCGAGCGCCCCGGCCCGGAAGCAGTCCTCGACCCGGGCGCGCAGCTGCGCGAGGTCCTCGGCCGCCGAGGCGCGGATCTCGTACTCCGCGCTCGCGCTGTCGGGGATCAGGTTGGGCGCGGTGCCGGCGGCCGTGGTGATGCCGTGCACCCGCCACTGCGGCGGCAGGTGCTGGCGCAGCAGCCCGAGGGCGACCTGGGCGACGGTGAGCGCGTCGGCGGCGTTGCGCCCCTGGTGCGGGTTGAGGCTCGGGTGGGCGGCGCGGCCGGTGTAGCGGACGGAGAGGGTGCCGAGCGCGAAGGAGCGGAAGTCGGCGACCTCGACCGGGCAGGGGTGCACCATCATCGCCGCGTCCACGCCGTCGAAGGCGCCCGCCTCCAGCAGCAGCGCCTTTCCGGCTCCGCGCTCTTCGGCGGGCGCGCCGATCACCCGTACGGTGAGCCCGAGTTGGTCGGCGTACGGGGCGAGGCCGAGTGCCGCGCCGAGGCCGGCGGCGGCGATCAGGTTGTGCCCGCAGGCGTGCCCGAGGCCGGGCAGCGCGTCGTACTCGCAGACGAGTGCGACGGTGACCGGCCCGCTGCCGAGGCTCGCGGTGAACGCGGTGTCCAGTCCGTGCGCGGGCGCGGTGACGGCGTAGCCGTGGGCGCGCAGGAGTTCGGCGCACCAGGCGGCCGCGCGGTGCTCCTCGAACGCGGTCTCGGGGTGGGCGTGGATGCGGTGGCTGAGCGCGAGCAGTTCCGCGCGGTGCGCGTGGACGCGTTCGCGGACGGCCTGTTTGGTCGCGGTCAGGGGCATGGGCGGCGCCTCCGTGATGTCAGGGCCCCCGTACCGGGAGGCCGTTGACCAGATCATATGAAGTTAGATTAGGCTAACCTAACTAGGCGTTTCGTTCGCCGGACCCCGAGGAGCACCCCGAACCATGCCTGCCGTCGAAACCCAGGCCGTCGATGTCCCGCTGCTCGCCGCCCAGGCCGCCATCTGGTACGCGCAGTCACTCGACCCCGACAGCCCGGTCTACAACACCGGCGACGCCGTCGAGATCACCGGCCCGCTCGACGAGGGCCGGTTCGAGGACGCGCTGAGGCAGGCGGTCGACGAGGCCGAGGCGCTGAGCGCCGTCGTCGTCACCGGCCCGGACGGCACGCCCCGCCAGCAGCCGCGCCCCGGCCGCCGCTGGCCGCTGCACCACCTCGACCTGCGCGCCGCGCACGACCCGGCCGCCGAGGCCGAGGCCTGGATGCGCGCCGACCTCGCCCGCCCGGCCGACCTCGCCGAGGGCCCGCTGTTCACCCACGCGCTGATCCGCCTCGCCGACGACCGGTACCAGTGGTACCGGCGGATCCACCACCTCGCCGTCGACGCCTACGCGTTGAACCTCCTCGGCGAGCGCCTCGCCGAGCTGTACACCGCGCACACCACCGGCGCCGAGCCCGCCGCACGCCCGTTCGCCACCCTCGCCGAGGTCGCCGCCGAGGAGGCCGCCTACCGGGACGGCGAGGAGTACCCGGCCGACCGCGCCTACTGGGCCGACCGCCTGGCCGGCGCCGACACCCCGGCGACCCTGCCGGGCAGCCCGGCGCCCGCGCTGGCCGCAACCCCGGCCCAGGCCCCCCTGCGCCTCGCCGCCGAACTGCCCGCCGGCACCCGCGACCGACTGGAGCGCGCCGCCGCCACCGCCCGCGCCACCTGGGCCGAACTGCTCCTCGCCGCCACCGCCGGCTACCTGCACCGCCTGGCCGGCACCGAGGACGTCGTGCTCGGCCTGCCGCTCGCCAACCGCCGCGGACCGGCAGCCCTGCGCACCCCCGTCGCCGCCGCCAACGTCCTCCCGCTGCGCCTGGCCGTCCGCCCCGCCGACAGCGCCGAGGCGCTGCTGCGCCGGGTGGTCCGCGAACTGCGCGCCGTCCGCCGCCACCAGCGCTACCCGCTGGAGGACCTGCGCCGCGACCTCGGGCTGACCGGCGAGCGGCGCGCCCTGTTCGGCCCGATGGTCAACATCAAGGCCTTCGAGGGCGATCTCGACCTGGCCGGCCTGCCCGGCGTCGTCCGCAACCTCGCCGCCGGGCCGGTCGACGACCTCGCCGTCGGCGTCTCGCCCGCCCCCGGCGGCGCGCTGCGCCTCGTCCTCGACGCCGACCCCGCCCGCCACGACGCCGCCTCGCTCGCCGCCCACCGCGACGGGCTGCTGCGCTACCTCGACGCCCTCACCGACCTGCTGCTCACCGCCCCGCAGACGCCCATCGCCCGGATCGACCTGCTCGACCCGGACGGCCTGCGCCGCGCCACCGCCGGCCGCGCGGAGCCGCCGCTCGACCGGACACTGCCCGAGCTGTTCGCCGCGCAGGCCGCCCGCACCCCGGCCGCCGTCGCCGTCCGCAGCGGCAAAACCGCCCTCACCTTCGCCGAGTTGGACGCCGCCGCCAACCGCCTCGGCCACCGCCTGAACGCCCTCGGCGTGCGCGCCGGTGCGCCGGTCGCACTCGCCCTGCCGCGCGGCGTGGACACCCTGGTCGCGATGCTCGGCGTGCTCAAGGCCGGCGGCGCCTGCGTCTCCCTCGACCTCGCCCACCCCCGGCAGCGCCTGGCCGCCGTCCTGGACGACGCCCGCCCGGTCTGCGCGGTCGGCACCGACGAGGCCCTCGCCCAACTGGACCTGCCGGCCGGCCTGCCCACCGTGCTGCCCGGGGACGCGGACGCCGAGCCCGCCACCGCGCCCCCGGCCCCCCGGCCCCACCACGCCGCCTACGTGCTGCACACCTCAGGCTCCACCGGCCGCCCCAAGGGCGTCGTCGTCACCCACGCCTCGTTGGCCAACCTGTACGCGGGCCACGGCGAGGACCACATCGCCCCGGCCGTGCGCCGCACCGGCCGGGAACGCCTGCGCGTCGCCCACAGCGCCTCGTTCGCCTTCGACGCCTCCTGGGACCCGGTGCTGTGGATGGTCCACGGCCACGAGCTGCACCTGCTCGACGACGCCACCTACCGCGACCCGGCCGCCCTGGCCGGCCACCTGCACCGGGAACGCGTCGACTACCTCGACGTCACCCCCTCCTACCTCGAAGTCCTGCTCTCCGAAGGCATCCTGGACGAGGAGTGGCACCGCCCGGCGGTCATCGCGGTCGGCGGCGAAGCCACCCCGCCCGCCCTCTGGCAGCGCCTCACCGCCGCAGCCGGCCTGCACCCGATCGACCTCTACGGCCCGACCGAGACCACCGTCGACGCCTACGCCTGGACGCCCGGCCCCGACGGCGCCCCGGTCGGCCAGGTGGTGCGCGGCTCCCGCGCCTACGTCCTCGACGGCTCGCTGCGCCCCGCGCCCGACGGCGTCGCCGGCGAACTGTACGTCGCCGGGGCCTGCCTGGCCCGCGGCTACCTCGGTCGCCCCGACCTCACCGCCGAACGCTTCCTCGCCGACCCGTTCGGCCCGCCCGGCGACCGGATGTACCGCACCGGCGACCTCGCCCGCCGCCGACCGGACGGCACCCTGGAATTCCTCGGCCGCGCCGACGACCAGGTGAAGATCCGCGGCTTCCGGATCGAGCCCGGCGAGATCGCCGCCGTCCTCGCCGAACTGCCGGGCGTCGCCCAGGCCGTGGTGATCGCCCGCTCCGGTCCGCAGGGCAAGCGGCTGCTCGGCTACGTCGTCCCCGAGGCGGCTCCCGAGTCCGAGGCCGTCCCCGAGACCGTTGCCGAGGCCATGTCGGAGGACGCCGCCGAACCCGCCCCCACCCCCCGCGTCGCCCTCGACCCGGCCGAGCTGCGGGCCGCGCTCGCCGCCCGGCTGCCCGGCCACATGGTCCCGGCCGCCGTCCTGGTCCTCGACGAACTGCCGCGCACCGCCCACGACAAGCTCGACCACCGCGCCCTGCCCGAACCCGCCGCCGCCGAGCCCGGCACGGCCCCGGCCACGCCGCAGGAGGAACTGGTCTGCGGGCTGTTCGCCGACGTCCTCGACCTGCCGCAGGCGCCCGGGCGGGACGCCTCCTTCTTCGACCTCGGCGGCCACTCGCTGCTGGCCGGCCGCCTCGCCGCCCGGCTGCGCGAGACCTTCGCCGCCACCGTCGGGTTCGCCGACGTCTTCCGCCACCCGACCCCGGCCGCGCTCACCGCGCTGCTCGACGCGCACCCCGGCGGCGAGCCCGAGGCCCGCCCCGCGCTGGTGCCCGTGCCGCGCACCGACCGGATGCCGCTGTCACCCGCCCAGCGCGGCCTGTGGTTCCTGCACCGGCTCCAGGGCCCCAGCCCCACCTACAACATCCCGCTCGCCCTCACCCTCACCGGCCCGCTCGACCGGACCGCCCTCACCCTCGCCCTCGGTGACCTCGCCGCCCGGCACGAGGTGCTGCGCACGGTCTACGGCGAGGAGCCGGACGGCACGCCGTACCAGCGGGTGCTGCCCGCCGCGCCCGTCGAACTGCACGACGGCACCGAGCTCGCCGAAGCCGTCCGGCACGCCTTCGACCTCACCGGCCGGCCGCCGCTGCGCGCCACCCTGTTCACCCACGGCCCGGCCGAACACACCCTGCTCCTGCTGCTCCACCACATCGCGAGCGACGGCGCCTCCACCACCCCGCTGGTCCGCGACCTGTCCGTCGCCTACACCGCCCGGCTGGCCGGCCGAGCACCGGAACTCCCGGCGCCCGTCGTGCAGTTCGCCGACCACGCGGCCTGGCAGCGGCAGCTGCTCGGCACCTCCGAGGCGCCCAGCCCGCTCGCCGCGCGGCAGTCGGAGTACTGGCGCACCGCCCTGGCCGGCCTGCCCGACCAGTTGGAGCTGCCCACCGACCGCCCGCGCCCCGCCGTCGCCGGCCACCACGGCGCCACCGTGCCCTTCACCCTCGACGCCGAGGCGCACGCCGCCCTCGCCGCGCTCGCCCGGACCGCCGGCGGCACCGTCTTCATGGCCGTCCAGGCCGGACTCGCCGCCCTGCTCACCCGGCACGGCTGCGGCACCGACATCCCCGTCGGCACCCCGGTCGCCGGCCGTGACGACCCCGAAACCGCCGACCTGGTCGGCTACTTCGTCAACTCCGTGGTCCTGTGCGCCGACACCTCGGGCGACCCGACCTTCCGCGAGCTGCTCGGCAAGGTCCGCAGCACCGTCCTCGCCGCCCACGAGCACGCCGACCTGCCCTTCGACCGCCTGGTCGAGGAGCTCAACCCGCCACGCTCCCTCGCCCGCCATCCGCTGTTCCAGGTGATGCTGGCCTGGCAGAGCCGCCCCGACGAGCCCCACCCGCTGGGCGGCGGCCTCACCGCCCGGATCGCCGCCGTCCCCAGCGGCACCGCCAAGTTCGACCTCACCCTCAACGCGGGCGAACTCCCCGACGGCGGCATCGGCGGCTTCCTGGAGTACCGCACCGACCTCTTCGACGCCGCCACCGTCGAAGGGCTCGCCACCCGCCTCGCCCGGCTGCTCACCGCCGCCGCCACCGCCCCCGACACCGCGATCGGCCGGCTCCCGCTGATCGGCGAGGAGGAGCGGCTGCGCGCCCTCGTCGAGTGGAACGGCACCCCGCACACCTCGGCCGCCCCGCACACCCCGCACACCTCGGACACCTCGGACACCCCGGCCCCGCACACCCCGGCCCCGGACGCCACCCTGGCCGAGCTGTTCGAGGCCGCAGCCGCCGCCAACCCGCAAGCCGTCGCCGTCAGTTGCGGTGCCGACCAGCTCGACTACACCGAACTCGCCGCCCGCGCCGACCGCCTGGCCCGACTGCTGGCCGCCAACGGCATCGGCCCCGGCACCATCGTCGCCCTCGCCCTGCCGCGCTCGCTCGAACTCGTCGTCGCCCTCCTCGCGGTGGCCAAGTCCGGCGCCGCCTACCTGCCGCTCGACCCCGACTACCCGGCCGACCGCCTCGCCTACATGCTGGCCGACGCCGCCCCCGCCGCCCTGCTCACCGACCGCGCCACCGCACCCCGGCTGCCCGCCCACCAGGTGCCCCAACTGCTCGTCGACGGACCGGAGTCGGCCGCCCACCCGGCCACCCCGCTGGCCCAGCACGAGCGCACCCGCCCGCTGCGCGCCGAGGACACCGCCTACGTCATCTACACCTCCGGCTCCACCGGCCGGCCCAAGGGCGTGCCCGTCACCCACCACAACGTGGTCCGGCTGTTCCGCTCCACCGACCACTGGTTCGGATTCGGCGCGGACGACGTCTGGACCCTCTTCCACTCCTACGCCTTCGACTTCTCCGTCTGGGAGTTGTGGGGGGCCCTGCTGCACGGCGGCCGCCTGGTCGTCGTCCCGCACCTGGTCAGCCGCGACCCGGCAGCCTTCCTCGACCTGCTCGCCCGCGAACGCGTCACCGTGCTCAACCAGACCCCGTCCGCCTTCTACCAGCTCAGCGCCGCCGACCGGGACCGCCCCGGCACCGAACTCGCCCTGCGCTACGTGGTGTTCGGCGGCGAGGCGCTCGAACTGGCCCGGCTCGACGACTGGTACGCCCGCCACCCGGAGGACGCGCCCACCCTGGTCAACATGTACGGCATCACCGAGACCACCGTGCACGTCTCCTACATCGCCCTCGACCGGGCCACCGCCGCCGCCGGGAGCAGCAGCACCATCGGCGTCAACATCCCCGACCTGCGGGTCTACGTCCTGGACCAGCACCTCCAGCCCGTCCCGCCCGGCGTCACCGGCGAGATGTACGTCGCCGGGGCCGGCCTGGCCCGCGGCTACCTCGGCCGCCCCGACCTCACCGCCGGGCGTTTCGTCGCCGACCCGTACGCCGAACTGTTCGGCGAGCGCGGCACCCGGATGTACCGCTCCGGCGACCTCGCCCGCCGCCGCGCCGACGGCGTCCTGGAGTACTTCGGCCGCGCCGACCAGCAGGTGAAGCTGCGCGGCTTCCGGATCGAACTCGGCGAGATCGAGGCCGTGCTGGCCGCCCACCCGGGCGTCGCCGACGCCGCCGTGGTCGTCCGCGAGGACGCCCCGGGCGACAAGCGACTGGTCGGCTACGCGGTCACCACGGCGAGCCCCGAGGAGTCGCACACCGTCGCAGCCGTCGCAGCCGTCACTCCGGAGGACCTGCGCGCCCACACCGCCGCCGAACTGCCCGCCCACATGGTGCCCTCCGCCGTCGTCCTGCTCGACCGGCTGCCGCTCACCGCCAACGGCAAGCTCGACCGCCGCGCCCTGCCCGCCCCCGACGCGCCCGCCACCGGCGCCGGACGCCCGCCGCGCACCCCGCGCGAACAGCAGCTGTGCGAACTCTTCGCCGAGGTGCTGGGCGTCGCGGCGGTCGGCGTCGACGACGACTTCTTCGCCCTCGGCGGCCACTCGCTGCTGGTCGTCCGCCTCGCCGGGCGGATCCGCGAACTGCTCGGCCTGGACGTCGGCATCGGCACCCTGTTCCAGTCGCCCACCGTCGCCGCCCTCGACACGGCCCTGGCGGCCGGCTCGCAGAGCGCCGACGCGCTGGACGTCCTGCTCCCGCTGCGCCCCGCCGCGCCCGGACGCCGTACCCCGCTGTTCGCCGTCCACCCCGCCGGCGGCCTCAGCTGGTGCTACACCGGCCTGATCCGCCACCTGCCCGCCGACCAGCCGATCTACGGCCTCCAGGCCCAGGGCGTCGGCGCCGCCACGGCGGCCCGGCCCCTGCCGCAGACCCTGGACGAACTGGCCGCGCACTACGTCGACCGGCTGCGCGAGGTCCAGCCCGAGGGCCCGTACCGGCTGCTCGGCTGGTCCACCGGCGGGATCATCGCGCACGCCGTCGCCGTCCGGCTCCAGGACCTCGGCCACGCCGTCGAACTGCTCGCGATCCTGGACGCCTACCCCGCCGAGGGCTTCCGCGACCTGCCCGTCCCCGACCAGGCCGAGGCGCTGGAGGCGCTGCTCACCATGGGCGGCTACGGCCCCGAGGACCTCGCCGGGCGGCCGCTCGAACTCGCCGCCGTCACCGAGCTGCTGCGCCGCGAGGGCAGCCCGCTCGCCGGGCTCGACGACGCCACCGTGGCCGCCCTCAACCGGATCTACCTCAACACCAACCACCTCGTCCGGGGCCACGACCACCGCCCCTTCGACGGCGACGTGCTGTTCTTCCGCGCCACCGTCGACACCATCGACGAGACCCTGGTGCCCGAACTCTGGACCCCGTACGTGTCCGGCCGCATCGACAACACCGACGTCGCCTGCTCGCACAAGGACATGACCCTGCCCGCCCCGATCGCGCACATCGCCCGCGTGATCACCGACCACCTGGAGAAGTCCTCCGATGAGTGACGCCCCCGCCAACCCCTTCGACGGTGACGGCGAGTTCCTCGCCCTCGTCAACGACCAGGGCCAGCACTCGCTCTGGCCGGCCTTCGCCGCCGTCCCGGCCGGCTGGAACGTCTCCCACGGCCCGTGCGAGCGCGCCGACGCCGTGCAGTGGATCACCGCCCACTGGACCGACCTGTGACCCCTCCGGCCGTCGAGGCCGCCCCGGCGCGCCCCCTGCTCGCGGGGCGCGCCGCGGTGGTCGTGGTCTACACCGCCGCGATGTGCATGAACGGCCTGGACTCGACCATCGTCAACCCCGCGCTGTTCACCATCGCCGAGGACTTCGGGCGGCCCGTCTCGGCCGCCAACGCCGTCGAGACGGCCTTCCTGGTCGGCCTCGCCGTCGGCCTGCCGGTGGCGGGCTGGCTCGGCGACCGGTTCGGCGTGAAACGGGTCTTCCTCGGCTCCCTGGCCGCGTTCACCCTCGCCTCCGCCCTGTGCGCCGCCGCGCCCGGCCTCGGCTCGCTCGCCGCCGCGCGGGCCGTCCAGGGCGTGGCCGGCGGGCTGCTCACCCCCGTCGGGATGACCCTGCTGTTCCGGGCCTTCGCCCCGCACGAGCGGGCCGGCCTGGGCCGGATCCTGATCGTCCCGACCGCCCTGATGCCCGCCCTCGGCCCGCCGCTCGGCGGCCTCCTGACCGAACACCTCTCCTGGCACTGGCTGTTCCTGGTCAACGTGCCGATCGGGGTCGCGGCCGTCGTGACCGGGCTCATCGGCCTGCGCGCGGCGGACGAGCCCCCGGCCGGCCGCTTCGACTCCACCGGCTTCCTGCTCGCCACCCCCGGCCTCGGACTGCTCACCTACGCGCTCGGCTTCGGCCCGGCGCACGGCTGGTCCTCGCCCGGAGTAGCGCTCGGCGGCGTGGCCGGGCTCCTCCTGCTCGGCATCGCCGTCCGCCACCAACTCCGCTCCGCCGAACCACTGGTGGACCTGCGGCAGCTCGCCGACCGCACCTTCGGCACCGCCACCTGGCTGGCCCTGCTCACCTCGGCCGGCCTGATGGGCGCCCTGTTCGTCCTCCCGCTGCTCTACCAGGCCGCCCTCGGGGCCTCGGCCCTCGACGCCGGGCTGAGCGTCTTCCCCGAGGCGATCGGCCTGATGGCCGCCTCCCAGGTGGTCGACCGCCTGCTGCCCCGGTTCGGCCCCCGCCGCCTCGCGCTGCCCGCGCTGCTGCTCGCCGCGCTCGTCCTGGCCGCCCTCGGCTTCGCCGAGAACCCCTGGGCCGTACGGGCGTTGATGTTCGCGGTCGGGCTCGTCCTGGGCACCGCCGTGCTCACCGTCCAGATCGCCGGCTTCGCCGACGTCCCCGGGCCCGCGATGGGCCGTGCCATGGGCCTGTTCACCATCGTCCGCACCCTCGGCGGCGCCCTCGGCATCGCCGCCACCGCCGCCCTCATCGGCGCCCTGGACACCGACGGCGGCTCACCCGGCCCCTACCGCCTCGCGCTCCTGCTCACCGCAGCCCTGGTCGCCGCCGGCACCCTCCTCACCACCCGCCTCCCCCGGGAGGCGCCGGCACCCTGAATCGGCTCCGGCTGCCGTACGGTGGCCGGAGCACTGGAGGAGAGTCCATGAACCCCGAGCGCTACCGTCTTCTCGAAGAGGCCCGGCGCAGTCTCCCGGACGGCTACAAGGTGGAGTTGTCCGGCGACATCATCGTCATGCAGGCGTCACCGTCGTCGGTCCACCAGCTGAACCTCGCGCTGGTCCAACGCCAGTTCGAGGCGCACTGCCCTCCCGGCTACTTCCCCACCGGGAACAGTGATCTCTCCTCACCCGAGGTCGGCTCCGTGCGCAATCCCGACCTCACGTACCTGCCCGAGGACGTCATCGACCTGGCCGGCCACGACATCCCCGCCGAGCTGGCCCTGATCGCCGTCGAGATCGTCTCCCCGTCCAATCCCGAGAACGACTGGACGGGGAAGGTCCGCGACTACCCGCGCATGGGCTTCCCGCTCTACCTGATCGTGGACCCGCGGCAGCGGACGGCCACGCTGTTCTCCGAGCCGAACCACGACCGGTACCACACGAGGACCGAGCGGGAGTTCGGCGAGACGATCAGCGTTCCCGATCCGTTCGGCTTCGAACTGGACCTCTCGCGGCTCGTCCCGTACAAGGACTGATCGCCGAGCGCCCGACCGGTGGGCTCAGGCGCTCGGCCAGAGGATCAGGTCGGGCAGGGCGTGCCGACGCGGCCGGTCGCCGAGGTCGGCGAGTGCGGTGCGGATGGCCCGGAGGTGTCCGACGGTCAGCTGCAGGGGCGGCTCGTCGGGCTGGTGGGTCGTGCGGATGGGGTAGTCGACGCCGGGGGTGCGGGTCATCTCGATGTGGCAGCCGAGCAGGTGCGTCACCGGGCGGCGTTCGGCGAAGTCGATCAGCCGGTCGACGGTGCGGGTGAAGGCCGGCCAGTCGTCGATGTAGAGGCGGCCCGGGTAGACGGTGTCGCCGGTGAGCAGCAGGCCCGTCCACGGGTCGTAGTAGGTGACGGCCGCCGGGTGGTGGCCCGGGGTGGCCAGGCACTCGAGCACCCGGCCGCCGCCGAGGTCCACCCGCGCGACGGCGTCCGGGTCCTGGTCGAAGCCGAAGTACGGCCAGGCCGTGGCCGGGTCGGCGCCGACCAGGGTCGTCGCGGGCCGGTCGGCGAACTGCCCGTCGCCCGCGACGTGGTCGCCGTGCGGGTGGGTGTGCAGGACGAGCAGCCCGTAGCCGTCGCGGGGGTTGTCGGCGAGCCACCGGTCGATGAGCCCGTCGACCACGGTGCGCAGCGGGAAGTACGCGGCGGAGGCGGTGGCCCCGGTGTCGATCAGGACGGCCCGCTCGCCCCCGAACAGCAGGAACAGGAACGGCGCCTCGTAGTTGACCGCCTTGTTCTGCCGCAGGATGACGGTGTGCTCGTCGTACGCGTGGACCTGGATGTCCGGGTCCGTGTTGTGCTTCGCGGACGGGGATCCGTGGATCCACCGCACGTCGAGCGGACGGGCGATCGGGGCACCGGCGGCCATGACGTCTCCCTGGGTGCGTCGTCTTGGCGGGCCGGGTACGGCGCACATCTCGTCCGGGGCGGTCACCGGCGCGCCGCCACCGGGACGCTAGCACGCCCCCGTCGCCGTGCGCCGGTCCGCCGGTCCGCCGGTCCGCCGGTCCGCCGATTCGCCGATTCGCCGGGAACCGTCAGGCACGCCCCAGCAGGTGCGCCAGCCCGTCCGCCAGCCCGCCGCGCCAACAGGCGTAGTCGTGACCGCCGTTGAACTCGCGGTACGCGAGGTCGTAGCCGCGGGCGGTGAGGACGTCGCGCAGGTGGCGGTTCTGCGGGAGCAGCATCCACTCCTGGAGGCCGACCTCGACGTAGAACCGGGCCTCCCGCCGCTGCTCGCGGGCGAATTGGCGGGTCAGCCACTCACTGCCCTCGTCGAACTCGGTCTCGTCCGGCCACCAGAAGGAACCGGACTGGCAGAGCGCGCCGCCGAAGCGGTCGGGGCGCCGGAACGCGGCGAAGGCGGCGGTGAGGCCGCCCGCGCTCTGGCCGGCGATGACGGTGCCGGCCGGGTCGGTGGTGGTGCCGAACTCCGCTGCCGCCCAGGGGAGGAGGCGGTCGGCGAGGAGGTCGACGAAGGCCGGGTTGCAGCTGAGGTCGTCGGGGCGGCAGGGGCCCATGGTGTGGACGAGCAGGGCGACGGTGGGCGGGATGGCGCCGTCCGCCGCCAGGTTGTCGAGGGTGTCGCCGACCGACAGCACCTCGCCCCACATCTCGCCGTCCAGCAGCACGGCCACCGCGAACGGCCCGCCACCGGCGGACGCTCCGCCACCGGCGGGGAGGTAGACGTCCACCCGCCGCCCGGCCACCTCGTGGGCCACCGTCCGCCCGCGCGGCACGCCGTCGCGCCGCCGGACGTACGGCTGGGCGGGGGCGTCGGGCAGGCTGAGCACGGACGACGGGTGGCGCCCGTCGCGGGCGGGCAGCCGGGGGGCGGCGTCGTGCGGGTCGGGGCGGGCGTGGTCGAGGACGCGCAGCCAGTCCGCCCGGGTGGTGCCGGGGGCGTCCCCGCGGAACGGGTACAGCTGGTAGGACGCCCGGTGGTCGGCGCGCAGCCGGTAGGTGATCGCCCAACGGCCGTCGTCGCGGCGGGTCATCAGGTGCGGGGCGAGGTCGCCGGCGTGCCGGTCCTTGTCGGTGACGGTGTGCAGGAGGGCGAGCACGCCGTCGCACGACGCGTCCTCGTGCACGAAGGTGACCAGGCGGTAGGCGGGGTCGGCCGGATCGGGCTCGACCAGGGGAAGGGTTTCCATCTGCGGGACTCCTCGGGGAGGTTAGGCGGGGGTGCCCTTGCGGCCGAGCAGCACCCAGAGCAGGAAGGGGCCGCCGAGGACGGTGGTGACGATGCCGACCGGGATCTCCACCCCGCCGATCAGCACCCGCCCCACGGTGTCGGCGGTCACGACGAGGACGGCGCCGGTCAGTGCCGAGCCGAGGACCGGTACGCGCGCCGGCCCGGCCAGCCGCCCGGCGATCACGGGCGCGGCCAGCGCGACGAAGCCGACCGGCCCGCACACGCCGACGGCCAGTCCGGCCAGCGCGACGGCCAGCAGCAGGCAGCCGAGCCGGACCCGGCCCGGGTCGACGCCCAGCGAGGCGGCCACGCTGTCGTCGAAGCGCAGCACGGCCAGTCGCCGGGCCGCCGCCAGCGCGAGCGGCACGAGCACGGCCAGCCCGATCAGGATCGGGGTGGCGACGGCGTAGTCCCGCCCGTTGAGGCTGCCGGAGGTCCAGACGTACAGCGAGCCGGCCGAGTTGAGCGAGCGGCGGGCGAGCGCGACCTGGATGACGGCCGAGGCGAGTGCGGACATCGCGAGGCCGACGACCAGCACCCGGTAGCCCTGCGCGCCGAGCCCGCCGGAGACCAGGGTGACGACCAGGACGGCGGCCAGCGCGCCGAGCGGGCCGGCCCACCAGGCGCCGAAGGTGCCGGAGACGGTGGCGGAGATCAGGACGGCGGCGGTGGCGCCGTCGTTGACACCGAGCAGTTCGGGGGTGGCGAGGCGGTTGCGGGCGAGGGTCTGGGTGAGGCAGCCGGCCAGGCCGAGGGCGGCGCCGGCGGCGAGCCCGGCGACGATCCGGCCGAGCCGGAACTTCTGCACCAGCAGCACGTCCAGCCGGTCGCCGTAGCCGAACACGGCCTGGAGGGTGCGGCCAAGGCCGAGTTCGCTCTGCCCGGCGTGGGCGGACACGACGACGACGGCGAGCAGCGCCGCGGCCAGGGCGAGCGAGGCGAGCAGCGCCCGGCGGGGGAGCAGCAGCGACCAGACGCCGCGCCGCAGCACCAGGTCGGGTGTGGGCGCGGGCGGCTCGGACCGCCGGACGGGGGCGGGCTCGGCCGGATCGGCCATGCCGAGCGCGGCGGTCCGGCGGGAGCGGACGATCGCGATCAGCGCGGGGGCGCCGACCAGGGAGACGATCACCGACACCGGCGCCTCGAACGGGCGGGCCACCACCCGGGCCAGCACATCGGCCCCGGTGAGCACGGCGGCGCCGAACAGCCCGGCGAGCACGGTGAGTTGCCCGACCCTGGGGCCGGCGACGGCCCGCGCCAGGAATCCGGCGAGCAGGCCGAGGAAGGAGATCGGGCCGGCCAGCGCGACGGCCGAGGCGGTCAGCAGGGTGACGGCGAAGGCGACCGCGGCCCGGGTGGCGCCGGGGCGGTGGCCGAGGCCGCGGGCGAGGTCGTCGCCGAGCGCGAGCGCGGTGAGCGGCCGGGTGGCGAGCAGGGCGAGCAGGAAGCCCACGGCGAGTACCGGGGCGAGCTGGCGCAGCGTCGTCCAGCCCTCCACCCCGGCCAGCGAACCCAGCACCCACACCCGGTACCGGTCGTACGCCTCGGGCGAGTTGACGATCAGCACGCCGGTGAGCCCGCCGAAGGTGGCGCCGACCGCCGAGCCGCCGAGCACCAGCCGCATCGGCGACCCGCCCCGGGCGCCCGCGATGAGCAGCACCAGAGTGCTGGCGAGCACGGCGCCGCCGAAGGCGAAGGCCAGGTACCCGTACGAGGTCTGGATGCCGAGCACGGCGATGCCGAGCACGACCCCCAGCGAGGCGCCGGCGTTGACGCCGAGCAGTCCGGTCTCGGCGAGCGGGTTGCGGGTGACGGACTGCAACTGCGCCCCGGCGACCCCGAGCGCGGCGCCGACCAGCAGGGCGGTGGCCGTGCGGGGCAGGCGCAGGTCGCCGACGACGAGGGCGAGCCGGCCGTCCGCGCGGGCGCCGTGGCGGTCCAGCAGGTAGTCCAGCACCCGCCCGGGGCCGACCTCCCCGGCGCCGACGGACAGCGAGAGCGCGGCGAGGGCGAGCAGGACCGCGACCGCGCCGAGGGCGATCGGCCAGGCGGCGCGGCGGCCGTCCCCGCGCGGTGGCGGCGGTGGCGGCGGGGCGTCCGGCTCGGTGCGGGACTCCCCGGGGGCGCCCACTTGCGACAATGTCATAAGGTAAGGCTAACCTAATGAGCGCATCGTCCTGTGGGCACCGCCACCGTGCCGGGTCACCCGGACGCCGCCCAACCCCCGTACCACCGCTGCCCGGAGGCACCCATGCTGTTCGCCCAGAGCCCGCTCCACCCCGTCCGCCGCCGCGCGGCCCGGGCGCTGGCCGTCACCGGGGCGGCCGCCCTCCTGCTCGCCGGGTGCGGCTCCTCCGGGTCCTCCTCCGGATCCTCGGGCTCCGCGGGCGGCTCCGCCGCCGCCGGCAGCCCGGCGGCGGACGCGGCCGGCGGCAAGCGCACCGTCAAGGACGCGACCGGCAAGGCCGTCGAGATCCCCGCCGCGCCCCAGCGGATCGTCACCCTCACCCAGGAGGACCTCGACGCGGTGCTCGCCCTCGGCGTCAAGCCCGTCGGCATCACCAACGGTCAGGGGCTCAACGAGCCGCCGGCCTACCTCAAGGACAAGGTCCAGGGCGTCCCGGTGGTCGGCAACCTGCTGCAGCCCGTGATGGACAAGGTCATCGCCGCCAAGCCCGACCTCATCCTGGCCGGCGACATGCAGGACGAGCAGATGCTCAAGCAGCTGCGCGAGATCACCCCCGCCACCCTCGTCACCATGGCACCCACCGACGACTGGAAGCTCGCCTTCCGCGGCATCGGAAACGCCGTCAACAAGCTCGACCAGAGCAACAAGGTGATCGCCGACTACGAGGCCAAGGCCGCCAAGGCCGGAGGCGACCTCGACAAGAACAAGGGCGCGGCCGTCTCCATCGTCCGCTGGAACCCCACCGGGCCGAGCTGGATGGAGAAGAAGCAGTTCGCCAGCGGCGTCGCCCTCGACATGGGCCTCACCCGCCCGGCCGCGCAGGACAAGGACGGCAACGCGCACAGCCCGGCGCTCAGCCTGGAGAAGCTCGCCGAGATCGACGGCGACTGGCTGTTCCTGTCCACCCTCACCGACGACGGCAAGACCGCGCTCAAGGACGTCCAGTCCAAGCCCGCCTACCAGGAGCTGGGCGCGGTGAAGAACAAGCACGCCGTCACCGTGGACGGGTCGGTCTGGTCCACCCGCGGCGGGCCGCTCGCGGCCGACGTGGTCATCGGCGACATCGGCAAGGCGCTCGCCGCCTCCTGACCGGTCCGCGTTCGGGCCCGTTCGGGCCCGTGTTTGGGCCCGTGCCCGCGCCCCCGTTCGCGCCCGTGCCCGGCCGGCCGGCACCTCGCCCAGTCGGCCCGCAGCCCCCTCCAACCGAAGGAACCCTCGATGGAGTTGACGATCCAGGGCCTCACCGCCGGCTACGGCCCCGGCCGCCCGGTGCTCGCCGGCGTCGACCTCACCGTCCCGGCCGGCCGGGTGGTGGCCGTCGTCGGCCCGAACGGCTGCGGCAAGTCCACCCTGCTGCGGGCCGTCGCCCGGCTGCACCGGCCGGACGGCGGGCGGGTGCTGGTCGGCGGCGAGGACGTCTGGCGGCTGCGGCCGCGCCAGGCCGCGCACCGGGTCGCGCTGCTCCCGCAGAGCCCGCAGGCCCCCGAGGCGGTCACCGTCGCCGGACTCGTCCGCTACGGCCGCCACCCGCACCAGGGGCTCTTCCGCCAGTGGTCGGCCGACGACGAGCGGCTCACCGCGCGGGCGCTGCGCGCCACCGGCGTCGAGGAGCTCGCCGACCGCCGGCTGGACCGTCTCTCCGGCGGCCAGCGGCAGCGCTGCTGGCTCGCCATGGTGCTCGCCCAGGACGCGCCCGTCGTGCTGCTCGACGAACCCACCAGCGCGCTCGACCTCGGGCACGCCGTCGAGGTGCTGGAACTGGTCCGCGAGGTCGCCGCCGGCGGGCGGACGGTCGTCATGGTGCTGCACGACCTCGCGGCGGCGGCCCGCTACGCCGACCTGGTCGTCGCCCTGCGCGACGGCTCGGTGGTGGCCTGCGGCCCGCCCCGCGAGGTGGTCGACGCGCCGCTGGTGCGCGCGTTGTACGACATCGACAGCGACGTGCTCGCCGCCCCCGGCGACGGCGCGCCGGTGATCATCCCCCGGGCGGCGCCGGTGCGTTGACGATTCGTCAGGTATGACCTGGCGGGCGGCGAGAGACGGGTGGCGGGGCAGGCGGCGGGCCGCCTGCCCCGTTCACTCGTTCGACGGGTTTGTGCCCCGGAAGCCGCGCAACGGCCTCCCCGGCCGCCGCTTTGTCAGTGGGCCTCGCTACGTTCCTCACATCGCTGACCGGCAGGTGGGAGGAGACGTCCGTGGCATGGGTGGAAACAGGTGCGGGAGGGTACCGCGTCGCGCTCGACGGGGAGGGCAAGGTGGTCTGCCGCAACGCGGCGGGCCGCGAGCTGAAGTCCCTGCCGTCGAAGCTCGGTGACGATCCGGTGGTCGCCCAGCTCAGGCAGCTCACCGAGTGGCTGGCCGCGCACGAGCGGCGCTGCCAGGAGGACGTCGAGCGGTGGATGGTGCGCTCGCTGCCGGTGCCCGCCGCCGTGCTGACCGCGGTCTGGGCGGACGAGGCCTGGCAGGGCGTCCTGCGCGACCTGGTGGTCACCGGCTCGGACGGCGCCGTCGCCGGCTTCCTGCGCGGCGCGGACGCCGAGCGCGGGCTCGGCCTGGTGGACCTGGACGGCGACACCGTCCGGCTCACCGACGGCGAGATCCTGATACCCCACCCCGTGCTGCTCCCGGACCTCGACGACCTGCGCGAGTTCGCCGTCGAGCTCGGCGTCTCCCAGCGCGTGCCGCAGCTCTACCGGGAGGTCTGGCACCGGCCGGACGAACGGCCGGCCGGCACCGAGGTCACCACCTACGCCGGCGGCCGCTACCGGGAGCTGCGCGAACTGCTCGGGCGCTGCGCCCGGCTCGGCCACCGGGTGCGCGGCGGCTCCGCCGTCCAGCCCGTGGTGGAGGCGGGGCGCACCGTCGAGGCCCGCGTCTGGGTGGGCGACTACTACGAGTACGACGCCTGCGAGACGGGCGCGCTCAGCTGGGCGGGCCCGGACGGCCGGGTGCTGCCGCTCGCCGAGGTCGGCCCGATCGCCTGGTCCGAGGGCATGCGGATGGCCGCCGCACTGTACGCAGGCCGCACCATCGAAGGGGAGGACGCCGCATGACCGCCACCGGACTCGACCAGAGGGCCGTTCAGGACGCCGACCGGACGGCCGCCCAGGACGCCGGGCCGCACGAGCGGCTGCTCGACGCGGGGGCCGTGCTCCCGCCCGGCACCCTGCCCGGCGTCGGCCGCCCCGACAGCGCCGCCGACGTGCTCACCGCCCGCGCCTACACCCACCCCGCGCTCGACGGGCGCCGGATCGTCCGGCTGGTCCCCGGCGCGCTCGGACCGGCCGAGGACCTCGCCGTCGACTTCCTCGGGCTCGTCCCCGACGGCACGCCCGCCGAGGTCGGCCAGGTCCGCCAGGAGGCGCTCGGCTTCCCCGCCTGGGCGCTGGTCCACGACCCGGCCAACGGGCACCACGCGCTCGCCCTGGTCAAGGAGATGGAACGGCTCTCCCGCCAGGCCCGGTCCAAGCCCGGCACCGCCAAGGACGGGTTCGAGGCGCTCGCCGCCCGCCTCGGCCGCGCCGTGCCGCACTTCCTGCCCACCTTCTGCGAGGAGGTCGGCCGGATCTTCCTCGCCCACGGCAACCAGACCTACGCCGCCGGCTACTTCGGCAAGGCCCGCGAGGCCGAGCGCACCTACCGCCTGACGGTCGACGAGGAGCGGCTGCGCGCCGTCTTCCTGGAGTTCGCCCTGGCCGGCGCGCTCACCGTCAAGTCCCTGCGCCAGTACGTCAAGGAGCTCGCCGAGCGGCTCGACGCGCTGACCGCCTGGCAGCGCTTCCGCCAGCTCTGCACCGAGCGCTCCGCCGCCGGCATGGCCCCCTACGCCGGGGTCGCCGAGGACGCCCGCGCACTGATCAAGGCCGCCGGGCTGGACCGCGCCGAGCACGAACAGGCGCTGCTCGCCGAACTGCTGGCCGGCCCGGGCGCCAACCGGGCGCCCGGGGCGTTCTGGAAGTCCTGGCACGGCCCCCTGACCGAACTCGGCCGGCGCGACCCGGCGGTCCGGGCCCGCCTGCTGGAGCTGATGCCCGACCCGGCCGGCACCGACGCCGCCGTGAACGACACCGCCTGGCTCGTCCTGCTCGCCGAGACCGGGGCCGAGCAGCTGCTCACCGGCCCGCGCGCCGAGGGCGCCGAGCCCGCCGCCGCGTGGCTCCAGCGCTGGTGCCACCACCTCGGGCGAGGCTGGCGCTCCCGGCCCAGCTGCGCCGCCACCGTCGCCCTGGCCGGCCGGATGGCCGAGCGGCTGCGGGCCGACGGCGTCCCGGTGGACCTGTACACCGGCGTCCACAGCAGCCAGACCCAACTCGACCTGCTGGACCGGCTGCTCGCCGACGGCGTGCCCGTCGCCGACCCGTCGGCCACCCTCCGGTTCGACCTCAAGGACTGGGTCGACCAGTGCGGCCCCGACAGCGCCGGCCTCGCGGCCGTCGCCGCCGACCCGCGGTTCCGGCCCGTCCTGCGCGCCGCGACCCCGCCCGCCTGGGAGACCGCCGTCAAGCGGCAGGTGCCCGCACTGCCGCTGCTGCGCCGCCTGTTCGAGGAGTGGGCCGAACTCCGGACCGACGAGCTGACCGCCGCCCGCGGCCTGGCCGGCGCCGCCGACCTGGTGAGCTCGCTGAGCCCGTACCGCACCGCCGTGCGGGCCGTCGCCCCGGCCGCCGCCGAGCGGATCGCCGCCCTCGACGTCACCGCCCTGCTCGCCGGGGCGCTCGGCGCCGGCATCCTCGACGAACTCGGCTGGCCGGCCCTGGAAGAGGCCCTGGCCAAGCTCGCCGACCCGGCCGACCCCGCCAAGCCCGTGGACCCTGCGGACCTTGTCGGCCCCGACTCCGCCGGCCCGGACTCCGAGCCGCAGGACACCCCCGGCCTCAACGGCGGGCGCCTCACCGGCCTGATCGTCGAGGACGCCTGGCCGTACCTGATCCTCGCCCGCCACGACCAGGCCGTCGTGGTCGGCCCGCAGGGCGTCCTGCTGGAGCACACCCTGCGCCTGCCCCCGGCGAAGGAGCGCTGGAACCAGCCCCGGCTGCGCTTCGTCGACGGCGAACTCCTCGTCGCCTGGTACCAGGACGGAAAGCAGCACGCCTACTGGTCCAGCCGGCCCGGCGAGGTCGTCGAACTCACCGGCGAGACCATCGCCGGCTACCACTACGGCGACCGGGATCCCGAGCCCCCCTCCCTCCCGCTGCCCGGCGGCGGCCGCACCACCGGCGAACGCCCGCTGCACCCCGGCGACACCCGGATGCCCGCCGAACACCGCGTCCTCGGCGACGGCACCGGCCACTGGACAGTGCGCTACGGCCAGGACGGCGCCGTCCTGCGCGAACTCGACCCGCACACCGGCGCCCTCGGCCGCGCCGCCGAACCACCGGTGATCGCCGCCACCGCGGCCGCCGGCCGACTGACCCTCACGCGCACCCGACTGCTGCCGCTCCAGCCCGGCCTGGAGCAGACGCCGCTCGGCACCGACGGCACCGTGCTCGGCAGCTGGGTCCGGGTCGACCTCGGCCGCGCCGTCACCACCACCACCGCCGACGGGCAGGTCATCGTCCTGCCGATCACCGACGGCCACCCGGACCACGTCCCGGTCGGCCGCCTCACCCTCCCCGGCCAGGCGCAACCGGTCGTCACCGAGGCGCAGCGCGACGGCCTCGCCCTCACCCTGCCCGACCTGGCCGCCGAGACCGACCGCACCATCGACCTGCGCCCCTGCCGCCCGGGGGACTTCGCCGCCGCCGGCACCGCGCTCGTCCCCCCGCTCGACCACTGGCACGCCCTGCGGCCCCGCGACGAGGCGGGCTCACGCGTCCTGCGGGCCGTCGACACCGAGCAGGCGGCCCGCCTGATCGACGCCGCCTGGCCGACCGACAGCCGGCCCGTGCCCGAGGACGAGCAGCGCTGGATCACCGCCCAGGGCGTCCGGCGCCCGCTGGCCCAGTCCGGTGGCGCCCGCCGCGCCCTGCCCGTTCAGGCGGTCGGCAATGTCCTGCCCGGCATCAGCCACCCGCTGCTGCTCGCCGGGGTCGCCGGGCTCGCCCGCACCGCCGCCGACCTGCTCGACCGGATCGCCCGGTTCGTCCCGCAGCCGGAGGCCGAGAAGCCGTCCAAGGCCGAGGCCGCCGAGTACCGGCCCGAGCACGGCCGCGACCACGAACTGCGCGAGGCCGTCACCACCCTCCTGCCCGACGTCGCCTGCTTCGGCCCCAACTGGGGCGGCGGAGACCGGTGGCGGGTGCTCAACAACCTGCGCGCCGTCACCGCCGTCCTGGCCGACCCGCCGCCCGCCACCGGCGAGGGCTGGAGCACCCCGGCCACCGTCACCCTGCAATACGGCGAAACCCACCACGGCTGGCTGCACCTGCTCGGCCGTCTCGACACCCTCGCCTACGCGGTGGCCGCCCCGCTCACCGAACCGGCCCACCGCTCCAGCCTCCTGCTGCTCCTCGGCGAACTGACCGAGGGAGTGCTCGCCGACCGCGGCGCCACCCTGCGCGAGATCGTCCTCGGCGAACCCGCCGACCGCGCCAACCGCCACCAGCCCGCCGTCCCCCGCGAGGGGCAGGTGCTGCGCCACGGCGACCGCACCGTCGTCATCCTCGGCCACCGCCGGCACCACGAGGGCACCGAGCAGTGGTACGCCGTCGACCACGACCCGAGCGGCGCGTTCGGGCCCGTCGCCCACTTCACCACCGTCAAGGAACGCGGCACCGAGGAGCGGGTCGGCGCCGCCTGGATCGCCGCGTTCCGGCAGGCGGTCGCGCTGCACGGCGGCGCCCCCTGGCAGCTCGACCGCGCCACCGCCTTCGGCGGGCTCACCGGGATCGGCGCCGCCCGCGCCGCCCTGCTGCTCAGCCCGCCGCCCGGGCTCTTCCAGTGGCACAGCGCCGTGCTGCCCGCCGACCGGCTCGCCGAGTACGGCCTCAAGTCCACCGAGGCCAAGGCCGCCCGGGACTGGCTGCGCGGCCGCGACCGGGCCGCCCTCGCCGACGTCTGGGGCGCCCTGCTGCCCGCCGACCCGAAGACCCTCTGGACGGAGGGCCCCGACCTCGACGCCGGCGCCGCCGCCTGGATCCGGCACTTCGGCCGGCTCGTCACCCTCCCCGAGGCCGCCCAGGCCACCGTCAAGGGCGCGCAGATCGAACACATCGAGGCGGTGCTCAACCCCGCACAGACCCCCTGGCTGACCGGCACCACGGCCTTCCGGCTCAGCGACGAAGGCGGCTCCACCCCCCAGCTGCTCGCCGAGGACCAGAGCGCCGCACCCGCCTCCGGCGACCTCGGCCGCGCCGTCGACGCCCTGCGCTGGCTCGCCTACCACCTGCCCGCCGACAGCCCGCTGCGCCCGCTGCTGCCCGTGGCCGCCGCCGCGCTGCGAAGCCGCCTCGCCGACCCCGACCTGCTGCTCGACTTCCACCTCGTCCACACCACCAAGGGCGCCTCGATGTCGGCCGTCCTGCGCACCCACTTCGGCCTGCCGGCCGCGGGCGGAGCCGACCCGAACGGACTGGTCGACTGCGGCCCGGCCCTCGTCCTGACGCCCTACCACGACGAGTACGAGCGGGTCTGGCTGCGCCCGGCCGGGCTCACCGGCCCCGACGACCCGGTGCTCGAACTGCTCGCCGGGCTGGGCGCCAGCTACTGGCTGGAAACCGAGCGGGGCGCCATCGAGGCCGTCCTGCGCGGCGAAGTGGAGCGCCTGGCAGCCGCCGCCACCGAGGCGGTGGTGGCCGCCGACGGCCAGGCCTGGCTACAGCACCCGCAGCTCACCGTCCCCGACCTGGTCGCCGAGGCGGCCCGGGCCCACGGCCTCGGCGAGGACGCCGCAGTGCTCTACCTCCAACTGCTGGCCCTGCCCGACCCCACCGACCGCAACGTCGCCCGCTGGACGGGCTGGAAGCCGGCCAGGCTCAAGCGCGCCCGCGTCGAACTCGCCGCCACCGACCTGGTGCTGGAGGCCAAGCGGGCCCGGGCCGGCCGCGCCCTCTTCCTGCCCGGCGGCTGGCAGGAGGCCAAGGCCCCTGCCCTGCCCGCCGAGACCTGGAAGGCAGCCCTCTACGAACTGCCCACCCACCACGCCGCGCTGCCCCACCTGCCCGTCCCGGAGCTGTTCGCCCGGGCCTGGCAGCGGACCCTCGACGGCGACGCCCCCGGCTACGAAGAGCTCCAGACCAGCAAGCGCAGGAAGGCCCGCCGATGAGCACCACGCCGATGAGCGCCACGCCGACGAACAGCACACCGACGGGCAGCACACCGACGGGCAACATGAAGGCGAGCGCCGACACCGCCTCCGCGAGCCGGCAGATCATCCCGCCCGAGGAGAAGCACGCCGCCGAACTGGAGTTCCTGGCCGCGTACGACAGCGGCCCGCGCCCGCCCGGCTGGCGGCTCACCCCGCGCGCCGTCGTCACCTTCGTCATGGGCAGCGACGGCGAGAAGCTCAAGGCCGGCCGCCGCGCCCTCGCCATCGAGCAGAAGTTCGTCGGCGAGCGCGCCCTCGTCGAACGCTGCGTCGTCACCCTCGCCGGGGAGCGCGGCCTGCTGCTCGTCGGCGAGCCCGGCACCGCCAAGTCCATGCTCTCCGAACTGCTCGCCACCGCCGTCTGCGGCACCAGCGCGCTCACCGTCCAGGGCACCGCCGGCACCACCGAGGACCAGCTCAAGTACGGCTGGAACTACGCCCTCCTGCTCGCCAAGGGGCCCAGCCGGGATGCCCTGGTGCCCTCCCCGGTGCTCACCGCGATGACCACCGGGGCGGTGGCCCGCGTCGAGGAGGTGACCCGCTGCCTGCCCGAGGTGCAGGACGCGCTGGTCTCCCTGCTCTCCGAACGGCGGGTCTCCGTCCCCGAGTTGGCCGGCACCCCGGACGGACAGCTGCACGCTGCCGCCGGCTTCACCCTGATCGCCACCGCCAACCTGAGGGACAAGGGCGTCAGCGAGATGTCGGCGGCGCTCAAGCGGCGGTTCAACTTCGAGACGGTCGGCCCGATCGCCAGCCTCGCCGCCGAGGTCGAGCTCGTCCGCCGGCAGTCGACCGTCGCCGTCGCCCGCGCCGGAGCCCCCTACGCGGTGGACGACGCCGTCCTGGAGGCCCTCGTCACCGCCTTCCGTGACCTGCGCACCGGCCGCTCCACCGAAGGCTGGGACGTCGAGCGCCCGTCCACCGTGATGAGCACGGCAGAAGCCGTCTCGGTCGCCACCGCGCTCGGGGTCACCGCCGCCTACCTGCCCGACGGCGGCGACCTGCTCGGCCGCCTCCCCGGCCAACTCATCGGTGTCGTCCGCAAGGACGACCCGGCCGACGCGGCCCGGCTGCTCGGCTACTGGGACGGGCCGGTCCGCCGGCGCGCCGAACAGGGCGCCGGCACCTGGCGCACCCTGTGGGACCTCCGCTCGGCCTTGGAGGCATGAGGCGATGACCAGCACGGTGACGCCCGCCCCGGCCGGCCCTGACCACCAGGCCGGCCGCGACCACCAGGACGGCCCCGTCCGTCCGCTCGGCCCCGACCACCTGGACGGCCTGGACGACCCGCGCCCGGCCGTCCGGGCCGAGGCCGAGCGGCTGGCCGCCTCCGGCGCCGGCCGGCCCGGGCCCTACCTGATCGGCGTGCGGCACCACGCGCCGTCGCTCAGCGCGGTCCTCCCCGCGCTGCTCGACGCCGTCAAGCCCGAGGTGGTGCTGGTCGAACTCCCCGCCGAGTTCCAGCCCTGGCTCGGCTGGCTGGCGGACGAGGACACCCAGGCCCCCGTCGCCCTCGCGGCCGCCCCGGCCGACCGCGAGGGCGGCCGGGGCCCCGCCGCCGACTCCGGCCCCGGCCGGCTCGCCTTCTACCCGTTCGCCGACTTCTCCCCGGAGCTGGTCGCCCTGCGCTGGGCCCGGCGCAACGGCGTCGAGACACTCGCCTGCGACCTCCCGCTCGCCCACCGCACCACGCCCCACGAGGAACAACAGCCCGTCGCTGGTACCCCAGGCGCCCCCGGTGTCGCCGACGCGCTGCGCCACCGCCTCACCGGGCGCGACTCCGACGACGACCTGTGGGACCGCCTCGTCGAGACCGCAGCCCCCGGCTCCACCCCCGACGCCGTCCGGCGCGCCGCCCTGCTGGTCGGCTGGGCGCTGCGCCGCGACGCCGAGACCGGCCCCGGCGTCGACCCGTACGACCTGCGGCGCGAAGCCTGGATGCGTGCCCGGATCCGGGCCGCGGCGGCCGACGGGCGCCGGGTCGCCGCCGTCGTCGGCGCCTTCCACGCGCCCGCCCTGCTCGACGGGCCCGCCGCCACCGAGGAACCGCCGCACCCGGACCACCTCGGGCACGCCCTCTCCCTGATCCCCTACACCTACCCGCTGCTCGACGCCCGCTCCGGCTATCCGGCGGGCATCCGCGATCCCGAGTGGCAGCACACCGTCCTCGACGCCGGCGGCGACCCCGACCGCCTCACCCGGGCCCTCACCACCACCGCCGTCCGGATCTGCGAAGCACTGCGCAGCCAGGACCACCCCTCCGGCCCGGCCGACGCCCGCGAGATCGTCCGCCTCGCCGGAGACCTCGCCCGCCTGCGCGGCCACGCCGCCCCCGGCCGCGGCGAACTCGTCGAAGCCGTCCAGACCGTCCTCGCCCAAGGCGAACCCCTCGGCCGCGGCCGGGCCGTCGCCCGCGCCCTCGAACGCGTCCTGGTCGGCACCCGAACCGGCCGCGCCACCCCCGCGGCCCCGCGCAGCGGGCTCGCCCCCGCCGTCGAAACCGTCCTCGCCGACCTCGGCCTCCCCGGCCCCGCCGACCCCGAGCCCCGCGAACTCCGCCTCGATCCGCTGCGCACCCCCCTCGACCGCCGCCGCGAGATCCTCCTCCACCGCCTCACCGCCTGCGGGGTCCCCTACGCCGACCCCGTCACCACCACCGGCGCGGGCGGCACCGAAGCCATCGGCACGCGCTGGCGCCTCCACTGGACCCCGGCCACTGCCGCCATGCTCACCGTCGCGGGCGCCCGAGGCGTCACCCCCGCGCAGGCCGCCGAAGGCACCCTGCGCGAACGCCTCCGCCGCGAACAGCAGGCCGACGGCCCCACCGCCCGCGAGGTCCTCCAAGGCCTCACCGACGCGGCCGCCTGCGGCCTCCCGGCCCTCGCCGACACCCGCCTCACCCAACTCGCCACCGTCCTCCCGTCCTCCGGCACCCTCCCCGAACTCCTCGACGCCCTGGCCCTCCTCGACCGCCTCGCCGCCGGCCACCTCCCGGGCTACCCCCCACCCGACACCCCCGACACCCCCGACACCCCCGACACCCCCGACACCCCAGGGGCTCCCGGGGCTCCCGCGCCGTCGCCCGACCTGGGCGCCGCCCCCGGCGGGTCCGCCGAGCCCGGCCGGCAGGAGCCGGCGCACCTCGCCGCGTTCCCCGACGGCTCCGCGCCGTTGCCCGGTGCGGGCGGGGCGTCGGCCGGGCCGGCGGGGCGGTTGGGGGCGGTGGGGCGGTTGGGGGCGGTGGGCGAGGTGTTGACCGTGGCGGCCGTGCGGCAGTTGGAGGGGTTGGGCGGGTCGGACGATCCGGCGGATGCGCGGGCGCTGGTGGAGCTGGCGCGGCGGGCGGATCTGGACGGCGGGTTGCGGCTGGGGCACGTGCTGGCCGAACTCGCGGACCGGGGGAGTCCGTTGGTGCGAGGCGCAGCCGGTGCGGTGCGGGTGCTACTGGGGCGGGAGCGGGCGGAGACGCTGGGCGGGCGGGCGGCTTCGTGGGTGGACGGGGCGACCGGCCCGGAGGCCCGGCACGCGCTCGGGCGGGGGCTGGTCGGCCTGCTGACGGCGGCGGAGGGGCTGTTCGCCACCGCGCCGGAGGCACTGGAGCCCGTGCTGGAGCGGATCACCTCGCTGCCCGACGCCGCCTTCCTGGACCGGCTGCCGGCGTTGCGCGGGGGCTTCGACACGCTCAGCCCGGCCGCCCGGGACCGGTTGCTGGTCCTGGTCGAGGAACGCCTGGGCACCCGGCTCGCGGGCCTGCCCGAGGAGGTCCCGTCGGCGGTGGTGGCCGGCTGGGTCCGCGCGGATCTGGCCGCCCGCGCGGCGCTGGCCCGGCGCGGCCTGCTGCCGGCGCCCGGGGGCGATCCGGCGCCCGAGCCACCGCACCACGTCGAGCCGCTCCCTTCCGTACCCGTCGCCACGCGGCACGCCCTCGCCCCGGCCGAGCGCTGGCGGCTGCTCCTCGGCCGCCCCGGCAGCGGTGGCCTGAGCGGGCGTTGCGCCCGACTCGCCACCGCCCTGGACGAGTTGTACGGCAGCGGGCGAGGCGAGGGCTCCGGCCCGGGCCTGGACGGGCGGTCCGGGCGGGGCGGCCGCGAGGCGCCCTTCCCGGGGGTGCGGGAGTGGGCCGAGGAACTGTCGGCGCTGTTCGGGCCGGGCGTCCGGGAGGAGGTGCTGGCGGCCGCCGTGGCGCAGGGCCGGACGGACGTCCTGGAGGCGATCGAGCCGGGTGCCGTCCGCCCGTCGGTCGACTTGCTGCGCACGGTGTTGGAGCATGCGGGCGGCCTGCCGGAGGCGAGGGTGGCGCGGCTGCGTCCGCTGGTGCGGCGTCTGGTGGACGAGTTGACGCGCGCGTTGGCGACCAGGCTGCGTCCGGCGCTGACCGGGATCAGCGTGCCGCGGCCGACGCGTCGGCCGGGTGGCGGACTGGACCTGGACCGGACCATTCGCGCCAATCTCGCCACGGCCCGCCCGTCGGGGGACGGCGGCACACTCATCGTGCCCGAGCGTCCGGTGTTCCGGACCAGGGCCCGGCAGGCGGCCGACTGGCGGCTGATCCTGGTCGTGGACGTCTCCGGGTCGATGGAGGCGTCGACGGTCTGGGCGGCGCTGACGGCGTCGATCCTGGCCGGGGTGCCTTCGCTGAGCACCCACTTCGTGGCGTTCTCCACCGAGATCGTCGACCTGACCGAGCGGGTGGAGGATCCGCTGAGTGTGCTGCTGGAGGTGCGGATCGGTGGTGGCACCAGCATCGCGGGCGGGCTGCGGTACGCGCGGAAGCTGGTGACGGTGCCGTCCCGGACGCTGGTCGTGGTGGTCAGCGACTTCGAGGAGGGCGGCCCGGTGGGCGGGCTGCTGGCCCAGACCCGGGCACTGGTGGATTCCGGTGTGCACCTGCTCGGCTGCGCCGCGCTGGACGACACGGGGACGGCCCGCTATTCGAAGGCGGTCGCGGGCCAGTTGGTCGCGGCCGGTATGCCCGTGGCGGCGTTGAGTCCGCTGGAACTGGCCCGCTGGGTGGGGGAGAAGGTGCGATGAGCGTGGCGGAGCGGACGAGCGGCTGGCCGACGGTCCGGCCGGAGGTGGTCGCGGAGGTGGTGGCCGGGTTGAGCGCCCGGTTGCAGAAGCGGCTGGACGGCGCGGCGGCGAAGCTGGCGGAGCGGCCGGTGACCCGTTGCGGTGACGAGTGGCGGGTGGAGGTGGACGAGGAGACGGCGCTCGTGCTGCACGCCCCGGGCGCGGTGGTCGCGGATGCGGCCGACGTCCGCTGCGGCTGCCTGTTGGCCCCGGCCTGCGTGCACCGGGCCGCTGCGGTCACGCTCTGCCCGTTGGCCGAGCTGGCGGAGGAGCCCGAGGAGGCCGCGCCGACCGAGGCGGCCCCAGCGCCCTCGGAGGAGCCGCAGGAGCGACGGGAGCCACGGGAGTCACAGAAGCCACAGGAGGCGCAGCCCGAGGCCGGGCCCGGCCCGGTGGAGGTGGCGGCGGCCCGCCACCTCCACCGGGCCGGGTGCGCCGTGCTGGCCGCCGGGGTGAGCGGCGCGGGGGCGGTCGTGCAGGCCGAGTTGCTGCGGGCGGCCCACCGGGCGCGGCTGGCGGGGTTGTACCGCCCGGCGGCTGCGGCGGTCGTGGTGGTGACGAGGGTGCGCGCGGCCCGGTCCGGGGCGCCGGAGCACCGGCTGGCGGACCTGGTGGCCGGTCTGCGCGAGCTGCTGGACCTCACCACCGCCCTGAGCACCGGCTCCGGCCCGGTCGCCGAGCTGCGCGGCACCGCCCGCCAGGCGTACGGCGAGGAGGGCGGCTTGCGGCTGTACGGGCTGTTCACCGAGCCGGTGCTGACGGCTACGCATGCGGGGGTGGTGAGTTGGGCGGTGGACGCCGGGGGCCGGCTCAGCACGGTGGCCGAGGTGATGCCGCACGGTGACGCGGCGGCCGCCGCCCCGCAGGCGGTCGGGGCGGGCAACCGGACGGTCCGGCTGGGGGAGGCCCCGCTCAGCCACCGGGAGTTCAGCCGTGCCGGGCTGGCCGTCCAGGGCGCCACCCGGTCCGCCGCCGGGCGGCTGGGCGCGGGTGCTTCCGTCCGGGCGGTCCGGGCGGCGGGCACGGCGTGGACGGCGGAGCCGGTGGCCGCACTCTGGGCCGAACCGGTGGCCGCCCAGGTGGCGCGGGCGCTCGCGGCGGAGTCGCTGCCGTACGAGGGCCGCCCGGCCGGGAGCGACCTGCTGTTCCTGGACGTGACTCTGCTGGGCCCGGCTCCGGTCGGCCCGGGCGGGGCGCCGAGGCTGCTGGCTCGCTGCGAGGGCGGTGCCGACGGTGCCGATGGCGCCGACGGCGGCTTGGTGGTCGGTCTGTGTACGGGGCACGAGCACCCGGGGCTGGCCTTCCGGGCGAACCTCGCACTGCTCGCCACCGCGCCCGGCCTGCGGCTGCGGGTGATCGGCCGTCTGGAGCGATCGGACCGTCCGGAGCTTCGCCTGCTCGCGATCGGCACACCCCCGGAGCCCTCGACGGCCCCCGAGGTCCCCGGCCTTCCCTCGCTCGCCGTCCCCGCGGACCGGGCCGACCGGGTCAATCTCGGCCTCGAACGCCTCCAGACCGCCGACCTGCGGACCACCGACCTCCAGACCGCCACCCCCACCGATGCCGTGCCCGGCTTCCCGGTCGGTCTCCCGAGCGAGGCCCCGTACGGTCCGCCCGTCCACGTGCTCGGCCGCCGGGTCGAGCAGGCGGTCACCACCGGGCGCCATGCCCTGGCCCCGAGCGCGGCCACGGCGGCCGCCGACGGGAGCCTGCTGCGCGCCGCCGGGCTGGTGACGGCCGCCGAGCTCCTGGACGCCCTGCGGGCTGCCGCGGCCGACCGGCGCCGCGACGTGTTCGGCCGGGTCGTCCCGGACGACCACGACGCCTTCGCCGGGTCCTGGCTGGCGGCCGCCGGCTACACGGAGGAGCTGGCCGCCGCGCTCTGCGCCGCCGCCTGGGCCGGGGAGCCCGCCATGGACCGGCATCGAGGGGAGGTATAAGGAAAAGTATTTGCATAGACAGCTAATCTGCGTCGGCTGGCATACTTGTCCCAGGGAAGACGTCACGAGACGTGCAGGGAAGTGGAAGGGAAGGCGAGCGATGGGTATCCGCGACGACGCGGCCGAGGTCCGGGCCCGTGGCTGGCGGACTCTCGCCGCGCTGCACGGGCTGATCGACGCGGCGCTGGAGAAGGCGCTGCAGGCGGAGCACCGGCTCTCGGTGGTCGAGTACACGGTGCTGGACGCCCTGTCGCGGCAGGACGGGTGGCACATGCGGATGCAGCAGCTGGCCCGCGCCGCGGCGCTGAGCAGCAGCGCGACGACCCGCCTGGTGACCAGGCTGGAGGACCGTGGGCTGCTCAGCCGCTACCTCTGCGCCGACGACCGGCGCGGGATCTACACCGAGCTGACGCCGGAGGGCCGCACCCTGCTGACGGCCGCCCGCCCGGTGCACGACGCCACCCTGGAGGGGACCCTGGCGCAGGCCGCCGAGGTGCCGGAGCTGGCGCCGCTGGTCCACGCCCTCTCCGGACTCGACGACCCGGCCGGGCTCACCGCCCGCACCCCGACCAACGCCTGAACCTCGGCCAACGCCTGAACCCCAACCCCGACCTCGACATCAAGTCCGGCGCCGGCCCCCCCCGCGGCCCGCACGGCCCGGACGCTCAACGCCGCCCGGCGGACAGGGCGTTGCGGTGCACCTGGTCGAGCAGGGCGAGCAGCAGCTCCTTGCTGGACGCCCGCTCCCGCACGTCGCAGAGCACGATCGGGACCTCGGGGCCGAGGTCGAGGGCGCGCCGGACGTCCTCGGGGCTGGCGTCGCGGCGGCCGTGGAAGCAGTTGACGCCGATCGCGAACGGGATGCCGCGCTGCTCGAAGAAGTCCACGGCGGCGAAGCTGGATTCGAGCCGCCGGGTGTCGGCGAGGACGATCGCCCCGAGGGCGCCGAGCGCGAGGTCGTCCCACATGAACCAGAACCGGAACTGGCCGGGTGTGCCGAACAGGTAGAGCACCAGGTCCTCGCGGACGGTGATCCGCCCGAAGTCCATCGCCACGGTGGTGGTGGACTTGCCCTGGACGCCGTCGAGGCTGTCGACCCCGATGCTGGCGCGGGTCATCCGCTCCTCGGTCTGCAGCGGTTCGATCTCGCTGACCGAGCCGACCATGGTGGTCTTGCCGACGCCGAAGCCGCCGGCGACGAGGATCTTGACCGCGCCCGGCACCAGGCTCTGGGTCGTCAATTCGGGTCTCCTGGAGTGGGACTGAGAGGTGCGGGGCGGTCGGGTCCGCCGGGTCAGAGTCGGCGGACGCCCTCGATCACGGCCTGGATCAGCGAGATGTCCGGCGCCTCGGCGAGCTGGACCGGGGCGCGGGTGAGGATCAGCCGGGCCTCGGCGAGGTCGTCGAGCAGCACCTTGACGACGCTGACGGGCAGGTCGAGGGTGGCCGCGATCTCGGCCACGGCCAGCGGGCGTTCGCGGCACAGGTCGAGGATCGCGGCCGGTTCGGGCGTGAGCCGGCTGGTGTCGGTGCGCGGGTCGGAGGTGACCACCAGGGTGATCAGCGCGAATCCGTCACGGACCGGGCCGGTGCGCCCGTTGGTGATCGCGTAGGGGCGGACCAGATGGCCTGCGTCCTTGTCGTAGAACCAGGCCTCCTCGGCGTCGGCGGTCACGCACCGCCACCCGCGCCGGCCTGGCCTGCGTCGCTGCGCGGTGCCGCGGTGAGGTACTGGCCGACCTGCTTGACCAGCATGTTGATCTCGTAGGCCATCAGCCCGGCGTCCACCTGCTCGCTGGTGAGGACGGCGAGCCGGGCGCCCTGCCCGGCGGTGGTGACGAACAGGAACAGCTGGTCCATCTCGACCACGGTCTGCCGGACCCGGCCGCCGTTGAAGCGGTGGCCGGCGCCGCGGGCGAGGCTCTGCAGACCGGAGGCGACGGCGGAGAGGTGTTCGGCGTCGGCCCGGTCGAGGCCCTGGGACATGCCGACCAGCAGGCCGTCCTCGGAGAGGACGATGGCGTGCCGGGTCTCGGGTACCCGCGCCACCAGCTGGTCCAGCAGCCAGTTGAGGTCGCGCGGGGTGTCGTTGTGCTGCGTCATCACTGCTGTTCCTTGGCTTCCTGAACGGCGGAGGCCTCCCAGGCGGCGGAAGGTGCGGCCGGGAGGTGGGGCGCGGCGGGCGCCTGGGGGGCGGTGGAGGTGGTCGGCGCGTCGGGGTCGGCCGCGCGGGCGGTCCGGGTGCCGCGCTGGATGGCGGCCATGGTGGTGCGGGAGCGCTGTGGCGACGGGTCGTCGGCCCTGGCGGCCCGGGTTCCTCCGGTGGCCCCGGTTTGTCCGGTGGCCCCGGCGGCTCCGTGCCAGGGCCCGGCCTGGGGCGGCGGGCCGACTACGGGGGGCAGCATGGCGCCGGGAGCGTGGGCCTCGCGGAGTTGCTCGGCGAGGCTGGCGTTGCGGACCCGCTGCGGCAGGACCCGCGGGGTGCGCAGTTCGCCGTCCGGGCCGTGGTCCGAGTGCTCCTCCTGGGCGTGTCCGTGGGCGGGCGCAGGAGGCTCGGCGGTGGCACCGTCGAAGGGCCCGGTCGTGGGCCCGGCCGGCACGTCCGCAGCACGGCCGTCGGCCGGCGGCCCACCGGGCGGGATGTCGGACGGGACCTCGTACGGGCGCGGGAAGACGGGCCGGGGGACGACCACGGCCCCGGGCAGACCGGGTATCTCGGCGCCGACCGGCAGACCGCCGTTGGCCGGGCCGGGGGCGGCTCCCTCGGCCGGGCCGTCGTCCAGGGGGTACTGGGCAAGCAGTTCGCCGATGATCACACCGCTGCCACCCACCCCGGGAACACCAGGTCCCCCGGGAACACCGGGCCCCCCGGGAACACCAGGCACCACCAGGCCACTGGCCACACCACCAGCCCCGGGCCCGCCGGGCGCACCCGGCTCGGCCCCGGGCGTCGGAGCGCCCGGCCCGGTGCCGATCAGCCCGCCGAGCACTCCGGCGAGCGCGCCGGTCAGCCCCCCGTCCGGACCGCCGGGGTCGTTGCCGCCCGCCGCCCGCACGGGCTCGGGGACGGGGGTCCGGGTGACCCGCGCGCCGGACGGCAGCCCGGCCATGGCGGCCGGCTGGTCGGCCTGCTCCAGCAGCACCGACGGCACCAGCACCACGGCCCTGGTGCCGCCGTAGGGCGAGGGCCGCAGGGTGACCTGGATGTCGTGCCGGGCGGCCAGCCGTGCGACGACGAACAGGCCGAGGCGCAGGTCGTCGCCGAGGGCGGAGACGTCCAGCTCGGGCGGGTTGGCCAGGTAGTCGTTGAGCCGCTCGTACTCGTCCTCGCCCATGCCGAGGCCGCGGTCCTCGACCTCGACCGCCAGGCCCTTGGGGACTTCCTGCGCGGAGACCTGCACCTGGGTGTACGGCGGGGAGAAGGTGGTGCCGTTCTCGATGAGTTCGGCGATCAGGTGGATGACGTCGGCGACGGCCTGTCCGCTGAGTGAGGCGCGCGGCACGCCCTGGACGACGACGCGGGCGTAGTTCTCGGTCTCGGAGACGGCGCTGCGCAGCACGTTGACCATGGGCACGGCGTTGCGCCAGCGCCGGGCGGGCAGGGCGCCGCCGAGGATGACGAGGTTCTCGGCGTTGCGCCGCATCCGGGTGGCGAGGTGGTCGACCGCGAACAGTTCGCGCAGCAGCTCGGGTTCCTCGTGCTCGCGCTCCAGGGCGTCGAGCATGCTGATCTGTCGGTGGATCAGGATCTGGGTGCGGCGGGCGATGTTGAGGAAGACCTTCTTCGTCCCCTCGCGGCCCTGGGCCTGGTGGATGATGGCGGCGACGGCGGCCTGGCGGACGGCGGCGAGGCCGTCGGAGGTCTGCTGGACCTCGTCGCCGGTCCGGCGGGACGGCGACCAGGCGGGCGGTGTGGGTACGGGCTCCCCGGCGCGCAGCCGTCCGACGACCTCGGGGATCTCGTCCTGGGCGAGCGCGAGGGTGTCGGTGCGCAGTGCGCCGAGGCGGGCGGACAGGGCCCGCGCGGTCCGGATGCCGTGGGCCAGGCTGATCAGCAGGACCAGGGCGACGGCGGCGCTTCCGGCGGTCAGGGCGGTGCGGTGTTCGGTGCCGCGCAGCAGGTAGGCGGCGTAGCCCCAGGCGGCGGCGAGGCCCAGGCTGGGCACCAGGACGAGGGCGAGGAGCGAGCTGCGGAGCGAGCCGGACCGGCCGGCGCGGTGGGCCGTGCGGGGGGCCGATATGCCTGGCATCTGATTCCTTGTTGCAGGGCCGAGTCGCTGGGCCGAACGGCGGGCCGACCTGTACGCGGTCCGGCCGGGGCTTCAGGGCGCCGCGGCCGGGGTGGCCGGACGGGGTGACGCGGTGTCATCGTCCGGGCGGGGGTGCAGCACGGCCGCCGACGGCAGGAACGCTATCAGTCCCAGGTGCCCTCATCGCAACATCAACTGACGATCTGTGGACGGGTGGTGACGATGGTGGAGGAGCCCGGGGGGAGTGCCCGCCGGCGGAAAGTCGCAGCTCACGTCGGCTGCGGGTGGCGCGCGGACGGCGCGTGGACGGCTCTCCGGGGGCCGGGAGAACCTCCCGGAGAGTCGTCAGGAACAGGTCAAGTCGCCGTCATGCCGAACGTTCGCCCTCTCGGTTCGGGTGCCCGGCCCCGAGGGCGCGCAGTACCGAGGGCGCGCAGTACCGATTCAGCCCGCCAGCGGTATCGGTACCACCTGCCCGCCCCCGATGGCCTGCAGCTCCACCGCGGCCTCCCGCTGGGACAGTTCGCTCCATGCCCAGCTCGCCAGGTCGGACAGCTCCGCCGACCACTGCTTGCCGTAGGTGCCGGAGGCGACCTGCCCGAGCCGCAGCCGCTGGACGTCCGAGGTCCCGGCCGGCGGGTAGACGTGGGTGGCGTCGCGCAGGTAGCGCTCGATGCGGAACTCGGCTTGCAGGCCCCGGGCGGCGTGGATCTCCATGGCGTTGCGCGCGGAGTCCAGCGCGTACTCGGTGTTGATGAGTTTGGCGTTCATCAGCTCGGCGTCGCAGGCCTTGCCGTGGTCGAGCAGGTGGGAGGCGTGGTAGGCGGCCAGTTTGGCCGTCATCAGCCTGGACTGCATCTCGCCGAGCTTCAGCGCGATGTTGGGCAGTTGGTTGATCGGCTTGCCGTAGAGCACCCGCTCCTCGGCGAAGCGCGCGGTGTCCTGGACGATCGCGGTGTGGATCCCGAGCGCGACGGCGGCGAGGTTGAGCCGGCCGTAGAGGGTGGAGGAGGAGTAGGCGACGTCCAGGCCCTGGCCCTCCAGGCCCAGCCGGTTGCCGACGGGGATGCGGCAGTCCTCGAAGACGATCTCGCCGAAGCTGAAGCCGTGCAGGCCGCTCTGCGAGCCGAGTTCGCCGACGCGGAAGCCGGGGCGCTCGCTCTCGACCAGGAACGCGGACAGGCCCCTGCTGCCCTCGCCGGTGCGGAAGACCACGCCGTGCACGTCGCCGATGTGGGAGTTGCCGACGAACCACTTGCGGCCGTTGAGCACGTACTGGTCGCCCTCGCGGCGGGCGGTGCCGGACATGCCGAGCACGTGGCCGCCGCACTCCGGTTCCGTGACGGCGATGGTCGGCAGCGACTCGCCGGAGGCGAACCTCGGCAGCCACTTGCGCCGTTGGACGTCCGAGCCGAAGTGGATGACCTTGGCGACTCCGAGCTGTGAGGCCTGCGCCATCGCACCCATGGCGCCGCTGATCCGGGCGAGTTCCTCCACGATGATGGTCTTGGCGAGGTGCCCCAGTCCCAGTCCGCCGAATTCGCGCGGAATGGTCACCCCGATCCAGCCCCGCCGGGCGATCTCCCGCGACAGTTCGAACTCGACGGTCCGTTCGGCCTCCATTCGGGCCACGTGCGGGCGTACCTCCTTCTCCGCGAACTCCCGGACCTCCGCTCGGAGACTCTCGTGGCGCTCGTCGGTGAAGTAGTCCATCGCCATGCTGGGGTCCTCTCTTGTCAGTGGATGTGCCGTGCCTCCGTCCGTGCTGTCGAAGTCGCTCCAGCCGCTCCCCGGGAATGAGTGGGGGTTCGAGGTGGTGGCGGCCGACTGCCCCTTTGCAATCGGTGCATGCGGAACTCGGGGCGTCCTCCCCGGGGTTGGGAATGCCGCCCGTGTCTTCGGCAGGGCTCATTGTCGTATGGGCCTCCTGTGCTGACCCAGAGTCGATCTTGGATTGGCGGAAATCGACCCGTCCTTACGCTGAGGAGTTTTGCCATGGCTCTGAGTGGGAAGTGATCTTGCCCCGCCGTGGCAACCTGCTGAGCGGCCGCTCACATGCGGCTTTGACTGTCCATCAGCAACGGTGATGAGCCGGACCGGGAGCACCGAACCGCCCGGATGTCTGATTACATGTGCGCCATGACTGATGTGATGAGCACTCAAGGCCAGTTCCCGGGTGCCGCCGGGGAGTCCGAGCGGACCCGCAGGCTGCGCAGCCTTGGTCTCAACGAACCGTCCGCGGACGAGGCCTTCGACCGCTTCGCCCACCTGGCCGCCAGCATCACCCGCGCTCCCATCGCGATGGTCAACTTCATCAACGACGAGCGCCAGATGTTCCGGGGGCTCTACATTCCGCCAAACTCGAACGACGTCGCGGTCGATGAAGGCGCTTCCTGGGCCGATCGGGGCATCGCCTTCGACCTTCCCACCCGTCAGATGCCGCTGAGTCACGGCTTCTGCCCGCATGTCGTCGCCCAGCGATCCCCCCTCGCGCTCGACGACATCCTCGCCTACCCCCGGTTCTCCGGAAACCCGGTCGTCGACGAACTGGGCGTGCGCGCCTACCTCGGAGCCCCGCTCGTCGACGACACCAACACCGTCATCGGCACCGTCTGCGTCCTCGACCGGGAACCCCGGCAGTGGGGGCGCGAGCGGCTGCGCGACATCCAGCACCTCGCCGAGGCACTGCTCTCCGAGATCCGGCTGCGCGACAACCTGCTCGCCCAGCAGCAGGAGATGTTCGCCGCCTTCGACGGCTCCCCGTTCCCCATCATGCTGACCGACGGCCCCGGTCAGGAGATCCGCTACGCCAACGCCCAGCACGCCGACACCTTCGGCGCCCCGGTGGCGTACGGCGCGATCGGCCTGGCCTACCCGCAGCTCGGCGCCGCCGGCCTCCAGCAGGTCATCGTCGAGGCCTACCACACCGGGCGCAGCACCGTCCTCAACGACGTCCGGATCCAGTCAGGCCGCCCCGACGCCCAGCGCGGCCAGCAGATCTTCAGTTTCACCTGCACCCCGCTGCGGGCCGCGCGCACCGGCCAGGTCAACGGTGTCCTCACCGTCGGCATGGACGTCACCGCGCAGTCCCGCACGGAGGAGGAACTCGGCACGCTGGCCGCCCTGCTGGTCGACCGGCTCCAACAGAACGGTGCCACCCCCGTCGGCCGCCCGGGCATCGCCGGGGAGTCCGGTCTCGTCCTGCCGAGCTGAGCCGCCGACCCGCCGTCCGCGTGCGGCGTCGCCGTCCCCCTCCGCACCACTGCTCGTCGATCCGTACCACCGCGCACCACCCACCACCGTGGCGGGGCGCCTCTCACCCCCGAGGAGAGGCTCCCCGCCACGGTGCCGTCCGGGGGCGGGCCCGAGCGGGTGAACCGTCCCCGCCCGCGCCCCGGCCGCGTCCCGCCCGGCGGCCGCCGATGGTAGGCATGGGCCGCATGGACTGGTTCGCCGCCCCCGACTACTGGTTGAGCCGACTGCTCGTCCAACGCCTGCTCGCCGGCCTCTACCTGATCGGATTCCTCGCCGCCGCCGCACAGTTCCGCGCGCTCATCGGCAGCGACGGCATGCTGCCGGTGCCCCGCTTCACCGCCCGGGTCCCGTTCCGCCACTCGCCCGGACTGTTCCACCTCCACTACAGCGACCGCTTCTTCGCCGCCGTCGCCTGGAGCGGCGCCGCGCTCGCCGCCGCCGTGACCGCCGGACTCGGTGACGCCGTCCCGCTCTGGGCGTCCGTCCTGCTGTGGGCGGTGCTCTGGGGGCTCTACCTCTCGATCGTCAACGTCGGACAGACCTGGTACTCCTTCGGCTGGGAGTCGCTGCTGCTCGAAGCGGGCTTCCTCGCCGCCTTCCTCGGCAACGCCGACACCGCCCCGCCCACCCTGGTGCTCTGGCTGATGCGCTGGCTGGCCTTCCGGGTCGAGTTCGGCGCCGGACTGATCAAACTGCGCGGCGACCGCTGCTGGCGCGACCTCACCTGCCTGCGCTACCACCACGAGACCCAGCCCATGCCCGGACCGCTCAGCTGGTTCTTCCACCACCTGCCCGACCCGCTGCACCGCGTCGAGGTCGCCGCCAACCACTTCGTCCAACTCGTCGTCCCCGTCGGCCTCCTCCTCCCGCAGCCGGTCGCGAGCTACGCCGCCTGCGCCGTCGTCGCCACCCAGCTGTGGCTGATCGCCTCGGGCAACTTCGCCTGGCTCAACTGGCTCACCATCACGCTCGCCCTCGCCGCCGTCGACCCGGCCCGCGTCGGACTGCCCGTCCACGCCCGCGTCCACCCCGCCACGCCCGTCTGGTTCGAGGCGCTGGTGATCGCCCTGACCGCAGCCGTCGCCGTCCTGAGCTACTGGCCGGTCCGCAACCTCGTCTCCCGCCGCCAGGCCATGAACCGCTCCTTCAACCGGCTGCACCTCGTCAACACCTACGGCGCCTTCGGCAGCATCAGCCGCATCCGCCAGGAGGTCGTCGTCGAAGGCACCGACGAACCGACCCTCACCCCGCACACCGTCTGGCACGAGTACGGCTTCAAGGGCAAACCCGGCGACGTGCGCCGTCTCCCGCGCCAGTACGCCCCCTACCACCTGCGGCTCGACTGGCTGATGTGGTTCGCCGGCATCTCACCCGCCTACGCCCGCCCCTGGTTCCTGCCCTTCGTCGCCCGCCTGCTCGCCGGCGATCCCGCCACCCTTCGCCTGCTGCGCCACAACCCCTTTCCCGGCACCCCGCCGACCCACGTCCGGGCGACCCTCTACCTCTACCGGTTCACCAGTTGGCGCGAACTGCGGGAAACCGGCGCATGGTGGCACCGCACCGCGCTCCACGAGTACCTCGCGCCGGTCGACCTCACCACCCTCGGCCGCGCCGGATACCGCCCACCCCTCGGCCGACGGCTCCGCACCGTCCCGCTGGACCGGCCGCGGCGGCCCGGGGCCCGCCCGGGGAGCCCGCCCGCCCGGCCCGACGGCCGTGGGCCCCAGTACCCGTCCGGCCCAACGCCCCACCACCCGTGCGGCCCTCCCGGGTAGCGGCCAGGCGGGGGGTATGGCACACGACACCCGCCCGTCGGGCGGTGGGTGCGTGCAAGGCTCGAACGGGCACCCGTATTCTGGGCGTCCACAACCGGCGGCCCGCCCGCGCGCCCCCCAGCCCCGCCCCCGGGGCACCCCGCGCAACCGGTCCGCCGCCCCCTCGCCGCCAGCCCCGCCGTCGTCGCCCAGAACCGGACCTCACATGACAGTGCTTCACTCGCGCAACGCCGACGCAGCCGACCCGGCGGACGTCGCCGACGCCGCAGACGTCAAGGACCCCCAGGACGCCAAGGCCACCACGGCGGAGACCGACCTCCGCGAGGACCTCGGCCGCTACGCCGAACTCGGGGCCTTCACCCTCACCGCCGACACCCACGCCTGGTACGCGGCCGTCGACACCGTCGCCACCCCCGAGGACGCCCGGGCCGCCTCCACCGCCCTCGCCGAACTGCGCGGCCGCGACCTCCGCCAGACCTGGGACGCCGTCACGGTCCTCGCCGCCGACGCCAAGCTCGACGAACCCGACACCGTCGCCAAGGCCGCACTCCTCGTCGAGATGCTCCAGCGCGTCCACCGCACCTCCGCCACCCTCACCACCGCCGCCTACGACGCCGACCTCGGCGCCCTCGCCGCCGCCACCGCCGACGGCACCTGGCGCCGCGAGAACGGCGTCAAGCTCTCCTGGCTGCGCGCCCGCTCCCTGCGCAAGCAGGCCACGGCACTCGCCACCGACCGCCGCATCCGTCGCGAAGACCTGCACGAGGCACTCGCCTCCGCCGAGGTCGAGCGCCGCGCCTGGGCCGCCCTCGCCCCCGCCGGCACCCTGCCGGTCGTCCCCGCCGACGGCGCCCTGGTCGAGCGCAGCGCCCAGGCCTTCGAGGCGATCAACACCGGACTGCGCGGCCTCGCCCGGATGCTCCCCGACCACGACCTCGACGGGCTGGCCTTCGCCGAGCTCGTCGACCTCGTCGAGCGGCTCGCCGCCGACGAGGGCACGCTCTACCGCCTGCCCACCATCCGCGGGCTGCGCACCACCCTGGAGGAAGCCGGCCTCGGCGACCTGCTCACCGAACTGGCCGCCGCCCGGGCCGACCGCCGCGCCGCCGAAGCCGCGTTCGCCGCCCGCCAGGCCCTGGCCGGCGGCCAGCGCGACGGGCTCGCGGGGGAGGGCAGCGCCGTCGAGGCTTCGGCTTCGGTCGAGGAGACGGTGACGGACGCGGACGCAGACTCGGGCGAGGCTGAGGCCCTGGTCGAGACGGCCGAGGAAGAGGCGACGGAGGAAGCTCCGTCCGCTGTCGTGGTCTCCCTCCCGGCGCCGTCCCCGGCCGCCGACGACCTGGTGGCCGCCGCGACCGCCGCCCTGGCGGAGGCCACGGAAACCACGGAGGCCGAGGCCGCCGTCGAGGTTCCCGCTGTCGAGGTCGAAGCCGCCGTCGAAGCCAAGGCCGAGGTCGAGCTTGCGGAGGAGGCGCCGGTCCTGGAGGACGCGCCCGTCGTCGAGCCGGAGACGACCGAGGAGGCTGCGGAGCCTGAGACGGTCGCCGAGGTCGCCGAGGTCGACGCGGTCGTGGCTCCCGTGGCAGAGGCGGACGAGCCGGTGGCTGAGGTCGAGCCGATCGCTGAGCCCGCCGCTGTCGTCGTGGAGTCGGTTGAAGCGACCGAGGCCATTGAGGACGTGGAGCCGGTGGCTGAGGTTGAGGCCGTCGAGGAGGCGCCTGCCGCTGTCGTCGTGGAGCCGGTGGCTGAGGTGGAGCCGGCTGCGGAGCCTGAGACGGTCGCCGAGGTCGCCGAGGTCGCCGCGGTCGAGGCTCCCGTGGCAGAGGCGGTCGAGCCGGCGGCTGAGGTCGAGCCGATCGCTGAGCCCACAGTTGTCGTGGAGCCGGTGGTCGAGGTTGAGGTCGTCGAGGAGGCGCCCGCCGCTGTCGTCGTGGAGTCGGTCGAAGCGACCGAGGCCATTGATGACGTGCAGCCGGTGGTCGAGGCCGAGCCGGTTGTTGAGCCCGCCGCTGTTGCGGAGCCGGTGGCCGTGGCCGAGGTTGTCGAGGTCGTCGAGGTCGAGGTCGTCGAGTCCGTGCCCGTCGTCGAGTCCGTGCCCGTCGTCGAGCCTGCGCCCGCCGTCGAGTCCGTGCCCGCCGTCGAGCCTGCGCCCGCCGTCGAGTCCGCGCCCGCCGTCGAGCCCGCGCCCGTCGCCGCCGGGCGGCCCGAGAAGCCGGACTTCACGCCCGGCCGGCCCGTGACCGCCTACTCGGCCGACGAGCTGCTCGCCGTCGTCCGGTGGGTGGACGGTGACGGTGTGGAGCGTACGGAGGAGGAACTGCTGCGGGCGGCGATGAAGGAGCTGGGCTTCGCCCGCCTCGGGCCGCGGATCAAGGAGGCGCTGGGCGCCGCCGTCGCCGCCGCGCGGGGCTGACGTACCAGCGGGGAACATCGGCGAAGGGCCCGGGACGCGGGATCGCGTTCCGGGCCCTTCCGCTGTCCCGCGCGGGTTCGGGGTTTGTCAGCCCGTCTTGGTCCACGGCTGGCCGGTCATCAGCGCCTTGACGTTGGCCACGTACCCCGGGTTGGGGATGACCAGGCTGCCGACGACCTGGCCGGTGGTCGGGTCGGTGACGGTGTTGTAGTGCACGTTGCCCGCCCCGGCGTTGTACGCGGAGATGACGAGGTCGAGCAGCGGCGTCTTGCCGGTGGCCGGGTCGGGGGAGAGGTCGTACTTGCCGTCGAAGGAGGAGTCGCCGTAGTAGGCGACCAGCCAGTCGAGCAGCTGGGTGCCGAGCTGGACGTTCCCGGGGAGGGTCTTCGCGTCGGAGTTGGTGCCGAACTTGCTGTTCATCCAGCTGATCGTGTTCGGCATGATCTGCATGGTGCCGATCCCGCCGTCGCAGGCGAGGATGCCGGACTGCCAGCCGCTCTCCTGCCAGGCGATCGCCTTGACCAGGTTGACGGGCAGCGGCGGGAGCTTGTCGGTGCCGCCGCTGCTGAGGTTGAGCGTGCGGGCCTGGCCGGCGGCGGTGGCGAGGGCCGCGCCGACGGCCTCCTTGGGCTCGTCGGGCTGGGGCTTGCTGGGCTGGCAGCTGCTCTGCAGCGGCGGGACGTGCGGGGTCGGCGGCGCGGGCGGCGGCGGGGGAGCGACCGGGCCGGGCTTGGCGACCGGCACGGGGGCCACGACGGCGGGCTTGGCGACCGGGGGCGGCGTGGCGGGCGCGGCGGGCGGGCTGCTCGGGGCGCCGGGCTTGGTGCTGGCGGCGGTCGGGGCCGGGGTGGTCGGGGCGGGCTTGCTGGACTTGCTCGCGGACGGGTTCGGGCTGTGGGAGGCGCTGGCCGTCGGGGAGGCGGTCGGCGTAGGGGTGGCGGTCGCGGACGGGCTCGCGCTCGGCGTCTCGGTCGGCGTCCCGGTGGCGGCGACCGCCGTGGTGTCCGGCGCGCTGTTCTGGTGGTTGTCGGCGTGCTTGGTGCCGCAGCCGGCCAGGACGGCCGTCGAGACCGCTGCGGCCGACACCATGACCAGTGCTCTCCGGGATGCGCTCACTGCCACTGTGGTTCCCCCCACTCGTCACCGGCGGTCCCGGTGAGTGGCGGTCATCCTACGATGTGATGTTCATGCCCCCTGTGAACGGGTGGTCCAACGCGTGCGCGAGGACCGTCGGCGCCGTCACCAGGGACGGTCCGTACCAGGTCAGGTGGCGTCCGCTGACCAGCGCCGCCGGGACGCCGGGGAACGCCTCGGGGCCGTCCTGTGCCGTGAAGCGGTACGGCTCGTCCGGGAGGACCACCAACTCGGGTCGGCAGGCGAGCAGTTCGGGCAGCGGAACGGCCGGGTAGCGCTCGGCGTGTCCGGCGTGGACGAGCCGGAGGCCGAGGCGGCGCAGCAGGTCCCCGGCGAAGGTGTCGCGGCCCAGGACCATCCACGGGCGGCGCCAGACCGGAACGATCGCCCGCGGGCCGTCCGGCGGGCGCCGGACCGGGGCCCACGCTGCCTCGGCCTGGTCCAGCCAGTCCGGGCGCGGGAGCGCGCAGGCGGTGGTGAGCAGCCGGTCGAGCGAGCGGAACGCGTCGTCCAGGGTGCGGATGTCGGTGACCCAGACCGGTAGGCCGGCCGCCCGCAGCGCGTCCAGGTCGGGGAGCCGGTTCTCCTCGTCGTTGGCGAGGACGAGGTCCGGGGCGAGGGCGAGGATGCCGGGCACGTCCGGGTTCTTGGTGCCGCCGATCCTGGTGACCGCCAGGTCGGCCGGATGGCTGCACCAGTCGGTGGCGCCGACCAGCAGCCCGGGTGCGGTGGCGGCGACCGCCTCGGTCAGCGACGGCACCAGCGACACCACCCGGCGCGGCGGGCGCGGGCCGAACCGGACGGGCAGGTCGAGATCGTCCCGCAGGACGGTGGGATCGGCCATCCGGCCACCCTACGCCGGGGGTCCGCGGACGGGCATCGGACGGGCATCGGACGGGCGGCACGGGTATCGGACGGGCGATGGTCGGGCGGCGAACGGGTGGCGGATGGCGGGCGGGCGGACGGCGGGTGAACGGGCGCCGGGCGGTGCGGAAATCCCCGGGAACCCCCCGGACGGTCCGGCCGACTACCTGGTCCGGGTTCGCAGGACGGGCCCCGAGCACGATCACCGACCAGGAGAATTGTCATGCGCCCTCGCGTTGTCTGCGGAATCGCGGCCGCCGTCGCCCTGTTCGCCACGGCCTGCGGAAGCGGCGCCGGAAGCGGTGCCGGAAACGGCGGCGGGGGAGGCGGAGAGCGCGGCGCGGCCGGCGCCGCCCAGACCGCCCCGGCCGGCGGCTACCCCGTCAAGGTGGCCGACTGCGCGGACCGGGAGACCACCATCGCCAAGGCCCCCGCCAAGATCGTCACCAGCAACGCCGCCGCCCTGGAGATACTGCTCCAACTCGGCGCGGGCGACCGGGTGATCGGCACCGGCTTCCCGCCCGGCAAGGGCACCCTCCCGCCGGCCCTGGCCGAACAGGGCGCCAAGGTGCCGGTGCTCGGCGACAAGGTCATCCCCAAGGAGAAGCTGCTCGGCTCCGGCGCCGACCTCTACGTCGACACCTTCGGCGCGATGCCGATGATGGGCGGCGGCGCCACCGGGCCCAGCGAGGAGGAGTTCGCGGCGGCCGGCATCCAGCACGTCTACCTCCTCTCGACCGCCTGCGCCGGCACCCCCAAGGCCGCCAAGGCGCCGCGCACCGACCTGTCCGGGGTCGAGAACGACATCCGCCGTCTCGGCGCGGTCACCGGCACGGCCGCCCGCGCGGAGGAACTCGTCACCGGGATGGAGAAGCAGGTCGGCGAGGTGCGCACAGCCCTCGCCGGCGTCGCGGAGGCGCAGCGGCCCGGCTACTTCGTCTTCGACTTCGACGCCGGCACCAAGCAGCCGGTGGCGGTCTGCGGCCGGCAGGTCGCCAACGCGGTGATCACCCAGGCCGGCGCCCGCAACGTGTTCGCCGACTGCGACGCCGACTTCAAGCCCGGCTCCTGGGAGGACGTCGTCGCCAAGAACCCGGACTGGATCCAGCTGGCCGTCCGCAACCGGGGCAGCGAGGAGGCCACCCGCAAGGCCTTCGACGACGCCGAGGCGTTCCTGCGCGGCTTCCCCGCGACCCAGGGCCTGAAGGCCGTCCAGGAGGGCCACTTCGTGCGGCTCGGCTCCGAGGTCACCACCATCGCGGGCGTGCGCAACGCCGACGCCGTCCGGCAGATCGCCGCCACCGTCCACCCCGACCTCGTCAAGAACGGGCAGTAGACGGTGACGTCGGCCGTCTCCGCCGAACAGCGCGACGAGCCCCGCCCGGCCCGCACCCTGCGGGCCGGGCCGCTGGCCGTCGCGCTGACCGCCGCCCTGGTGCTCGCGCTGACCGCCGCCGTGTCGTTCGGCGCGGTGGACATCCCGCCCGGCGAGGTCTGGTCGGTGGTCGCCCACCACCTCACCGGGCGGGCCCCCGAACCCGGCACCCGCGACCTCATCGTCTGGCAGCTGCGCGTCCCGCGCGCCCTGCTGGCGGCGACGGTCGGGGCCGGACTCGGCCTGGTCGGCACGGCCGTGCAGGCCCTGGTCCGCAACCCGCTGGCCGACCCCTACCTGCTCGGCATCTCCTCCGGCGCCTCCCTCGGGGCGGTCGCGGCGATCGTCCTCGGCACCTCGCTCGGCCTCGACCTCGCCTTCGGCAGCGCGCTCGGCCTCACCGTCTCCCTGGCGGCCTTCGCCGGCGCGCTCGCCGCGTTCTCCCTGGTCTGGCTGGCGGCCCGGCGCGGCGGCGGCTTCTCCCCGCTGCGCCTGGTCCTCGCGGGCATCGCCATCGCCCAGTTCCTCGGCGGCATCACCAGCTACCTCGTCCTGCAGACCCGCGACGAGCAGCAGACCCGTGGCGTGCTGTTCTGGCTGATGGGCAGTCTCGGCGGCGCGGTCTGGGCCCAACTCGCCGTCCCCGCCGTGGCGGTGGCGCTCGGGCTGGCCCTGCTCCAGGCCCGTGCCCGCGGGCTCAACGCGATGCTCATGGGCGACGAGACGGCCGCCGGGCTCGGCGTGGACGTCACCCGGCTGCGCCGGGAGGTCTTCGTCGTCACCAGCGTGCTGACCGGCGTGCTGGTCGCGGTCTCCGGCGCGATCGGCTTCGTCGGACTGATGGTGCCGCACGTCTGCCGCCTACTCGTCGGCGGCGACCACCGGCGCCTGCTGCCGCTGTCCGCGCTCACCGGCGCACTGCTGCTGGTCGTGGTCGACACCGTGGCCCGCACCGCGCTGGACGGCCAGGAACTGCCGATCGGCGTGGTCACCGCCGTCCTCGGCGCCCCCACCCTGCTCTACCTGCTGGACCGACGACTGGAGCGCACGTGAGGATCGCCGTCGAGGGCCTGAGCGTCACCCTGTCCGGGCGGGCGGTGGTGGCCGGCGTCCACCTGGTCGCCGAGGAGGGGGAGATCGCCGGCCTGGTCGGGCCCAACGGCAGCGGCAAGTCCAGCCTGCTGCGCACCGTCTACCGGCACCTGCGGCCGAGCGCCGGGCGGGTGCTGCTGGCCGGGCGCGACCTGGCCGGGCTGCGCCCCGCGCAGTCCGCCCGGCACATCGCCGCGCTGCCGCAGGAGCGGGGCGGGGACTTCGAGTTGAGCGTCCGTGAAGTGGTCGCGATGGGCCGCACCCCCTACAAGAGGTCGTTCGCCGCCGACGACGCCGAGGACCACCGGATCACCGCCGACGCGCTGGTACGGGTCGGCATGGCGGACGCCGCCGACCGCCGCTTCGCCCAACTGTCCGGGGGCGAAAGGCAACGGGTGCTGCTGGCCCGCGCGCTCGCCCAGCAGCCGGACGTCCTGGTGCTGGACGAGCCGACCAACCACCTGGACGTCCGGCACCAGGTCGAACTCCTCGCCCTGCTGCGGGACCAGCGCCGCACCACCCTGGTCGCGTTGCACGACCTCAACGCGGCCGCCTCCGTCTGCGACCGGCTGCACGTCCTGCACCGCGGCGCCCTGGTGGCCTCCGGGGCGCCGCGCGAGGTGCTGACCGCGGAGCTGCTGGCCGAGGTGTTCGGCGTCCGGGCGGCAGTGGTCGAACACCCGCTCACCGGTGACCCGTTGATCGCCTTCGACCACCGAACCCCGGCCGTCCCGACCGCCCCGGCTCCGGTGGAGGGTGCCGGGGCCGGGGCGGAGGCTGGAGGGGTGGAGGTCGCCGGGTTGGACGCCGCCGGGGTGGAGCCCGCGCGTCAGAGCGCCTCGTAGTGGCTCGGCCGGCCGTCGAGTTCGACCAGCCGGCCGCGCTGCGCGGCGTCCTCGCTGCGCAGCAACTCCCAGTCCCCGTCGGCGCGGTGGAGTACCGAGGAGTGCCAGGGCGTCATCCAGGCGTCGGCAGCTTCCAGCAGCCGGATGCCGAACTTTGGTGCGCCCGCCGGCTGCGGGTGGATGGACAGCCGGACCGACCGGGGGTGCTGTTCGGCGATCAACTCGCCCCAGGCGCGGCTGCGCTGGATCACCCCGTACGCGCGGCGGCGGCAGTCGCGCTGCAGGGCGGAGCGGGTGCCGGTGAAGCCGACGGTGTCGTCGGTCAGGAAGCGGGTGATGCCGCGGTAGAGCCGCAGGGTCTCCTCGTCCGTCAGCACCTGCTCGCGCAACTCCTCGACGCTCGGCGCGTACTGGGCGTGCACCCGGGCGCGCTTGTCGTCGTACGGCAGGTCGCCGAGGACGTCCCGCAGGTCGAAGGTGGCGAGGTTGGCGAGGTCCTCGCGTCCGATCATCGCCGTCAACTCGTCGGAGTACTCGTCGATGTGGTCGTCGGGGACGTGGACGAGGTCGCCGAAGATGTGCCCGTCCGAGCAGATCAGGATCCGCGCGCCGGGCTCGTAGTACCCGCCGATCTCCGCGCAGAGCCCGTCGAGGAAGGTGAGTGACAGCCGTTCGCCCTCGTCGGGCAGGTGGCTGAGCACCTTCGCGGGGTTCGGCGACTTGCAGGGGAAGCCGGGCAGGGTGAAGAGGATCGGGTCGCCGGCGGTGATGAAGTCCGTCAACTGGGCCATTTGGAAGGGGAAATGCTCGGGCCTGGCGTCCAGCCCCGGGTCGGAGGCGCGGCGGTGCGGCAGCAGCAGGCCGAGGATCCGGGCGGCGAGCCGCGCGGCGTCCTGCTGGTCGGTGCCGCCCCCGGTGTTCGCGGGCTCCGGCGCGGGTGCGGGCCCGGGTGCGGGTGCGGTGTGGTGGTGGCGGGTGGAAACGGTGCCGGCGGGCGGCATGGTGGTCCTCCGTGGAAGGTGGTGCGGGCGTGGAGCGGACGCCGGGCCGACGTCGGCGGGTGGGCGCGGCCGAGGTCCGGCTCAGGCGCGCCGGTCGTAGCCGACGGGCAGCCGGTTGACCCCGCGCGCCAGGACGGCGGGGATCCAGGCGAGGGAGTCCAGGTCCTCGTCGGCGGCCTTGGACGGGCGCAGTCCGGGCAGCCGGGTGAGCAGGGTGGCGATGGCGGTCTGGAGTTCGGCCCGGGCCAGGGCGGCGCCGGGGCAGTAGTGGATGCCGTGGCCGAAGGCGAGATGGGCGTTGGGCGTGCGGTCGAGGTCGAGGCGGTCCGCGTCCGGGAACCGCGTCTCGTCCCGGTTGGCGGCGCACAGCGAGACGATCACCGAGTCGCCGGCCGGGACGGTGGTCCCGAACAGGTCTCCGTCCTCGGCGAGGAATCGCCAGGTGGTGAGCTCGAACGCGGCGTCGTGGCGCAGCAGTTCCTCCACCGCGCGGGCCAACAGGCCGGGGTCGTGGGCAGGCCCCTCGGAGAGGGAGTCGCGCAGCCGGGCGAGCTGGTCGGGGTGGCGCAGCAGCGTGATCAGCATGGTGGTGATCTGGTTGGTGACCGGCTCCTGGCCCGCGACCAACAGCTGGAACACCATGGAGTCCAGTTCCTCGCGGCTCAACTCGCCCGCGTCGTGGGCGGCGACGAGCCGGCTCAGCAGGTCGGCGCCGGCCGTGTCCGGGTCGTGCCGGTCGTGGCCATCGGAGGGGTTCCCGGCGCGCTTGTGGGCGACCACGTCGGCGATGTACGTCTGGAGGCCGCGCAGCCGCGCCTCGTACGCCGGACGGCCCGGATCGTGCGGGCCGACGGGCTGCACGACCTTGCCCCAGTCGCGGTCGAATCGCACCGCCAACTCGGCCGGCAGGCCGATCACTTCGGCGAGCACCCGGAACGGGAAGTGCGCCGCGAAGCCGGCCACCAGGTCGGCGCCGCCGGTCTCGGGCAGTGCGTCGACCAGCGCGTCGGCCAGCTCCTGGAAGCGCGGGCGCAACGACTCCACCCGGCGCGGCGCGAAGGCGTCCAGGACGAGCCGGCGCATCGTGGTGTGCTTGGGCGGGTCCTGGTGCAGCAGGTGGACCTGCAACTGGGAGTGCTGCGGCTCGGGCATGATCGACGCCAGCTTGTGCCAGTTCTCGTTGCCCAGCGCGTGGTTCTTGCCGAACCGGGGGTCGTTGAGGGTCTCGTGGGCGGCCTGGTAGCCGGTGACCAGCCAGGCGTGGATGCCGCTCGGGAACTCCACCCGGTGCACCGGCCCGGCCTCGCGCATCCGCCGGTAGAGCGGGTACGGGTCGCTCTTGTACGCGGGGCCGTACAGCGGTACGGGGTCCGGGAGTTGGTCGTACCCGTACGGGCAGCGCGGTTCGTCCGCCGGGTGGGCCGGCGCCGGATCGTGGACGGTGTCGGTCATCTGCGGTGTTCCTCCGGTGGTGCGGGCATGACGGGGTGCGGGCTCTCGGGTATGGGCTCTGGGGTACGGGCTCTGGGCATGCGGGCGTTGGGAGTTGGGGAGGCGCGGTCCGGCGGGCTCAGGTCCGTGGACGGCGGTGCAGGGCGAGCAGGGCCACGGCCGTCGCCGCGACCAGGGCGGCCAGGGCGATGCCCGTCCGGGTGCCGGTGGTGGTGCGGTCGCCGGCCAGCGCGGCGGCGCCGGCCAGGGCCGGGCCGAGGGCGAAGCCCAGGCTGCGGGCCAGTTGGACGGCGGAGCCCGCGGTGGCGAGCTTCCCGGGGGGCGAGGCGGTCATCACCAGGGCCTGGGTGGGGCCGCCGTTGAGGCCCATCCCGACACCGGCCAGGGCGAGCCGCCAGGCGATGTCGGCGGCGGACCAGCCGGTGTCCAGCGGGACGAGCAGCGCCAGGCCGAGGGTGGTGACGGCGGCGCCGGCGAGCGCGGTCGGGCGGGCGCCCCAGCGGTCGGCCAGCCGTCCGCCGACCCGGCCGGCCAGCACCATGCCGAGCGGGAAGGCCAGCATGGTGAGCGCGGTGGCGGTGGCGCTCTCGCCGCCCGGACCGCGCAGGTGCTGGGCGAGCAGGTAGTGGCAGGCCGCGAAGCCGGCGGCGAGGGCCAGCACCGACGCGTTGACCCCGACGGTTCCGGCGGCCCGCAGCACCTCGGCGACCGGCTTGCCCCCGGGGCGGCGCAGCCAGACCAGCACCAGAGGGGCGGCGGGCAGCGCCAGCAGCAGCCACAGCGGCGCCTCCGGGGCCAGGGTCAGCGCGAGCAGCACGGCGGCGACGGCCGCGCCTATCAGGGCGGCGTCGCCGAGCGACGCCCGGTCGGGCGGGCGCAGGCGGCCCCGCCGCGGGGCGTACCGGCGCACGATCAGTACGGCGGCCAGGCAGACCGGCAGCTTGATCAGGAAGACCGCCCGCCAGCCGAAGTGGTCCAGTAGCAGGCCGCCGATGACCGGCCCGGTGACGGCGCCGAGCGGGCCGAGCGTCGCCGGGATGCTCATCGCCCGTCCGCGCGATTCGGGGCGCACGGAGGTGGCGGCCAGCACGGGCATCAGGACGAACAGCACCGCGCCGAAGGCGCCCTGGAGCAGTCGGGCGGCGATCAGCCAGCCCGCCCAGGGGGCGAGGGAGGCCAGCACGCTGCACGCGGCGAAGCAGCTGACGGCGAGCAGCAGCGCCGAGCGGGTGCCCACCTGGTCCAGCCAGCGCCCGGCGGGCAAGAGGAGTGCCATCAGCGGGAGTTGGTAGCCGAGGGTGGCCCACTGGGCGACCCCGGCGGACACGTGCAGGCTGGCCGAGATGTCCGTGAGAGCCAGGTTGACCACGTTCATGTCGAGCATCGCGACGAACGAGAGCAGCCCGGCGGCCACGACCAGGATCCACCGGTCCGCCGGTTCGGCCTGACTGTCCATCAACGTGGCGGCGGTCAGCGGCTGTTGCGCTGCCATGAAGTCCCTCCGTTGCCCGACTGCTGTACCGGACACCGCCTCGGCGGCGGGGTCCGGTACAGCAGTCGGAGGCGCGGGGGCTCCAGTTCCGAACATGTGAAGGAATTTTCGGACGGACGGGGGCGACGGGCGGATGGCAACCGACAGCAGACAACTAACAACTAACAGATAACAGATTTCGAAATCTGTTATCTGTTAGTTGTCATCTGTTACCCGCTACCTGCCCCCGCTCAGCAGGCCGCTGCGAGTTCCCCGCCCTCGGCCGCTCGGAGCCGGGCTATCAGTTCTTCCCGGGCGCGGGCGACTCGGGAGCGCACGGTTCCGATCGGGCAGCCGGCGACCTCGGCCGCCTCGGCGTAGCTCAGGCCGACCACCTGGGTGAGGACGAAGGCCTCCCGCCGCTGGGCGGGCACCCGGTCGAGCAGGTCCCCGAGCGCGACGCCGTCCTCGAACCCGGCTGCCGGTTCGGCCCCCTGCCGCTCCACCGCCTCCTGCCAGTCCGGCAGCGCCGCGCAGCGCGGTCGGGCGGCGGCCGTCCGGTACCGGTCGATCACCGTGCGCCGGGCGATCGACAGCAGCCAGGTGCGGGCCGAGGAGCGGCCGGCGAACGAGGGCAGGCCGCGCAGCGCGCGCAGGAAGGTCTCCTGTGCGAGGTCGTCGGCGGACTGGACGTCGGTGAGGTGGGCGACGAACCGCCAGACGTCCCGCTGGGTGGCGCGGACGAAGGCCTCGACGTCGGGGGCCCGGCCCGCGCGGGCGGTCAGCGCGAGCGCGGTGAGCTGCTCGTCATCCACGGTGGCCTCCCACCCGGCCGGTCTCGCCGTGAGGGCAGTGCGGGACGATGGTCGTATGAGATGCGCGCAGTTCCGTACCGCCCTGTCGGCCCGGCTCGACGGCGAACCGACCGGACTGTCGGGTGGCCGGTTGGACGGGCACGTCGCGCGCTGCGCCGGTTGCCGTGCGTGGCTGGAGCGGGCCGAGCAACTGCGCGGCCGCGTCCGGGCGAGCGCCGCCGCCGGTCCGTCGGAGGAGTGGTCGGCCCGCTTGCTGGACGGACTCGGCGTGCGGGGGCTCGGGGGCGGTCAGGCTCCGGACGGGCCGGAGGCCGTGGAGCGGTAGGACGGTGGCGCCGGCCCAAGCCGGTGCGCCGTCGTAGTCAGGCATGCGAAGGTCCTGAGGGGAGGGCTGGGAGCGGCGCCACCTGAGGCGGCGCCGCCGGCGTCCATGGGACTTCCGCGCGGCCCGCGGCGCCTCCACGGAGGAGACGGCGGGCGGGCGCGGGTCCGGGCCCTGGCGGCATGGCGGCGAAGGCGCGGCCGAGCGGCAGGGCGACCTGCCCGCCGAGCGAACCCCGTGGGCCCTGTGGTCCCCGGCGGCGGTGGGCTGCCGGGGGCGGTAGGCGCAGGGGTGGGGACGGCGGGCGCGTCAGCAGGCGAGGGCGAGCGCCGGTGGGCCGCGCCGGACCACGGCATGGGTGAGCAGCACCGACCGGGATGGCCGGGTCCGGCCGCCGGTGGGCCGGGGTGCAGCCGGCGGGCGGTAGCCGAAGGGGCGCGCGAACAGCGCCAGCAGCGGGAGCACCAGCACTCCCGCGACCACGGTGCCGAGCGCGCCGAGCAGGTCGAAGAGCCGGACCAGCGCGGCGTCACCGCGCCACAGCAGTAGCGCGCAGGCCAGCGCGGCGAGCGCGTGGGCGGCGATCATCCCGAAGGACATCCCGTGCGCCATGTCGTGTGCCATGCCGTGTGCCGTCCCGGAGGGCATCCCGTGTGCGGCGGATGCTCCGGACAGGCCCGACGTACCCGGCATGCCGGGCATCCCCGCCATCCCGGCCGCGTCCAGCGCCGTCCCATCGGCCGAAGCTGAAGCTGAAGCCGAAGCTGAAGCCGAAGCCGAAGCCGAAGCGGAGACCGATGCGGACGTGGATACCGATACCGGGGCGGAAACCACACCCGCCGCCGTCCCGTGGTGCATGCCCGCCATGGTGTGCAGGCCGTTGGCGGCGGGCGGGACGTCCGGGTCGAGGCCCGCCATCCGGGCCAGCTCGACGGGGGAGAGCCCGCCGGGGATCCGCTCGGGGTTGCAGAGCAGCAGCGCGGCCCAGTCCGTGGTGGCGAGCCGGCCGAGACCGCCGCCTCCCCGGCCGAACGCCGCGGCCTGTTCGAACAGCAGGTGCAGCGCGCTCTGGGCCGCGACCATCCAGGCGCTGATCGCGCCGAGCCCGCGCCGCTTGCCGGCGAGCAGCCAGGTCAGACCGAGGACGGCCCCGAACGCGCAGATCAGCACCGGTGGTGAGACCCCGGCTCCGGCCATGGCGACGTGCGCCGCGGCGGCCAGCGCCACGCACAGCGCGGCGAAGACCACGGCGCGCAGCAGGCGGATCCGGTCGGTCATCACGATGGCACTCATCGTCGCACCCGCCCCGCCCGGCCCGGACCGCACCCTCCGGTATTGGCCGGTTCCACCCCGTGAGACCATGCCCGGCCCCGTGCCTCCGTGCGTCGAGACGTCCGGCCCGGCCGCCGCACCAACCCGTTCGTACGACCATCGACGCGGTTTGACATCACCCCCCGCTTGCTCACTAAATGTGCACACCCCGGTACCGATAGTGGCTGCCGGGCGGACGCCGAACACGAAGCAGGAGGCCCGGCCATGGAGACCTCGACCGGCTTGGCGGCCCCCGCCGCCGACCTCGCCGACCCCCGCTTCTGGCAGCTGCCCGCCCCCGCCCGCGCGGCCGCCTTCGCCGAACTGCGCCGACGCCCCGCGCCGGTGTTCTTCGGCGATCCCGCCACCGGCCGGGGCTTCCACGCGCTGGTCCGCCACGCCGACGTGGTCGAGGCCAGCCGCACCCCCGCGGTGTTCCTCAGCGGCCCCGGCGTCACCACCCCGGAACCGCCCCGCTGGGTCCGGCTGGTGTTCGGCGACTCGATGGTCAATCTCGACGACCCCCGGCACGCCCAACTGCGCAGGATCGTCTCGCGAGCCTTCACCCCCCGGCTGCTCGGCCAGGTCGAGGAGGACATCCGCCGCGTCGCCACCCGCCTGGTCGACGACGTCGAGCGGCGGCGGCCGGAGGACTTCGTCACCTCCGTGGCCGCCGAGCTCCCCTTCCAGGTGATCTGCACCATGATGGGGATCCCGGAACATCCGCGCCGAATGATCCTGGACCAGGTCAACCACGCCTCCGAGAACATCGGCGTGGCCCGCCCGCTGCGCCGCCGGATCCGGATGCCCGGGCGCGGGCTGCTGGCGCTGGCCCGCATGCAGGGCATGGTCGCCTCGATCGGTCGTGAGCGCCGCCGCCGGCCCACCGAGGACCTGATCTCCGCCCTGGTCACCGCCGACGTGGACGGCCGCCGGCTCACCGGACGCGAACTCGGCGCGTTCTTCTCCCTGCTGCTGGTCGCCGGCGTGGAGACCACCCGCAACGCGCTCGCCCACGGCCTGCACCTGCTGACCGCGCACCCGGAGCAGCGCGCCCTGCTGCTCGCGGACCTCGACGGGGGGCTCGGCGGTGCGGTCGACGAGATCATCCGCCACGCCACGCCGATCATCCACTTCCGCCGGACCCTCGCCGTCGACCACGAGCTCGGCGGCCCCGGGGGCCCGCTGCTGCGCGCGGGGGAGAAGGTCGCCCTGTTCTTCGGCTCGGCGAACCGGGACGAGACGGTCTTCCCCGACCCGGACGCGTTCGACATCACCCGCACGCCCAACCCCCACCTCGGCTTCGGCGGCGGAGGGCCGCACTACTGCATCGGGGCGCACCTGGCCCGGCAGGAGATGAAGGTGCTGTTCCGCGAGCTGTTCGCCCGGCTGCCCGAGGTGCGGTCGGTCGGCGAGCCGGACATCGTGCCGTCCAACTTCGACCACCGGGTCCGGTCGCTGCGCTTCACGTTCTGAGCCCTCTGAACCTCTGAGCCCTCCGAACCTCCGAGCCCCCGTTCGCGCCCTACCCGCCGATCGGCAGCCCTCGGTCGGCCTTCACCTGCTTCATCGTCAGATGCGAGTTGACCTGCGCGATCCCCGGCAGGCCCGAGAGCACGTCGGTGATGAAGCGCTCGTACGCGGCGATGTCGGCCACCGCGATGCGCAGCAGGTAGTCGGGTTCCCCGAAGAGGCGGTGCGCCTCCACCACTTCCGGCAGCTCCGCCACCCGGCGTTCGAACTCGGCGACCGTCACCTGATCCTCGTGACGCATGGTGATCGTGACGAAGGGTTGGAAGCCGCGTCCGACCGCCGTGCCGTCCAGGAGCGCCCGGTAGCCGCGGATCACGCCGTCCTGCTCCAGTTGTCGGACCCGGCGCAGGCAGGGGGAGGGGGTGAGGTCCACCCGGGCGGCCAGGTCGGCGTTGGTCAGGCGGCCGTCCTGCTGGAGCTCGCGGAGGATTCTGCGGTCGATTCGGTCCATGGCGCAATATTCTGCCAAAAGGCGGGCCGGACCAGCAGGAAGTGGCCATCGCGTGCCAGGGCTATCCGGCTACCTTCAGTGACCGAACGCACCGGACAGGTGCCGCGAGGATCACCGGACCAACGGCCGGGACCCGCCCGAACGAGCACGACAGGTCACCGCCACCCATGGACACCCACGCCCTCCTTCTCTTCCTCGGAGTCGACCTGCTGCTGGTCTGCACACCGGGGCCCGACTGGCTCTACATCGCCGCCCGAGGCCTCGGCCAGGGTCGGCGCGCCGCCTTCATCGCGGTCGGCGGCGTCTGCGCCGGCTACGCCGTCCACACCCTGCTCTCCAGCGCCGGCCTGGCCGCCGCGCTGCGTGCCGTCCCTGCTGCCCTGCCCGTCCTGCGCCTCACCGGCGCCGCGTACCTGCTGGTGCTGGCCGTCACCATGTTGCTCGCGCTGCGCAAGGGCGGGGGCGCCACGGCCCTCACCGAGCCCAAGCCGCAGCCCACCGCGACCGTGCTGCGCCAGAGCATGCTGACCGCCCTGCTCAACCCCAAGGGGCTGCTGCTCTACCTCTCCCTGGTGCCGCAGTTCGTCGAGCCTGGCGCTGCGCTGCCGGTCGGCGGGCAGGTGCTCGCCCTCGGCTCGCTCAACGTGCTGGCCTGCGCCGTCGTGTACGGGCTGGTCGCGCACGCCAGCGGACGCCTGGGCGGTCGGCTCGGCGGCACCCCGCGCGCGGCGCGCCGGATGACCCTGGTCTCGGCGGTGCTGCTGATGCTGGTGGCGGGCGTCACGGCGAGCGCCTGAGAACGGGAGCACAATGCCGGGCATGACAGAGCGTCCGACCTTCCCCGGCACCTGGCCCGCCGATCAGCCTGCGTCCACCGATCAGCCTGCGTCCACCGATCAGCCCGCGCCCGCCGAACAGCTCGCCGCCGGCGGGGAACCTGCGGACCGGCCCACCGCCGACCTCTGGGCCGCCCTCGGCGGATCGGCCGAGCTGCTGGGGCGGGTCTCCTTCCACGGCCCCGGCGACGTCCTGGCCTCCGGCCTGCCGGTGCGCAGGCTCGCCCGGGCCACCGTGGCCGCCTGCTCGCTGGCCGCCGCCGAACTCGCCGCCCACCGCGCCGGCGGCCCGGTCCCCGCCGTCCGGGTGGACCAGGGCGCCGTCGCCACGGCCTTCGTCAGCGAACGCCACCTGACCGTCGACGGCCGCACGCCCGTCAGCTTCGCCCCGCACTCCGGCTTCTGGCGCGCCGCCGACGGCTGGGTCCGCACCCACGCCAACTACCCGCACCACCGCACCCGACTGCTCGCCGCCCTCGACCTGCCCGCCGACGCCGGGCCCGAACAGCTCGCCAAGCTGCTGGGCGAACTGCCGGCGGAGCAGGTCCAGGAGCGGGCGTTCGAAGCAGGGGCGCTCGCTGTGGCCGTCGCGCCGGTGAGTGCCACCACGCACTCCCTGGTGGAGAGCCGGGTGACCGGCACCGCGCCCGTCCGCCCGCTCGGCGACGCCGGCCCGGAGCGGCCCGCCGCCGGGATCCGCGTCCTCGACCTCACCCGGGTCATCGCTGGCCCGGTCGCCACCCGCACCCTCGCCCTGCTGGGCGCCGACGTCCTGCGCGTCGACCCGCCCCACCTCCCCGAGGCCGACGACGCCCACGCCGACACCGGCTTCGGCAAGCGCTCCACCCGCCTCGACCTCGCCGATCCCGCCGACCGCGCCGTCTTCGACGGCCTGCTCGCCACCGCCGACGTCCTCGTCACCGGCTACCGCCCCGGCGCCCTCGACGCGCACGGCCTCGCCCCCGACGCACTGTCGGCCCGCCACCCCGGCCTGATCGTCGCGCAGCTCTGCGCCTGGGGCTGGACCGGCCCCTGGGCCGGCCGGCGCGGCTTCGACAGCCTCGTCCAGGCCGGCGTCGGCATCGCCGCCCACGAGGCCGGCCCCGACGGCCGCCCGGGCGTACTGCCCGCCCAGGCCCTCGACCACGGCACCGGCTACCTCGTCGCCGCCGCCGTCCTGCGCGCCCTCACCGAGCAGCGCACCGGCTGGCCCGGCGGCCGCCACCTGCGGTTCTCCCTCGCCGGTACGGCCTCGTGGCTGCTGCACGGCATCCCGCCCGAGGCGCCCGCCCCTGCTGCCCCGGCGGACGGCGCTCCGGCGGACGGTGCTCCGGACACCGGGGCGTACGACCCGGCCCGGTGGCTCGCCGAGACCGACTCCGCCTACGGACGGCTGCGCCACGCCCTGCCGCCCATCGCCTACACCGGCGCGCCCACCGACTGGTCCCGCCCGCCGGGGCGCTGGGGGACGGACGCGCCGGTCTGGCTCTGAGGACGCCGCGCAACCGCCGCCCCGGCCGGCGATGTCACAGGCAGCTGGCAGCATCGGCGCATGACTGCACACGCCACCGACTACACCTGGTTCGAGCAGCGCTACCCCATCCCCGGGGCGGCCCACTGCCTGACGCTGGTCGAGGGGATCACCGCCGACGAACTGCTGCGCCGCTTCGGCGCCCTGCCCGGTCGGGAGGTCACCGGCCTGGATGCCGTGGTCGCCGCCTGGGAGACCTTCGACGACGGGGAGGACGAGGAGGCGGAAGCCCGGATCGAGCCGGAGGATGACCGGCTGCTCGTCGCCGTCACCGAACTCGACGGGTGGGTCGTCGTCGTCGAGGTCTTCGGCTACCTCGGCAGCCTGCCCGACGTCATCCGCCGCCTCGCCGACGGCACCCGGCTGGTCTCGCACTTCCGGAACGCCGTCGCGGTGGACCACTTCAACTGGTGGGAGCAGGGCAGCTGCCGGCTCCAGTTCGAGCCGTTGTTCCCCACCCAGCGGCACGGTTCGGACGCCGACGCCCCCGGTGTCCCCGCGCTGCTGACGGCCTGCGGCTTCCAGCTCGACGGGGAGGGTCACGACCTGCACACCGAGGCCGCGTTCGCGCTGGCCGAGCGGCTGACGGACGTCCGGCTCACGCCGGAACGGCTGGAGGCCGCCACATTCCGGATCGGCTACGCGCCGACGCGCTAGCTGTTCTGTCGCGTGAGGTTGGAGATGCGGAGTGAGACCCGTGGAGCCAGACCCGTGAAGTCAGGCCGTGGAGTCGGGCCCGTGGAGTCGGGCCCGTGGAGTCAGACCCCCGCCGGGATCTGCTTGGCCCGGCCGCGCATCTGGAGGGCCGTCACGATCTCGATCAGTCCGAGGATCACCAGCCAACAGCCAGCCAGGACGGCCAACGCGGCGATCGAACCGACCGGCCAGACCAGCAGCAGCACACCGGCCACCGTGTTGGCCACGCCTGCGAAGGCCTGCCAGCCACGGGCCGGCATCGCCGGGTCGGAGACCGCGGCGGCGAGCTGGGTGATGCCCCGGAACAGCCAGCCGATGCCGATCCAGATCGCCAGCAGGACCAGCGACTGCACCGCGCTGCGGAAGCAGAGCAGCCCCAGCAGGATGCAGATCGCCCCGCTGATGAAGGCCAGCACCCGCAGTGCGGTGGTCGCGTGGGTGCCGAACGCGGCGATCAGCTGCACGATGCCGATGACCAGCAGGTAGAGGCCGAACAGCACGCCCACCACCAGCAGGGTCTCCTTCGGCCAGACGAAGACGACGATTCCGAGGGCCAGCGAGACGATTCCGGCGAGCAGCAGGACCTGCCAGGCGGCCTTGGCGAGTTGGCCGAGCGGACCCTGGACCGGGGAACCGTCGGGGGTGATGATCGGGGAAACCACGGTGGTGTACTCCTCGGGGCCGGGGACGGGCAGGGGCCGAACCCCAGCCTGGCCGGGCCACCGTCGACCGGCGCGTCGGGTACGGCCGTTCGGGGGACGGAGACAAGAGAGGGGGGAGAGGAAGCGGAGGGGGACAGAAGGGGGATGGGAGAGGGCGTGCGGAGGAGACGAATGTTCGATGGAGCGGCTCCGGTGGCCTTCCGGTCGCCGGAACGACACCGTCCGGCCACCTGCCGTCGATATCATCCGGCGGTATGACTTCTGAAGGGTGGGGGACCCGTTCGGTAGAGCCGGTCAGTCAGCACTACATCGTCTGCGGGGGCAACGCGCTGGCCCACCGGCTGGTCCTGGAACTCGTCGAGCACTACGAGGTCCCGGTCGTCGTCCTGGTCGCCGATCGCACCCGCGACCACGCGCCGCAGATCGAGCAACTCCCCGGCGTCGCCGCCGTCGTCGAGTACGCCAGCATCACCGACGAGGCGCTGCGCGAGGTGTCGATCGACACCGCCCGCGGCCTCGCCCTCGTCGAGGGCAGCGACCAGGACAACATCCACGCCGCGCTCAGCGCCCAAGGCCACAACCCGGACATCCGGATCGTGCTCCGGATGTTCAACCAGCGCCTCGGCGAGAACATCGAACGGCTGCTCAGGAACGGTGCCGCGCTCTCCGGTTCCGCCACCGCCGCACCCGCCTTCGCCGCGGCGGCGCTCGGGCGGCCCAACTCGGTCGAGATCGGTGGACGCTTCCTGCACATCGCCTTCGACGAGGCCATCACCTCCGACCGGATCTGCGTGGTCGCCGACCACATCGACCGCCAGGACCTCAGCAAGATCCGCCTGCTGCCCGAACAGCGCGGCGACTCGGCCGACTTCGTCCGGCTCGCCAGCGAGTTCGGCGACGACGGGCCGGTCCGCCCCGGTGGCGTCCGCCGCGAAGCGGAACCGGAGCCGGCGCCCGAGGAGGAACCGGACGGCGTGGCCGCCCTCCAAGCGCTGCGCATCGAACCCAGGGAACCGATCAGCTGGGCGCGGCGGGCGCGCTGGCGGCTGCTCGACATGATGCGCTTCTTCACCAGCGCCCGGATGCGGCTGGTGCTGCTCACCGCCCTCGCCGCGGTGCTGCTGGCCTTCGGCGTGCTCTGGTACCTGAACCGGAACTTCGGCTGGACCCTCTACATCTCGCTGCTCGACCTCGCGGGCGCTGCTCAGCCCGACCAACTCGCCGACATCGCCGCCGGGACCGGGACGGGCGGGCTGTGGCAGCGGGTGGCGCAGGTGGTGATCACCATCTGCGGGATCACCTTCGCCCCGGTCGCCACCGCCATCGTGGTCGAGGTGCTCGGCTCCGGGCGGCGCGGGCAGCCCCGCAACCCCGGGGCCGGCACCCGGGACCACGTGATCGTCGTCGGCCTCGGCAACGTCGGCACCCGGGTCGCGGCCCAACTGCACGAACTGGGCGTGCCGGTGGTCTGCATGGAGCGCGACCCGCAGGCCCGGGGCATCGCCGCCGCCCGGGCGCTCGGCATCCCGGTGGTGCTGGGCGACGGCCCGTTCGAGGAGCAGTTGCGTCGCGCCCGGTTGAAGCACAGCCGGGCGCTGGTCGCGGTCAGCGGCGACGACGCCACCAACCTGGAGGCGGCCCTGGAGGCGCGCCACGGGAATCCCGAAGTCCGTGTGGTGGTGCGGTTGTTCGACGACAACTTCGCCGGGCACTTCTACGCGACGCTGGACAACGCGGCCTCGCGTTCGGTCTCGTACCTGGCCGCACCCGCCTTCGCCGCCGCCCTGATGGGGCGCGAGGTGCGCGGGATGCTGTCGGTGTTCCGGCACGTGCTGCTGATCGCCGAGTTGACGGTCGAGGACGGCAGCGGGCTGATCGGCATGAACCGGCACGACCTGGAGGACCCGGGCGGCGTCCGGGTGATCGCCGTCCGGTTCGCCCGCAGTGCGCAGTTGCAGTGGAACTTTCCCGACCGCACCCGGCGCCTCACCCCGGGCGACCAGATCGTGGTCGCCGCCACCCGTAGCGGGCTCGCCCGGCTCAACACGGCGCTGGTGGACGAGGTGTGACGGCGGCTGACGCATAACAGCTGACAGGTAACACCTGACAGATAACAGCTAACAGATTTCAGATGACGAAATCTGTTAGCTGTTATCTGTTACTTGTCAGCTGTTGCCTGTCAGCCGTCAGCCGTCAGACGTAAGCGGCCAGGTCACCGGTTGGTGAAGGACGGCGGGCGCTTCTCCGCGAACGCCGCCATGCCCTCCTTCTGGTCCGCCGTGGCGAACGCCGCGTGGAACAGCCGACGCTCGAAGCGGACGCCCTCGGCGAGGGTCGTCTCGAAGGCGCGGTTGACGCTCTCCTTGAGCATGACCGCCGCCGGGGTGGACATCGCCGCGACGGTCTCGGCCACCGTCAGGGCCTCGGCCAGCAGCTGGTCCGCCGGGACGATCCGGGAGACCAGGCCGGCCCGCTCGGCCTCCTCGGCGCCCATCATCCGGCCGGTCAGGCACAGTTCCATCGCCTTCGCCTTGCCGACCGCCCGGGTCAGCCGCTGCGAACCGCCGATGCCCGGGATGACACCGAGCTTGATCTCCGGCTGCCCGAACTTCGCGGTGTCCGCCGCCAGCAGGATGTCGCACATCATCGCCAGCTCGCAGCCGCCGCCCAGCGCGAACCCGGCCACCGCCGCCACGACCGGCTTGCGCAGCGCGCCGAGCCGGTCCCAGGGGCCCAGCCAGTCGTCCAGGTAGACGTCCGGGAACCGGTTGCCCTGCATCTCCTTGATGTCGGCGCCGGCCGCGAACGCCTTCTCCGAGCCGGTGATCACCAGACAGCCGATCTCCGGGTCCCGGTCGAAGGCGGTGGCGGCCGCGACCACCTCGTTCATCAGCTGGGTGTTCAGCGCGTTGAGTGCCTTCGGCCGGTTGAGCGTGATCAGCCCCACCCGGCCCTTGCGCTCGACCAGGATCGTCTCGTAGGTCTCGGTCTCGGTCATCGCCGTTGACTCCCATTCCGCTGCTCGGCGCCGCGCGGGCGCGCCCTGACCATCCAACGATCTACGACGCGCCCCGCCTCGCGCCAGTCTTGGTATGCGAGACGGTCGTCACGGGCCCGGCTCCCCCGCTGCGGAGCCGGGGCCCAGGGCTCCGGACACGGGGCGTCAGGGGTCAGAAGCGGACCCCGTAGCGTTCGGCCGCCTGCCGGACGGTCTCCGCCTTGACCTCGCCCCGGCGCGCCAGCGCGGCCAGCGCCGCCACCGCGACCGACTGGGCGTCCACGCCGAAGTGCCGCCGCGCCGCGTCCCGGCTGTCGGAGAGGCCGAAGCCGTCCGTGCCCAGCGACGTCCAGTCCTGCTCCACCCACGGGCGGATCTGGTCCGGCACCGCGCGCATCCAGTCGCTGACCGCCAGCACCGGCCCGGGCGCCCCTGCCAGTGCCCGCGTCACGTAGGGGACGCGCGCCGCCGCGCCCGTACCGGCCGCCGCCTGCGCCAGGTTGGCCGCGTCGCAGTCCAGCGCCTCCCGGCGCAGCTCCGTCCAGGAGGGTGCCGACCAGACGTCCGCCGCCACGCCCCAGTCCTCGCCGAGCAGTTGCTGGGCGGCGAGCGCCCAGCGCACGGCGGTGCCCGAGGCGAGCAGCTGGAGCCGCGGCGCGTCGCCGCCCGGCGAGGGCTCCGCCGGGCGGTAGCGGTACAGCCCGCGCAGGATGCCGTCGGTGATGTCAGCGACGTCAGCGACGTCAGTAACGTCGGTGACATCCGTGCCGGTCGGCAGCGGCGGCTGTGGCAGCGGCTCGTTGTAGACGGTCAGGTAGTAGAACACGTCCTCGCCGTACGGGTGTTGGGGGCTGCTGCCGTACATCCGGCGCAGGCCCTCGCGGACGATCACCGCGACCTCGTACCCGAAGGCGGGGTCGTAGGACAGCGCCGCCGGGTTGGTGGAGGCGATCAACTGCGAGTGGCCGTCGGCGTGTTGCAGGCCCTCGCCGGTCATCGTGGTGCGTCCGGCGGTGGCGCCGATCAGGAAGCCTCGGCCCAACTGGTCGGCCAAGGCCCACATCTGGTCGGCGGTGCGCTGCCAGCCGAACATCGAGTAGAAGATGTAGAACGGGATCACCGGCTCGCCGTGGGTGGCGTACGCGGTCGCGGCGGCGGTCAGCGAGGCCATCGAACCGGCCTCTGTGATGCCCTCGTTGAGGATCTGGCCGGTCGCCGACTCCTTGTAGTGGAGCAGCTGGTCGCGGTCGACCGGGTCGTAGGTCTGCCCCAGCGGCGAGTAGATGCCGGCGCTCGGGAAGAGCGACTCCATGCCGAAGGTGCGCGCTTCGTCCGGGACGATCGGTACCCAGCGGTGGCCGGTGGCCTTGTCCCGCATCAGGTCCTTGACCAGCCGGACGAACGCCATGGTGGTCGCGATCTCCTGCGTGCCGGAGCCCTTGAGCAGCGTCTCGAAGGGTTTCGCGGGCAGCTCGGGCAGCGGGGTGAAGCGCACCCGGCGGGCGGGCGCGGGGCCGCCCAGCGCGGCGCGCCGCTCCCGGAGGTAGCGGGCCTCCGGGGAGTCCGGGCCCGGGTGCGCGTACGGGACCAGCTCGCTGGTCAGGGCGCTGTCGGGAATGGGGAGTTCGAGAAGGTCGCGCATCGCCCGGAACTCCGCCCCGGAGAGCTTCTTCATCTGGTGGTTGGCGTTGCGGGCCTCGAAGCCGGGACCGAGCGTCCAGCCCTTGACCGTCTGCACCAGCACCACCGTGGGGGCGCCCCGGTGCTCCAGCGCCGCCCGGTAGGCGGCGTACACCTTGCGCGGTTCGTGTCCGGCCCGGGAGGTCGCGACGATCTCCAACAGCCGCTGGTCGTCCACGGTTTCGGCGATCGCCTGGAGTTCGGGCGAGGCCTGGAACAGGTGCTCGCGGACGTAGCGGGCGTCGGAGGCGGCGTAGGTCTGGAACTGTCCGTCCGGCACCGCGCCGAGCCTGCGCACCAGCGCGCCCGTGGTGTCGCGGGCCAGGAGGTCGTCCCAGGCTTCGCCCCACAGCGACTTGACGACGTTCCAGCCGGCGGCGCGGAACTGGCGCTCCAGCTCCTGGACGATCTTGCCGTTGCCGCGCACCGGTCCGTCCAGGCGCTGGAGGTTGCAGTTGACCACGAAGGTGAGGTTGTCCAGCCCCTCGCGGGCGGCGAGGGCGAGCGCGGCGGTCGACTCCGGCTCGTCCATCTCCCCGTCGCCGAGGAACGCCCAGACGTGTGAGCCGGACGTGTCCTTGATGCCGCGCGCGGTCAAGTACCGGTTGAACCGGGCCTGGTGGATGGCCGACAGCGGTCCGAGGCCCATGGACACGGTCGGGAACTCCCAGAACCACGGCAGCCGGCGCGGGTGCGGGTACGAGGGCAGGCCGTCGCCGCCGGCCTCCTGCCGGAAGCGGTCCAACTGGGCCTCGCCGATGCGCCCTTCGAGGAAGGCGCGGGCGTAGACGCCGGGCGCGGCGTGGCCCTGGACGTACAGCTGGTCGCCGGAGCCGTCGGCCTCCTTGCCGCGGAAGAAGTGCTGGAAGCCGACCTCGTACAGCCAGGCGGCGGACGCGTACGTGGCCATGTGCCCGCCGAGGCCGCCGCGGTGGTTGCCCCTGGTCACCATGGCGGCGGCGTTCCAGCGGTTCCAGGCGGTGATCCGCCGCTCCATCGCCTCGTCGCCGGGGAACTCGGGCTCGGCGCCGGTCGGGATGGTGTTGACGTACGGGGTGTCCAGGAGCGGCGGGACGTCGAGCCGGCGCAGTTCGGCGTGTTCGACGAGGCGGCGCAGCAGGTGGGCGGCGCGGTGCGCTCCGCCGAAGTCGCGGGCGGCGTCCAGGGAGGCGCGCCACTCCGCGACCTCTTCGGGGTCGTGGTCGGGAAGCTGGTCGAGCTGGGACACGGATGGTTCCCCTTTGCCGGTGCTTCAGAGTGCCGATTCCGGGATGCGGAATGGCATTTCTCTCCATGGAAGGTCTCTATGGACGGTAGGGAGTGGTCCGGCGGCGCGTCAACCGCTACTGGAGGGTAATGTGAGCGATGATCGATCATCTTTGTGCGAACCATAATGCCGCGCCGGGACCCCGCCCGGATCCGCTCAGGCGGAGCGGTCGGCGTACTCCAGGACGTGTTCCGCCAACAGCCGCCCGACCTCCGGATCCCGCCGCCGGAAGGCGTCGATCAGCGGAGCGTGGTCGGCCGCGTTCTCGTGCAGCTCCGGGCGGACCCGGTGCAGCGACAGCACCGTCCACACCTCCACGCCCAGCCCCTCCCAGGTCCGCAGTAGTGCCCCGTTGCCGGCGGCGGCCACGATCTCGCGGTGGAAGGCCACGCCGTGCCGGGCCTGCCCGAGCGCGTCACCCGCCCCGGCCGCCGCCGCCATCCGTTCCGCGTGCCGCTCCAGCGCGGCGGTGTCCCCGGCCAGGCGGACGACCGCCGCCTCGGCGGCCAGCCGCTCCAGCGCGGCCCGCACCTGGTAGACCTCGCGCAGTTCGGCCGGGCTGATCTCGCGTACCCGCACGCCCCGGTTGGGCTCGGCGTCGAGCAGCCCGAGCGACTGCAGTGAGCGCAGCGCCTCGCGCACCGGCGCCTGGCTGACGTTCAACTCGGCGGCCAGGCGCCGTTCCACGATCCGGTCGCCGGGCTGCCAGCGCCCGTTCAGCAGGCCCTCCAGCAGCAGTCCGCGCACCTGCTCGCCGAGCGGCACCCGGGACAGCGGGTCGGCGTCCCCGGCGGGCGGCAGCGGGATCGGGCGGGTCATGCGGGCTCCTTGATCGTGGTTCGTGACGCGTGGTTCACGACTCGTGGTTCATGGCGCGTGGTGCGTGGTGCGTGGTGATGCGGGGCCGCGGCGCCGCCCGGTCAGGCCAGGCCCAACTCGTCGCCCACGCGCGGGGCGAGGAAGCGGGCGACCTCCGCCTCCCCGACCTCGGCGAGCGTGGCCGGGGACCAGCGCGGGGTGCGGTCCTTGTCGATCACCTGGGCGCGGATGCCCTCGACCAGGTCATGCCCGCTCAGCGCGGCGCAGGAGACGCGGTACTCCTGGTCGAGCACGGCCTCCAGGGAGGGGAGCGTGCGGGCCCGGCGCAGTGCGGCGAGGGCCACCGTGACCGCCGTAGGGGAGTTGCCGAGGACCAGCTCCGCGGCCTCCTTCGCCTCCGCCACACCGGAGTTCAGCAGTCGTTCGACGATCTCCTCGACGGTGTCGGCCGCGTAGCAGGCGTCGATCCAGCCGCGCTGCTCCGCGAGCGCGGACCCTGGCGCGGGCTCGGCGTGCGAGGCGACGGCGGCGGCGGGGTCGGGGCTCGCGGCCAGGGCGTCGAGCAGCGCCGCGATCCGTGTCGAGGGGACGAAGTGGTCGGCGAACCTGCACAGCAGCGCGTCACCGGGGCCCATCGAGGCCGAGGTGAGGCCGAGGTGGGTGCCCAACTCGCCCGGGGCGAGCGCGAGCAGCCGACTGCCGCCGACGTCCGGGACCAGCCCGATCCGGGTCTCGGGCATCGCGACGGTGGAACGTTCGGTGACGATCCGGAGCGCGCCGTGGGCGGACAGGCCGATGCCGCCGCCCATGGTGATGCCGTCCATCACCGCGACGTACGGCTTCGGGTAGTGGGCGATCAGTGCGTTCAGCCGGTACTCGTCGCGGAAGAAGGCCCGGGTGCCGGCCCCGCCGGCCTTGGCGTCGTCGTGCAGTGCGCGGAGGTCGGCCCCGGCGCAGAGGCCGCGCTCGCCGGCGCCGGTCAGGACGACGGTGCGCACCCGGTCGTCCGCGGCCCACTCGGTCAGCGTCGCGTGGACGGTGGTGATCATGCCGTGGGTCAGCGAGTTGAGCGCCCGCGGCCGGTTCAGCACGATCCGCCCGACCCCGCCGTCCAGGGAGACCTGGACCTCCGCCACCTCTGCGTTCATCGGGTCCGTTCCCGTCGTTCGGTCGTTCGGTCGTTCGGTCGTTCCTCGGTCTTGACGACTCCTGTCGTCCACCGTTCCTGTCGTCCACCGTACCGGGGCGGCGCGGAGCCGTGATCACCCGACCGGGCGGCGGGCCGCCCTCACGGCCGACCGGCCGACCGGCGGACCGGTCGGCTGGGCCCGGTTCGGGTCCCTACGGCCAGGCGCGCAGGGCGAGTTCGGCGGTCCGGGCCAGGTCGGCGGCGGTGGCGCCGTCCCGGGCCTGCTGCGACATGCCCTGGATGACCGTGCCGAAGTAGCCGGCCAGCGCGTGCGGGTCGGCGTCGGGCGGGAGTTCGCCGTCCGCCTGGGCCGTGCGCAGCCTGGTCTCGAAGACGTGGAGGTTGCGGTTGCGCAGGTCGCGCAGGTGGGCCTGGACCTCGGCGTCCTGCGGGGAGACGTTGGTGGCGGCGCTGATCACCAGGCAGCCGGCCGGGTGCGAGGGGTCGGGGTAGATGGCCGCCGCCTCCCGCAGGATCCGGGCGAAGGCCGCGTACGCGCTGGTCTCCTCGCGCAGGGCGGCCCCCGCGAACGCGCCGACGGGGGAGTGCCCGTAGTGGCGGACGACCTCCTCGAAGAGCGAGCGCTTGTCGCCGAACGCGGCGTAGAGGCTGCCGGGCCGGATGCCCATGGCGGTGGTCAGGTCGGTGACGGAGGTGGCCTCGTAGCCGCGTTCCCAGAACAGCCGGGTCGCCGCCGTCAGCGCCTCGTCCCGGTCGAAGGTCGGCGGTCGTCCGCGCCGGGGCCGCGTCGGGTTCTCGGTCATGCCGGAATTTTAGAACACCCGCTCAACAAGTGTGTTAGCTTCTTTTTTGAGCGAACACTCAACAAATATGGTGGGCGAAGCAGGAAGGGGCTCAGCCATGGGCACGCAGGCACTCAAGGGCAAGGCCGCGCTGGTCACCGGGGGCAGCAGGGGGATCGGCCGGGCGATCGCCCGCAGGCTCGGCCGCGACGGCGCCACCGTCGCCGTCGGTTACGCCCGCGATCAGGAGGCGGCGGGCGAGGTCGTCGCGGGCATCCGCGCCGACGGCGGCCGGGCCTTCGTGCTGCACGCCGAACTCGGCCGGCACGGGGACGCGGCCGCGCTGTGGGAGGCGTTCGATGCCGGGATCGGCGCGCACGCGCCCGACGGCGGCGTCGACATCATCGTGAACAACGCCGGGATCGGGCGCAGTGCCGACCTCGCCGCGCTCACCGAGGATGGCTTCGACGAGGTCTTCGCCGTCAACGTCCGCGCGCCGTTCTTCGTCGTCCAGCACGGCCTGCACCGGATGCGCGACGGCGGCCGGATCATCAACGTCTCCAGTGGCGCGGCCCGCCTCGCCATGCCGGAGATCATCGCCTACGGGGCGACCAAGGGGGCGCTCGACACCTTCACCCTCAACCTCGCCAAGCAGCTCGGCCCGCGCGGGATCACCGCCAACTCGGTCGCGCCGGGTGTCGTCGACACCGACGTCAACGCCGGCTGGCTGCGGGGCAACGCGGAGGCGGAGGCCCATGCGGCCTCGCTCGCGGCCCTCGGCCGGGTCGGGCAGCCGGAGGACATCGCGGACATCGTCGCCTTCCTCGCCTCCGATGACGCCCGCTGGGTCACCGGCCGGGTCATCGACGCCACCGGAGGAGCGGGTCTGTAGGCGCGGTGCGTTCGGCGCGCGGGGGGAGTTCGGGGAGGGGGCGGGGGTAACAGATAACAGCTGACAGATGATGAAATCTGTCAGCTGTTATCTGTCGTCTGTTATCTGTTTGCCGTCAGTTGTCGGCTGGCGGCTGCGGGCCCGCTACGGCCGGACCCGCCCCGTCACCTCGCCGAACCCGATGACGGCGCCCTCCGGCCCCGGCGCGGTGGCGGTGATGGTGACCTCGTCGCCGTCCTCCAGGAACGTCCGGGTGGTGCCGTCCGGGAGCTTCAGCGGCTCCTCGCCGTTCCACGTCAGCTCGATCAGCGCGCCGCGGGTTTCCGGCTCCGGCCCGCTGACGGTGCCCGAGGCGAACAGGTCGCCGGTGCGCAGCGAGGCACCGTTGACCGTCATGTGGGTGAGCTGCTGCTGGGCCGTCCAGTACATCGAGGCGAACGGCGGCCGGGACACCAGGTGCCCGTTCAGCCGGACTTCCAGCGCCAGGTCCAGTCCCCACGGCTCGCCGTCGCGGTCGTCCAGGTACGCCAGCGGCTCGACGTCGCGCTCGGGCGGCGCGACCCGGGCGTGCTGCAGGGCGTCCAGCGGGACGATCCACGGGGAGACGGAGGTGGTGAAGGACTTGCCGAGGAACGGGCCGAGCGGCACGTACTCCCAGGCCTGGATGTCGCGCGCGGACCAGTCGTTGACCAGGCAGACGCCGAACACGTGCTCGCGGAAGTCGTCCAGGACGACCGGTCGGCCCAGCTCGGACGGGGTGCCGACGACGAAGCCGACCTCCGCCTCGATGTCCAGCCGCCGGGTCGGCCCGAACGACGGCGCCGGGTCGGCGGGCGCCTTGCGCTGCCCGTGGGGCCGCACCACCGGGGTGCCGGAGACGACCACCGTGCCGGCCCGCCCGTGGTAACCGATGGGCAGGTGCTTCCAGTTGGGGGTGAGCGGCTCCGAGCCCGGGCGGAAGATCCGGCCCAGGTTGGTGGCGTGGTGCTCGGAGGCGTAGAAGTCGACGTAGTCGGCGACCTCGAACGGCAGGTGCAGCTGGACCTCGCCCGCCGGCAGCAGCGCAGGCGACAGCGCCTCGCGGTAGGACTCGTCCGTCAGCCATCGCGTGAGGTCGGCCCGGACCTGCGTCCAGGTCGAACGTCCTGCCGCCAGCAGCGGGTTGAGCGAGTCCGCGGCCAGCAGCACGGACGGCGCCCCGGCGGCCCGGGCGGCCGCCGCGGCGTCCAGCACGAAGTCCCCGACGCGCACGCCGATCCGGCGCCGGCCGGGCTGGTCGGCGGCGGTGAACACGCCGTACGGCAGGTTGTGCACGCCGAACGGCGAGTCCTGGGCGCTGGCGAGCCAGCTGCGGGGGGTGGTGCTCAACGGTCCTCCTGGGGCTGTGACGTGGACGGCAGCAGGCCGAGCGCGGCCAGGTCGTCCAGGGGTTCGGCGATGCTGCACGTGCCGAACGCGGTGAACGAGTTCCGGATCACCGTGACTTGACGATCGGTCAGCGCGTGGGCGGCCTTGGCCAGCACCGCGCCGTCGCGCTCCGCCAGCACCGCCACTGCTGCGGCCCGGTCGGTCTCCTGCGCGGCCAGCAGCACGTTGAGGAAACCGTGGTGCTCGAAGCCGGTGGCCGGGTCTGTGTGCCGGACGGCGTTGTGCAGTCCGGCGGTGCACTTGTACGGCAGCCCGCGCAGCGCGCAGCCGGTGAGGAAGGCGGCCAGCTCCTCCTCGTCCGGGAACGCCTCGGCCACCACCCCGCCGGTGCGGAACTTCGCCCGGTAGGGGCTGTCGACGAGCACGTCCAGCACCTCGTCCAGGCCGTCGCCGCGCAGGAGTTCGCGCGGCAGCTCGACGGCGGCCGGGACGTCCGGCGGCAGCAGCCGGTCCAGGGCGGCGACCGCCTCGGCGGCGTCCCGGACGGCGAGTTCGACGCCGGCCACCTCGAAGGGTGCGGCGGCGGCGAGCGCCGGGCCGAGCTCGGCACTGCCCCCCGGCAGTACGAGCCCGACCCTGAGCGGCGCGCCGCCCGAAGCCGCCGCGGCCAACTCGCCCAGCCGGCCCGCCCCGCACAGGAGCGGGCCGACCGCCTCGGCGTACCAGGCCGCGCGGTGCCTCCGGTGCGCCGGCACCGCCTCGGCGACCGGCAGGTTCCCCGGAGGGAACACCGCGGCGTCGTCGAAGAGCCCGTGGAACAGCTCGGGGATCGCCCCGGGGCCCGCCCGGTTGGTCACGGCGGACGAGGCGGCGCTCATCGCCCGGGCCCCCGACCGGCCCAGGTCCAGGCGTAGTTTCCGTCCTCGCCGGCCCGGCCGCCCTCGCCCAGCTCCAGCGGGCGGAACGTGTCCACCATGACGGCGAGTTCGTCGAAGAACTCCACGCCGATGCTGCGCTCGTACGCGCCCGGCTGCGGCCCGTGGGTGTGTCCGCCGGGGTGCAGCGAGATCGAGCCCTGGCCGATGCCCGAGCCCTTGCGGGCCGCGTAGTCGCCGCCGCAGTAGAACATGACCTCGTCGCTGTCCACGTTGGCGTGGTAGTACGGCACCGGGATCGACAGCGGGTGGTAATCCACCTTGCGGGGAACGAAGTTGCAGATCACGAAGCCGTTGCCCTCGAACACCTGGTGGGCCGGCGGCGGCTGGTGGACCCGGCCGGTGATCGGTTCGAAGTCCCGGATGTTGAAGGCGTACGGGTACAGGCAGCCGTCCCAGCCGACCACGTCGAAGGGGTGGTGCGGCACGGTGTAGCGGGTGCCCGAGACGCCGTTCGGGCCGCGGTGCTTGACCAGCACGTCGACGTCTCCGGAGGCATCCCCGGCGGCGTCCCCGTCGGCGTCGACGACCAGCGGGCCGACCGGGCCGCGGAAGTCCCGCTCGCAGTACGGCGCGTGCTCCAGCAGCTGCCCGTACTTGGAGAGGTAGCGCTTGGCCGGGGTGATGTGGCTGTTCGCCTCGATGCAGTACGCACGCAGCGGTTCGTCCCCGGCCGGCACCCAGCGGTGGGTGGTGGCGCGCGGGATGATCACGTAGTCGCCCTGGCCGACCTCGATCGAGCCGAAGACCGTCTCGACCGTGCCGGAGCCGGACTCCACGTACACGCACTCGTCACCGAGCCCGTTGCGGTACAGCTCGCTCGGGGCCCCGGCGGCGACGTACGAGATCCGCACGTCGCCGTTGCCGAGGACCAGGCGGCGGCTGCCGACGACGTCCGCGGACTTCCATTCCTGGTCCGCGAACAGCTCGTGCAGCTTGAGGTGGCGGGGGAGCAGGGGGTGGTTGGGCACCGTGGACTGGTCCGGCAGCTCCCACGGCACCGCGTTCACCACGGCCGAGGGGATGCCCCGGTGGTAGAGCAGTGAGGAGTCCGACGAGAACCCCTCCTCGCCCATCAACTCCTCGTAGTACAGCCCGCCTTCGGGTGTGCGGTGCTGGGTGTGCCGCTTGGGCGGGATGCTGCCCAGCTGCCGGTAGTACGCCATCTCCCTGCTCCTCCTCGACCGTGCTCAGCCGACCGTCCTCACGGTACGCCCGACCGTGCTCAGAGTTCCCCGGTGCTCAGAGCTTCTCAGTGTTCAGAGCTGCTCAGCGCCCGGGGTTCCCCCGTGTTCAGGACTCCCCGTGCTCAGGGCGCCCCAGCACTCACAGGTTGCCGCGGGCGTCCTGCTCGCGCTCGATCGCCTCGAACAGCGCCTTGAAGTTGCCCTTGCCGAAGCCCAGCGAACCGTGCCGCTCGATGAACTCGTAGAAGACGGTGGGGCGGTCGCCGATCGGCTTGGTGAAGATCTGCAGCAGGTAGCCGTCCTCGTCGCGGTCGACCAGGATGCCGCGCGACTTCAGCTCGTTGATGTCCACCCGCACCTTGCCGATCCGGGCGCGCAGCTCCGGGTCGTCGTAGTACGAGTCGGGGGTGTTGAGGAACTCCACGCCGCGCGAGCGCAGCACGTCGACGGTGGTGAGGATGTCGTTGGTGGCGAGCGCCATGTGCTGGCAGCCGGGGCCGGTGTAGAACTCCAGGTACTCGTCGATCTGCGACCGCTTCTTGGCGATGGCCGGCTCGTTGAGCGGGAACTTCACCCGGTGGTTGCCGCTGGCGACGACCTTGGACATCAGGGCGGAGTAGTCGGTGGCGATGTCGTCGCCGACGAACTCGGCCATGTTCACGAAGCCCATGACCCGGTTGTAGAACGAAACCCACTCGTCCATCCGGCCCAGCTCGACGTTGCCGACGGCGTGGTCGAGGGCCTGGAACAGGCGCTTGGGCGAGCCCTCCGGGTGCTGGACCTTGCTCTGCGCGGTGATGTACCCCGGCAGGTAGGGGCCGTGGTAGCGGGAGCGGTCGATCAGGGTGTGGCGGGTCTCGCCGTAGGTGGCGATGGCCGCGCGGCGCACGGTGCCGTTCTCGTCGGAGACGTCGTTCGGCTCCTCCAGGACGGTCGCGCCGGTCGCGCGGGCGTGCGCGATGCACTTGTCGACGTCCGGGACCTCCAGGGCCAGGTCGACGACGCCGTCGCCGTGGCGGCGGTGGTGGTCCAGCAGCGGGCTGTCCGGCAGCACCCCGCCCTTGATCACGAAGCGGCAGGAGCCGGAGCGGAGCACGAAGGCCTTGCGGTCGCGACGGCCGGTCTCCGGGCCGGAGTAGGCGACCAGCTCCATGCCGAACACGGCCTGGTAGAACTGGGCCGTCTGGGTGGCGTTGCCGACCACGAAGACGACCGCGTCCTGCGCGGTGACCGGGAACGGGTCGGTGGCCGGGTCGTGCTCGACGAGGCCGACGAGGCGGCGCAGCTGGTCGGCGTCGAGGCCGGCCTCGCGCTCCTCGGGGGTCAGCTCAAGGGCGTGGGACTGCGGGGTCATCGGTCGTTCCTCCACTTTTGGCCTCGGCTCTGAGGCGTCCGCTTGAGGCGGCCGCGCCGCGAACGGGTGGGCGGTGCGGCTGGCGGAGAGCTTGCTCCTGTCCGGGTGGCTGGGCAACAGGTCGGGATTTCACTGTTCAATGTGTACAAGCTGATCAGGAAATCCCGCATTCGGCTGCGCAAAATGTGCTGCCGATCGGGGCCGGTTCACGGGGTCCGCGACACCGGCTCCTGGACGGTCCCGGGCGGGGCGAGGTGGCGCAGGAACCAGGCCCCGGCGAGCTCGGCGACCTGGTCCAACGTGCCCGGCTCCTCGAACAGATGGCCCGCACCCGGCACCACCGCCAGTTCGCTCACGCAGTGCAGCCGGGCCCGGGCCCGCCGGTTCAGGTCGATCACGGTGGTGTCCAGGCCGCCGACCACGAGCAGCGTCGGGGCGCTCACCCGGTCCAGGACGTCGGGACCGGCGAGGTCGGGGCGCCCGCCGCGGGAGACCACCGCGCCGACGGCGGGCCCGAGCGAGGTGGCGGTGTGCAGGGCGGCGGCGGTGTGCAGCGCGGCCGCGGCGCCGGTGCTGGCGCCGAAGAGGCCGAGCGGTAGGCCGCGGGTCTCCTCCAGCCGGCCCAGCTCCTCGGCGACGGCGGTCAGCCGGTCACCGAGCAGACCGACGTCGAACACCTTGCGGCGGTCCGGCTCCTCCGCCTCGGTGAGCAGGTCGAACAGCAGCGTGGCCAGCCCGGAGCGGTTCAGGTACCGGGCGACGTGCCGGTTGCGCGGGCTGCGCCGGCCGCTGCCGCTGCCGTGCGCGAAGAGCACGATGCCGGTCGGTGCGGCGGGGACGGTCAGCCGGCCGGCGAGGCGCACACCGGCGGCGCGCAGGACCAGCTCGCGGTCCACGCCCACCGGCCCTGACGCGCGCCCGCCCGCGGCCTCGGCGAGGAGCCGCAGGACCTCCTCGTCGCCGGTCTGCGCGAAGTCCCCGTAGAACTCGCCGATCGAGAAGAACGGCGACGGCGTACCGACGCAGACCAGCTCGTCGGCGACCTCGGACAGGCGCTGCGTCCAGTCCGCCGGGGCCACCGGGACGGCGAGCACCACCCGGGCCGCGCCCCGGGCCCGGACGATCCGGCAGGCGGCCCGGGCGGTGGAGCCGGTGGCGACGCCGTCGTCCACCACGATCACCGTGCGGCCGCGCAGGTCGGCGGGCGGGCGGCCGCCCCGGTAGCGGCGGGCCCGGCGCTCCAACTCGGTGCGCTCGCGCCGCTCCACGGCGGCCAGCTGGTCGTCGCCGACCCCGGCCAGCCGGATGACCTGCTCGTTCAGCACCCGGACGCCGTCCTCGCCGATCGCCCCCATGCCCAGCTCGGGCTGGTAGGGCACGCCGAGCTTGCGGATCACGCAGATGTCCAGCGGCGCGCCGAGCGCGGCCGCCACCTCGGCGGCCACCGGAACCCCGCCCCTGGGCAGGGCCACCACCACGGTGTCGGCGCCGCCCAAGTGGCCCACGCGGGCGGCCAGCCGCCGGCCCGCGTCGGTCCGGTCGGTGAAGTGGGTCCCGGTGCCGTGCATGACGCGCCCTCCGTGTTCCACGGTACGTCCGGGCGGCGTCGGGCGGGGCACCGAGGGCGCGGGCCTGGGGTGCGGGCCCGGTGCGGGCCGGGGGCCGAGGGGGGCGGCCCGTGCCCCAGGCCCGCACGGCGGCTACGGCCGCATCTCGTACGTGCCCGACAGCTCCTCGACCCGGGCCCACACGGCGGCGGCCCGCTCCGCGTTGGCGACCGGCCGGCGCACGTTCGCCAGCGCCCAGGCGGCCTGCTCCGGGGTCGTCGAGGCCTTGCCGTGCAGCTCGGTCGCGTGCGCGGAGAAGTCGCGGACCAGCGCGTCGAAGATCTGGTCCAGGACGTCCTCGTCCAGGCCGGTCAGCTCCGCCTGCTCCAGCACCAGCTGGCCGTAGACGATCAGCGCGAACAGCTGGCCGATCTCCAGCAGGAAGTCCAGGTCCGCCTGCTGCTCCTTGCTCGGCGCGTGGCTGAGGAGCAACTCGCAGAAGCCGTCGGCCTGTTCGCGGAAGCGGGCGACGTTCGGCAGCTGGGTGTGGCGGTCGTACGCGGTGCGCCAGTCGTGGAAACGGATCGCGCCGAGGCCGCGTGCCGCACCCTGGCGGAACAGGAAGGCGTCATCGGTGGCGTCCAGCCGGGTCGGCACCGGGGCGTAGTCGCTCGGGGCGAACAGGTAGTTGCCCATGAACTTGAGGATCAGCGCCAGGTTGACGTGGACGGTGCCCTCCAGCTTCGGCAGGCCGCGGATGTCCTTCGCCGCCTTGTCGAAGTAGGTGTCCGCCTCGAAGCCCTTGGCCGCGATGACGTCCCACATCAGGTCGATGACCTTCTCGCCCTCGGTGGTGACCTTCATCTTGGTCATCGGGTTGAACAGCAGGTAGCGGCGGTCCTCGGGGGAGGCGGTGCGGAAGTAGTCCACGGCCCGCGCGCTGAACATCTTCATCGCCACCAGGCGGGCGTACGCGTCGGTCAACTCCCGCCGCACGTGGGGGAAGTCGGTGACCTTCCGGCCGTACAGCACCCGGTTGTGGGCGTGCGTGACGGCCTCGTACATCGCGTGCTCGCAGATGCCGACCGAGGCCGTGCAGAGGTTGAACTTGCCGACATTGACGGTGTTCAGCGCGGCGTCGAAGGCGGCCTGCCCGGTGTGCAGCACGTCCTCGGCGCGCACCGGGTAGCCCTCCAGCCGGAACTCGCTGACGTACATCTGGGCGTTCACGACGTTCTTGACCAGGTGGTACGCGTCGTGGCGGCTGTCGGCGGCGAAGAAGACGTAGCCCTCGGGGCCCTCGACGTCGGAGCGGCGGCCGAACACCGAGACCAGGCCGGCCACGTTGCCGTTGCCGATGTAGTACTTGGAGCCGGTCGCGGTGAAACCGCCCTCGCCGTCCGGGGTGAGGATCATGTCGGTGGAGTAGATGTCGGCGCCGTGGGTGCGCTCGGAGAGCCCGAACGCCATGACGTGACCCTCCGTCAGGAGCTTGGCGGCGCGGGCCCGGACGGCCTCGTTCTTGCTCTGCCAGACCGGCCCGAGGCCGAGGATGGTGACCTGCCAGGTGTACCAGTAGCCGAGGCCGTAGAAGCCGAGGATCTCGTTCAGCTCGGCGATCCGGGAGGTGTCCCAGCGCTTGCCCGGGTCGGCCGCGGACGGGGTCAGGAACTCTGCGAACAGGCCCTCCTTGGCGGCGAATTCGAGGAAGTCGGCGTACCAGGTGCGGTCGACGTAGGTGTCGATCAGCGCCTTCTTGCCGCGGGACTCGAACCAGTCCACGGTCGCGCGCAGCAGCCGGCGGGTCGGCTCGTCGAACTGCGTGGGGTCGTACGTACGCGGGTTGAAGAGCATCACGGGCTCCCGGGGGTCGAGGGTGAGGAGGCGGCGGGCGGTGGCTGGTGGGTGGGGGCTGGTGGGTGACAGCGAACAGCGAACAGATGACAACTGACAGATTTCAGATTTCAGATTTCAGCGTTCAGATTCTGTTATCTGTTACCCGTCATCTGTGACCCGTCACCCGTCACCCGTCACCCGCGGCGAGGCGGTGCAGGGTGGCGAGCACGTCGTCGAGCCAGGCGAGGGTCATCCGCTCGTACTCGATGCCGCCGCGCAGCACCACGTGCTGGAGCTCCTGCCGGGTGTCGAGCGCGGTGAGGTCGGGGAAGTCGCGCTGCTCGCCGTGTAGGTAGCGGGCGAGCAGGGCGGCGTGGCCCTCGCGGTGCCGTTCGACCTCGGAGATCAGCGCGGCCGGGTCGTCGAAGGCGGCGGCGCGGATCTTGACCGCGAGCTCGTGTCGGACGGACTCCGGCTCGACCGGTTCGCGCAGCCAGCCGGCGAGCACGGCCCGTCCGGCGTCGGCCGCCGAGTAGACCTTCTTGTCCGGGCGGCCGTCCTGGGCGACCTCCTCGGCGGCGACCCAGTCGTCGGCCTCCATCCGTCGCAGCACCTTGTAGATCTGCTGGTGGGTGGCGGTCCAGAAGCGCCCGATGGAGCGGTCGAAGCGCCGGGCCAGTTCGTAGCCCGAGCCCGGCTGCTCCAGCAGTGAGACGAGGATCGCGTGCTCCAGTGCCATGTCCCGCATCCTGCTATGCAACGAATTGCATAGGCAATGGGGGTCCGGAGTGGTGAGACGCAGGTCACCGGCGTGATCGGATGGTTATCGATCATTTGCGGCCAAAAGGCGCAAATCATCGGAGAAGCGCCAGAATGGGTACGGGGCAAGAGCCCTCCATGTTCCGAACCATAGGAGGTGGTATCGGTGTCTACCCAGATTCCGATGGGCATGGAGCATCACCCGGACATCGTCGAACTCCGGGAGCACTACGAGCGGATCACCTCGACCCCGCGCGCCCAGGCCACGGAGGCTCTGGCCGTGCTGGCCGGACTGTTCCTGGCGGCATCGCCATGGATCGTCGGCTTCACCGCCTTCAACACGCTGACCGTGACCTGCCTGATCGTCGGCCTGGCCTACTGCGTGCTGATGGCGGGATACGGGTCGGCCTACGAGCGCACCCACGCGAGGGCCTGGGCGGCCACCGTGCTCGGCGCGTGGACGATCGTCTCTCCCTGGCTCGTCTCCGGATCGGCCGCGCAGGGCAGGAACATCGTCACCTGCGTCATCGTCGGTGCCGTGATGTTCCTGCTCGGTCTCGCGGCGATCTCGATGGCCACGATCACGGCGAACGGAGCTGCGATGCGACTCGGCCGGGCCGGCCGCGCCAAGGGCTGACGTCACTGACAGTCCGCGTCCGGGGCGTGGAGGGCCGAACCGCCCTCCGCGCCCCGGCGCACGTCGTCAGGGAGCCGCGGCCGTCACGGGTGGGTCGTTGGCCGTCACGGGCGGGTGGGTGGCCGTCACGGGCGGGTCATCCGCAGGACGTCCAGGGCCTCGTCGAGCTGTTCCCGGGTGAGCTTGCCCTGTTCCACGTAGCCGTGCTCCAGCACGACCTGGCGGATCGTCTTCCGCTCGGCCAGCGCCTGCTTGGCGACCTTCGCCGCCTCCTCGTACCCGAGGTAGCGGTTCAGCGGGGTGACCACCGAGGGGGAGGACTCCGCGTACTCCCGGGCCCGTTCGACGTTGGCGGTGATGCCGTCCACCGTCCGGTCCGCCAGCAGCCGGGCGCTGTTGGCGAGCAGCCGCACCGACTCCAGCACGTTGCGGGCGAGCACCGGGAGCATCACGTTCAGCTCGAAGTTGCCGCTCGCGCCGGCCAGGGTGACCGTCGCGTCGTTGCCGACCACCTGGGCGGCGACCATCAGCACCACCTCGGGGAGCACCGGGTTCACCTTGCCCGGCATGATCGACGAACCGGGTTGCAGGTCCGGCAGGTTGATCTCGCCGAGGCCGGTGCGCGGGCCCGAGCCCATCCACCGCAGGTCGTTCGCGATCTTCGTGAAGCCGACGGCCACCGTGCGCAGTTGCCCGCTCAGCTCGACCAGGGCGTCGCGGGCGCCCTGAGCCTCGAAGTGGTCCCGCGCCTCGGTCAGCGGCAGGCCGGTGGCGCGGGCGACCTCCTCGATCACCGCCGCCGGGAAGCCCGGCGGGGTGTTGATCCCGGTGCCCACCGCCGTGCCGCCGAGGGGCAGTTCGGCGACCCGGGGGAGCGTCGCCAGCAGCCGCTCCCGCCCGTGCCGCACCTGAGCGGCGTAGCCGCCGAACTCCTGGCCGAGGGTGACCGGCGTGGCGTCCATCAGGTGCGTCCGGCCAGACTTGACCACCTGCGCGAACTCGGCGGCCTTGCGTTCCAGCGCCTCCGCCAGGTGCTCCAGCGCCGGGATCAGGTCGTGCGTGACGGCGGCGGTGGCGGCGATGTGGATCGAGGACGGGAAGACGTCGTTGGACGACTGGCTGGCATTCACGTGGTCGTTCGGGTGGACCGGGCGGCCCAGCCGCTCGGCGGCCAGGGTGGCGATCACCTCGTTGGCGTTCATGTTGGACGAGGTGCCCGAACCGGTCTGGAACACGTCCACCGGGAACTCGTCGTCCCACCGCCCCTCGGCGACCTCCTCGGCCGCCGCCGCGATCGCCGCCGCCGTGTCCTCGTCCAGGACGCCGAGACGGGCGTTCACCCGGGCCGCGGCGGCCTTGATCCCGGCCAACGCGGCGATGTGCGCGCGCTCCAGCCGCTGGCCGGACACCGGGAAGTTCTCCACCGCCCGCTGCGTCTGCGCCTGCCACTTCGCGGCGGCCGGCACCCGGACCTCGCCCATCGAGTCGTGCTCGACGCGGTACTCCCGCTGGTTCTCCTGCTCGTCACCCATCACGCGCTGCACCTCCTGAACGGGCCGGCGGTCCGGCCCCGAGCGGTCTCCGATCACCACAGCCGCGCGCGGGCCCCGGGTATTTCCGCCCGGCCGCATCCGGTCGTTACCGTCGCGTCCGGTCGTTACCGCCGGGACAGCTCGGCCGCGCCCGTCGTTACCGCCGGACCAGTTCGGCGCGGACCAGTTCGCCCGGCGCGGTGCCGGCCTGGGCGACCAGGGCGCCGCCCGGCGCCCAGAAGCCGGAGCCGCCCGAGGTCTGCGGCTGCTCGCCGCTCGCCCCGGCGGAAGTGGCCAGCACGGCCCACACCCCGTGGGTGGCGGCGCGGTCGCGGAGGTGCCCGTCCCGGCGGGCGGCCTGCGCGGGCCCCGCGCCGTACAGGGTGGAGGCGACATAGGCGTCGATGCCGAGCGCGGCGGTCTCCTCGGCGTGCGCGGGATCGGCGGCGTCGGCGCAGATCGCGAGGCCGAACCGCAGGCCGTCCAGTTCCAGGACGGCGGGCCCGTGGCCGGGGGTGAACCGGTCGTGCTCGGCGCCGTGCAGCCGCGTCTTCCGGCACACGACGACGGCGCCTTCACCGGTGACGGCCAGGGTGGCGATGGACTCGCCCCCGTCGGGCTCGGTGACCGGCGCGCCGACCAGGGCGGTCGTACCGGTCGCGGCGCAGGCGGCGACCAGCGCGGCGAGGCGCGGATCGGCCGGGCCGAGCGCGGGTGCGGCCAGGTCGTAACCGGTCAGGGACAGCTCGGGGAACACCACCAGGCGCGCGGCGGCCTCCCGTACGGCCTGCGCGTGCCGTTCGACGTTCACGGCCACGGTGTCCGGACGGCCGGCGTCGGCGCAGGCGGGCTGGGCGACGGCCACGGTGACGGTGGCAGTGGGGGCGGCGGTGGCGGCGATCAGGGGCGCGGGCATGGCGGTGCCTCCGGGCACGAGGTGGAAAAGATCAACGTATGCGCAGGTCCGGGCGGTGGACAAGAGTTTCGCGTGGCAGCCGGGACGGAGCCGCCCGGGGCGGACGCACGCACCGCTCCGCGCTGCGCCCGGAGCGGCCGCGGCCCGGAACATGATCACCCGAATGGATGAATAGCTGCGTGGAGTGCTTCAAACTGCCGTACGCCACTTCGTACGCTCCTGCCCGGGCCGGATTCACACCGGCCCCACCCGGATCGCCGCTGCTCGGCATCACTGCTGCTGCTCGGCATCATCGCTGCGCGGCATCACCGCCGCTCGGCGCGGGTGACCGGCTAGTGGGGGCGGACTCATGACGACGACAGGGCGGGGCATGACCGGGGGCACGGAAGACCGCAGGGGGACGGACCCGGGGACGGAGCCGAGGACGGCCCCGGACGCGGACGCGGACGCGGGGAACGGACGCGGGAAGGGCCGTGGAAACGCCAGGGGCGGCGGCCTCACCAGGCGGCAGATGCTCGGCGCCTCGGCCGCCCTGGGCGGCGCGGCCTGGCTGCTGCGCGGCACCATCGGCCCGGACAGCGCCGAGGCGGCCACCCCGGTGCCGCCCGGCCTGCCCGCCGGCACCGAGTTGTACCAGCGGGTCTTCCAGAACTGGTCCGGCGAGATCCGCACCGACCAGCTGTGGACCTGCGCGCCCCGCACGCCCGAGGAGGTGCCGGCGCTCGCCGACTGGGCGCACGCCAACGGCTGGCGCCTGCGCGCCACCGGCTACCGGCACACCTGGGCGCCGCTCACCGTCGCCAACGGGACCCTGGACAGCGCCCGCGTCCTGCTCGTGGACACCAGCCGCCACCTCACCGCGATGACCGCCGACTCGCCGACCACCGTCCGGGTCCAGACCGGCGCCACCATGGAGGACCTGCTCGCCCACCTGGCCGGCCGGGGCCTCGGCCTGACCGCGTGCCCGGCACCCGGCGAACTCACCGTCGGCGGGGTGCTCGCCATCGGCGGCCACGGCACCGCCGTACCCGCCGCCCACGAACTCCGGCCGGAGGGGCACGGCTACGGCTCGGTCAGCAACCAGGTCGTCCGGCTCACCGCCGTCGTCCTCGACCCGGCCACCGGCCGCTACACGCTGCGCACCTTCGAGCGCGCGGAGGCCGACAGCGCCGCCTTCCTGGTGCACCTGGGCCGCGCCTTCCTCACCGAGGTCGTGCTGCGGGCCGGCGCGGACCGGCCGCTGCGCTGCGTCAGCCGTCTCGACATCCCGGCCAGTGAACTGTTCGCCCGCCCCGGCACCGGAGGCGGCGGTGGGATCCTGGGCGGCGGGCTCCTGGGTGGCCTGCTCGGCAGTGGCGGCCCGCGCACCCTCGCCGACTTCGTCGAGCGCGACGGCCGGGTCGAGGCGATCTGGTTCGCCTACACCGAGTACCCCTGGCTGAAGACCTGGAGCGTCGCCCCGGCCAAGCCGCTGGGCTCCCTGCCCGTCGACCAGCCCTACAACTACCCCTTCTCGGACAGCATTCCGGAACCGGTCGCCCGGCTCGCCGGCCAGATCCTCGCCGGCGCCTGGGGATCGGCCCCGCTGTTCGGCCAACTCCAGTACCTGATCGCCAAGGTGGCGCTCACCGGCGACCTCACGGACGTCCTCCTCTCCGGCGGACTGCTGCGCGACCTGCTCAGCGGCGACCTGATCACCCACCTGCTCGCCGGTGGCCTGCGCTCCGACCTCTGGGGCCCGTCGCGCAGCCTGCTGCAGTACGTCCGGCCCACCACCCTGCGGGTGACCGCCAACGGTTACGCGGTCCTCGCCAAGCGTTCCGACCTCCAGTGGGTGGTCAGCGAATTCGCCGCCTACTACCGGAAGTTGCTGGCCGACTACCAGGCCCGGGGGGAGTTCCCGGTGAACGGCGCGGTGGAGATCCGGGTCACCGGCGTGGACGACCCGACCTCCTCCGGCGTCCCCGGCGCGCGGCCGCCGCTGCTGTCCGCGCTGCGTCCTCGGGCGGACCGCCCGGAGTGGGACACCGCGATCTGGCTCGACGTCCTGGCCTTCCCCGGCACCCCAGGGCTGGAACGCTTCGCCCGCGACCTGGAGCAGTGGCTGCTGCGCACCTTCGACGGCACCCGGGCGGGCCTGCGGGTCGAGTGGTCCAAGGGCTGGGCGTACACCGCCGACGCGGCCTGGTCCGACCCGGACCTGCTCGGCCGGGTCATCCCCGCGAGCCTGCGCGACGGCGGCGGGCCGGGCTGGGACGAGGCGGTCGCCGTCCTGGACCGGCACGACCCGCACCGGGTGTTCGGAAACCCCTTCCTGGACGGGTTGTTGAAGTAGTAGAGCACATCTGATGGACAGTCAGATGTGCTCCATGACGATCACCGCGAGGGTGTCCGGAGCCAGTGCGCGGAAGACGTGCGGGGCGTCGCCCGGGTAGCTCACGTAGTCGCCCGGGCCCAGCTCGACCGGGGCCTCCGTCGGCCCGGCCAGCGCCCGGCCCGAGCCGACCAGCACGTGCTCGACGGTGCCGGGCATGTGCGGGTCGGAGGCCCGGGTCTCGCCCGGCTGCGCCTCGATCCGGTAGATGTCGCGCCGGGCGTTCGGCGGACAGGAGGACAGCACGGTCGCCGCGTAGTCGGCGCGCTCGGAGTGGGTCACCGGGCCCTCGCCGGCCCGGATCACCTTGACCGCCGGGCGCGGAGGGTCGACCAGGCGGCTGAACGGCACGTTCAGTGCGACGGCGAGGGCCCAGAGCGTCTCCACGCTCGGGTTGCCCGCGCCCGACTCCAGCTGGGAGAGCGTCGACTTGGCGATGCCCGCGCGCCGGGCCAGCTCCGCCATCGACAGCCCGCCGCGTTCGCGCTCGCGCCGGATGGAGACGGAGATCAGGCCGATCAGATCCGCGCCGGAACCCGCGCTCGGGGTGGTCCGGTCACTCATGCTTGCCACTCACGCTCTCTCCTGGTTCCTTCTCCGGCCCCCGTGCGGCTGGTGCCGTTCATGCTGCCACTCGTGAGGGCGACTGTCCGCACCTGCCCGTCGTTCGCCCTGTCGGTCCAATCGTTCGCCTTGACGAACGGCGGGCGATGGGTTCACGCTGGTGGACATGCGTTCGCTACTCCGAACACTGGAGCGTGCCACCCTTCGGGACATCGCTCTCGTCTGCCTCGCCGACGCACTCGTCGGCGCCTCCTTCGGCGCGATCAGCGCCTCCGGCGGCCTGCCCCTGTGGGTGCCGGTCGCGCTCTCCGTCCTGGTCTTCGCGGGCGGCTCCCAGTTCGCGGCGGTCGGCGTGGTGCTGTCCGGTGGCGGTGCGCTCGCCGCCGTCGCCACCGGACTGGTGCTCAACGCCCGGCTGCTGCCCTTCGGCTTCGCCGTGGCCGACGTGCTCGACGGTCCGTGGTGGCGGCGGCTGTTCGGCGCGCAGCTGATCACCGACGAGACCGCCGCGTTCGTCCTGCGGCAGGACGACGGGCGACGGCGACGGGCCGCGTTCTGGCTCTGCGGGCTGGCGCTGTTCGTGGTGTGGAACGTCTCGGTGGTGCTCGGGGCCCTGGCCGGAGGGCTGATCGGGGACACGGACGCGCTGGGCCTCGACGCGGCCTTCCCCGCCGTGCTGCTCGCGCTCGTGCTGCCCTCGCTCGCGGACCGCCGGGTCCGTACCGCCGCCGTGGCCGGCGCCGTCGTCGCGGTCGCGGCCACGCCGTTCGTCCCGGCGGGGCTGCCCGTCCTGCTCGCCCTCGTCGGGCTGTTGTTCGCCGGGCGGCCCGGAACGCGCGAGGGGCGTGAGGTGTGTGAGGTGCGAGAGGGGCGCGAGGTGCGGGAGCCGCAGAACTCGCGGGCGTCACGGACGTCGCGGAAGGGGGCGTCGGTCGAGGAGCCGGGCGTCCCGGTGATCGAGCGGGAGGAAGCCCGATGATGCCGTTGTACGCCGTGCTGCTGCTGGCCGTCGGGACGTACGCCTTCCGCCTCGCCGGGCCGCTCCTCGGCCACCGGCTCGCCCTCTCGGAGCGCGTGCGGCACCTGCTCGCCGTCGCCGCGGCCGTCCTGCTGGTCGCCCTGGTCGCCACCGGTGCCCTCACCCAGGGCCAGGGCTTCGCCGGTTGGGCTCGCCCGGCCGGCGTCCTGGTCGCCGGTGTGCTCGCGCTGCGGCGGGCGCCGTTTCCGGCGGTGGTGGTCGCGGGTGCGGCGACGACGGCGCTGCTGCGGCTGTGCGGGGTGGGGTGAGCGGGGTGGGGTGAGCGGCGCGCCCGTCAGCCGCCCAGCGCCTTGAAGAAGATCGTCGTCGGGTGCGCGACCCCCGCGGGGTCGGTCGCGTAGTCCGGCACCGAACCGACCCGGGTCCACCCGGCCGCCTCGTACAGCCGCTCGGCCGGGCTGCCCGTCTCGGTGTCCAGCACCAGCAGCCGCAGCCCCAGTTCGGCCGCCCGCTCCTCCAGCACCGCCAGCAGTCGCCCGGCCAGCCGCTGCCCCCGGTCCGCCGGATGCACCATCAACTTGGCGACCTCGCCCCGGTGCCGCCCGTTCGCGGGCACCGCCCGGCGCAGCTGGATCGTCCCGGCGAGCCGCCCGTCGGCCTGCGCCCGGACCGTCCACAGCAGCAGCCGCTCCGCCGCGACCTCCGGGGCCAGCGCCCGCCACCACGCGACGGCCTCGGACCGCCCCAGCGGCGCGAGGAAGCCGATCGACCCGCCACCGTGGACGGTGTCCACCAGCAGCCCGGCCAGTTCCTCCGCCGCGCCGTCCAGCTCCTCCGCCGCCACCTGACCGACCGCGTACGCCTCGCCCGCCATGTCGTCTTCCTCACTCGCTCGCGCCCGCCCGCCGCCCGGGCGGTTGCGCCATACTCGCCGGTACTGCGCCGAGACCGGGATCCCGTCGATATCCCGCCGACACTACAAGGAGCTTCGATGACGAAGCCGACCCGGATCGACCCGTCCGACCTGCTCGCCGTCGGCGACCTGCTCTCCGACGAGGAGCGGCTGATCCGCGACACCGTCCGGAGGTTCACCGAGGAGCGGATCCGCCCGCACATCGGCGACTGGTTCGAACGCGGCGTCTTCCCGGCCCGCGAACTCGCCCCCGAACTCGGCGCCCTCGGCGTGCTCGGCATGCACCTCGACGGCTACGGCTGCGCGGGCGCCGGCGCGGTGGCGTACGGGGTCGCCTGCATGGAGCTGGAGGCGGCCGACTCCGGGCTGCGCAGCTTCGTCTCGGTGCAGGGCTCGCTCGCGATGCGTTCGATCCACGCCTTCGGTTCCGAGGAGCAGAAGCAGCGCTGGCTGCCCGGCATGGCCGCGGGTGAGCTGATCGGCTGCTTCGCCCTCACCGAGCCGGACTTCGGTTCCGACCCGGCGAACATGCGGACCCGCGCGGTGCGCAAGGGCGGCGACTGGGTGCTCTCCGGCAGCAAGATGTGGATCACCAACGGCAGCATCGCCGACGTCGCCGTCGTCTGGGCGCAGACCGAGGAGGGTGTGCGCGGCTTCCTGGTCGAGCGCGGAGCGCGCGGCCTGACCGCCACCGACGTGCACGGCAAGCTCTCCCTGCGCGCCTCCGTCACGAGCGAACTCGCCTTCGACGAGGTGGTGCTGCCCGCCGACGCCGTCCTGCCGGGCGTCACCGGCCTGCGCGGACCGCTCTCCTCCCTCAACGAGGCCCGCTACGGCATCCTCTGGGGCACCGTCGGCGCCGCCCGCGACTGCTACACCGCCGCCCTCGACTACGCGAAGAGCCGGATCCAGTTCGACCGCCCGATCGCCGGATTCCAGCTCACCCAGCACAAGCTCGTCGAGATGATGCTGGAGGTGGAGAAGGCCTACCTGGTCGCCCTGCGGATCGGCCGGCTCAAGGAGGAGGGCGCGGCCCGCCCGCCGCACATCAGCTTCGGCAAGCTCAACAACGTCCGCACGGCGCTGGAGATCGCCCGCAGCGCCCGGACCGTCCTCGGGGCCAACGGCATCACCACCGAGTACCCGGTGCTGCGGCACGCCAACAACCTGGAGTCGGTGCTCACCTACGAGGGCACCAGCGAGATCCACACCCTGATCCTGGGCGAGGCCATCACCGGCGAGTCCGCCTACCACTGACGGGCCGTCCACCTCGGGAATTCCGGTGGCCGGGACCGTCGCGGCCCGGCTACCGTGCCCACCGTGAACAGCAAGCCCACCACGCCCGGCACCGCCCCGACCACCACCCTCTGGCGCCCCACCGGCCCCGAGGAACTGGCCCTGGTCGAGGCGTCCGGCCGGCGCGCCTGGCCGCCCCGGCTGCCCGAGCAGCCGATCTTCTACCCCGTCCTCAACGAGGACTACGCGATCCGCATCGCCCGCGACTGGAACGTCCCCGCCTCCGGCGTCGGCTACGTCACCCGCTTCGAGGTCGACACCGCCTTCCTCGCCCGCTATCCGGTGCGGCAGGCGGGCGGTCGTACGATCCTCGAACTCTGGATCCCGGCCGAGGAGTTGCCGGAGCTCAACCGGAACATCGTCGGCCGCATCGAGGTCGTCCACGAGTTCCGCCCCCAGCCGTGACGCGCCCAGCCGTGACGCGCGCCGCCGCGCCGGGCCCGGTTGGTGCGCGCCCGGGTGAGGAAGGTCCGGGTGGGGCGCCCGCAACCGTGCCCCACCCGGCAGCGACGGCGCGCGAGGTGCGCACGGACCACGTGCTGCTCAGCTCCGCCCAGCGGACCAGCACCACCGCGCTGCTCACCCAGGCCGCCGCCCGGCGCGGCCTCGACACCGCCGTCCTGGACGGCCCGGCCACGGTCGAGCGGCTCGCGGGGCGGCCCGTCCACTGGTACGGCGGCCCGCTCTCCGCGGCCCGGATCGCCGGACCGCTCGGCCTCGCCCTGCTCGAACCCGACGACGACTGGCTCACCCGCCTGCCCGAGGAGTTCACCCGGCGCCGGATCGAGCTCACCACCCTCGCCGAGGCGTGGACGCTGCGCCGCCCGGCGTTCGTCAAGCCACCCGCAGACAAGTCGCTCCCGCCCGCGGTCTACCCGGACGGCACCCGCCTGCCGCGCACCGGCGACCGGATCGGCCCCGACACGCCCGTCCTGGTCAGCGAGCCGGTGACCTTCGCCGCCGAGTACCGGCTGTTCGTCCGCGACGGCGAGGTGCTCACCGGCAGCCGCTACGCCCGCTTCGGCCGGCTCGACCCGGCACCGCTGACCGCCGAGGCCGGCGCCTTCGCCCGGCGCCTGCTCGCGGCAGTCGGCGACACCCTGCCCAGCGCCGTCGCCCTGGACGTCGGCCCGATCGCGGACCCGTACGACCCGGCCGAGCACTGGGCCGTCGTCGAGGCGAACCTGCCGTGGTTCGCGCACTGCTACGCCGCCGACCCGGACCGCGTCCTGGACGTCGTACTGCGCGCCGCCGGACCGGTCTCCCAACTCGCCCAGGCCGACCGCCGGTTCGTCCGTACGGCCGCCTGACACCCGGCGGACACCCCGCGTTCGGCGGGTGGACGCCGGGCGGTACGGCGGGAGGTGGAGCATGGCGCGGTCGGCGGCGCCCTCGGCGGGCGCGGCCGGATGTGTACGACCGAAAGGAACCCCGCCATGTCCGCTGCCCAGTGGCCCCGCCCCCGGGTGCTCGTCGTCGGGATCGACGGCGTCCGCCACGACTACCTGGAGCACGTGCCGATGCCGCGGCTCCAGGAACTCGCCGAGGCCGGGTTCCTGGTGCCGGTGACCGTGGCGGACACCACGCCCACCATGTCCGGGCCGTGCTGGGCCACCATCGTCACCGGCGTCGAGCCCGCCAAGCACGGTGTCTGGGGCAACCACCTCGGCGGCAACCGGCTCGACGTGTTCCCCGACTTCGCCACCCGGCTCGCCCGCGGCGACCGCCGCCGCACCTTCGTCGCGGCCGGCTGGGACCCGCTGATGATCAACGAGTCCGGCGGCCCGCTGTTCCGCGCCCCCGGCCGGCTCTCGTACATCGCCCCGGCCGAGGACACCCCCGAAGCCTGGGAGGCCGTCGACGAGGAGGTCACCCGCGAGGCCGTCCACGTCCTGGGCACCGCCGACCCGGAGGCCTCCTTCGTCTACCTCGGCGCCGTCGACGAGACCGCCCACTTCCTCGGCTGCGGCGACGAGTACCGGGCGGCCATGCGCACCGCCGACGAACGCCTCGGCCGACTGCTCGACGCCGTCCGCGGCCGCGCCGACCACGCCGACGAGCAGTGGACCGTCATCGTCGTCACCGACCACGGCCACGTCGACGCCGGCGGCCACGGCGGCCGCACCGTCGAGGAGCGCACGGCCTGGGTCGCCTGCGCCGGGCACGGCATCCCGGCCGGCCCGCCCACCGGGGAGATCCGCCACCCGGACGTTGCCGCCCAGGTGTACGCCTCGCTGCTGCGCCCCATCGACCCGCACTGGACCCTCGACGGCCGGCCCTTCCCGGTCGCCCGGCCGGTGCCGGAGGCGGTGTCGGTACCGATCTGACCGGTGCTCTGATCGGCGGTCCGGCCGGTGCTCTGACCAGTGCTCTGACCAGTGCTCCGACCAGCGGCCGGCACCGTTGCCGGCACGGGGCCCGACGGCGCATCAGGGGCACGCTGATGCATCCGGGTGCAGCAGGCCGGGCTGCGCCGGAGACCGGCTTGAGTGACGCTCGATCGAAGCCCGGGCGGCACTTGAAGACGGTGTGCCAGCCTGGGCGCCCCACCGTGTAACCCCGAGACCGGGTCGCTGGACATACCTCTGAAGGTGGAGACGGTACCCCGTGGGATGGAGACAAGATCGCGACCTCGTGGTGACGCTCCGGAGGCGCGGCACGGGCCACGATGGATACACCCGGACGGCAGACCTCGCCGATCGGACCGGAACCGGAGACGGAGAGGACAGGCGGGCATGAAGGGCATCGTGAGCAAGGTCGCACTGGGAGTCGCGGGCACCGGCATGGCCGTCGCCGTGGCCGCCGTGGCAATCGGCCCGAGGGTGTCCGATTGGTACGACGGACGCCACCAGGAGCAGGCCACCTACGACACCGGCAGCCAGGCCAAGGCCGAGCGCCGTTCGATGCCGACCTGGCTGCCCGACAACGCCTCCTCGGTGAAGTACCTGATGTCCACCACCGGCGACGACCGCCTGCTGCGTGCCACCCTTCCGGAAGGACGGCTGCCCGTCGGCTGCAGCACCGGCCTGCCCGGCAAGTCCGCGCACTCGGTGCCGCTGTCGCTCAAGGCCGGCTGGTTCCCCGAGGGCGTCGCGGCCAAGGCCAGTGGCACCTGCGGGCACTACAACGTGACGCTCACCGGCAACCAGCTCTACGCGTGGCAGGACGGCGCGGCGGTGCAGGCGGCCCTGCGCTCGGAGCGGCCCACCAAGCACTGAGCCGGGTGTCGTGCACTGAGCCGAGCACCGTGCACTGAGCCGGGTGCCGTGCACTGTGCACGCCGTGAGGCTCCGAGTACGCCGCCAGGCTCCGATCGGCCCGCCGGGCACCGACAGGTGCGGGCGGGCCGTCGTCGTGCGCGGGTGCCGCCGGGGTGGCCGACGGTGGACCAGAGGGAGGACCCCCGCTGTCGGAAACGGCCTGGGCTGCGATAGGACGGGGCGTGGACAAACCCGTCCCGCCCCCGTCCCGTCCCCCGTTCCGTGAGGAGCCCCATGCCCGGCCCGACCGTCGGCCCTGCCGGCGACACGTCGACCGCTCCCTCCGCCGCCCCCACCACCGGCCAGTCCCGCCCCGGCCGGGCCACCATCGCCGTCCTGGGCGGCCTCGTGGCGCTCGGCCCGCTCACCACCGACCTCTACCTGCCCGGGCTGCCCGAGATCGCCGACGACCTGGTCGCCGAACCGGCCGCCGTCCAGCTCACCCTCACCTTCTCCATGTTCGGGGTCGCGGCCGGGCAGTTGCTCTTCGGACCGCTCAGCGACCGCTACGGCCGCCGCCCGCCGCTGCTCGCGGGGCTCGTCCTCTACACCCTGGCCAGCGTGGTGTGCGTGATCGCGCCGAGCCTGACGGTGCTGATCATCGCCCGCTTCATCCAGGGCGCGGCCGGATCCGCGGGGCTGGTCATCGGCCGGGCCGTCGCCCGGGACCGCTTCCAGGGCGTCGCGATGCTGCGGTTCCTGGCCTCCATCGCGCTGATATCCGGGCTGGCGCCGATCCTCGCCCCGATCGTCGGCGCGCAACTGATGCGGTTCACCTCGTGGCGCGGCACCTTCGGCGCGCTGACCGCGCTCGGGCTGCTCCTGACCCTGGCCGCCTTCGGGGCGCTGCGCGAGACGCTGCCGACGCAGGCCCGGGGCACCGGCGGGGTGGGCGCGGCGCTGCGCACGATGGGGCGGTTGCTGCGCAACCTGCCGTTCCTCGGGCTGGCGCTGACCAGCGCCTTCGCCTTCGGCGCGCTGTTCGGCTACATCAGCGGGTCGTCCACGGTGCTTCAGCACGTGTACCAGGTCTCGCCGCAGACCTACAGCCTGCTCTTCGGGGCGAACTCGCTGGCCATCGTCGTCATGACGCAGTTGAACGGACGGGTACTCGCGCGCCGCTTCGCTCCGCGGGGGCTGATGCTGGCCGGGCTGGCGACGGCGGTGGTCGCCGGGGTGGCGCTGGTGTTGCTGACGGCGGTCTGGGACTTCGGGCTGGTCGGGTTCTGCCCGCCGTTGTTCGTGATGATGGGCAGCATGGGTGTGGTCCTTCCGAACACGGCCGCGCAGGCGCTCAGCCTGGTCGAGCCGCGGGCGGCCGGGACGGCGTCGGCGCTGCTCGGCACGGGCAACTTCCTGTGCGGGGCGGTGGTCGCACCGCTGAGCAGTCTCGGTGGCCGACCGTCGGCGGTGCTGCTGGCGGTGGTCGTCCTGGCGAGCGGAGTGCTGGCGATGGCGGCGTACGTGACGCTGTGCCGGCCCGGGCGGACGAAGGCGGCGGAGGCGGAGGTGGTGGCGGGGAGCTGACGGCGGACGGCTGCCAGCCGGCGACGAACAGCGAACAGCGGACAACGAACAACAAACAGATAACAGCTGACAGATAATGAAATCTGTCAGCTGTTATCTGTTATCCGTTCCCTGTTGACCGTCAGCCGTCGCCGTCAGCCATTAGCCATCAGCCGTCAAGCGCAGTTCAGGCGATCGAGAAGTCGTCGCCGAAGACGTTGCCCTGGCCGTACCAGCCGTGCAGGTACACGGTGACGGTGCCGGAGGCGCCGGTGGTGAAGGGGACGGTCAGCTTGGTCCAGCCGGAGGCGTTGGTCCAGGAGCTGGCGGTGGCGTCACCGCTGACGCCGAGGTACGCGTAGTTGCCCTGCACCCAACCACTCAGCGTGTAGCTGGTGTTGGCCTTCAGCGTGACGGTCTGCGAGCACTCGCCGGTCTGGCCGGCGGTCGCCGCCGCCTGGAGCGCGTAGGACCCGGAGTGGACCGGGGTGGAGACCACGGCGCCGCCGCTCTGGCAGGTCCACGGGGCGAGGCTGCCGGTCTCCAGGCCGCCGTTGACCAGGCCGGTGGGCGGCGGGGTCGTCCCGGTGACGGTCAGCGCGTACGTGGCGGTGTGGGTGCCGGACGGCCCGGTGGCGGTCACGGTGAGCGGGTAGCTGCCCGCCGTGGCGGCCGAGGTGGTGGTGACGTTGAGGGTGGCGCCGGTGCCGGCGGTGACGCTGCCGGGGGTGACGGTGGCGGTGACGCCGGCCGGGGCGCCGCCGACCGACAGGTTGAGGCTCTGTGCCGAACCCGCCGTCACCGCCGTGGCGATGGCCGCAGACGTGGACGAACCGGCGGCCACAGTACCGGAGTTCGGGTTCACTGCGACCGAGAAGTCGTTGCCGGGCTGGGTGCCCGTGACGTTCAGGGTGAAAACGCCGGTGTGACTGCCGGAGGCCGCGCTGCCGGTGACCGTCAGCTGGTAACTCCCGGGCGCCACCGCCGAGGTGGTGGTGACGTTGAGGGTGGCGCCGGTGCCGGCGGTGACGCTGCCGGGGGTGACGGTGGCGGTGACGCCGGCCGGGGCGCCGCTGACCGACAGGTTGAGGCTCTGCGCCGAACCCGCCGTCACCGCCGTGGCGATGGCCGCGGACGTGGACGAACCGGCGGTGACCGTCGCGGAGTTGGGGTTGACGGCCACGGAGAAGTCGTTGGTCACCGTCGATCCGCTGGTGAACGGCGCGAAGATGTGGGTGAAGTCCCAGGTGTTCTGGCTGATGCCGGAGCAGGAGTCGTCTCCCGCCTTGCCCGGGCAGCCGCCGTTGTCGCGCTGGAGCGCCCAGAAGGACAGCGTGTTGATGCCCTTCGACACCGCCCAGTTGTAGACGGTGGTGGCGTTGGCCACGGTGAAGGTCTCGGCCGCGCCGTAGTCGTCGATGCCGGGCATCTCGGTGATCCCGATCGAACCCCACAGCTGGGCGGGGGTCTTGGTCGGGTAGAGCTTGGCAAGCTGGTTGTAGAGGCCCTGCGCGGAGGTCTGGGTGTCGGCCGCCATGTCGTGGGTGGCGCCGTCGTAGTAGTCGAAGGTCATCATGTTGACGACGTCGATCCGGGCGTTGTTGCTGACCGCGTTCTTCAGCACGGCGAGGCCGCTGGAGGCCAGCCCGGTGGTGGTGGTCGGCAGCGTGTAGGAGAACTGGACGTTGCGCCCGTTGGCGGCGGCCCAGTCCTGCACGATCTTGATCGCCTTGTTGCGGCGGTCGATTCCGGCCGTGTTGGTCAGCGAGTTGTCCTCGATGTCGAGGTCGATCCGGCTGACGTCGTAGGTGGTGACGAGGTTCTCGAAGGCTGCCGCGATCTGGTTGACGTCGGTGCAGCTGTCGGCCAGTTCGGTGCCGGTGTTGTCGGCGGTGTAGCCGCCGAAGGAGGGGATCACGTCCCCGCCGTTGGCCCGGATGGTGGCGATGTCGGCGCCGAAGGTCGAGGAGGAGACCGGCTTTGAGGTGTCGCCGTTCCAGTACGGGGTGCAGGAGCCCTTGGTGGCGGCCTGGAGGAACGCCATCGTCAGGTGCTTGGCCCCGGACTGGGCGGCCAGGGCGGCGGGGCTCTGCCCGGTCCAGGACTCGAAGTAGGGGGCGAAGACCCGGCTGGGGAGCGGGGTCGCGGCCTGGGCGGAGCCCGTCCCGGCGGCGACCAGGCCGGCCGACGCGGCCAGCGTGGCACAGGCCGTCAGGGCCGCCTGGATGGTTCTGCGTAGACGCATGGATTCTCCAACATACGTGGTGGGGCAGGACGTTGGGGATACGCGCATGATCGGGGCGCGACGGCCGTGTGGGGTCGGCCGCGCGGGCCCGGACGTGCGGACGTGTGGGTGTGCGGGTGTGCTGACGTGCGGGACTGCTGGGTGTCCGAGTGTGCGGGCGCGCGGAAGCCCACCGACTCGCGCGGAGGCGGGTGGCGGGTACGCGTGTGCGCACGCCGTACGGAGCGGGGGTGGTGCGGGACAGGGCAGGGCAGGGCAGTGCCTCAGCCGCCGGTGGTCACACCCCCACAGTGCATCCCGGTCGGATCGACATGCTTATGGTTGGACTAGACCACTGGTCTGTCAAGAGACCTAACAGTTCGTCAACACACCGCCCCCGTGGCCGAAGGGCCGTCCGATCGGCCGGGTGTGCGCGGTGCGGCCGGGGCTGTGGAGGTGGGCGGTGCGGCGGAGGTGGCCGGTGGTGCGGGGTGGCCGCGCTGCCGAAGGGCGGATGCACCGAAAAGTGGCGCCGCCGAGGAATGAAGGTGCCGTGGCCGCGCGCCCGTCGGCGGGAGCGCGGCCACGGCGGCCCGGCGCTCAGGACACCGGGCGGTTCGGGTGGCCGTTCCGGGTCACGCCGGCGGCGGGCAGAGGGTGGTCCGCAGCGCGTCGTTGATCTTCGCGGCGGTGTCCGGTCCGAAGCCCTGCGGGTGGTCGGGCGAGGTGAAGCGCTGGTTGGCCAGTTCGACCAGCTTCGACTTGTCCTTGGGGAACTGGGACAGCGCCTGGCACTGGTTGCGGGCCCGGTCCACGGCCTGGTCCGGCTTGCCGCCGACGATTGCCGGGTCGATCGCGTTCAGCGCGGCGACCAGTTTGCCGGTCAGGTCGGTGCCCGGCTTGCCGGGCAGGCCGGCGTCGCTGGGGGGCGTGGGCTTGGCCGGGGCGGGGGCTCCGGGGGAGCCTGCGTCAGGGGCGGGGGCCGAGGGGCTGTCGGGTGCGGGCGCCGAGGGGGCCGCGGGTGTCGAAGGGGAGGCGGCCGGGTCGGGCGCGGAGGCCGAGGGCGACTCGGGCGTCGGCGGCGTCGAGGCGGTGCCGGGGGTGGAGGTCGAGGCGGCCGGGGTGGTGGGGGAGCCGGCCGCGGCGGTGGCCGGGTGGGGGCCTGGTCCGGAGCTGGAGCAGGCAGCGAGGCTCACCGCGGCGAATGCCGTGAGGGTGGCGGCGAGGAGACGAGTGCGCATGGCGTCACACTGTCATGTCCGCGGCGTCAAAGGGAAGATCCTCCCGCGAGGGCGGACGGCCCGGGAGGGGGACCTCCCGGGCCGCCGGCCCGCCGCGTCCGCAGGGCGCGCAAGGCGCCCGCCGAGGCGTCATCAGCCGAGGCCGTTGGCCTTCAGCCAGTCCTTGGCCACCGCCGACGGGTCGTCCTTGTCGATCGCGACGCGCTTCATCAGCGCCGTCAGCCCCGCCGTGTCGAGCTTGGCCGACACCGCGTTGAGGGCCGCCGTCGCGGTGGGGTTCACGCCTGCCTTGTTGACCAGCGGGGTGACGTTCTGCGCGCCGAAGAGGTTCTTCGGGTCGGTCAGCGGGACGAGCTTCAGCTGGGGGATCTTCGGGTCGGTGGTGAACACGTTGCCGACCTGGATGGTGCCGTCCTTGAGCGCGTTCGCGGTGGCGTCGCCGGTGGGCTTCCACTCCTTGAAGTTCAGCCCGTAGACGTCCTTGAGCTGCTGCTCGCGGCGGGACTTGAACTCCGGCGGACCGCCTATCGTGAACTCGCCCGCCTTGGCGGTCAGGTCGGCGATGCTCTTGAGGCCGTACTTGTCGGCGTTCTCCTGGGTGACGCTGAGCGAGTCCTTGTCCTCGGCGGGGGAGGAGTCGAGGATCCCCAGCGCGGCGGGCAGCGTCTTGGTCAGCGCCGCGTTCACCTCCTCGGTGGTGGCGGCGGTGGACTTGGCGTCCAGGTAGGCGAGCAGCGAGCCGTTGTACTCGGGCAGGACGCTCAGGCTGCCGCTCTGGAGCTGCCCGTAGAGCACCTCGCGGCTGCCGATGTTGAACTTCTCCTCGACCTTGACGCCCTTGGCCTTGAGGGCCTGCGAGTAGATCGAGCCGAGCAGCACGTTCTCCGGGAAGTTCGCCGAGCCGACGACCACCGTCGAGCCGGCGCCCGCGCCCGAGGCGGCGGGGGAGCCCGTCGCGGAGCCGCCGCCGAGCGGGTCGCCGCCGCCGGAGGAGCCGCAGGCGGTGGCGCCGAGGGCGAGCGCGGCGAGCGTGCCGAGGACGACGGCGCGCCTGCTTCCGTGGTTTGTCGACATGGTGACAGATGTCCTTCCGGAGAGGATGGGGAACGAGGTTCAGCGGGCCCGGCGCTGGGCGCGCATCCCGGGCGGGAGCGCGTACCGGGCGAGCAGGGCGAAGAACAGCTGGGCGCCGACCGCGAGCAGCACCACCAGCAGCGCGCCGCCGACGGTGACGGCGTACTTGCGGGTGGCCAGCCCGTCGATGACGTAGCGGCCGAGGCCGCCCAGTCCGACGTAAGCGGCCACGGTGGCGGTCGCGATCACCTGGACGGTCGCGGTGCGAAAGCCCGCCAGCAGGGTCGGCGCGCCGGACGGCAGGCAGACCTGCCACAGCACCTGCGGGTGGGTCAGCCCGATGCCGCGCGCCGCGTCCCGGACGTCCGGGTCGGTGCCGCGCACCCCCTCGACGGCGGCCACCAGCAGCGGCGGCGCGGCGAGCGCGACCAGCGGGATCAGCACGGCCGTGTCGCCGACCCCGGCGAGCAGCACCGCCAGCGTCACCAGGCCGAGCGTCGGCAGGGCGCGGGTGGCACCGGCGAAGGCCGTCACGAGCGTGACGCCGCGCCCGGTGTAGCCGATCAGCAGCCCGAGCGGCACGGCGAGCAGCGCCGCGAACAGCAGGGCCTCGCCGGAGAGCACCAGGTGCTCGGTGATCCGGTGCACGATCGAGTCCGGGCCGCTGCGGTGGTCGGGGGCGGAGAAGAAGTCGCCCAGCCAGTTCAGCCAGTTCACGAACCGGCTCCCTTCTCCCGGACGGCCCAGGGCGCGAGCAGCCGGCGGGCGCCCACCAGCAGCAGGTCGACGGCCAGCGCGAGGACGGCGATCAGCGCGATGCCGGCCACGATCGGGGTCGGGAAGGTGCGCTGGAAGCCGTCGATGAACAGGTAGCCGAGCCCGCCGCGCCCGATCAGCGCGCCGACGCTGGCCAGCGAGATGCTGGACACCGCCGCGACCCGCAGCCCGGCGATCAGGTACGGCACGGCGGCGGGCAGCTCGACGGAGGTCAGCCGGTGCCACGGCCCGTACCCCATCGCGGTGGCGGCCTGCCGGACCGGGTCCGGGACGGCGCGCAGGCCGTCCACGGTGGTCGGCAGCAGCACGGCGAGCGCGTAGAAGGTGAGCGGGATCATCACCGTGGCCTGGGTGGCGAGGCCGGTGTAGGGGATGAGCACCACGAACACGGCCAGCGAGGGCAGCGCGTAGACGACGTTGAAGACGGCGGACAGCGGTTGGTACAGCCGGGGGAAGCGGGTGCAGGCCAGGCCCAGCGGGACGGCCAGCAGCAGGCCGATGAGCACGGGGAGCAGGGCGATCACGGCGTGGTCGGCGAGCAGGTCGCCGAGGTAGCCGAGGTGGTCGCCGATCCAGTACCAGCGGACGATCGGTTCACCGTCCACCGGCCGCCCCGTCCGTGAGGTCACCGGCCGCCGCGCCGGCTGCCGCACCGCCCGCCGCGTCCACGGCGCCGCGGGCCGCCGAGCCGGCCGCCGCGTCCGCCACCGGGATGGCCACGGGGGTGGACAGCGCGGCGAGGACGGCCTCGCGGCTCGCGGTGCCGGTGGCCCGCCCGTCGGCGTCCAGGGCCACGGCGGCCCCGGCGGGGGAGAGGACGGCGGCGTCCAGCGCGGTGCGCAGGGTGTCGGTGTCCGGCCGGTAGCCGGAGACCGGGTGCAGCTCGGCGGTGGCGGCGTCTCGGTCGATCCAGCCGATCGGGCGGCGCTCGTCGTCCAGCGCCAGCTCCCAGCCGCCGTAGCGCAGCCCGTCGGCCACCGGGCGGACGGCGACGGTGGTCGCGGGGCGCAGGGCGAGGCCGCGCAGGCCCCGGTCGCGGCCGAGGAAGGCGGCCACGCCGTCGTCCGCGGGGGTGGTGAGCAGGGTGTGCGGGTCGGCGAGCTGGGCGATCCGGCCGTGTTCGCGCAGGACCACCACCTGGTCGCCGAGCCGGACGGCCTCCTCGATGTCGTGGGTGACGAACAGCACCGTCTTGTGCAGCTCGGACTGGAGCCGCAGCAGTTCCTCCTGGAGCCCGGCGCGCACCACCGGGTCGACGGCGCTGAACGGCTCGTCCATCAGCAGCACCGGCGGGTCGGCCGCGAGGGCGCGGGCCACGCCCACCCGCTGCTGCTGGCCGCCGGACAGCTGGAACGGGTACCGCTTGCCGGTCTCGGGCGCGAGCCCGACCAGTTCGAGCAGTTCGGCGGCCCGGGCACGGGCCTTCTTGCGGTCCCAGCCGAGCAGGTAGGGCACGGTGGCGACGTTGTCGATCACCTTGCGGTGAGGGAAGAGGCCGGCCTGCTGGATCACGTAGCCGATGCCACGGCGCAGCTTGGCGGGCTCCAGTTCGGCGACGTCCGTGTCGTCCAGCAGCACCCGGCCCGAGGTCGGCTCGACCATCCGGTTGACCATGCGCAGCAGGGTGGTCTTGCCACACCCGGACGGTCCGACCAGGACGGTTATCCGACCGGTCGGGACGTCCAGGTCCAGGCCCTCGACGGCGATGGTGCCGTCGGGGTGGCGCTTGCCGGCGCCCTCGAATCTGATCACGGGGAGTTTCCTCGTCAGGGCGCCCCGGGGAGGCGGCGCCTGTTTCGGTCGTACGGTTGATGGCGGTTTGTCGACAAGCGGCGACGGCGTGGGCCGTACCGGCCGCTGCCGTGACGGCGTCTGTCGGATCGACCGCCCGGGCGTTCTTCCGCCCGCGTGGCTGCCCAGCTTCGGACCGGCGGAAACTCTGATCAGACTATGACCTGCATCATCTCCTGTCTCTCACTTACCACCCGGCACGGGGCCCAGACCCCGCCGCCGGACGGCCGGGGCCGACCGGGCGCCCGACGTTTCGGCAGGTCAGAGGGGCGGGACGCGGACACCCTGACGGCGGGTCGAGGGCTCGCGCCCCGGACGATCAGCCCGTCAGCCGCCGAGCGCCCCAGTCCTCCAGGCTCTCAGCCGTCCCGGCGCGTCGGCAGCCCGGAGGCCGCCCAGCCGACGAAGCCGCCGTCCAGATCGGTCGCCCGGTGCAGCCCCAGCTCGCGCAGCGAGGCGGCCGCCAGGCTGGAGGCGTACCCCTCCGAGCAGACCACGATCACCTCGACGTCGTAACCCGACGCCTCGGGGATCCGGTGACTGCCCGTCGGGTCCAGCCGCCACTCCAGGACGTTGCGCTCGATGATCAGCGAGCCGGGGATCTCCCCCTCCGCCGCCCGCTGCGCCGCCGGACGGATGTCCACCAGCAGCGCGCCGTCCAGCTGCGACTGGTACGCCTCCCGGGCGCGCGGACGGTGGACGCCCTCGCGGGCCCGCTCCACCAGGTCGTCGATCGTGGTCACCATTGCTCCGGTCCTTCCTCAGAGGTGCGGACGAGCCCGCCGGCCCGCAGGTCGTAGTGCGCCATCGAGCCCAGCGGGGGCGAGTAGGCGTGCAGGGTCACGGCCGGGCCGGACGCGGTGTTGCGCACGTCGTGCACGTACTCGGGGCCGAAGGCGCGGGCGGTGCCGGCCGGGACCCGGCGGATCAGCAGGCCCTGCTCCGGCCCGCCGAGGGACAGCTCCTCCAGCTCGCCGAGGGCGACGGCGAACGCGCCGCGCGAGCCGCCGTGGTCGTGGAAGCCGGTGGACTGGCCGGGCAGCCAGCTGATCAGCCACACCTCGTGGTCGTCGTCGGCGACCAGCCGCTGGTACCAGCGCTCCTCGGTGGAGAGCCGGACGAGGTGGATCCACTGGTCGGGCTGTTCGGCCAGTTCTCGGACGACGGCGCGCAGGGCGCTCGGGGTGAGCGGCGTGCGGGCCTCCTCGGTGGCGGTGGCGGTGGCGGTGGCCCTGGCTGTTCTGGCCAGTGCCAGTGCTGGTGCTGGTGCCGCTGCCGGGGTCGGGGTCGGGGCTTGGGCGGCAGCGGGTTCGTCGGGGGCGAGGTTCAGGCTCATGGGGGCGTCCTCGGGTGCAGCGGGAACGTCGGCGGGGTGCGCCCTGGTCCGGCGGCGGGCGGGGCACGGGCCGACGGAGCGGCACGGCACGCGCGGGTGCGCCGGGCGGGGCGGGAATCAGAACTCGGGGTGCGGGTGCGCGGCGCGGGCCCTGGCAGACGTCACAGGGCGGGGGCGGCGGGGAGAGTCAGGGTCAACAGGCACAGATGGAACTCGCCTGGCGTCGCAGATCGACGTGCAGGCGGCAGACCAGAGTGGTGCCGGTGTCCATGCGCCGGATCCTTCCCGAGCCAACCGGACGAAGTCAAGCCGGATGGGGCCGGCCGCCGCCGGCTGCGCCGCGCTACCCCACCCCCGGCCGACCGGCCGTCGAGCCGTTCTGGACCGGAACCGCCGAACGGCACTCGCATGCGTAAGGACCCCACTTGCGGGGTAAATGATCGTTTCATCCCATCCAGGACCCTCCGCGTGTCCGCGTCACGAGATCGCCCCAGATGCGTTACCGCCAACGTATTGTCAGGCCACCGAGGCCCGGCCTACGGTCTACAGACCGCTTTCTACGCACGTAGACCCCTGCGGATCCCCGGCGGTCCGCAGACGAGACCCGCCCGCCCCGTCAACCCTCAGACCGCAGGCCCGACCCCATGGCCGGGCAGCGGAGTTGCGGAGGTATCCATGTCGCAGATCGTCCGTGCCGCGCTCGTCCAGACCCGCTGGACCGGCGACCAGGAGAGCATGATCGCCCTTCACGAGCGGTACGCCCGCGAGGCCGCCGCCCAGGACGCGAAGATCATCGGCTTCCAGGAGGTCTTCAACGCCCCGTACTTCTGTCAGGTCCAGGAAGCCGAGCACTACCGCTGGGCCGAAGCCGTCCCCGACGGCCCCACCGTCCGCCGGATGCAGGACCTCGCCCGTGAACTCGGCCTGGTGATCGTCGTCCCGGTCTACGAGGAGGAACAGGCCGGGGTCTACTACAACACCGCCGCCGTCATCGACGCCGACGGCAGCTACCTCGGCAAGTACCGCAAGCACCACATCCCGCAGGTCAAGGGCTTCTGGGAGAAGTACTACTTCAAGCCCGGCAACCTCGGCTGGCCCGTCTTCGACACCGCCGTCGGCAAGGTCGGCGTCTACATCTGCTACGACCGCCACTTCCCCGAGGGCTGGCGCGCCCTGGGCCTGGCCGGAGCGCAGATCGTCTACAACCCCTCCGCCACCAGCCGAGGCCTCTCCGCCTACCTCTGGCAGCTGGAACAGCCCGCCGCCGCGGTCGCCAACGAGTACTTCGTCGCCGCCATCAACCGCGTCGGCACCGAGGAGTACGGCGACAACGACTTCTACGGCACCTCCTACTTCGTCGACCCGCGCGGCCAGTTCGTCGGCGACGTCGCCTCCGACAAGGAGGAGGAGCTCGTCGTCCGCGACCTCGACCTCGGCCTGATCGAACAGGTCCGCCAGCAGTGGGCGTTCTACCGCGACCGCCGCCCCGACGCCTACGGACCGCTCGCCGAGGCCTGAGGAGCAGCGCGATGACCACCCGCGACCCGCACCAGCGCACCATCATCCGCGGCGGCCTCGTCATCACCGCCGCCGACGAACTCCACGCCGACGTCCTCATCGAGGGCGAACGCATCGCCGCCCTCGCCGCCACCGGCAGCTCCGCCGCCGAGGCCTGGAGCGCCGACACCGTCATCGACGCCACCGGCCACTACGTCATCCCGGGCGGCGTCGACGCCCACACCCACATGGAACTGCCCTTCGGCGGCACCTCGGCCTCCGACACCTTCGAGACCGGCACCCGGGCCGCCGCCTGGGGCGGCACCACCACCATCGTCGACTTCGCCGTGCAGTCCGTCGGCGGCTCGCTGCGCGAGGGCCTGGACACCTGGCACGCCAAGGCCGACGGCAACTGCGCCGTCGACTACGCCTTCCACACCATCGTCTCCGACGTCAACGAGGGCGTCCTCAAGGAGATGGACGCCCTCGTCGACTCCGGCGAGTCCACCTCCTTCAAGCTCTTCATGGCCTACCCCGGCGTCTTCTACAGCGACGACGGCCGCATCCTGCGCGCCATGCAGCGCGGCGCGGTCAACGGCGGGCTGACCATGATGCACGCCGAGAACGGCATCGCCATCGACGTCCTGGTCGAACAGGCCCTCGCCGCCGGGCACACCGCACCCCGCTACCACGGCGAGGTCCGCCGCGAACTCCTGGAGGCCGAGGCCACCCACCGGGCCATCAAGCTCGCCCAGGTCGCCGGCAGCCCGCTCTACGTCGTCCACGTCTCCGCGGCGGCCGCCCTCGCCGAGCTCGTCCAGGCCCGCGACGCCGGGCTCAACGTCTTCGGCGAGACCTGCCCGCAGTACCTGTTCCTCTCCACCGACAACCTCGCCGAGACCGGTGCCGACGGCTTCGAGGGCGCCAAGTACGTGTGCAGCACGCCGCTTCGGCCGCGCGAGCACCAGGAGGCGCTCTGGCGCGGACTGCGCGCCAACGACCTCCAGGTGGTCTCCACCGACCACTGCCCGTTCTGCTTCACCGGGCAGAAGGAACTCGGCCGCGGCGACTTCTCGAAGATCCCCAACGGCCTGCCCGGCGTGGAGAACCGGATGGACCTGCTCCACCAGGCCGTCGTGGACGGGCACATCACCCGTCGGCGCTGGATCGAGATCGCCTGCACCACGCCCGCCCGGATGTTCGGGCTGCACCCGCGCAAGGGCACCATCGCGCCCGGCGCCGACGCCGACCTCGTCGTCTACGACCCCACCGCCGTGCAGACCGTCTCCGCCGCCACGCACCACATGAACGTCGACTACTCGGCGTACGAGGGCCGCCAACTCACCGGCCGCGCCCGCACCGTGCTCTCGCGCGGCACCGTCGTGCTGGACGGCGAAACCTGGCTCGGCCGGGCCGGCCACGGCACGTTCCTGCGCCGCGACACCTGTCAGTACCTGACCTGACCACTCTCCCGCACCGCCGCCCGGGCCCGTGCGCACGATGGCCCGGGCGGCGGAACCACCCTCCCGGAGCCACCCATGGACATCGGCCTCGTCCTGCAGACCGACCCACCCGCCCGCCTGCTCATCGACCGGATGATCCGCGCCGAACAGGCCGGGTTCAGCCACGGCTGGACCTTCGACTCCTGCGTCCTGTGGCAGGAACCGTTCGTCATCTACAGCCGGATCCTCGCCGAGACACGGCAGTTGACCGTCGGACCGATGGTCACCAACCCCTCCACCCGCACCTGGGAGGTCACCGCCTCCCTGTTCGCCACGCTCAACGACATGTACGGCAACCGCACCGTCTGCGGCATCGGCCGCGGCGACTCCGCCATGCGGGTCGCCGGACGCCGCCCCGCCACCCTCGCCCGGCTCTCCCAGGCCATGCAGGCCATCAAGGAACTGGCCGAGGGACGGACGGTCGAGGTGGACGGCACCGAGATGCACCTGCCGTGGGTCGGCCCCGGCGCCGAACTCCCCATCTGGATGGGCGCGTACGGGCCGAAGGCACTCGCGCTGACCGGTCGTCAGGCCGACGGATTCATCCTCCAGTTGGCCGACCCGTACCTCACCGAGTACATGATCAAGGCGGTGCGGTCCGCCTCGGCCGAGGCCGGCCGGGACCCGGACGCCGTCACCATCTGCGTCGCCGCCCCCGCCTACGTGACCGCCGACGACTCGCCCGCCGCGCTCGCCCACGCCCGGGAGCAGTGCCGCTGGTTCGGCGGGATGGTCGGCAACCACGTGGCCGACCTGGTCAGCCACTACGGGGCGCACTCCGACCTCGTCCCGGAGGCCCTCACCGACTACATCAAGGGCCGCCAGGGCTACGACTACAGCCACCACGGCCGGGCCGGGAACCCCGACACCGCCTTCGTGCCGGACGAGATCGTCGACCGCTTCTGCCTCATCGGCCCGCCGCAGGCCCAACTCGCCCGCCTGGAGCACCTCCGCTCCCTCGGCGTCGACCAGTTCGCCGTCTACGCCATGCACGACGCCGTCGAGGCCACCATCGACGCCTACGGGACCGACGTCATCCCGCACCTGTCCCGCCCACCTCAGACGTAACGCCATTCGTGCAGAGGGGAGTTGCCCATAGCCGGGTCGAACTCTACCCGGCCGCAGGAGAGTTGCCGTCCAACGGCTACACCGAAGACGACCTGCGGCCGGTCCCGGTGGCGCGGCGCAACCTGGACCACCTGCAACTTCCCGGCGCTCCGGGTCGGCCTCGGTGCTGCACCTCGCGCTGGGCGCGGCCTCGGGCGCCCGGCGGGCGGGTGCGACGGCCACCTGATGGCCGGCCGCCTGAAGGCGGGCGCCGAGCCCGGTGAACGGGGCCACGTCGCCCCGGGATCCGGCGGTGGCGATCAGGATGCGCATGGCCGCAGTATCCCGGCTCGGGCGCCCCGCCGGGAGGGTGCCTCGCCCGGAGCGGCCCGGTCCGGGGTGGCCGGTTCGGGCCGGTGCTCCCGCGGCGCCGGAACCGGGCGGTGGTGGGCGGCGTCCTTCCTGGCAGAGCGGCGGAACGGGGCCGTCGCGCCGTGGACGGGAGGGACAGATGAGCATCGTCGCGTGGATCGTGCTTGGCCTGCTGGCGGGGGCACTGGCCAAGCTGCTGCTGCCGGGAAAGGACCCGGGCGGCATGATCGTGACAACCCTGATCGGTATCGCCGGCTCCTTCGTCGGCGGTTGGATCGCCTCGCACTTCCTGCACAGGTCGGTGACGGCGCACTTCTTCGACATGGCGACCTGGGTGTCGGCGATCGGCGGCGCCCTGGTGCTGCTGATCATCTACCGGCTGGTGTTCGGCAGCTCCCGACGCTAGCCCGGGCGCCGGGAGCCGGCCCCGCGCCGACGCGGACACGGCGTCGCGCAGCCGAGCCGGCCAGGCCCGAGGGGCGGCCGGCTCGGCTCAGCGCGTCGGTGCCGACGCCTCCGTGACCCACTCCGGCAGGTCCTCGCGGGCGGCTAGCCAGCCGGTCGGCACCTCAGCGAGGCCGGTGCGGGCGGCGACCACCCCGGCGGCGATCGCGCAGGTGGTGTCCATGTCGCCCCAGCCCTCCAGGGCGTGCCAGATCACCTCGGGCAGTGAGTCCAGGTGCCCGGCGGCGGACCAGAGGGCGAACGGGACGGTGTCCGGGGCGGAGATCATGAACCCGGAGCCGAGTACGTTGGCGGCCTGCCGGACGCTCGTGTGTCCGGGCAGCCGGGCGGCGATCCGCAGACCGGAGCGCACTTCGCTGTCCGGCAGGCGACCGGCCACCTCCGTCAACAACTCGGCACGGCCGGGCGGGGTTTGGCCCCGGCTGCGGACGGCGAGTGCCGTGGCGAGGGCGACCGCCACCGCGCCCGCGACCGCCTCCGGGTGGAAGTGCGTGGCGAGCGCCTGGAGCTCGGCCTGCCGGGCGACGGCGTCCAGGTCGTCCGCGAACCAGGCGCCCAGTGGGGCGACCCGCATCGCGGCGCCGTTCCCGTACGAGCCCTGGCCCTCGAACTGGCGCGAGGTGATGGCGCGCCAGTCCCCGCCGGCGCCGATCTCACGCAGCACCCGGTGCATCGACGGGCCGTACTTGCGCCCGTACTCACGGGCGTACTCCTCGGCGAACTCGCCGGCCAGCGCATCCTGCCGGACCTCGCCCCAGGAGGCCAGGTGGCGGACGAGGACCAGCGCCATCGCGGTGTCGTCGGTCCAGTGCCAGGGCGCCGGGCGGAGCTGGCGGGCGGCCAGCGCGGCGGGCGCCTCGTCGACCGGGGCCGAGAACCAGCGGTCGCCGAAGGCGTCGCCGAGGGCGAGCCCCTGCAGACTGTCCAGGGCCGGACGGGGCGGACGGGCCGGGCGGGGCGGAGGGGTTGGACGGGCCGGACGCATGTCGTCCTCCAGGTGAGATCAACCGTGCGTGGCAGTCTGCCGGACGGCCGGGCCCGCCGGCGACCGGGTTTCGCTCCGGTGCCGGTGGGCCCGGCCGTCGGTGCCCGGGTCAGGGGCGCCCGGGGCGTCGGAGGTCCGTCACTTGGCGAGCAGGCCGCCGAGGATGAGCTTCCAGAGGGCCTCGAAACGGTCCTCGATGGTCGGCTCGGACCACGAGGACGCGTACGCCGGGTCGTGGAAGGGGCTGGTGGCGTCGAAGACGGCGCGGGCCGTGGAGAGGATGTGGGCGAGCTTGAACTCCTTCCTCTCCATGCCGTCCTGGACGATCTGGGCGATCTGGGTGACCAGGGTGTCGATGTGCGCCTCGACGATGCCGCTGTTCTCCTCGACCAGCACCATGTAGGTGGCGAACAGCTCCGGGTCGTCCAGCGCCTTCTTCCGCTTGGCCGCGAACAGTGTCACCAGCCAGCGGTGCAGCTGCTCGACGGCCGAGCCGGGCTCGGTCGAGATGAAGGCGAGCTGGTGGTGCGCCTGGTCGAGCCAGCGCTGGGTGACCGCCTCGCGCAGCGCGGCCTTGCTCGGGAAGTGGCGGTAGACGCTGCTGTGGCTGACGCCGAGGATCCGGGCGACGTCCACGACGGTGGCCTTGGCCGGGCCGAACCGCCGGAGGACGTCCTCCGCCGCGATCAGGATCTGCTCGGCGGTGAGTGTGGTGTCCGTGGTCACGGGGAGGTCCGTCCTTAGGGTCGTGCGGTCGAGGGTGGTGCTGCCGTCCCCGGCCGTCGGGCCGGTTCCGGTTGGTCAGTGCTCGCTGTCCAGGTGTGCCATCTGGGCGGCAGCGTAGCGGTCGCCCGCTGCGGAGCCGGCGGGGACGGCCGCCTCGATGGCCGCGAGGTCGGCCGCGGTGAGGTTGACGTCCAGCGCGCCCAGCGCTTCGGTGAGGCGGTCGCGGCGGCGGGCGCCGACCAGCGGAACGACGTCCTCCCCGCGCGAGGCGACCCAGGCGATGGCGACCTGGGCGACGCTCGCCCCCTTCGCGGCGGCCACCGCGCGCAGCGCCTCGACGAGCGCGAGGTTGTGGGCCAGGTTGTCGCCCTGGAAGCGCGGGCTGTGGCCGCGGAAGTCGGTGCCGGCCAGGGCGCGGCCCTGGTCCCAGTGGCCGCTGAGCAGGCCGCGCGAGAGCACGCCGTAGGCGGTGATGCCGATGCCGAGCTCGCGGGCGGTGGGGAGGATGGCGTCCTCGATCGAGCGGGAGATCAGCGAGTACTCGATCTGCAGGTCGCTGATCGGGTGGACGGCGGCGGCACGGCGCAGGGTGTCGGCGCCGACCTCCGACAGGCCGATGTGGCGGACGTAGCCGGCCTTCACCAGGTCCGCGATGGCACCGACGGTCTCCTCGATCGGGACGTTCGGGTCCAGGCGGGCGGGGCGGTAGACGTCGATGTGGTCGGTGCGCAGGCGGCGCAGCGTGTAGGCGAGGGCGGTCTTGGTGGCGGCGGGGCTCGCGTTGTAACCGAGCCACTGGCCGTCGGGGCCGCGCTGGGCGCCGAACTTCACGCTGATCTGCACGCTCTCGCGGGCGCGGCCGCGCAGGGCCTCGTGGATCAGCAGCTCGTTGTGGCCCATGCCGTAGAAGTCGCCGGTGTCGAGCAGGGTGACCCCGGCGTCGATCGCGGCGTGGATGGTGGCGATGCTCTCGGCCTCGTCGGCCGGGCCGTACAGGTCGGACATGCCCATGCAGCCGAGGCCGAGGGTGGAGGTGACCGGTCCGGAGGTGCCGAGGGTGCGCTGTGTGGGGCGGGAGGTCGTGGCCACGGGGACTCCAGGGGTGGGTGTGGCGATGGGTGGGGTGACCCGGAGTCCACTATGGCACGACAGCGAACAGATTTCAAAATCTGTTCGCTGTCGTCTGTTATCTGTTATCTGAAAGCTGTCACCTGTTATCTGTCACCCGCCGGCCCGATCGGTCGCCCGGCTGCGGTTCTCGTACGCGAGGGCGCCTCGTCGGCTGTGGCCTCGCCTGCCGGGGGCTCTGGGGACTCTGGGGGCGAGGCCAGACCCCAGTCCTCCCGTCCGCCCGGTGCCCGGAGCAGGTGGGCGCGGGCCGGCGGCAGGTTGCGCCACACCGTTCGCTCGCCCAGCCCGTACGCCGCCTCGAACCGCCGCAGCAGTCGCACCACTGCCCGGTGGTGGGCGCTCTGCCGGGGCCCCGAGGACAGGGTGCGAGCCGTCGTCGTGCCGAGGTAGCCGAAGTACGTCAGCTCGCCCCCGGGCAGCAGCAGCCGCAGGTAGAGGTCGAGGAGGTGGCGCACCTGGGCCGGCTCGAAGTTGGTGAACGGCAGGCCCGACACGATCACGTCGTACCGGTCGTCCGTCTCGCCGGCCCCGCCCGCTCGGCCCGTCTGGTTCGTCTCGTTGGTCTCGCTGGTCTCGCTGGTCTTGTCCTGGGGTAGTTCCTCCACCCGGCAGGCCGACAGCCGCAGGGCGACGCCCGGGCGTCGTGCGGCCAGCACCGGGTCCTCCCGCAGCCGGTCGGCGAAGCGCGGGTTCGCCTCGACGACGTGCAACCGGTCGCCCGGGAGCAGTACTTGGGCCAGCCGGCGGGTCACCACGCCGGTCCCGGCACCGACTTCCAGCACCGAGATCGGCCGATTCGGGCGGCTGGTGGCCGGAACCACCAGAGCGTTCACCAGGTCCTCGCCGCTCGGTGCCAGCGCGCCGGTGTCGTGGAAGGTGCGCAGGGCCTCGGCGAGGAACAGCAGGTGGTCCCCGGCGGAACGTGAACTGCGCTTCGGGGCAAGGGAGTCGAGGTAGGGGCGGGGGCGGGGGCGAGGGCGGAGCTGCTCGGTGGTCATGCCGTCGACGCTAGGCAGCCCCGCCGCACCCCGAATCGGCCGACGAGCGACGCGCACCCCCGACGAAAGTCGAGGGTGCGGGTACCTGGGAGAAGGGGGCACCCGCCCGCCGCCCGCCCGTAGCATCGAATCGAGCCGGACGGACGGAGGGACGGGCGACGGACGGACGGAGAGAGCGCGGAGGGAGCCCGATGCGAGAGGACGGGAGCGGCCCGATGCGCACAGGCCTGCTGGGCTGGTACGGCCCGGACCGCCGGTTGTGGAGCGACACCCTGCTGCTGCTCGGCATCCTCGCGCTCACCGCCGAGGAGGGCCTCTCCCAGTGGATCCACGCCGACGAGCCGTTGCGGCTGCCCCGGACGGTCGTGGCCGCCCTCGCCCCGCTCTCCCTGCTGTTCGCCCGTCGCTACCCGATGGCGTCCGCCGTCCTGCCGGTGCTCACCGGCGGCCTGTTCAACCGCGCCTTTCCCGGACTGTTCAGCGTCTACTACCTCGCCTCCCTCGGTCGGACCGGCCCGGCGGTGGCCGGCGGCGCCCTCATCGCAGTGGTGAGCGCGACCCGAGCCGACTCGCTGGTCGGCTGGGCGGGCACCACCGGATCCCAACTCCTCGTCCAGGCGGCGACCTTGTCCGTCGGCCTGTGGCTGCACGGTCGCCGGGTGCTGATCCGCACCCTGCACGAGCAGGTGGACATGCTGCGCCGGGAGCGCGAGTTGCGCGCCGAACGGGCCCGGGCCGCCGAACGGGCCCGGATCGCCCGGGAGATGCACGACGTGCTCGCCCACCGTCTCAGCCTGCTGGTGCTGCACGCCGGGGTGCTGCGCGACCAGGCCCTCGCCGGCACCGTCGCCGCCGACCCGGACCGGCTCACCCACCGCCTCGAACTGCTGCGCACCACCGCCGCCCACTCGCTCGACGACCTGCGCGACGTCCTCGGCGCCCTGCGGGCCGACCCGCCGACAGCACCGGCCGCCGAGGAGGTGCCGGCCGTACCGCTCCGGGCGGAGCGCGTCCCGGCGCCCGCGCTGCGCGATCTCACCGAACTCGTCGGCGAGGCCACTTCGGCCGGGCAGCAGGTCGAACTGGCCCTCTCCGGCGACCCGGAGACCGTCCCCACCACCCACCGGCTGGCCGTGCACCGCCTGGTCCAGGAGGCGCTGACCAACGCCCGCAAGTACGCGCACGCTGCGCCCGTCACCGTCCGGGTCCGCTACGGCGCCCCGGCCACCACCGTCGAGGTCCGCAACGGCCCGGGGGAGGCGTCGCCGAACGGGCCGGGCACCGGCGGCGGGTACGGTCTGGTGGGGCTCACCGAACGGGTCGACGCGCTCGGCGGCCACCTCGACGCGGGACCGGACGGCGGTGGCGGCTTCCGGCTCGCGGCCCGCCTGCCCGCACCGGAGCGCCCGCCGCAGACCGCGCCAGGACCCGCGCCAGGACCGGGCCCAGGACCGGGACGCGACCCCGGATCCGGGCCTTCCCCGAACCTTGCCCCCTCCCCGACCCCGACCCCGAAGGACGACGCATGATCCGCACGATGGTGGTCGACGACGACGCGCTGGTGCGGCTCGGTCTCGTCGACCTGCTCGCCCAGGACCCGGCCCTCACCGTGGTCGCCGAGGCCACCGACGGACTGCAGGCCGTCGAACTCGCCCGCAGCCAGCGGATCGACGTGGCGCTCATGGACATCCGGATGCCCCGGCTCGACGGCATCGCCGCCACCAGGCGCCTGCGCGAACTGCCCGACGCCCCGCGCGTGATCGCGCTCACCACCTTCGACCTCGACGAGTACGTGTACCAGGCGCTCGCCGCCGGGGCCGACGGCTTCCTGCTCAAGGACACCCCGCCCGCCGAGATCGCCCGGGCCGTCCACGTCGTCGCCGGCGGCCAGGGGATGCTGCACCCGGCGGCCGCGCGGCGCCTGATCGACCGCTACCACCGCACCGGTGCGCCCCGGTCGGTCGCCGCCCGCAACCGGGTCGCCGGGCTGACGCCGCGCGAGACGGACGTGCTGCGCGAACTCGCCGACGGGCTCTCCAACGCGGAGATCGCGGGCGTCCTCGGGATGCGCGAGAGCACCGTGAAGGCGCACGTCAGCCGGATCCTGACCGGGCTGGGCGTCGGTAACCGGGTCCAGGCCGCGCTGCTCGCGCGCGATGCCGGGCTGGTCGAGGACGGCGCCTGAGTCGGAGCCTGCCAGCGGTGCCCTGAGTCGGCGCCCTGAGTTGGTGCCGGGCGGTGCGGGGCAGTGCAGGGCGGTGCCGTCGTGGCTCGTGTGGGCGCTGGTCCTGCCGATGCCCGACGCCCGGTGGTGCGCACGGTGGCGGGTGGGGCGTCATGTCGTCCAGTGTTCACGTGAGTGTTCCCGGGGCGTCGGACCGGGCTCCCCCTGAGCCGGTCGCGTGCTCCCGGTTCGTACCGCGCGCTGAGCCGTTGTCACCCATCCGGCGTGGAAATCCCGCGCCTTGGCGGTTTGCGCTGCCGAACCCGGGCGGCGGGTCCATGGTGGAGATGGGCGCGATCCGGCGACCGCGCCCGCGCGCCGATCCAGGCCCGCGCGCCGCGCGCCCGCCGCTGTTCCCCGACGGGTGTCCGAGGTTGAGGGCCCGGTCCCGGCACGCTGGGAGCAGGGCCACCTCGCAGGAAGCCGAACGGTTCTTCTAGGCTCACATCTCGGCTTCCCTGCGGCGGTCCGGCCCGTTGCGCCCGCCGTCAGGAAGCCGCCGTCCACGGGGCCCCGGGCGGACCGGGGCCACCGGATCGAGCGAGGAGGACGCAATGCCAAGCACGCCGCCCAGCCGTTCCACCGCACTTGGGCCAGACGGTCCGTTCCGAAGGGCCGGACACCATCCCGGTCGATCGACGCGGTCCAGCCGGGCCTGGCAGCCGGGTTGGGGTGGCCGGCCGGTCCGGCCGCTGAATACCGGCAGCGGCCGCGGAGGCGAACGTTGAGTCCCCAGATCGTCGGGTCGCCCGCCGCGCCGAGTGCCGCCGCAGCCCCCGACGGTGACTCCGCCCCCGCGCCCGCTCCTGCCTCGGACCGCGCCCCCGTCGACCTCCCGGCCGCTGCTGACGGTGAGGCCCTCACCGCTACCGCTACCGCTACCACCACCGCTCATGCCACGGCCACTGTCACAGCCTCGGCCACTGTCACAGCCTCGGCCACCGTCACAGCCTCGGCCACCGCTGCCGCGACCGCCGCGCTCCCCGGCCTGCCGCTGGCCCTCAGTACCCGCGCCCGTACGCTGGCCGGGGCCGTCCGGCGCCGGTGCACGGACCTGGCCCGGATCGAGTCACCCAGCGGAGACGTACCCAGACTCGACGCTCTCGCCGAGGAGTTGAGCGCCGGGTTCAGCGCCACCGGTGCCACCGCGCGACGCGAGCCCGGGCCGGCCGGCGACCACCTCGTCCTGGAGTGGGAGGGGCAGGACGAGACCCTGCCGCACCTGTTGATCGTCGGCCACCACGACACCGTCTGGCCGGTCGGCACCCTCGCCGACTGGCCGGTCACCGAGCAGGACGGTCTGCTCAGCGGCCCCGGCGTCGTCGATATGAAGGGCGGACTCGCCATCCTGGAAGGTGCGTTCGCCCTGCTCGCCGACCTCGGGCAGCGGCCGCACCGCGCCGTCCGGCTGGTCGTCGTCTCCGACGAGGAGGTCGGCAGTCCGGACGGACGGCGCCTGGTCGAGCGTCAGTTGCGCGGCGCGGCCGCGGTCCTGGGGCTCGAACCTCCGCACCCCGACGGCCGGTTGAAGACGGCCCGGCGCGGCAGCACCCGGGTCCGGCTCACCGTCACCGGGCGTGAGGCCCACGCGGGCAACGACGCCCACGACGGGGTGTCGGCGGTCGACGAACTCGTCGACCAGCTCGTCGTCGTCCGCGGCCTCGCGGGACAGCCGGGGACGGAGCTCAACGCCGGTCGGATCAGCGGGGGTTCGCGGGCCAACGTGGTCGCGGGCCGGGCCGAGGCCGAGCTCGGCCTGCGGTTCTCCACCGTCGAGGCGCAGCGCCGTACGCTCGACAACCTGGCTCGGCTCACCGCGCTGCGCCCGGGGGCCAGGGTCCGGACCGAGGTGCTGTCCAGTCGTCCGGCGTGGCCCGAGCGAACCGGCAACCCGCTGCTGCGGCACGTTCGTTCACTCGCGGCGGTGCTCGGGCAGCAGCTGGACGGCGGGCCGGCGGGCGGCGCGGGGGACACCAACCTGCCGGGCTCGCGCGGGCTGCCGACGCTGGACGGCTTCGGCGCGGTCGGTGCCGGCGCTCACGCCCGGCACGAGCACATCCGGCTCGACCAGCTGGCACCCCGGATCGCCCTGCTGGCCGCGCTCCTCGCCGTACCGCTGCCGAGGCTGCGCGACCGCACGGAGGGTTGAGCGGGCCGTCGACGGCCGGGGGCTATCGGAGAACAGGGAGCAGGGAGCAGAAAACAGAGAACAGAAGACGAATGACAAGTAACAGCTAACAGATAACAGCTAACAGATAATGAAATCTGTTAGCTGTTATCTGTTTGTCGCCCACCTGCCGCCTGCCGCCCGCGCCCACTGGCCACCGCCCGAAACCCCGCCCCTTACCCGCGTCCCTTGCCATCCCTCCGTCTCGCCGCGCAGAATGGTACCGACCGAACGGTCAGTCGGTTGGCGCCGTGGGCGCCGGCGCGGGACACGAGAGGTGATCGTGGTGACAGCAGAGGTGGCCGAGGCGGTCCCCGCGCAGGCGCAGGAGGACCGGTTCGAGGCGGTCGTCGCCGCCGAGCAGCGGATCGAGCCCAGGGACTGGATGCCCGACGCCTACCGGGCCACGTTGGTCCGCCAGATCGCCCAGCACGCCCACTCCGAGATCATCGGCATGCAGCCCGAGGGGAACTGGCTCACCCGCGCCCCCTCGCTGCGCCGCAAGGCGATCCTGCTCGCCAAGGCCCAGGACGAGGCCGGCCACGGCCTCTACCTCTACGCCGCCGCCGAGACCCTGGGTGTCGACCGCGCCGAGCTCACCGAGAAGCTGATCTCCGGCCGGCAGAAGTACTCCTCGATCTTCAACTACCCGACCCTCACCTTCGCCGACGTCGGCGTGATCGGCTGGCTGGTCGACGGCGCCGCGATCTGCAACCAGGTCCCGCTCTGCCGCTGCAGCTACGGCCCGTACGCCCGCGCCATGGTGCGGATCTGCAAGGAGGAGTCGTTCCACCAGCGTCAGGGTTATGAGCTGCTGATGACACTGATGCGCGGCACCGAGGCGCAGCGCCGGATGGTCCAGGACGCGGTGGACCGCTGGTGGTGGCCGTCTCTGATGATGTTCGGGCCCCCGGACGCCGACTCGCCGAACACCGCCCGCTCGATGGCCTGGCGGATCAAGCGGCACACCAACGACGAGCTGCGTCAGCGCTTCGTCGACATGACCGTCCCGCAGGCCGAGCACCTGGGCGTCACGCTCCCGGACCCCGAGCTGCGCTGGAACGAGGAATGCGGCGGCTGGGACTTCGGCGAGCCGGACTGGTCCGAGCTGACCAGGGTCATCCACGGCCAGGGCCCGTGCAACACCCAGCGGGTCGAACGCCGCCGGACGGCGCACGAGGACGGTGCCTGGGTCCGTGAGGCGGCCGTCGCCTACGCGGCCAAGCGCCGCGCCGAACAGTCCGTCGAACCCGCGCTGCCCGGAGCCGAACAGTCCGCTGGACCCGGGCAGCCCGGGCGTACGGGCGAGCCCACGGAACAGGAGAACGGAAAGTGACCGAGTCCAAGGCTGGCTGGCCGCTGTACGAGGTGTTCGTGCGCCCCCGACGCGGGCTGAACCACGTCCACGTCGGTTCGCTGCACGCGTCCGACGACCGGATGGCCCTGCTCGCCGCCCGCGACCTCTACACCCGCCGCAACGAGGGCGTCAGCCTCTGGGTGGTCCGCTCGGACGCGATCACCGCCTCCACCCCGGACGAGCGTGACCCGTTCTTCGAGCCCAGCGGGGACAAGGTCTACCGCCACCCGACCTTCTACGACATCCCCGAGGATGTCCCGCACATCTGACGGGGGAACCGCCATGCAGGACCACAGCACGCAGGCCGGCGCCGGCGCCGACCCCGACGACCACGTCTACCTCGGCCTCGCCGAAGCCGCGCCCGGCCCCGAGGGCGAGGGCCGCTGGGCGTACGGGACGGGCTTCGCCGACCCGCTGCTCGGCGTGGACACCGCCGTGCCCGCCGGGGTGGACGGCGCGGACCTCGCCGCCTACTGCCTGATGCTCGGCGACGACGCCCTGATCCTCTCCCAGCGCCTGATCGAGTGGTGCACCCGGGCGCCTGAGCTGGAGGAGGAGGTCGCGCTCGCCAACCTGGGCCTCGATCTGCTCGGTCAGGCCCGCCTGCTGCTCACCCGGGCCGGCCAGGCGGACGGCTCCGGCCGCACCGAGGACGACCTGGCGTACTGGCGGGAGGACCACGAGTTCCGCAACGTCCGGTTGGTCGAGGCCCCGAACGGCGACTTCGCCCATTCGGTCGCCCGGCTGCTGCTGTTCGCCACCGCGCGCTGCGCGCTGTACGAGGCGTTGAGCGCGCACCCGGACCCGGTGCTGGCGGCGGTCGCCGCCCGGGGCGTCAAGGAGCTGGCGTACCACCGCGAGTACGCCACCGCCTGGACGCTTCGGCTCGGTGACGGCACGCCGTACTCCTCGGCGCGGATGCAGGCCGGGCTGGACGCGCTCTGGCCGCTGCTGGAGGAACTGTTCACGGCCCACCCGGTGGAACTGCGCACGGGCGCCGATCCGGCGGCGCTGCGCGAACCGGTGCTGCGCTCGCTCGGCGCCGTGCTCGCCGAGGCCGGGCTGACCGTACCGGACGGGCAGCCGCTGGCCACCGTGCTCGGCCGGGCCGGCCGGGACGGCGTGCACACCGAGGCGCTCGGCCCGCTGCTCGCCGAATTCCAGGTGCTGGCCCGCGCGCACCCGGGGGCGACGTGGTGAGCGCGGCGGTGACGGAGCGCGGGACGGCCTGGGAGGTCGCGGCGGCCGTGCCGGACCCGGAGCTGCCCATGCTGACCCTGGCGGACCTGGGCGTGCTGGCCGAGGTGGAGGTGGACGACGGCGCGGTGACCGCCTGGCTGACCCCGACCTACTCGGGCTGCCCCGCCGTGGCCGAGATGGCCGCCGACGTGGACCGCCGGCTGCGCGCGGCCGGGTACCGGGACGTCCGGGTCCGGCTGCGGCTGGATCCGCCGTGGTCGACCGATCTGATCACGGCCGAGGGCCGCCGCAAGCTCGCCGAGGCGGGCATCGCCCCGCCGCGTCCGACCTCCGCCGTCGGCGTGGCCGGCGCGGTCCCGCTCGCGCTCGGTCCCACCCGCACCGCCACCCCCACCGCCACTCTGGCCGGCACTGCCGCAGCCGCAGCCGCAGCCGCAGCCGCAGCCGCAGCCGCAGCCGCAGCCGCAGCCGCTCCCGTGCCCTGCCCGCGCTGCGGCGGCGTGGACACGGAGGAGCTGTCCCGCTTCGGTTCCACCGCCTGCAAGGCGCTCTGGCGCTGCCGCGCCTGCCGGGAGCCGTTCGAACGCGTCAAGGAGATCTGAATGCCCGCCGCTTCGCACGCCGCCTCCCAGGCCGACGCCGCCGCGCACGCTGACGCCGACGCCCCCGCTGGCGCCCCCGCTGAGGCCGCGGTCTCCACGGTGCGCCCCGCCCGCCGCCCGACCTTCCACCGGCTGCGGATCGAGCGGGTCGAGCGGCTCTGCGACGACGCCGTGGCGGTGACCTTCGCGGTGCCGGACGGGCTCGCGGCGGACTTCGCCTTCCGGCCGGGGCAGACCCTGACGCTGCGCAAGGTGGTGGACGGCGTCGACGAGCGCCGCTCGTACTCGATCTGCGCCCCCGTCGGCGGGCCGCTGCGGATCGCCGTCCGGGAGGTGCCCGGCGGGCTGTTCTCCCGGTGGCTGGTGCGGGACGCGGGGCCGGGCGAGGAGGTGGACGTGCTGACGCCGTCGGGCCTGTTCACCCCCGACCTCGGCGTTCCGGCCGAGCACGTGCTGCTCGCGGCCGGTTCCGGCATCACCCCGATGCTGTCGATCGCCGCGTCCGTCCTGGCCGCCGACCGCAGCTCCACCGTCACCCTGCTGTACGGCAACCGGCGCAGCGACACCGTGATGTTCGCGGACGAGCTGGCCGACCTGAAGGACCGCTACCTCGGCCGCTTCCAGCTGGTCCACGTCCTGTCCCGGGAGACCCGTGACGCCGAACTGCTCAGCGGGCGGCTGGACCCGGAGCGGGTGCGGGCGCTGCTGGCGGCGCTGGTGGATGTCGGGAGCGTCGGGCACTGGTGGCTGTGCGGCCCGTTCGGGATGGTCGTCGGGGCGAAGGAACTGCTCGCCGGGCTGGGCGTGCCGGGCGAGCGCGTGCACCAGGAACTGTTCCACGCCGAGGACGAGCCGGTGTCCGAGCGACCGGAGGACCGGGACGGCGCGGCGGGAGCGGCCGACGGCCCGCACAGCGAGGTCACCGTCGTCCTGGACGGGCGCGGCAGCACGCTCTCCCTGCCGTGCGACCGCTCGATCCTGGACGGCGCCCAGCGCTCCCGCCCCGACCTGCCGTTCGCCTGCAAGGGCGGGGTCTGCGGCACCTGCCGCGCGCTGGTCACCGAGGGCGAGGTCGAGATGCGCCGCAACTTCGCGCTGGAGGAGAAGGAGCTGGCTGCCGGCTACGTCCTCACCTGCCAGGCCCGCCCGCTCACCGACCGGGTGACGGTCGACTACGACCGCTGAGCGGCCGGCCGCCTCGCCCTTCCTCTCCTGCTTCCCCTCCTGACTGCTTCAGACCACGGCCGGGGCGGGCAGCCTGGCCGGGTCGCCGAGCAGGTGGACGAGGTCGCTGACAGCGGCGCGACCGGCCCGGTTGGCGCCGATGGTGCTGGCGGACGGGCCGTAGCCGACCAGGTGGACGCGCGGGTCGGCGGTGGCGCGGGTGCCGGTGAGCGCGATGCCGCCGCCGGGGGAGCGCAGCCCGAGCGGGGCCAGGTGGCCGACCTCCGGGCGGAAGCCGGTGGCCCACACGATCGCGTCCACCGTCAGCTCCTCCTCCCCCCAGGCGACGCCGTGCTCGGTGAGCCGGTCGAACATCGGGCGGCGGTGCAGCGCGCCCAGTTCCTCGGCACGCTGGTAGGCGACCGACGGGCCGAGCCCGGTGACGCTCACCACGCTGCGCACCGGCAGGCCCTGCCGGACCCGTTCCTCGACCTTGGCGACCACCGCGCGCCCGTACTCGGGGGTGAACGGCCCCTCGTGGTAGACGGGAGGGGTCCGGGTGACCCAGACCGTCTCGCCGACCGCCGCCACCTCGGACAGCACCTGGATCGCCGAAGCGCCCCCGCCCACCACCAGGACGCGCCGGTCGGCGAACTCCCCGGGGCCGCGGTAGTCGGCGTAGTGCAGTTGGCGACCGGCGAAGTGGCCCGGGTAGTGGGGCAGGAAGGGGCGGGTCCAGGTGCCGGTGGCGTTGATCAGCGCGCGGGTGGACCAGGTGCCGTGGTCGGTCTCGACCAGCAGCCGGGAGTCCGGGCGGTCCGACTCGGCGCGCACCGCGCGAACCGCGACGGGGCGTACGACCGGGAGCGCGTGCCGGGCCTCGTACGCCGCGAAGTACCCCGGCACGACCTCGCGCGCCGGGGCCTCGGGGTCGGGCGCGGGGAGTTCGGCGTCCGGGAGGTCGTGGAAACCGTGCACGGTGGCCATCCGCAGGGACGGTGAGCGGTGCGCCCAGGCGCCGCCCGGCGCGGGGTTGGCGTCGAGCACGACGAAGCCGCCGTCGGCGTCCGCCCGGTAGGGGGCGAAGCCGCGGCGGCTGAGGTGGTAGGCGGCGGACAGTCCGGCCTGTCCGGCGCCCACCACCAGGACGTCCACCGCGAGGCCGTCCACCACCTCGATGTCCACTACCAGGGCGTCCGCGTGCCGCTGCCCGCCATTGGTTGCACCGTAAACAGTCACGCCGGTGAAACATCGGGCGTGCGGCGGGTGTTCCCGCGTCTGCGGGTGCTTGCGGTCCCGGGGTGCTTGCCGTCCCGCCGCGTGGCGCCCCGCGCGGGCGACGGGTCAGCTCGGGCGCCGGGTCAGGCGGCCGGGGAGATCACCGCGGCCGTGCCGTAGGCACAGACCTCGGTGCCGACGTCCGCCGCCTCCGTCACGTCGAAGCGCATCATCAGCACCGCGTTTCCGCCGCGCGCCTTGGTCTGCTCGATCAGCCGCTGCATCGCCTCGTTGCGGCTCTCGACCAGGGTCTTCGTCAGGCCCCGCAGCTCGCCTCCGATCAGCGACTTCAGTCCGGCGCCGATCTGGCTGCCGATGTGGCGGCTGCGCACGGTCAGCCCGAAGACCTCGCCGATCACATGATCGACCCGGAAGCCGGGGATGTCGTTGGTGGTTACGACCAGGACGTCGGCGTTCGGGCCCTGCCCGCCGCCGTACTCGTTGATGTCAGCCATGGGCCCATCCTGCCCTGTCGTACGTCCGAGTGATCGAGGCGGGGCCGGGCGATGGCCGAGAAGGGGTCCAGAAGCTGGTTCAGACCGGTGATCGGGCGGCCGAAAGGCCGTACCGTAGCCCCATGGGCGAGCGAAGCGATCATCCACAGGGGCCGGGCGCGGCGGAGGACTCCGGCGCGCAGGAGATCGAGGCGACGGTGGTGCTGGGCCTGCGGATCACCGACTGGCCGGCGCTGCGCGCCGCCGCGATCAGGGCCGTCGAGGAGCTGGTGTTCGAGGGCATCGACCCGGCCGGCCAGCGCCGTGAGCTGCTGCGCGAGGTCTCCGAGGACGCCAACGCGGCGCTCGGCGCACTGCTGCACCCGGACCGGCTGGTGGCCGCGATCCCCGGCGTCGAGGCGATCGGCGGCACGCTGGAGATCAGCGTCACCGAGGACTTCGCGCCGGACTTCGCCGAGCTGTTCCCGCTGGAGGGCGACGAGGACGAGGACGGCGGCGCCGGCGCGGACTGGACCCTCACCCCGCGCACCGCCTGCCTCCTGCACGCCCAGCTGATCGGCCTGGCCGACGCCGCCTACGACGACTTCGACGAGCACGGTGACGACCCGGTCGTCGACGGCGAGGACGCCGACTGGTCGCTCTACGCCCGCCTGCCCCAGCGCACCTGGCGGCTGCACCGGAACTGGCGCCGCGCCATGGCCCGGGCCTTCGACGACCTGGCCGACGACCTCGCGCTCGGTGAATGGCCGCTGCCGCGCTGTCTGGCCGAGGACATCGGGCTGCGGATGGCCCTGGTGGACGCCCGGGCCCTGCTCGGCGCGCAGCCCGAGTCGGTGGCCGACATGATGGGCGACCTGCCGGCCGACCTGTACGACTACGACTGGGACGGCTGCCACGACGAACTGTTCGGCGTCTACGGACCGGACGACGGCGACCCGGAGCTGGGCGCCGAGCAGCGTACCGAGGTGCTGCTGGCGGCCACGCACCCGGAGGGCTGGTTCCTGACGTACGAGGACGCGGAGGCGCGGGACCCGCAGCGCGGCTACCGGCGCTGACCGGCCGCCGGGCTGGGCCGGTCCGGTTTTCGGGCCGGGTTGGGGTGGTTCGAAAGGCTTTTCGGGCGCCGCGACGGGTGGGCGACTAGGCTGCGGGCATGTCCGATACGTCTGATGTGCGTGCGGGTCCGGCAGGCTGGGACGAGCAGGTGTTCACCCGGATCGCGCTCGGACTGGACGGCGTCCAGGCCGCCCAGCACGGGCGGACGGCCGAGGCGCGGGCCAGCTTCGAGGCGCTCTGGGCGGCGCTCGGCGAGCGGGGCGACGTCTTCCACCGCTGCGTCCTCGCCCACTACCTGGCCGACCTGCAGGACGATCCGCAGGACGAGCTGGCGTGGGACCGGCGGGCGCTGGCCGCCGCAGACTCGCTGACCGCCGAGCGCGCCCAGACTTACGAGTCCGCCCTCCAGGTACGCGCGTTCTACCCCTCACTGCACCTCAACCTGGCCTCGGACCACCTCAAGCTCGGCGAGCCCGACCTCGCGCGCGAGCAGCTGGAACGCGCCGTGCGCAGCCTGGACGCGCTCCCCGAGGACGCCTACAGCGCGAGCATCCGGTCGGCCGTCGACGAACTGCGGCAGCGGCTGCGCTGAGCGGGGGTGTGCCGGGGGCGGGGGTTGGCAGGGGCAGGGGCAGGGGCAGGGGCGTACGGGCCCCGGGCACCGCGTGATCACCGGGGTGGCGGGGCTGGCATGCTGGACGGGTGACTTCTCCGTTCGACACCCCTGCTCCCGCTTCCGCTTCAGCTTCCGATTCCGCTCCGGCGCCCGTTTCCGCTGCCGACGACTCCCCGGCCCCGGCGGACCGTGACGCGCGGCCGCAGTACGTGCTGCCGCTGCTCGTCCGGCTGGAGAAGGCCACGCCGCCCGGGCGGACCGACGCGCTGGAGACCTCGGCCCGGGCGGTGCTCACCCTGCTGTCCGACTCGCGGGTGACCGACGCGGACGGCGAGTGGGCGGAGCGGGTCGAGGCCTGGGAGGACGCCCGGATCCGCAAGGTGGTCCGGCGGGCCCGGGGCGGGGAGTGGCGCCGGGCGGGCGAACTGCCGGGGATCACGGTGAGCGGACGGGAGGCCGAGGTGCGGGTGTTCCCGCCGGTGCCGTTGGACGGCTGGCCGAAGGACCTCGCCAAGCTCCAGGTCTCCGGGACGGACCTGGAGGAGACCGCCGAGGTCGGCGCCCCTGAGCCCGGGTTGCCGGTGCTGTGGCTCAACCCGGAGCTGGAGATGAGCGCGGGCAAGACGATGGCGCAGACCGGCCACGCCGCCCAGCTGGCCTGGTGGCGGCTGGACGAGGCGCAGCGCAAGGAGTGGGCCGAGGCCGGATTCGCGCTCGCGGTGCGGACGGCCCCGGCGGAGACGTGGGAGGCGCTGGTCGCCAGCGGTCTGCCGCTGGTCCGGGACGCGGGCTTCACCGAGATCGCGCCGGGTAGTTGCACGGTGATCGCGGACCACCCGGCGCTGCGGGGGACTGCTGAGGTCTGAGGTCTGACGTCCGGGAGTCGACAGCTGGCGTCTGGCGTCTGGCGTCTGGCGTCTGGCGTCTGGCGTTTGACGGCAGACGGATAACAGCGAACAGCTGGCAGATTTCGAAATCTGTCAGCTGTTCGCTTGGAGCGACACGTTCGCGCGGCATGGCTTTCTATCGCGGCATCCAGCGAGCTCGGCCCTGGCTTGGCTCACCCGCCACTGGGTCGTGACCGGGCATGGCGGCGTCCCGACGGTTTGACGACGGAGAGTACGACGTTGGCGACGTACACCGACAGCGCGACGATCGGGATGATCACCAGGCTGTAGCGGGTGAATCCGAGGTGCATGTCCGCGATGGTGCCGGTGGGGTGTTGGTCCACCAGGTGGGCCGCTTCGTGCAGCCGGGCGGTGAGTTCGAAGATCGAGGCGGCGGTGGCGGCCAGGGTGAGCCAGAACTTGACGGCAACCCAGCGGTACCTGAACAGGCGCCAGGGGGTGCCGAGCGCGAGGAGCAGGCCGGTCAGCAGGGAGAGCAGGCTCAGCGGGAGGACCAGCGCGTCGCCGAGGAGCGGCATCGTCCGGTAGGCGCTGCGCAGGGTCTCCGCGCTGTCCGTCAGCAGCCCTGTCGCGCCGAGTGTGAGCAGGCAGAGCATCAGGCCCAGCCAGCTGATCGAGCTGATGATGTGCACGACCACCGCGCTCTTGCGGGCAGTCGGTGAGAGGCGGAAGTTCTTGGGCTGCCGGGTGCCCGGATGGGGCGTTGCCACGGAGGACGCGGCGGGGGTGGTCATACGGGGTCCTTCGGGAGGCGACGGGGGAGGGGGCCTGTGTCAGGCTCTCGTGGCGAGCGCCGGGGTCGCCGGCCTGCGGCTGCGGCCGGCCACCGGCGTCAGAGCATGATGCGCCCGCCGGCCACGTCGATCGTCTGGCCGGTCAGCCAGGACGACGACTCGGACGCGAGGAAGAGCGCGGCGTGAGCGACATCGGCGGGCACTCCTGCGCGGCCCAGCGGGAACTGCCTGACGATCAGCGGGAGCTTTTCGGCGGGTATGCGCTCCTGCTGGCTCTCCGTCATGATGAGGGACGGAGCGAGGCAGTTGACCCGCACGCCGTGCCGGCCCACCTCCTGTGCGACCTGGCGGGTGAACATCAGCACGCCTGCCTTGGCCGCCGCGTAGGAGGCGGCGGCACCGCCGGGAAGCCGCCCGGCGGTGGACGCCATGGTGATGATCGAACCGCCGCCGCGCTCGATCATGCCGGGCAGGAAGGTCTGCACGGCCAGGAAGGTGGTGGTCAGGTTCAGGTCGACCACCGAGTGCCAGTGCTCCAGGCTCATCTGCTCGATCGGCACCGGGTCGCCGCCTCCGCCGACGAACGCGCAGAGCACTTCGATCGGACCGACGGACTGCTCGGCCTGTGCACGCAGCCGTACGAGGTCGGCGGGATCGGTGCAGTCGGCCGTCATCGCGACCGCCGTTCCGCCTGCCGCGCGGATCTCGCCGACCGTCCGGTCGACGGCGCTCCGGTCGCGGCCGACGACGGCTGCCTTGACACCGCTGGCGGACAGGGCTTTTGCCGTCTCGGCTCCGATGCCCCGGGAACCTCCGGTGACGAGGGCGGCCTTACCCGCGAGATCGGGATAAGTGGGCAGTGGCGTGGTCATCAGTGTGGCTCCGTGGATTCTCGGTTGACGGTGAGTTGGCCGGCGGGCGGCGTGGTCTCGTCAGGCATGGGAGGGGACGGTGGCGTCATCGGCTTCGGCCGGGCGTCGTGCCGGGTTGAGGGCGCCGGCCCAGTGGTCGGCGCGTCGCCCCGGACTGATCCGCCGATGCGGGCACCTGCCGCCCGTGCCGACCCCAGGAATCCTCGTCGCCGCGCCCGCACGCCGTCGTCGCCCGAGCGGCGACCGTCGGGATACTCCTGCTGACGTAGCATCGCGTCCCGGCAGTACGACGCTGGGCGGAGACCGAAGTGCCAGGCTCAGACCAGTTGCTGACACAGAACAAGGACAGTGCTCTCCTGGTGGCCGAGCCCTTGGCGCGACCCACGGCTGAAGCGCCAGGCCCGTGTGAGGGCGGCCGGTGATCCGGTACCTGCGCGGGCGTACGGCCGAAGCCTTCCTCCGGAGGACGCCTCGGCGCGGCCGGTGCGGTGAACTGAACCGCGCCGGACGTGGGCCTTCCAACCGGCGCCCGTCCCTTGCCTGGAGGCTGTCGACCTTGTCGTCCTTCACCTCGCCCCGTCGGTCGTCCGCGGGAGCGCTCAGCGGCATCCTGTACGTGCTCCTCTTCGTGGCCGGCCTCGTCATCAGCGGCATCACCGCGCCCTCCGGGCCGTTCGCCACCCCGTACTCCAGCGACGACGTGGTGCGCAAGTACCTGCTCGCCGATCCGGCGGCGCTGCACCGCTCGCTTCAGGTGGGAGCCCTGTTCCAACTGCTCTCGGCGCTGGCGCTGCTGGCGTTCGTCCCCTGGCTCACAGAGTTCGTGGGCCGCCACGGCACCCCGGTGCGGGCGGGTGTGGTCCGGGCGGCGGGCAGTGCGTCCGGGGTCCTGCTGGTGCTGTCCGCGAGCGCGGGTTGGGTCCTGTCGCTGCTGGGCAACGCCGCGGACCTGCCGGTGTCCCGCGCCCTCATGGACCTCGCCTTCATCACCGGTGCTGCGCCCGCGATCGGCACGCTCGGCGTGGTCCTGTGGCAGGTGTCGCGCACCGCGCTGGTGAGCCGGGCGCTGCCCGCCTGGGTGGCCTGGTCCGGACTGGTCCTGTCCGCCGCGAGCATGTTGTCTCTGCTCTCGTTGGTCGCCGAGCCGGCCACGCTGCTGATCCCGGTCGGACGTTACGTCGGCTTCCTCTGGTTCGTCGCGGTGAGCCTGACGCTGTGGCGTCGGGACGGCGGCACCCCCTCCACGGGCCGGTCGGGTACTACGGTGGGAGTAGCTGCACCCGCACCCGCGAGCTGATGCCCGGGTGTGGCGCGCCGAACTAGCCTTCCGGCATGAACGAGTTACGCCCGTCGTGGAAGCCGCCGTGGAACCGATCCGGCCGGGCGAGCCTGCCCGTGCTCTCGTCGCTGGCCGTCGCCTGCTTCCAAGTGGCGGGCACGGTCGGTGCAGGACAGCGGCAGCCCGACCGCGTCCAGCTCGACGCCCTCGGCTACGTGCTGCTCCTGCTCGGCCCCGCCGCGCTGCTGCTGCGCCGCCGCCACCCGGCGGCGGTCATGGTCGGCACCACAGCGGTCACCATCGGCTACCTGTTCGCCGGGTACCCGTACGGCCCGGTCTTCGTCAGCCTTGGTGTGGCGTTCTTCGTCGCGGTCCAGTGCGGGCAGCGGCGGGCGGCCTGGGCCTGCGGCGGCGCCTTCTACGTCGGTCAGCTGCTGATGAGCTACGCGATTCCGTACGACTGGCTGCGGGCCAAGAGCTGGCAGGCCAACGCCTGGCAGGAGTTGGGCGTCGCGGCGGTGCTGCTGCTCATCGCGACCGGTGCGGAACTGGCCCGGGTCCGCCGCGAGCAGTTCGCCGCCGCCGGAGCCGCCGCGGAGGAGGCACAGCGGCGCCGCGTCGACGAGGAGCGGCTGCGGATGGCCCGCGAGCTGCACGACATCCTGGCGCACAGCATCTCGTTGATCCACGTCCAGGCCGGGGTCGCGCTCGAACTCATCGACACCCGCCCGGAACAGGCCAGAAGCGCCCTGGCGACGATCAAGGCCGCCAGCAAGGAGGCCCTGGGCGAGGTCCGGCAGGTCCTCGGCACGCTGCGCGGACCGGGGGCCGCCGCGCCGCGCACTCCCGCCCCCGGCCTGGACCGGCTGGACGAACTGGTCGACCAGGCCGGCCGGGCAGGCCTGACCGTCAGCGTCCGTTCCGAGGGCATCCCCGGGGAGGCGCTGGCCGCCGTCCAGCGGGCCGCCTTCCGGATCGTCCAGGAAGCCCTGACCAATGTGATCCGCCACTCCGCGGCCCGGACGGCCACCGTGCTGCTCTCCCGGACGGCCGACGGCCTCACCGTGCAGATCGACGACCCGGGCCCGGTGGGCGGCGGCGACGCGGGCGGCTCGGGAGCCGGACTGATCGGGATGCGGGAGCGGGTCGCCACCTTCGGGGGCACCCTGGAGGCGGGCCCGTACGACGCGGGCTTCCGAGTCCGGGCCCGCTTGACGAGAGGTGACTGGTGATCAGGGTGCTGCTGGTGGATGACCAGATGCTGGTCCGGGCCGGGTTCCGGGCGTTGCTCGACGCCCAGCCCGACGTCGAGGTGGTCGGCGAGGCCGGCGACGGCGAGCAAGCCCTGTGCCTCGCCGTCGAGCTGCGCCCCGACGTGGTGCTGATGGACATCCGGATGCCCCGCCTCGACGGTCTGGAGGCCACCCGGCGGATCGGGGCCGACCCGGAGCTCGGCGGGGTGCGGGTGGTCGTACTGACCACCTTCGAGCTCGACGAGTACGTCTTCGAGGCGTTGCGGTCCGGCGCGGCAGGGTTCCTCGTCAAGGACGCCGAGCCGGCCGAACTGCTCCGGGCGGTCCGGGTCGCTGCCGCAGGCGACGCGTTGCTCTCGCCGGGCGTCACCCGGCGCCTGATCGGAGAGTTCGCCGCCCGCTCGAAGGAGCCGCGGGCGGTCGGTCTTGAGATGCTCACCGAACGTGAACGCGAGGTGCTTGCCCTGGTCGGGCTCGGGCTCTCCAACGAGGACATCGCCCGCCGCCTGGTGGTCAGCCCGCTGACCGCCAAGACGCATGTCAGCCGCGCCATGGTCAAGCTCGGCGCCCGCGACCGCGCCCAACTGGTCGTCCTCGCCTACGAATCCGGCCTGGTCCGCCCCGGCTGGCTCGGGTGACGAGTGACAGATAACAGCGAACAGATAACAGCGAACAGATAACAGATTTCGAAATCTGTTATCTGTTCGCTGTTATCTGTCATCTGTTTGTTGTCATCGGTTACCGGCCCGCCGCCCGCCGTCGGGCGCTACTCGCCGGAAGCCTGGTGTCGTCGGATCGCCCGCAGCCCGCCGTAGGCGGCAGCAGCCGTCCAGAGGGCCATGATCAGCAGTCCGGTCCAGTGGCCGTAGTGGATGCCGGCCTCGGTCCGGGTGTGCATCGCGTACAGGCCGGCCCGGTCGGGCAGGAACTGGCCGGCCTCGCGGACGCCGGGGATGGCCGCCAGCCAGGTGGTGCCGAGGAACACCATCGGGCCGAGCAGGCCGAGCGCGGCGCTGAAGTTGCCCAGCATCGTGGTCAGTCCGAGGCAGAGCAGTACCAGCAGCGGGTGGTAGAGCGCGCCGGCCACGAAGCTGCGGGCCAGGCCGGGGGTTGACCAGTCCAGGCCGACGGTGGCGTCGACGGCCAGGAACGAGCCCGCCGTCGACGCCAGCCCGAGCAGCAGGCCCAGCCCGGCGCCGAGCGTGAGCTTGGCGCCGTACAGCCGCGCGCGCCGGGGGACGGCGATGAACGAGGTGCTGATCATGCGGGTGTTGAACTCCTGCCCGATCAGCAGGATCCCGAGGCAGGCCACGGCCACGTGCCCGAAGAGCAGCCCGTAGTAGATCCCGTTGGCCGGGTCCGTGCCGGGGGCCACGGTCTTGGGGTCGGAGGCGGCGCTGACGGCCGCGGTGACCCCGACGGTCAGGAGCAGGGCGACCAGCGGGGCGGCCCACTGGGAGGGCAGGGTGGTGAACTTGATCCGTTCGGCGCGCAGGGCATGGGCCGCGCTCATTGTCATCTTCCCTTCGTTCGTGGTCACTTGGCGCGCCGCAGGGCGAGCAGGCCGCCGTAGGCCGCGGCGCAGGCCCACAGGGCCATGATCAGCAGTCCGGTCCAGTGCCCGTACGAGACCTGCGGGTCGTCGGCGTAGTGCAGTGCGTACTGGCCGGCCCGGTCGGGCAGGAACTGGGCCACCTGCCGCACCCCGGCCACGCCGCCGAGCAGCGGCGAGAGCAGGAAGACGACCGGTACCAGCAGTCCCATGGCGGCGGTGAGGTTGCCGAGCAGCGCGGTCGCTCCGAGGCAGAACACCACCAGCAGCACCGGGTAGAGCACGCCGGCGGTGGCGCTGCGGACGAAGGCGGGGCCGTCCCAGTCGCCGGGGACGGTGGCCGCGTACCCGGCGAAGGCGCCCGCCGTGCCTGCCGCGCCGACGCCGAGGCCGACCAGTGCGCCGAGCGTCAGCTTGGCGCCGTACAGCCGTCCGCGCCGGGGGACGGCGGTGAGCGAGACGTCGATCATGCGGGTGTTGAACTCCTGGCCGATCAGCAGGACCGCGAAGCAGACCAGCGCGGCCTGGCCGAAGTTGAGCCCGTAGAAGACGCCCGCGCCGGGGTCGTCGGTGAGGTTGTGCTCCGAGCCGCCGAGGGCCGCACCGATGGCCGTGGTGGTGCCCACGGTGAGCGCGAAGGCGAGCAGCGGGGTGATCCAGAGCGAGTGGAGCGTGGTGAGCTTGATCCGTTCGGCGTTGAAGGCGCACAGGTGGTGCCGGAGGGTTGAGCCGGGGTTCATGCGGTGGCCTCGGCGCGGTACTCGACGCTGTCGGCGGTCATCCGCATGAACGCCTCCTCCAACGAGTCCTGTTGGACCGCGATCTCGTACAGGACCACGCCGTGTGCGGCGGCGAGCGCGGCGATCTGCTCGGGTTCGGCGCCGGTCACCTCCCAGGCGCCGTCGTCGGCCTCGGTCGCGGTGAGGTTGCCGGCGGCGTCCGACTGCTGGAGCAGGTCGCCGCCGAACAGGGCGGCGAGCTTGGCCGAGTTGACGGCCCGGACGCGGATCCTGGTCCGGCCGTGCTGGTCGATGAACTCGGCGGTGGCGGCGTCCGCGAGCAGCCGGCCACGGCCGATGACCACCAAGTGGTCGGCGGTGAGCGCCATTTCGGTCATCAGGTGGGACGACACCAGCACCGACCTGCCCTCGGCGGCCAGTTCGCGCAACAGGGTGCGGATCCAGCGGATGCCCTCCGGGTCGAGACCGTTGACCGGTTCGTCCAGCAGTAGCACCGGCGGGTCGCCGAGCAGCGCGGCGGCCACCCCGAGGCGCTGGCGCATGCCGAGGGAGAAGCCGCGGATCCGCCGTCCGGCGGCGTCCGTCAGACCGACCTGGGCGAGCACCTCGTCCACCCGGCGCGGCGCCAGGCCGTTGCTCGCCGCGAGCCAGCGCAGGTGGCCGGCGGCGGTGCGGCCGCCGTGCAGGGCATGGGCGTCCAGCAGGGCGCCCACCTGCCGTAGCGGCTGGGCGAGTTCGGCGTACCGGCGGCCGCCGACCAGGGCGCTTCCGGCGGTGGGGCGGTCCAGGCCGAGGATCAGGCGCATGGTGGTGCTCTTACCGGCGCCGTTCGGGCCGAGGAAGCCCGTCACCAGGCCGGGCCGGACCGCGAAGGACAGGTCGTCGACGACGCGCCGACCGTCGTACTCCTTGGTGAGGCCCTGGATCTCGATCACGGCCGCGCTCCCCTCTCGGTGCTCCGGTGCCGGGTCGTCCGGCTGGTGGTCACATTCGACCGGAGCGGGCCGTACCGGCGGATCCCGCCGGGGTCGGGAGCCGTCTCCCTCCCAGGAGGGAGACGGCGGCAGGCTCGCGGGGGAGCCAGGGCCGGCCGCTGAGCTGGCAGGATGGTGGAATGCCCAGGATCCTCGCGCCGCTGCTGGCCGGCGCCACGTACGCGCGCCTGCTGCACCTGTTGGTCGGGTGGATCTTTGCGGGCGTCATCCTGATGATCTACCCGGGGACGTACCACAAGAGCCTGGGCGAGATCGTGGTCGCGAGCGCCGCGGTGGACGTCGCCCTGGTCGCCCTGGTCGCCCTCGTCCCCGCGACGCGGCGCGCCGAGGGGGTGCAGGCGCGGTTGCTGCTGCTGCCCGACCGCGAGGAGGACATCGCCGCCGAGTCCTCCCGTACCTGGGCGGACCGGCGGCGCACCGCCGGCTGGCTGATCGGGCGGGTCGTGCTCGGCTCGGTGGTCGGGTTCGCGACGGCCTTCGGCCTCACCAGCGGCTACGACCTGCTAACCGGACCGGACTCGTTCTGGTACCTCCCGCTCGCTCCGGTGCTGGTGCTCGGCTACGGCTGGCTGGTGGTGTCCGCCGGGCGCCTCCAACTCGCCATGGCTGTAAGGCTGCTGGGTCCTTCTACGGCGGAGCGGCTGGCGGAGGCGGAGCTGCGGGCCGAACGGCTGCTGGAACGCAACAGGTTGGCCCGCGAGCTGCACGATTCCATCGGCCACGCACTGACGGTGACGGTCCTTCAGGCGGGTGCCGCGCGGGAGGTCGGGGACCAGGTGTTCACCGCCAAGGCGCTCGAAGTCATCGAGGAGACCGGCCGCCGGGCCATGGAGGACCTCGAACGCACCCTCGTCCTGCTCCGCGAGACGCCGGAGGGCGCGGCCGGCAGCGGAACGGCCACCGAACAGCCCGGCGTCGACCAGCTGCCCGTACTCTTCGACACCGCCCGGTCGGCCGGGAGCCCGGTCGAGGCGCGGATCGAGGTGTCGGCGGGGGCGTTGCCCGGGGTGCTCTCCCGCGAGTCCTACCGGATCGTCCAGGAGGGTGTCACCAACGCGCTCAAGTACGCGCCCGGCGAGCCGGTCAGCGTCCGGATCGCCGTTCAGGGCGGGCAGTTGGAGCTGCGCTGCGCCAATCGCCCGGCGGTCGGCGGAGCCCCGGCGCGCCTGGCGGGCGGCGCGGCGGGCAAGGGCGGCAAGGGGCTGCGCGGCATCCGGGAACGCGCCACGCTGCTCGGCGGGGAGGCCACCGCCGGGGTGTCGGGCGACGGGGGCGGGGAGTGGGTGCTCGCCGTCCGGCTGCCCCTACGCTTGGGCTCGTGACGAACGATCCTGTGGGCGATGGACCGGCGAGGGGCGCCGCCGGGATGATCGACATCCTGCTCGCCGACGACGAGGAACTGGTCCGGGCCGGGATGCGGGCCGTCCTGGAGGCGCAGGGGGACCTGCGGGTGGTCGGTGAGGCCGCCGACGGCGCCGACGCGGTGGCGCTGGCCCGCGCGCTGCGCCCGCACGTCGTCCTGATGGACGTCCGGATGCCGGTGCTGGACGGCCTGGCGGCGACCCGCGAGCTCCTGCGCCCCGGCGCGCCGGGGGAGCAGCCGCCGAAGATCCTGGTCGTCACCACCTTCGAGAACGACGACTACGTCTACCAGGCGCTGCGCGCGGGCGCCGACGGCTTCCTGCTGAAGCGCTCCCGGGCGGCCGAGATCGCGCACGCGGTACGGCTGGTGGCGGCGGGCGAGTCACTGCTGTTCCCGGCCACGATCCGCCGCCTCGCGGCTGGCCACGGCAATCCCGCCGCCCGCGCGACCATGGACCGGGCGGCGCTGACCGAGCGCGAGGCGCAGGTGCTGCGGCTGGTCGCGCGCGGCCTCAGCAACGGGGAGATCGCCGAGTTGCTGTTCCTCGGCGTGCAGACGGTGAAGACCCACGTCAGCAGTGTGCTGGCGAAGCTCGGGGCGCGGGACCGCACCCAGGCGGTGATCGCCGCGTACGAGTCGGGCTTCGTCGAGCCGTCGGAGTAGCGCACAGCGCGGCGGGCAGGAGTGGCGCACCGGGCCGGAGCGGCGCGCCGGCCTGAGCGGCGCAGCGGGCAGGAGCTCGGCGGGGACGCGGGCGGCCCGGCGCGGTGGCGGGGTCAGGCCGGGTAGGCGTGGGTCTGGGTGGCCTTGACGGAGGCCCAGACCTCGGATCCGGGCGCCAGCCCCAGCTCGGCGACGGCGGCCGGGGTGAGGTCGGCGGCCATCGGCAGTTCGCCCGCGAGGTCGGCGCGCACCTGGTCGCCGTGCAGGTCCAGGCCGGTGACCTCGGCCTTCCACACGTTGCGCGCGCTGGACTGGGGCCGTTCGCGGTGCAGGGTCACGGCGGACGGCGGGAAGGCGACGAAGGCCGGGCCGGACAGCTCCTCGGTGGTGGCCAGGACCGTGCCGGCCGTGAGCGTGACCTGGTGGCCCTCGGCCACGCCCTGGTACAGGTTCAGTCCGACCAGGCGCGCGATGTAGTCGGTGCGCGGCCGCCGGGCGACCTCCGCCGGGCTGCCGGTCTGCACCTCGTGCCCGCCCTCGATCACCACCAGCCGGTCGGCGAGCACCATCGCGTCCAGCGGGTCGTGCGTCACCAGCACCGCAACGGCCTCGAACTCGGCCAGGTGGCGCCGCAGTTGGGCGCGTACGTCGAGCCGGGTGCGGGCGTCCAGGGCGGCCAGTGGCTCGTCCAGCAGCAGCAGCCGGGGGCGGACGGCCAGCGCCCGGGCCAGCGCCACCCGCTGGGCCTGGCCGCCGGAGAGGCTGCCGGGGCGTACGGAGGCGTGGTCGGCCAGGCCCATCCGCTCCAGCCAGCCGGCCGCCTCGGCCCGGGCGGCACGCTTGGGGCGGCCCTGGCAGCGCGGGCCGAAGGCGACGTTGTCGAGCGCGCTGAGGTGCGGGAAGAGCAGGTAGTCCTGGAACACCACGCCGACGGGACGTTCCTCGGCGGGGGTGTGCACGCGCTGCCCGGGCTCCTCCAACAGGCGTCCGTCCAGGCGCAGGTGGCCGCCGGTGAGCGGGAGCAGCCCGGCGAGGGCGCGCAGGGCGGTGGACTTGCCGGCGCCGTTCGGGCCGAGCAGCGCGACCACCTCGCCGGGGGCGGCGGTGAGGGCGAGGTCGAGGGTGAACGCGGCGCGCTCCACCCGCAGCCGGGCGTCGAGGGCGGGTGCAAGCGCAGCCGCGGCGGTGGGAGTAGCAGGGGCAGCAGGGGCAGCAGGGTCGGTGGGGTCGGTCGGGGAGGTGCTCATCGGGGCGGCGTCCAGGGGGTCGTGGCAGCGGTGGCCGGGTTCCGGCCCGGGGCTCGCAGGGCCGTCACGGGGTCGACATCCAGCGGTCGCGCAGGCCGACCAGGACCGCGACGGAGACCACCAGCAGGACCAGCGACAGCGCGATCGCCGCCTCGGGGTCCGATTCCATGGCGAGGTAGACGGCCAGCGGCATGGTCTGGGTGCGGCCCGGGAAGTTGCCCGCGAAGGTGATCGTGGCGCCGAACTCGCCGAGCGCCCGGGCCCAGGCGAGGACCGCCCCGGCGGCGACCCCCGGGGCGATCAGCGGCAGGGTCACCCGGCGGAACGCCGTCAGCCGGGAGGCGCCCAGGGTCGCGGCCGCCTCCTCGTAGCGGGGGTCGGCGGCGCGCAGCGCGCCCTCCACGCTGATCACCAGGAACGGCATCGCCACGAACGCCTCGGCGATGACCACCCCGGTCGTGGTGAACGGCAGCGTGATGCCGAAGGCCGAGTCCAGCCAGGAACCGACGATGCCGCGCCGCCCGAGGACCAGCAGCAGTGCCACGCCGCCGACCACCGGCGGCAGCACCAGCGGCAGGGTGACCAGGGCCCGGATCACCCGCCGGCCCGGCAGTTCGGTGCGGGCGAGCAGCCAGGCCAGCGGGACGCCGAGGACCAGCGAGACCGCCGTGGCCGCCGTCGCGCAGATCAGCGACAGGCGCAGGGCGTCCCAGACGGCGGCGCTGGTGAGCTGCTCGGACAGGCCGCTCCAGGGCGCCCGGACGAGCAGGCCGACCAGCGGCAGGATCAGGAACGCCAGTCCGAGCAGCGCCGGGAGCAGCAGCGTGACCGGGACGCGGTGGGTGCGCCGGCGCCGGCGTAGCAGGGCTTTCGCTGTTCCTGCCACGCCGGGCCCGGTGTCGGTGGTGCGTTCGGTGGTGCGCCCGGTGTTGCTGGTGCGCTTGGTGGTGCGGTCGCTCACGGCGCCTGGAAGCCCGCCGCGGTGAGCACCTGCTTGGCCTCGGGCGACTGGATGTACGCGACGAAGGCGGCGGCGCCGTCCTTGTTCGGGGCCTTGGCCAGGGCGGCGATCGGGTAGTCGTTCACGGCCTTGTCGGCCTCGGGGAAGTCCACGCTGTCGATCTTCCCGGCATCCGCCTTCACGTCGGTCTTGTACACGAGCGAGGCGTCGACCTCGCCGAGCTCGACCTTGGTCAGCGCGCCCTTGACGTCCTGCTCCAGGGTGACCGGGGTGAGGTTGACGTTGGCGGCCTTGAGCGCGGTCAGGGCGGCGGCGCCGCACGGCACCTCCTTTGCGCACAGCGCGACCTTCACGCCGGAGGCGGTGAGGTCGTTCAGGCCCGCGACGTGCTTGGGGTTGCCCTTGGGCACGGCGATGGTGAGCGTGTTCTTGACGAAGGTCTTCGGGTCGCCGCTCGCGCCGCCCGCGTCGGTCACGGTCTTCATGGTGGCCGGACTGGCAGCGGCGAACACGTCCGCCGGGGCGCCGGAGTTGATGCTGGTGGCGAGGCTGGAGCTGCCGCCGAAGTTGAACTTGACCTTGGCGCCCGGGTTCGCGGCCTCGAACTTCTTACCGAGGTCGGTGAACGTCTCCTTGAGCGAGGCGGCGGCGAAGACGGTGATGTCGCCGGTGGCCTTCGGGACGCTGCCGCCACCGGCCGCCGACGAGGCCGAGGAACCCGCCGTCGAAGCGGGCGAGGAGCCGCCGGACTTGCCACCGCCGTCGCTGCCGCAGGCGGTGGCCCCGAGGCTGAGGACGAGGGCCGCCGCGGCGGCGACGGCGAGTCTGCGGGTGGTCGTACGGGTGCTCATCGGGGCTTCCCCTCCAGGGCTCGCGCCGGAAGGGGCGCGGGGTGAGGCCGCAGGTGCGGCCATTACGGTGATCATAGTGCCGCAAATGCGAGTGATAAGTCCTCTGTCGCTTCGCACAGGCGGGGTGTGGCGGGGGTCTCCGCCCGGCTGTGTGAAGGCTCAAACGTGCAGGGACGGCGCCGGGGCGGAGTGCTGCGGGGGTCGGCGTGACGGCCGGTGTGAGGGGCCGCGCGAGGGGCCGAGTGAGGGTCGACGTGAGCATGGCGCCGGGGAAATTGCGTCGCGCAGGGGGCGGTCGGGCGGACAGAGTGGGGGCGATTCGTACAGCAGTCCGCACAGCAGTCCGTACACACCGCCCGGGTCGAACGGCCCAGGAGGGGAGGAGGGGTCCGTCCATGTCCACGTTGCGCGTCACCGTCGAGAAGCTGGTCGTCCTGGAACACCCGAACGCCGACGCCCTGGAGCTCGCGCAGGTCGGCCTCTATCGGGCGGTGGTCGCCAAGGGCAGGTACCGGACCGGCGACTACGCCGTCTACATCCCCGAACAGTCGGTCCTCCCGGCGGAGTTGATCGAGGAGCTGGGCCTGACGGGCAAGCTGGCCGGCAGCAAGTCCGACCGGGTGAGGGCCGTCCGGCTGCGCGGTGAGCTGTCCCAGGGCATCGTCTGCCTGCCGACCGCGCTCGCCGGCACCGACCTGGCGGACGCCGCCGGGCGCGGCGAGGACTTCGCCGAGCTGCTCGGAGTCGTCAAGTGGCAGCCCCCGGTGCCGACCTCCATGAACGGCGACGTGCTGAGCGCGCCCGACCTGCTGCCCTGGGTGGACATCGAGAACCTCAAGCGCTACCCCGACGTCTTCGAGCCCGGCGAGCCCGTGGTGTTGACCGAGAAGCTGCACGGCAGTTGCTGCCTGATGACGTACACCGCCGCCGCCGGCGAGGTCCAGGTGTCGTCCAAGGGCATCGGGGCGCAGGGGCTCTCACTGGTCGAGGACGAGCGCAACCTGTACTGGCGGGCCGTGCGCGCGTACGACCTCCCCGCCGTGGCGGCCCGACTGGCCGAGCGGCTCGGCGCCGAGCGGGTCGGTGTCTTCGGCGAGGTCTTCGGGGCCGGTGTGCAGGACCTGACGTACGGCGCCTCCGGCCGTGCCGAACTGCCCGGCTATGCCGTGTTCGACGTGTCGGCCTTGGTGGACGGGCAGCTGAGGTGGTACTCCGCCGCCGAACTGCTCGACGGCGAACTACCGGTGGTGCCCGAACTGTGGCGCGGGCCGTTCGACCCGGAGACGGTGCTGGCCTTCGCCCAGGGCAAGGAGACCGTCTCGGGGCGTGAACTCCACCTGCGCGAAGGCGTGGTGGTCCGGCCGGTGACGGAGCGCTGGAGCCTGGTGGTCGGCGGACGGGCGATCGCCAAGGTGGTCGGTGACGCCTACCTGACGCGCAAGGGCGGCACCGAGTACGAGTGATCCCCGCCCCGCCCCGTCGCGCCCTCCCGTGCGCTCCCGCGCTCTTTCGCTTCTTCGCGCGCGCCTTCGCGCCTTCCGTTACTGATGATTCGTCAGTTACGTTGATGGGTCGCCTGTGGAGAATGGAGTGCCGATGACCACCGCCACCGCCCTCATCCCCGGGCCGGCCGGAAACCCCCTGGTCGGGTCGCTGTTCGATCTCACCCGCCGCCCGCTGCGCACCTACCTCGCCGCCCACCGCGACCACGGGGACGTGGTCCGGTTCCGGGTCGGGCCGCCCGGGCTGCGGGTCGAGTTCTACGGGGTGTTCTCCCCGGAGGGCGTCCAGCAGGTGCTTGGCAGCGAGGCCGCCAACTTCCGCAAGGAGAACGCCTTCTACGACGAGCTGCGAAGCAGCGTCGGCAACGGACTGCTGACCAGCCAGGACGGCGACTACCAGCGCCAGCGCCGGCTGGTCCAGCCGCTGTTCACCCGCCGCCGGGTGGACGGCTACGCGGGCGCCGTCGCCCAGGAGGCGCGGGCACTCACCGAGCGGTGGAACGCGACCCCGATCCCGGTCGGGGTCGGGGTCGTGGACGCGGCGGAGGAGATGTCCCGGTTCGCGCTGCGCGCCGTCGCCCGAATCCTGTTCGGTGCGGACGTCGAGGAGGCGGTGGCGGTGGTGGACCGCAGCTTCCCGGTGCTCGGTGAGTACGTCTGGGACCGGGGCTTCGCGGCGATTCGCATCCCGCGCACCTGGCCGACCCCCTCGAACCGGCGCGGCGCCGAGGCCCAGCGCGCCCTGTACGCGGTCTGCGACCGGATCATCGCCGAGCGGGCCGCGCGCGGCGACCTGGACGAGGACGCGGACGACCTGCTCACACTGCTCGGACGGGCCCGCGGCGAGGACGGGGAGCAACTCGACCCGGCCGAACTCCGGGACCAGGTGCTGGTGTTCCTGCTCGCCGGGCACGAGACCACGGCCACCTCGCTGGCCTTCACGCTGCACCTGCTGGCCACGCACCCCGAGCAGCGCAAGCTCGCCCAGCAGGAGGCGGAGACCGTGCTGGCCGGCCGGGAGCCGACCGCGGCGGACCTGGAGTCGCTGCCGTACATCACCCGGGTGCTGAAGGAGTCGATGCGGCTCTACCCGGCGGCGGCCCTGGTCGGGCGGCGGGCGGTCGCCGAGACGGTCATCGACGGGTACGTGATCCCGGCGGGTGCCCAGATCGTCGTCTCGCCGCTGGTCACCCACCGGCACCCGGCGCACTGGCCGGACCCAGAACGCTTCGACCCCGACCGCTTCCTGCCCGAACAGGAGAAGGAGCGGCACCGCTACGCCTGGTACCCGTTCGGCGGCGGTCCGCGGGCGTGCATCGGGCAGCACTTCGCGATGCTGGAATCGGTGCTGAGCCTGGGCGTGCTGCTGCGGGACTTCGAGATGGAGGCGGTGGACGAGCGGGTGGCGCTCGCCCAGGGCATCACGCTCCGCGCGGCGAGCCCGATGCGGATCCGGGTGACGGCGCGGGGAGCCGCGGGGCTCGCCGGGTAACGGCTGACAGGCTGCAGCGTTCAGATTTCAGCGGACAGATAACAGAAGATGAAATCTGTTATCTGTTATCTGTCATCTGTTCGCCGCTTCTCCGGGCGTGCGACCGGCCGGCACCCACCGGGGTGTGGGCGCGCAGCGGGGGTGCCGCCCCGGCGGGACGGCGCCCCCGATCGGTCCTGCCGGTGCCTCAGCCCCGGCTCTGGAACACGATCTTGGTCCAGCTGGAGCCCGGGCAGTTGCCCCAGACGTCCCAGGCCTGGGATCGGGCGCCGATCCACAGGCCGGTGGTGCTCGTGCCGTTGGCGCAGTAGGTGATGGTGCGCAGCTCGCCCGAGTAGACGTTGCAGTAGCCCACCCAGCGCCACCCGTAGTCTGCGGTGATGACGCAGTGGTAGGAGGCGGCGGCCACCTCGGGCGAGGCCCCGATGGCGCCGGCGGTGATGGTCTGGTCGGCGGCGGCGACGGTGGGCGCGGCGGCGGCGGCGGGCAGGGCGGTGGTGCCGAGCACGCCGAGGGCGGCTGCGGCGGCCATCCCGAACGTGGCGATCTTCCTGGCGAAGCGACCTCGCATGGCAGTTTCTCCTCGCTCAACGGTACAGATCGGGCGGTGCGTCCCCGGCCGTCCGGATCCACGGGGTGGGTGAATTCCGCCTTCCCGTCCGGCTGATGACGTATTGCGCACGAATGACTGCGGACAGTGAGACGACGACCTATGATGTGACCTGTGTCACAGGCCTTTTCGATGGGTCGTGACCTGCCCAACTGGGCTTTCGGAGTGCCGATTTCCGGGGAGGGCGGCATGGCGGAATGCGACGGTCGGTGTGGCGGCGGACGCGGGAGCGGAGGCGGGAAGGACTTCGGTCCGAGGCCCGCCGATCGTCAATCGGCCGATTTCAACCGGGTGTTCACGGAAATGCTGCCGAGGCTCCACCGGGCGGCCGCGTCGCTCACCGGCGGGCTCGCCGCCGGGGACGTGGTGCATGACGCGTATCTGCGGATCGCCCGCAGGCCGGAGCGGTTCCTGAGCCATCCGCAGCCCTACGCCTACGTGTTCACCACGATGGCGAACATCCTGCGCGACCAGTGGCGCCGGGAGCGGCGGAGGGTCGTGTCGCCCGATCCGTCCGAGACGGCCGAGCGGGAGCGGGGCCAGCCGCCGGTCGAGTCGCCGTCGGGCGGGATGGTCGAGCTGCAGGCGCGCTGGGAGGTGCTCCGGCTGCTGGGCTGCCTGACCTCGAAGCAGGCCCGGGTGGTGGTGCTGGTGGATCTCGACGGTTACACCGTCGACGAGGCCGCCGAGCTGCTGGGCCTGCATCGCAGCACGCTGGCCGTCACCCGTCGCCGCGCTCACGGGAAGCTGCGCGCCGTCCTCGCGCGGGAGCGGGAACATGAGCGGGAGGGTGAGCGGGGCGATCGGCCGGGGCCTGCCCCCGCAGCGGCGCCCGGCGCGGGGTTCGATGCGGGGTTCGATGCGGGGTCCGATGCGGGGCCCGGCGCAGGCCCTGGGGCGGCTCCCGAAGCGGCTCCCGACGCACCGAGCTGACGCTAAGTCAGCTGATGCGCCACCCCGGCCCGTACGCTGAAAATCGTGATCACGTACGAGGACCACCGCCTCCGTGCCCTGGCTGACGACGGCCGCTGGCCCGAACTGCTGACCGCCTACCGGCAGGGCAGGGCGGCAGCCGTGGAGCGCGCCGGGGAGGAGCCCGCGGCGGCGCTGACCGCGCCGCTCGGCCACCTGATCGCCTACTCGGCGCCGCCGGAGCTGTCCGTCCGGCTGTTCGACCGGGACGGCGGCCCGGGGACGGTCGCCGGGGTCGCCGACCATGACGCCGGTCCGCTCTGGGAGGTGCTGGCGACTCGGCATTCCTGGCTGCGGCTGGCTCCGCTGCTCGTCCCGGCCCCGGTGCGCCGACTGGTCGCGCAGACCAGGGTGCTGCTCGGCGAGGACCTCTCGTACGGGGCCGAACCCGACCCGGAGGGCATGCCGCTGCTGCTGGCGCCCTGGGAGACGGCCGGATGGGACGAGGGGGCTCGGGTGCGCCAGTACCTGCCCTGCGGGGGCGCGCGCAGTGCGCTGCTGACCCTGCCGGCCAGCCGGGAGGGTCTGGGCGAGGTGGTGCTGCCCGCGCCGGGCGTACGGCTGGGCGGGCAGCGGGCGACCCGGGCGCTGGCCGCGCTGGCGGACTGGGCGGAGGTGGTCTGCGTCCGGGGCCCGGCGCCGCAGGCGGCCGCCCAACTGGCCCGTAGTTCCCGGGTCACCGGCGGGTACCTGCCGTTCGCGCTGGTCTACCCGGCGCTGGTGCAGGCCGCAGTCGTGGACCGCGGGCGGGGCTCGGCGCACGGACGGCTGGCGCTCTGGCGGGCGCTGGTCGCGATGGCCGGCGCGGAGGGTACGGACGGGCCGGACCGGGCGGAGGTCGACGCGCTGGTGGCCCGGATGCGCTGCTTCATCTGGCACGAGCCGGCCGCCGGGCTGCGCCATCTGCACGTCGCGCTGGAGGACCCGGCCTGTGGCCTGGCCTGGGCGGTGAGCGGCTCCGAGGACCTGTGAGGACCTGGGAGGGCCTGCGAGACTCCGTCAGGATCTGCGAGGTGAGGCCTGAGAGGACCCGTGAGGACCGGTGAGGGCCTGTGGCGAAGGCCCGCCGGACATGCGGAACCCCCGGTCCGGCGCCGTTTCCGGGGGAGGTGGTGGCGCCGGACCGGGGGCGTATGAGGGGGCCGCTCAGGCGGCCGCGGCCGTGCCGCTCCGGACGGGGTCGGCTTCCGGAGCCGCCGGGACGGCCTCGGGGGCCGCGATCGGCCCGCCGTGCGCGTCGACCAGGGTCCGCTCGTCGAACGGCTCCTCGCCGGCCAGCACCCGCTGGGCGCGGTCCGCGTCGAGTTCGCCGGTCCAGTGCCCGATCAGGACGGTGGCGACGGCGTTGCCCGCGAAGTTGGTGAGCGCGCGGGCCTCGGACATGAAGCGGTCGATGCCGACGATCAGGCCGACCCCGTCCACCAGGGCGGGCTTGTGCGACTGCAGTCCGCCGGCCAGGGTGGCCAGCCCGGCGCCGGTGACCCCGGCCGCGCCCTTGCTCGCGATCACCATGAACACCAGCAGCGAGAGCTGCTCGCCGATCGACATCGGCTTGTCCATCGCCTCGGAGATGAAGATCGACGACATGGTGAGGTAGATCGCGGTGCCGTCGAGGTTGAAGCTGTAGCCGGTCGGCACGGTGATGCCGACGACCGGGCGGCTCACGCCGAGGTGCTCCATCTTGGCGATCAGGCGGGGCAGCGCGCTCTCGGAGGAGGAGGTGGAGAGGATCAGCAGGAACTCGCGGCCCAGGTAGCGCAGCAGCGCGAACACGTTGACCCCGGCGACCAGTCGCAGCAGCGCGCCCAGGACGACGACGACGAACAGCACGCAGGTCGCGTAGAAGCCGACCATGATGACTGCGAGGCTCTTCAGCGCGGCCGTGCCGGTCGCTCCGACGACGGCGGCCATCGCCCCGAAGGCGCCGATCGGCGCGACCCACATGATCATCGACATGACCCGGAAGACCAGCCGCTGCACGTGTTCGATCCCGCGCAGCACCGGGGCACCGGCCGGGCCCATCGCCTGGAGGGCGAAGCCGGCGAGCAGTGCGACCAGCAGGGTCTGCAGCACCTTGCCCTCGGTGAGGGCCGAGAACGTGGTGGTGGGGATCATCCCGAGCAGGAAGTCGGTCGTCGACTGGGCGCCGCCGGCGACGGCCTGGGCGTGGCCGGACTTCGCGAGCGCGGCGGTCAGGTGCAGGCCGCCGCCGGGCTCCAGCAGGTTGCCGACGGCCAGACCGATGGCCAGCGCGACGGTCGACATGACGAGGAAGTAGCCGAGGGCGAGGCCGCCGACCTTGCCGACCTTGGCGGCCTTGGTCACCGAGCCGATGCCCAGCACGATGGTGCAGAAGATCACCGGGCTGATCATCATCTTGATCAGGTTGACGAAGCCGGTGCCGACCGGCTTCAACTCCACGGCGAAGCCGGGGGCGGCCAGCCCGACCACGATGCCCGCGACCACGGCGGCGATGACGGAGAGGTAGAGGTAGTGGGTCCGGTCCCTGCGTCTGGATCCCCCCGCCGGTGCGGCTCCAACGATCGACATCTGCGGCTCCTTCGCCGTGCGGTCCTGGCGGCCCCGGGTGGTGGGCCGCTCTGACTATCGGGCCTGAGCGTGACGGAGGTCACGTTTGCGTTCATAGAGTTCACAGCCGGGCGCGACCGGGCGCAGCCGGGCCGTGGGGGTGCGACTGGACTGCGGGACGTTCGTCGACAGGCCGCCGACAGGTCGTTGACAGGCCGCCGACCGATCGCGGGCCCCTGGGGGACCCCGGGGGTGTGGTGCACACTGGCAGGCATGTCCGTGCGCACCGCCCCCACGCCCCCGCGCCGACGGCTCCCGGCACCCCGTGGGCTGGTCCGCAGTCTGGCCGGGCAGCTCTTCGTCGTCCAGGTGGTCATCGTCGCCGCCGTGGTGGCGGGCGGCGCGGTGCTCGCGTACCTCTTCACCGCCGACCGGGCCGAGGACGCGGCCCGCCGCCAGGTCACCGCCGTCGCCCACGCCGTCGCCGACTCGCCGTCCGTGCGGGCCGCCGTCACCGCGCCGGACCCGACCGCGGTGCTCCAGCCGTACGTCGAGCAGGTGCGGGTGGACACCGGCGTCTCCTTCATCACCGTCATGGACACCGAGGGCGTGCGCTGGACCCACCCGCTGCCCGAGCAGATCGGCAAGCGCTTCCTCGGGCACATCGACTGGGCACTCGCGGGGGAGACCCGCAGCGAGACCTACACCGGCACGCTCGGACCGTCCGTGCGGGTGGTCACGCCGGTGCTGGACGACCGGCACCAGGTGATCGCGCTGGTCAGCGCGGGCCTCACGGTGGAGTCCATCTCCGCGCAGTTGAGCGGCCCGCTGCTCGCCCTGGTCGGGGTGGCGGTAGCCGCGCTCGGGGTCGGCGGCGTGGGCACCTACCTCGCCAACTCCCGCCTGCGGCGGCACACCCACGGCATGGGGCCGGCCGAACTCAGCCACCTCTACGAATACCACCAGGCGACCCTGCGCTCGGTGCGCGAGGGGCTGGTCCTGCTGGACCGCGCGCACCGGGTGGTGCTCTGCAACGACGCGGCCCGCGAACTGCTCGGACTGGCAGGAAATTTGGAGGGTCGCCTGATCGTGGAGCTGGGGCTGCCGCGGGCGCTGGTCGCGGCCGTGCTCGGCGACGAGCCGGTCCGGGACGAGGTGCACCTGACCGCCGAGCGGGTGGTGGTGCTCAACACCTCCACCATCGGCACCGGCCTCGGCCTGGTCGTCACCCTGCGCGACCACACCGAACTCCAGTCGCTCAGCGGAGAGTTGGACTCCGTCCGGGGCTTCACCGAGGCCCTCGGGGCGCAGGCGCACGAGGCGGCCAACCGGCTGCACGCCGTCGTCTCCCTGATCGAACTCGGCCGCCACGAACAGGCGGTGGAGTTCGCCACCGCCGAGCTCGCGCTCGCCCAGCAGCTCACCGACCGGGTGGTCGCGGCGGTCGGGGAACCGGTGCTGGCCGCGTTGCTGCTCGGCAAGGCGGCCCAAGCGGCCGAGCGGGGAGTGGAGTTGACCCTCACCGACGACAGTCGGATCGACGACGGGCTGCTGCCGCCCGGGCTCTCCTCGCGGGACCTGATCACCGTCCTCGGCAACCTGATCGACAACGCCGTGGACGCCGCCATCGCCGGAGCCGCGCAGAGCGCGGTGGCGCCGGAGGTCACCGTCACCGTGCGAATCGACGCGGGTGGTGGCGGTGCGGACGACGGCGGTTCGGACGATGGTGGTTCGGGCGACGGCGGTTCGGCGGGCGGTGGTGTGGCGGGCGGTGACGTGGCTCCGGGTGGGGGCGGTTGCCTGCTGCTGCGCGTCGCCGACACCGGGGCGGGGATCGACCCGGCCGCCGTCGAGGACGTGTTCCGGCGCGGCTGGAGCACCAAGCAGGACGGGCGCGGGCATGGTCTCGGGCTGGCGCTGGTGGCCCAGGCCGCCCGGCGCAACGGCGGCAGCGTCGAGGTCGGGCGTGACCGGGGTGCGGTGCTCACCGTCCGGTTGCCGCTCGCCGGACTGCCGACGCGATCCGGTGAGCGACAGCCGGGGCAACCGGGGCGGCCGGAGCAATTCGGCCAGGCAGGGCAACCGGGGCAACCGGGTCGGCGGGAAGGGGCGTCGCGATGACCGAGGTGACCGCCGGGCCGGGGATCTCCGTGCTGGTCGTCGAGGACGACCCCGTGGCCGCCGCCGCGCACACCCTCTACGTCGAGCGCGAACCCGGCTTCCACGCCGCCGGGACGGTGCACAGCTGCGCCGACGCGCTGCGCTTCCTGGACCGCGCCCGCGCTGCAGGGAGGCCCGTCGACCTGACCCTGCTCGACCTCTACCTGCCGGACGGCCACGGCCTCCAGCTCTGCCGCTCGCTGCGCGCCGCCGGCCACACCACCGACGTCATCGCGGTGACCTCGGCCCGCGACCTGGCGATGGTGCGGCAGGCCGTGTCGGCGGGCGTGGTCCAGTACCTGCTGAAACCGTTCAGCGCCGCCGCCCTGCACGATCGCCTGGAGCGCTACGCCCGCTACCGCGACAGCCTCGGGCGCACCGGCGAGGCGACCGGGCAGGACGAGGTCGACCAGGCGTTCGCCCTGCTCCGCACGCCCGAGCGAAGCAGCCTCCCCAAGGGGCTGAGTGCGCCCACCCTGGACACCGTCGCCTCCGTGCTGCGCGAGACGGCGACGGGCCTGTCCGCCGCCGCCGCGGGCGCCGCCGCCGGGGTCTCGCGGATCACCGCGCGCCGCTACCTCGAACACCTCGTCGACACCGGGCGGGCGGTGCGGGAGCCGCAGTACGGGAGCGTGGGGCGGCCGGAGCTCTGCTACCGGTGGAAGGGCGGTGGGGCGGCTCCGGGTCGGCGGGGGTGAGGGCCGTGACCTTTTCGCCGGTCGCTCGTTGGCAGGACCGGGGGCGGTTCACTCACTCGGGTGGTTCTGGGGGCCCCTGGGGTATCCCGCCAGGTCAGTGGCGGTAAAGTTAGGCTTACCTAACTTCTTCTGGGGGTTTGCCTTGTCGCTCGCCGCCGTTCCCGCCCAGGCCCCGGCCTCCTCCTCCGGAGCTCTCGGATCCGCCGGAGCTGTCGGAGGTGTCGAAGCCGCTGGTGTCGCTGGAGCCGCCGGTGCCCCGGCCTCCGGCGAGGCCATCCTGCGCCGCCAGCGCGTACGCGAGTCCGCCGCCCGTACGTACGCCCGGTCCTTCCCGATCGTCCCGGTACGGGCCCACGGCATGACCGTCGAGGGCGCCGACGGGCGGCGCTACCTGGACTGCCTCTCCGGCGCCGGGACGCTCGCCCTCGGGCACAACCACCCGGTGGTACTGGAGGCGATCCGCCGCACCCTCGACAGCGGCGCCCCGCTGCACCTGCTCGACCTCGCCACCGCCGAGAAGGACGACTTCACCAGCGCCCTCTTCGAGAGCCTGCCCGCCGACTTCGCCGCCGGCGCCCGGATCCACTTCTGCGGGCCCGCCGGCACCGACGCCGTCGAGGCCGCGCTCAAACTGATGCAGACCGCCACCGGCCGGTCCGGCGCGCTCGCCTTCACCGGTGCCTACCACGGCATGACCGCCGGAGCCCTCGCGCTCACCGGCAACGTCGCCGTCAAGGAACCGCTGCCGAGCGGCGGCGAGGTCGTCCGGCTGCCCTACCCGTACGGCTACCGCTGCCCGTTCGGCGTCGGCGGCGAGGCCGGCGCCGACCTCGCCGCGACCTACGTCGAACGGCTGCTCGACGACCCCTCGGGCGGGGTCGTCCCGCCCGCCGCGATGATCCTGGAAGCCGTCCAGGGCGAGGGCGGCGTCGTCCCCGCGCCCGACGGCTGGCTGCGCGAGATGCGCCGGATCACCGCCGAACGCGGCATCCCGCTGATCGTCGACGAGGTGCAGACCGGCGTCGGGCGCACCGGGGCGATGTGGGCCGTCGAACACAGCGGCATCGTCCCGGACGCCATGGTGCTCTCCAAGGCCATCGGCGGCAGCCTGCCGCTCGCCGTCGTCGTCTACCGGGAGGACTACGACGGCTGGCGCCCCGGCGCCCACACCGGCACCTTCCGCGGCAACACCCTCGCCATGGCCGCCGGCGCCGCCACCCTGCGCCACGTCGCCGCCCACGGGCTGGTCGAGCGAGCCGCCGTCGTCGGCGAGCGGATGACCGCCCGGCTGCGCGGGCTCGCCGCCGAACTGCCGGTGATCGGCGACGTGCGCGGGCGCGGCCTGATGCTCGGCGTCGAACTCGTCGACCCCGCCGCCGAACCGGACGCCTGCGGGGCTCGGCCGGCCGACCCGGCGCTCGCCCGCCGGGTCCGGGAGGCCTGCCTGGCGCGCGGGCTGATCGTCGAACTCGGCGGGCGCCACGACGCGGTGCTGCGACTGCTGCCGCCGCTCACCATCACCGACGAGCAGGTCGCCGCGGTGCTCGACCGGCTCGCCGACGCGATCGCGGCCGCGGCGGCCGTCGGTTCGGCCGCAGCGGCGAGCCCTGTGGCGAGCCCTGCGGCTCCCGCGGCCCGGGGCGCCGAATGAGCGCGGGGCGAGGGGGCGGTGGCGGCTCAGGGGAAGGCTCGGGAGGAGGTTCGGGCGCCCGATCCGGGGCCGGTGGTGACTCCGGGGCCGGGGCCGGGGGTGGGGGTGGTTCCGGCGCCGCCGCCGGACTGCCCGGCGGGCCCGCTCCGTTGGACGCCCTCGCGGGCGGCGTCGGCGGGCCCGGCGCGCTCGGACCGCTGCTGGCCACCGTCCTCGACGCGCTCGACCACGGCATCGCCCTGCGCGGCGGGCCACTGCCCGCAGGCAGTCCGGCCGAGCTCGGCGCGCTGGTCGCCGACGGCCTGGCCGGCGCCCACGGGCCCGGCGCGCTCGCCCGCCTCACCGAACTCCTCGCCTACGGCGCCGCCGACCCCGCCGACCCGGCCTGCGCCGCCCACCTGCACTGCCCGCCGCTCGCCGTGGCCGCCGCCGCCGACCTCGCGGTCAGTGCCCTCAACCCCTCCCAGGACTCCTGGGACCAGGCCCCCGCCGCCACCGCCCTGGAGACCGCCCTCCTCGCCGAACTCGCCACCCTGGTCGGCTACGACCCGGCCCGCGCTGCCGGCGTCCTCACCTCCGGCGGCACCGAGTCCAACCTCATGGGCCTGATGCTGGCACGGGACCAGAAGCTGGACGGCATCGTCGAGTTGGACGGCATCCCGGCCGGAGTCCGGCCGTGCATCGTCGCCTCCGAGGCCGCGCACTTCTCCGTCCAGCGCGCCGCCGCCCTGCTCGGGCTCGGCGAGCGCGCCGTCACCACCGTCCCCGTCGACCGGCAACTTCGGATGGAACCAAAGGAGTTGGAGCGGACCCTGGCCGAGGCCAGCTGGGCCGGACGCACCCCGATCGCCATCGTCGCCACCGCCGGCACCACCGACACCGGCGGCATCGACCCGCTGCACGTCGCCGCCGACCTGGCCGGCCGCTACGGCGCCTGGCTGCACGTCGACGCCGCGTACGGCGGCGGCGCGCTGCTCTCCGACCGGCTCGCCCCGCTCCTCGACGGCATCGACCGCGCCGACTCCGTCTCCCTCGACTGGCACAAACTCGGCTGGCAGCCCGCCGCCGCCGGCGTCTTCCTGGTCCGCCGCACCGAGACCTACGTCTCGCTCGCCCGCCGCGCCGAGTACCTCAACCCCGTCGACGACGAGCAGGCCGGCTACCCCAGCCTGCTCGGCCGCTCGCTGCGCACCACCCGGCGGGCCGACGCCTTCAAGCTCGCCGTCACCTTGCGCACTCTCGGTCGCGACGGGCTCGGCCGACTCGTCGACGCCTGCCACGAACTCGCCCGGTCCGCTGCCGAGGCCGTCCGCGCCGAACCGTCGCTCGAACTCCACGCCGAACCCGCGCTGACCGTCGTACTGTTCCGCTACCGGCCGCCGGGCCTGACCGACGAGGCCGCCGTCGACGAACTCAACGGCAGCCTGCGCCGGTTGCTGCTGCGCACCGGTCGGGCGGTGGTCGGGCGGACCGAACTCCCGGGCGAGGGGCCCGGCCGGGTGCGGCTCAAGCTCACCCTGCTCAACCCGCACGCCACGGCGGGGGAGGTCCGTGCACTGCTGCGCGAGGTGGTGGGCGCCGGACGGAAGGCCGAGGGGGACCGGGCCGGCTAGGCGCGTGCTGCGGGGAGTCGGTCATCGCTGGGGAGTCGGTTGTCGTCGGCCGCCCGGCGCCCGGGCAGGCCTCGTTCGAGACCGAGGACCAGGGCGTCGATTCGTGACCGCGACCAGATGACCGCGGTTGCTTCGGTGGCGGTGGCGGTGGCGGTGGCGGTGGCGGTGGCGGTGGCGGTCCGTCAGTCGCTCAGGAGGAGGGTGCGGGTGAGCTCCCAGGTCTCCGGGTCGGCGGCGACCAGCAGGCCGTTCTCGCAGCCGGGGGCCTCGGGGCGGTAGGGGGTGCCGTCCAGCCGGGCGGACACGCCGCCGGCCTCGGTGACGAGCAGGGAGCCGGGGGCGTGGTCCCAGGGGAGGGTGCGCCAGTAGAGGAGGAAGTCGAAGCGGCCCTCGACGACGTCCGGGTACTCGATTCCGGCCGCGTGCCGGCCGGGGGAGACCTCGCCGAAGGCCGACTCGTTGGCCTGTAGGCGCCGGCGGTGTTCCGGGTCGAGGTAGCGGCTCTTCACGGATCCGCGCAGCTTCGCGGCGTCGCGCGGTGCCGGCGGCCGGGTCAGGCGTACGCCGTCGCGCCAGGCCCCGGAGCCCAGTTCGGCACGGTAGGCGGTGGCGGTGGCGGGCTGCCAGATCCAGGAGGCGACGGTCTCTCCGCCGCGGACGAGCGAGCACATCACGGCGTACTCGGGGCGGCCGGCGACGAAGTTGGAGGTGCCGTCGACCGGGTCGACCAGCCAGGCGGCGGGCTCGTCGTGGAGGGCCTGGGCGAGTTCGGGGTCGGCGGAGACGGCCTCCTCGCCGACCACGGGGATGGGCAGCAGCTCGCGCAGACGGCGGGCGATGATCGCCTCGGCCTCGCGGTCGGCGACCGTCACGATCTCGCCGGGCGCCTTCTCCATCACCTCGCCGGCGGCCAGCGCACGGAAGCGCGGCTCCACCACCTCGGCCGACGCCTCGGCGAGTATCTCCGCCACCTTGTCCATCAGCACGTTCGCGCTCCCTTCGCTGCCTACCACTGTCGCACGAGTGTGCGGAGGTGACCTGCGGCGACCCCTGGGGCGGGCGGGGCCCACGGGTGGGGTCCGGCGCGCGGACGGGCGGGCGGCGGGGCGAGAACAGGGGGCGGCGAACAGATAACAGCTGACAGATAACAGATTTCGAAATCTGTTATCTGTTACCTGTCGACCGTCGTCCGGGGGTGCCCTCAGCCGCCCAGGTAGTGGAACCCCGGGCGCGGGTGCATCAGGAACTCGTGGTGCGAGATGTTCCAGGCGTACGCGCCCGCCATCGCGAACAGCACGCGGTCGGCCGCCCGCAGGCCGTCGGCGTCGGAGGCGGCCCGGGCGAGGACGTCCTTCGGGGTGCAGAGCTGGCCGGCCAGGGTGGCGCGGCCGGTGGCGACGGCGGGGCGCGGCCACGGATGCGGCCAGGCGTCGACCGGGAGCACCTCGAAGGGCTGGGAGTGCCCCCGGGTGGCGGGGGTGCGCAGGTGGTGGGTGCCGCCACGGACCACCGCGAAGTCCTCGCCGTGGCTCTGCTTCACATCCAGCACCTCGGTCGCGTACCAGCCGCAGTGGGCGGTCAGGGCCCGGCCGGGTTCGATCCGCAGGGTCAGGCCGGGGTGGGCGTCCAGCAGCTTGGCCAGCCCTTCGCCGAAGGCCGTCCAGTCGAAGTGGTTCGCCGGGTCCTCGTAGTCCACGGCCATCCCGCCGCCGACGTTGACCTCCGCCAGCGGGAAGCCGTGCCGCTCGGCCAGCGCGGCCGACCAGGCCACGATCTTTTCGGCGACGGCCAGTTGCTCCGCCGCCGCGAGCCCGCTGGCCAGATGGGCGTGCACGCCACGCAGGCGCAGCCGCCGCCCGAGCGGGCCAGGGTCGGTGCCGGTGCCGTCGCCGGTGAGCTGGCGTACGCACTCCTCGGCGCGGTCCGGGTCGAGCCCGAACGGCGTCGGTCGCCCGCCCATCGCGAGTGCCACCGCATCGAGCGCACCGGTGGCGACCGGCAGGTTGACCCGTAGCAGCACGTCGACCACCGTGCCCGGCCGGTCCGCGAGGACGGCGTCGAGCCGGTGCAGTTCCTGCTCGCTCTCGATGTGCCAGCGGTGCACCCCGGCGTCCACGGCGGCGGCGATCTCGGCGGGCGTCTTGCCGGGGCCGCCGAAGGCCAGCGGCGCGTCCGGTACGGCCGCCCGCACGTGCGCCAACTCCCCTCCGCTGGAGACCTCGTAGCCGTCGACCGCGTCGCGCAGCGCGGCCAGCAGCGGCGCCTCGGGGTTGGCCTTGGCGGCGTAGTACAGCTCGACCCGCGCGGGCAGTGCGGCCCGGACGGCGGCGGCGTGCGCGCGCAGCGCCGCCAGGTCGTAGACGTAGGCGGGCAGGGCGTCGGGCGCGAGGGCGGCGACGTGCCGGCGGACGATCTCGGTCATCGGGCGGCGCTCCCGAGGGAGAGGGGGGCGGAGGTGCGGGCGGCCTGGGCGAGGACGGATCCGGCGAGCGGCGAGGGCAGACGGACGTAGCCGGCCTGCCGGTCGGCCTTGCGCTCCCAGCGGGTGAGCAGGTTGGCCTTGGCCGGCAGCGGCACGCCCGCGAGCAGTGCCCGCAGCCGGGGCGGGCGGCCGTGGCCTGCCGCGTACTGCTCCAGGGTGTCCCGGACCGCCTGCCACAGGGCGCCCTCCAGCTCGGGGTGGCGGTCGGCGAGGGCGGCGAGCAGTTCGGCGACGTGGTTGACCAGCAGGCAGTAGACCACCCGGTCCCAGCCGCGCTCGGCGTCGTACGTCATCGGCCCGGCGACCTCGGGCGGGAGGGCGGCCAGGATGTCGGCGTTGTGCTCGGGGACGAGCTTGGTGCCCTCCAGATCGCGGAAGAGCACCTGGGTGGGGTGCCCGGTGGCGTCGACGCCGATGAGCACGTTCTGCAGGTGCGGCTCCAGCACCACGCCGTGGTCGAAGTAGGCGGCGAGCACGGGCGGGATGAGCAGCCCCAGATAGGCCCGCCACCAGTCCAGGGCCCGCGAGGCGTCCGAACTCCCCTCCAGTAGACGGGAGATGTGGGCGGAGCTGGTCGGGTGCTCGTCGGCGACGGCGGCGGCCAGCAGCGGGGTGACGCCGGGCCGCAGCACGCCGCCGAAGCCCTCGCGGACGATCAGGCCGAAGCCCTCGTAGAGCGCCTGGTCGGGTCGGCCGTCGGCGCCGGGCAGGGCGAGGGTGCGGAACGCGGGCTCGCGCAGCATCGCCGCGTCGGGGAAGCGCCGGGCGAGGTCGGCGAGGGCGGGGGCGAGCAGCCGGGTGAGCGCGACGGCTCCGGTGAGCTCGTAAGCGGCGTTCTTGCGCAGGCAGTTGGTGATGCGCACGTTGAGGCTGAACTTGAGGAAGGCGTCCGCGCCGTGGAGGGTGCGCACCGAGGCGGTGGCGGCGAACTCCTCGCCGCGCGGCCCGAGGTCGAGGACGTCGCCGCGGTCCAGGGCGTCGCGCAACAGCGGGTGATCGCCGATGAGTTGGTACTGCCAGGGGTGGGAGGGCAGCAGACGGTAGCCGTCCGGGACGTCGCCGAGGCCGTCCAGCAGGGCGCTCGCGCTCTCGTCCAGGGACTGCTCGGCGAGCAGTTCGGTGCGGACGGCGAGGTGGCGCAGCGGGAACGCCGCACGGGACTCCGGGGCGTACCCGCGCCAGTCCCCCCGGGCGGCGGAGCGGGACTTGGGCGCCGGGTGGAAGCGGTGGCCGAACAGCAGGGCCTGCTCGGACTCCAGGTAGCGGTCCGGTCCGGAGGCCGGGCGGCCGGCCAGGCTCTGCCGGAGGCCGTCGTGGCTGGAGGTGACCTGGCCCAGGAACTCCTCGTTCACCGTGCCGGTGCGCAGCTCCAGTTCGTCCTGTACGTGTTCCGCCAGCTCGCGCCAGTCCAACTCCGCCCAGCTGTCGCCTCGTTCGATCTCGACCGGGCCGGTGAAGCGGTGCGCGCCGAGCAGCGAGGTGCGGCGCAGGGCGATCCGCAGCAGGGCGCCGCGCCGGGGCAGGCGCAGCAGCAGGCGGCCGTCGGCCACGGCGGTCTGGTGCTCGGGGGCGGAGACTTCGCGCAGCAGGCAGTTCAGCAGGGTGTGGGCCACCGCTTCGTCGGAGGTGGGCAGTTCGTGGCTGATCGGCTCGTGAGTGATCGGCTCGGGGGTGATCGGCTCGGGGGTCATCGGCGACTCCAGCGCTGGCGGAGGGACGGGAGGGAGAACGCGGTGGCCGCGACGGCGGCCAGCAGGGCGGCGGCGGTGCCGGCCACCACGGGCGCGGCGGCGCCGAACTGCCCGTTGGCCAGCGCCGCGACGGCGCCGGCGGCGACGGCGCCGCCCTTGGAGACGAGTTCGAGCGTGCCGAACATCCGCCCGGGAGCGCGCCCTTGGGCCGCTCCGGCGGCGAGTACGGCGAGGCAGACCAGGCCGAGCGTGAGCCCGGCGCCGAGCAGCAGTCGGACGGCGACGAAGACCGGGAGCGAGTACGCGACGGAGTGCCCGGCCAGGCCGAGCGCGACGAAGCCGAAGCCGAGCGCGATGCCGGTGTGCGGGCGGGCGTGGAACAGCGTGTGGATGCGCGCGGCGAACACCAGGTAGCACAGGTGCGGCAGGGCGAACAGCACGCCGGTGGTAGTGCCGGAGACGCCGGGCAGCCGTTGCTCGGCGAGCGAGATGAGATAGGGGAAGGAGATGACGGTGGCGAAGACGAAGACGAACTCGAAGACGTAGAGCGGGAGGAGCGGGGCGGCGGGTGCCCGCTCGGCGCGCCCCTCCGACGCGGGGGCGGCCGCCGGACGGTCCGGCTCGGGCAGCAGGGACAGCAGCAGTGCGGCGGCGAGCGGGAGGACGGCCATCACCAGGTACTGGCGGTGCGGGTCGATCCACGGGGACAACGCACCGACCAGGATCGGCGCGGCCACCAGGGCTGCCCGGGCGCTGCCCTGCATCAGGGTGAGTGCGCGGGACAGCCGCGGTCCGTCGAGGGCGGCGGCGAGGTAGCCGTTGGTGGCGGCGAAGGTGCCGCCGAGGAAGCCCTGGAGGACCAGCGCGAGGGTGAACGCGGGCAGGCTTCCGGCGGCTCCGGCCAGCAGGAAGGAGACGGTGAGCCCGAGTTGGGCGCGCAGCAGCAGCCGCTTGCGGCCGAAGCGGTCGGCGAGCCGGCCCCACAGCGGTGCGCCGAGCGCGCTGAAGACCGTCGGGACGATGTAGAGCACACCGGCCCACCGGGCCTGCGGATCGCCGAGCGTGGGCAGGATCGCGGTCAGGTACGGCGGCAGGCCCAGTGCGGCGAAGGAGGCGACGAAGTAGCAGGCGGCGACGGCGTGCACCTGCCGGCGGCCGAGTCCGCCGGAGTGGTCGGTCCCGTGGCCGGACCGCTGCGCGACGGTCTCCACACTCACCGGGCGATCCCGTTCGCCAGCAGGTAGTTGGGTCCGCTGGTGTAGTGCTTGTTGATGTCGGCGGCGCCCGAGCGCTGCTTGCTGAGCAAGGTCCCGGCGCTGACCATGGCCTTGACCGGCAGGCGTTCGGCCTCCAGCAGGTCCGTCCGCAGCGGCTCGCCGGCCGGCCCGATCCGGTCCACCGCCTCGGCCAGGCGCTTTCGCAACAGTGTGAGTACGTCAGTGAGTTCGGCGCGACGGTGCTCGGCGAGGCCGAACGCGAGCGCGCCGGTGCACAGGTGGCCGGTGATGGTGGTGAACAGGTCGGTGAGCGCCCGGTCGTCGTCGCCGAAGATTCGGGCGTCGTCGAAGTCGGCCCGGGCCGGGGCGAGTTCGCCGAGGCGGGCGGTCATCCGGGCGGTGTGCACGCGCGGGCCGTCGTCGTCCTTGTAGAGCAGGCGCAGTCCGTCGTCGTCGAGCACCAGGGAGGTGTTCTGCTGGTGCGACTCCACCGCTATGCCGTAGTCGAACAGCGTGGTCTGCCAGTCCAGCAGGAGTTCCAGCAAGGAGTCGTAGAAGGCGAGTTGGTCGCCGTCATGGAAGCGGTCGGCGAGGTGGTCGAGCACCAGGCGACCGCCGGGCGCGGGGGCCAGCAGGGCGGCCAGCGGGACGGTGACGGCCCGCTCCAGCCCGGCGGGGTAGCGGCGCAGCAGGACGGCCAGCAGCTCGTGGCCGGCGTGCGCCCAGGTCTGCTCGTCGGCGTGCAGGACGCGGCCGGCGAAGCGCGGCTCGCGGGCCAGCACGGCCTCGATCAGGCGCTGGCCGGCGGCGCCGTCGAGCAGCGTGCCGGGCTTGATGGTGCGGCGGTTGAGCCGGCCCAGCGTGGCGGTGGCGAGCGGGAGTTTGAGGTGGCAGGCGGGGTCTTCGGCGACGGCGACGGTGCGCATGGAGAGCGTCGGCACGACGGTCAGGTACGGCCGTTCGGCGAGCACCGCGCGGCCGGCCAGACCGACCGCCTCCAGCGCCTCGTCCAGCGGGGCGCCGACGGTGAGGGGGTGGACCGGCAGGGTGGTCCAGCCGTCGCCGGGGCAGGCGTCCGCAAGGCCCAACCAGGCCGGAGTGGGCCACCAGCTCGGGAGCGGACGCCGGCCGTGGGTGGTGAGGGCATCGGTCGGGACGGCCAGCCAGCGCAGCTCGAATGCGGGGTGGAACTCCGGTGCATAGGAGTTCAGTTGGGGTTCGGTGAGACCGGCCCGGCCGCGCGCGGTCGGGTAGACGGGGTGGTCGAGGTAGGCGGCCAGGGTGTCGTGGCCGAGGGCGGCGGCCAGGCCGGTCCAGTCGGCCGGGTCCTCGCCGTACAGGTCGGTGAGCCGGGCGTGCACCTCGGGCCGTGCGCGCTCGTGCAGTTCCATGGTGGCGAGGGTCTGGCGGCACTCCTCGGCGAAGGCGGCCCAGCCGGGCCGGTCCTCGGCCTCGGCCAGACCGGCCAGGGCCGCCACGATGGCGTCCAGGCCGGTGAGCCGGCGCCCGGCCAGCTCCAGCAGGGGCAGCCGGGCGGCGTACTCGCACTGGAAGCCCTCGGCGGCGACGGGCAGGGCGAGTTCGGCGTCCGCGACGGTGAACCAGGGGCCGTCCGCGCGGTCCTCCACGGCGCCGCGGGAGCGCAGGCCGAGGACGTCCTCGCGCAGCAGGGCGGAGAGCACCCGCAGGGTGAGCTGCTCGTCGGCGGTCACGGGGTGATCTCCCAGCGGTTGGCGGCGCGGAACCGGGCGACGGCCGCGTCCACGGCCTCCTGGTCGGCGCCGATGGCCCACATCACGCCCAGGTAGTCGCGGTTGGTGCGGTAGTGCTCGTGCCGCTCGCCGAGCGGGCGCAGCGGGCGGTAGGCGAGCCGGACGCCGTCGCGCTCCTCGTCGTACGGGCCGGGGGCGGCAGTGAGGAGGCCGGCCCGGTCGGCGCAGACCACCTCGTTGCGGGCCCGGCGCGGGGTCGCGGCGCACTGCGCGCCGAGGTCCGCGGGGAGTTCCCGGCCGAGGTGGGTGGCGAGGATGTGCTCGAAGAGTGGGACGCCGAGGATTTCGGCGAGCATCAGGTCGCACTGGTCGCCGATGGCGCGGTAGTTGACCTCGATGATCCGGGCGCGGCCGTCCGGCTGCACGACGAACTCGGTGTGGCAGGCGCCGAGTCCGATGCCGAGCGCGTCTAGTTGGGCGAGCACCTGCGCGACCACCTCGGCGGGGTGCGCGGGAACGAACTCCAGCACCTCCTCGATGAAGTCCGGCGGCGGGGAGAGCTGTGTGCGGAAGCCGCCGAGGACGTGCCGGCGGCGGCCGTCGCCGAGGGTCTCCAGGGTGCACAGCCGGCCGTCCAGAAACTCCTCGACGACCAGCGTCGCGCCGGCCCGGCGGTGCTGGATCTCCCAGCAGCGGAGGGCGAGTTCGGCGGCGTCGGCGACCAGTGTGACGTCCTCGCTGGCCACTCCCTCACGGGGTTTGACCACGCAGGGGAACGGCGGCTCCAGCTCGGCCGGGTCCTGCCCGGGGGCCAACTCGGCGGACCAGACGGCGTCCTGGCCGGTCAGGGCGAGGTGGCGGCGCAGCTGGCCCTTGTCCTTGGCCCGCAGTGCGGCCTTCCAGTCCTTTCCGGGGAGGCCGAAGTACTCGGCGGCCAGGGCGGTCTGGGTCTGCAGGTGGTCGCTGTTGCTGAACACCGCGTCGGGCGCGTGATGGCGGGAGACCAGGCTGACCACGGCGCGGAAGTTCCGGACGTCGCACTCCAGCACCTCGGGTGCGGTGAACGGGAGGCCGGCGTAGGCCTTCCGGTGGGGTTCGGCGTGGTCGGTCAGGACGGTGACGTCGAGCCCGAGCCGGGCGGCGGCGGGCAGGAAGCCGGCGGTGACCGAGTCGGTGGGGTTCAGGGCGAGCAGGTAGAGCCGCATGGGGTGGTGGTCCTTGAGGGTGGTGACGGACGAGAGCGACGGCGGGCGGATCACGGGGCACGTCGGGAGGGCGGCGAACAGATGACAGGCGACAGATGACAGATAACAGATTTCGAAATCTGTTATCTGTTTGTTGTCATCTGTCATCTGTCATCTGTTCGTTGTCGGCTGTTCGGTGGCGGCTGCTGCTGTGGCCGCCACAGCCACCGCCACCGCTACCTCGTCCGTCCGCCGTCGTCCGTCGGCGGTTACTTGGGTGCGTCCACGCCCGCGGCCTTGGCGATGTCGCCGAGCATGGCGTCGGCCGCCTGGACGCCGATGCCGGACATCCAGGTCTCGTCCGGGACGTTAAAGACCTTGCTGTTCTTGACGGCGTTCAGGCCCTGCCAGACCGGGGTCTGCTGGACCTCGCTCTCCTTGGTCTTGGACGGGTCGTCGGCGGTGGTGACGAACACCAGGTCGGCGTCGGCCTGGTTGATCTGCTCGGCGCTCACCTCGACGATGTTCTTGTCGACGTCCTGGGCGGCCGGGCGGGCCAGGCCGACGTCCTTGAGCACCACGCCGCTGTAGGAGGCCTTGGCGTAGAGGCGGGTCGGTCCGGCCACGAAGCGGACCACCGAGGCGGTCGGCATGGCGCCGCCGTTCTTCGCCTTGATCGCCTCGCCGAGCTTGGCGGCCCGCGCCTCGTAGTCGGCGAGCGCCTTCTTGGCCTCGTCCTCCTTGCCGAGCGCCTGCGCGTAGAGGGCGAGGTTCTCCTTCCACGGGAACCCGGTGGTCTCGGCGAGCACGGTCGGCGCGATCGCGTTCAGCTGGTCGTAGACCTTGGCGTGGCGGACCTTGGAGGAGAGGATCAGGTCGGGCTTGAGGGAGGCGATCAGTTCCAGGTTCGGCTCGTTCATCGGGCCGACGTCCTTGGTGTCCTTGATCTTGTCCTTGAGGTAGTTCGGGAACCCGCCCTCGGTCTTCATGTGCGGCGACACCGCGCCGACCGGCGTGATGCCGAGCAGCGTGACGTCGTCCAGCTCGCCGCTGTCCAGCACCACGACGCGCTTGGGCTGGGCCTTGACCTGGGCCGTTCCGGCGGCGTGGGTGACGGTGCGCGGGAAGCCGGCGGAGGCGCCGGCGCTCGCGGAGGCGGCGTCCCCGCTCTGCTTGGTCCCGCCGTCGCTGCCGCAGGCGGCGAGCAGCGTGGTGGACAGGGCGACGGCGAGGACGGCGACGGGGAGGCGGCGGTTCATGGGGTTCCTTGGATCGGGTCGAGCGGGTGTCGGGGGTGAGGAGCGTCGGGGGTGAGGAGGGGGGCGGTCAGCGGTCGGCGGCGCGCGGCCGGGTCCGCGCCCGGGGGACGACCAGCGGCGTGCCGGTCTCCGGGTCGGGCACCACCCGGCACGGCACCTGGAACACGGCCTCGACCAGGTCGGCGGTGAGGACCTCGGCGGGCGGTCCGGCGGCGGCGAGCCGCCCGTCCTTGAGCACCACCAGGTGGTCGGCGTACCGGGCGGCCTGCCCGAGGTCGTGCAGCACCATGACGACGGTGCGTCCGGCCTCGGCGTGCAGGTCGGCGACCAGGTCGAGGACGTCGAGCTGGTGGCGCAGGTCGAGGAAGGTGGTCGGCTCGTCGAGCAGCAGCAGTTCGGTGTCCTGGGCCAGCGCGAGCGCGATCCAGGCGCGTTGGCGCTGCCCGCCGGAGAGCCGGTCGACCTGCTGGTCGCGTAGTTCGGCGGTGCCGGTCCGGGCGAGGGCGTCCTCGACGGCGGCCTGGTCGGTCTTGGACCACGGGCTGAGCATCCGCTGGTGCGGGTACCGGCCGAGCCGTACCAGCGCCTCGACGGTGATCGCCTCGGGGGTGACCGGCTGCTGCGGCAGCAGGCCCATCCGCTTGGCGAGGGCCCGGGCGGACATCCGGTGGATGTCGGAGCCGTCCAGGGTGACGGTGCCGGCGGCGGGGTCGAGCAGCCGGACCAGTCCGCGCAGCAGGGTGGACTTGCCGCAGGCGTTGGGCCCGACGATGGCGGTGACGGCGCCGCCGGGCAGTTCGAGGTCGAGCCCGTCGACGATCGTGCGGTCGCCGTAGCGCAGGTCGAGGCCGTGCGCGGCGAGCCGGTTGGCGGTGGTGGTGACGGACTCGACGGTCGTCGTGGGCGTCATCAGTTGCTCCTCTGGGGAGGCCGGCCCTGGCGGATCATCAGCGCCAGGAGCCAGGGCGCGCCGAGCGTGGCGGTGACGGCACCGACCGGCAGGCCGTGGACGGGGATCACGTGGAGCACGAGGAGGTCGGCGGACAGCAGCAGGACGGCGCCGGTGAGCGCGGTGAGTCCGAGCGTGCCGAGGGTGGGCGGCCCGGCGAGCAGCCGGACCAGGTGCGGCACGGCGAGCGCGACGAACGCGACCGGGCCGGTGAGGGCGGCGGCCAGCGAGGCGAGGGTGATGCCGAGCAGCAGCAGCCAGAGCCGGTCCCGGCCGGGGTTGAGGCCGAGGCCGCCGGCCGAGTCGTCGCCGAGGTCGAGGACCGCGATCCGCCGCTGGCAGAGCAGCACGGCCAGGGCGGTCAGCGCGATGGCGGTGCCGCCGATCCAGACCTCGGTCCAGTTGCGGCCGTAGAGCGAGCCGGTGGTCCACTGCATCGCGGAGGAGGCCAGCTCGGCCGGGAACCGTACGATCATCAGGTTCACGGCGGCGGCGAGGCCCTGCTGCACCGCCAGGCCGACCAGCACCAGCCGGGTGACGGCTATCTTCGACCGCCAGGCGAGGCCGCCGAGCAGCAGCGCCGCCAGCAGTCCGCCGCCGAGCGCGGCCAGCGGGATCAGGTGCTGGGAGGCGCCGGTGGCGAGCATCAGCACCGCGCCGAAGGACGCGCCGCCGGTGACACCGATGGTGTCGGGGGAGGCCAGCGGGTTGCGGAAGAGCCGCTGGAGCATTGAGCCGGCCATCGCCAGCCCGGCCCCGGCGATCAGGGCCGACACCACCCGGGGCGCCCGGAACTGCTGCACCACCAGGACGTTTCCGGGTTCGCCCTGCCCGACCAGGGCGCGCAGCGCGTCCCATCCGGACAGGCTCACCTGTCCGGTGCCGAGCGCGACGCCGGTCAGCACCACCAGGACGACGGCGGCCAGCACCGACCACGCGGCGGTGCGGGCCCGGCGGCGGGCGAGTGTGTCGACGGGCACGGCGAGCGCGGTCACCGGGCCACCTTCCGGGCCAGTACGGCGAGCAGCGGCGCGCCGAGGAAGGCGGTCACGATGCCGACCTCGATCTCGGAGGGGCGCACCACGAGCCGTCCGAGCACGTCGGCGGCGAGCAGCAGCAGCGGACCGGCGATCAGGCAGCCCGGCAGCAGCCAGCGGTGGTCGTTGCCGAGCAGCGGGCGGACCAGGTGCGGCGCGGCCAGTCCGATGAACGCCACCGGCCCGGCGACGGCCACCGCGCTGCCCGCGAGCAGGACGACGGCCAGCCCGCCGGCCAGTCGGATCCGGGCCACCGGCACGCCGAGCGACTGGGCGGTCTCGTCGCCGAGGGCGAGCGCGTTGAGGGCGGGCGAGATCGCGAACGCGCCCAGCAGTCCGAGCAGCAGGAACGGCAGCACGGGGGTGAGGGTGTCCAACTGTCGCCCGCCGATCGATCCGGCCAACCAGAACCGGGCCTCGTCCAGGGTGCGGTGACTGGCCAGCATCAGCGCGGAGGTCCAGGAGGTGAGCACCACGGTGAGCACGGTGCCGCCGAGCGCGAGCCGGACCGGGTCGAGGTCGTCGCCGCGCCGGGACATCGCGTACGCGGCGACCGCGGCGACGGCCGCCCCGGCGAAGGCGAACCAGACGTACTCGACGGGCCGGGTGAGGCCCAGCGCGTAGATCGCGGCGACCACGGCGAGGCTCGCGCCGGCGTTGACGCCGAGGGTGACCGGGGAGGCGAGCGGGTTGCGGGTGACGCCCTGGGCGACCGCCCCGGCGACGCCGAGCGCGGCCCCGACGGCCAGCCCGATCACCGTTCGCGGCAGGCGAAGGCCCGTCACCACATCGGCGTCGCCGCCGTGGGCGGCCCCGGTGAGGGCGTCGGCCACGGTGGACAGCGGGATGGATCGGGAGCCGAGCGCGAGGCTCAGCGCGGCACACAGCACGAGCGCGCCCACACCGGCGACCAGCAGCAGGGGCCGCTGGACCGCCGAGGATCGAGGCGTCGCCGGGGCTGTGGTGGCCGGCGGGTCGGTTCTCAACACGAGTCGACATCTTAGGTTAGGTTTGCCTAAGTTCGTCAATCTCGGGTTGCCTGGTCCGATGTCGGGTCGTCCGTCACGGCGTCGACCCGTCCGGGTGTCGCGAGTGTCGCGCCGCCCGGCCCGGCCCCGGGTGATGCACTTCCTGAGACATTGTAAGGTGAGCCTCACCTTATTCGATCATGCGGAGTCGATCCACGGAGCGCCGATGATCCCCGGAACACCCCTGCCCGTCGCACCGACGTCCACCCTGCCCGGCGACTACCGGCGCCTGCGCGAGCTCTGCCCGGTGCTGGAACTGCGTCTGCTCGACGCCGACGAACCCGACCCCCGTGCCGCCGACGGCTGGTACTCGGGGGCCGAACTCGCCGCCGACGAACGGGCCCTGGCCGCCGCCCTGGCCGGCGAGGAGGAGCGCATCGCCGCCGAACACGGCCGCGCCCCCCGCCCGCACGTCACCGCCTCCAGACTGCTGCACCACTACGTCTGGTCCGCGTGCCTGCTCATCGCGGGCCCCTGGCACCTCGCCCGGAAAGTCCCCCTCGTCGACCCCGCCGACCTCTGGCTGCACGCCCCCACCGGGGGCCTCGCGCTGCGCCCGCGCGGCCACGTCACCCTCCCCGGCGACGACGAACTCCGCGCCGAACTGCGGGCCGCCGTGGTCGCCCACATCGAGCCGGTGCTCACCGCCTTCGCCGCCCCCAGCCGGCGCCGCGACCGCGCGCTCTGGGGCATGGTGACGGATGACCTCGCCTCCGCCGTCTGGTACCTCGGCCGGATGCTCGGCGAGGAGGACGCCGCGGTCGTCGCCGCCGAGGCGGTGCTGCCCGGCGGTACCCTCCCGCTGCCCGGCGCCGCCGACTTCCGCCGGCTGCACACCCCCGACGGACGCGGCCACCACACCCGTACCCGGCTCGGCTGCTGCCTCTACTACGCCGTCAAGCCCGAGGCCGCCGCCTGCCTGACCTGCCCGCGCACCAGCGACGAGGAACGGCTGCGCCGGTTCTGAGAGGTCCGTCCGCGGATCGTCGGCGGGGGGATCGTCGGCGGGATCGTTGGGGGGGGGCTCGTCGGGGGGGCGTTGAGGGGGTCGTCGGGGGCGGTTCGTTGTCAGTGGTATCGGCTAGGGTCGCGGCCATGATCGATTCGACGACGCGGGTCCGTATCGCCCGGCCCTCGCGCGACCTCGCGGCGGCCGAGCGCTTCTACGTCGGCGGCCTCGGCCTGGACGTGCTGTGGCGCACCACCGAGCGGGTGTCCGGCGAGCACGACCTGCTGATGGTCGGTCCGGCCGGCGGAGCCTGGCACTTCGAACTCACCCGCGACCCGGAGAACCCGCTGGAGCCCGCCCCGACGGTCGACGACCTGTTCGTCGTCTACCTCGGTGCGCCGGTGGACGACGCCCTGGTCGCCCGGCTGGAGGCCGCCGGCGGCACCCCGGTCCGGGCCCACAACCCCTACTGGGAGGAGTTCGGCGTGACGATATCCGACCCGGACGGCTACCGGCTGGTGCTCTGCTCCCGCGGCTGGGGGGCCTGAGCGCCGGTCCGACCCCGTCCGGTCTCACCGCCCGTCCCGCCCTTGCCGTGCAGCACCGCCACGCCCCGGTCCAGGTCCACGCCGAACTGCGGCGGCGCTCCGACCTGGGCGTCGTCCCGCAGCGTCAGCTGTTCCCGCCGCTGTTCGACCTGCACCCGCTTGCCCGGACTGAACAGCGCCTGCAACTCCTCCAACCCGCCGCCCAGGCCCACCCCGGTGCTCCCGCCGCCCCGCCGCCAACGCCCCGACGACTCGCCCCGGATCTGCCACGCGATCAGGAGCATCAGCCCGATCACCGCCGCCGCCACGCACGCCACATCTACGATCACACCCATGTACGCCCAACGCCGGGCGGTCGCACCCGCGTTCCCCGCAGGCGCCGCGCCGGTGGCGGCGTCCACCCGCTAACCTGCCGCGCGAACCGAAGGAGACCCCTCACCATGACCGTGCGCGGAACCACCGTGGACATCCCGACGGCGGACGGCACCGCCGACGCCTACCTCGCCCATCCCGACGACGGGCGGGCCCACCCCGGCGTCATCCTCTACATGGACGCCTTCGGGCTCCGACCCCAGCTGAAGGACATGGCCGACCGGCTCGCCCAGGCCGGGTACGCCGTGCTGGTCCCCAACGCCTACTACCGGAACGGCCGCGCGCCGGTCGTCGAACTGCCGCCGCTGATCGACCTGGAGAAGGACCCGACGATCTTCGAACGGATCGGCCCGCTGCTCGCCACCCTCACCCCCGAGGTGACCGCCCGCGACGCGGATGCCTACCTGCGCTGGCTCGCCGAGTCCCCGCTCGTCGAGGACGGCCCGGTCGGCCTCACCGGCTACTGCCGCGGCGCCGTGCTCGCCCTGCGGACGGCCGCCAGCCACCCCGTCCGGATCGCGGCCATCGCCGGGTTCCATGGCGGCAGCCTCGCCACCGAAGCGCCGGACAGTCCGCACCTGGGCGCCCCCCGGATCACCGCCGAGGTGTACTTCGGCCACGCCGACGAGGATCCGTCCATGCCCGCCGAGCAGATCGAACGGCTCGCCGGGGCCCTCACCGCCGCCGGCGTCCGCCACCGGGAGGAGGTCTACCCGGGCGCCCCGCACGGCTACACCCAGGCCGACACCACCCGCTACGACGCCGTCGCCGACGCGCGCCACTGGGAGGCGGTGCTCGACCTGTTCAAGCGGACCCTGTCGGCCTGAGCCACCGTCGGGCCGGGGCGGCGGGCGCGGCGTGGCCCGGTCCGCCCCGGCCTGGGCCGCCTCGGCGTGGGCGGGCCGGTGACGGCCTCGCGCCACAGCGCCTCCTCTTCGTCCTCCGGTCACGCAACGGACGCGAGGTGTTCGGGTCGGCGTGGAGCCGGGCGGTCAGGGTCTGGTGCCTGACAGCGAGTCCGGGCCTGGCCGACGGCCGGGCCGCCGGGCGTCGGGGAGGCGCCCGGGACTCGTGGCAGGGGTGAGTAACGAACCCGCGTCACCCGGCACCACCGGCCGGGACCGGGCGGACGGATCCAGGGGGGAGCCGAACGTGCAGAAGACAGAGAACAGGCAGAACGCGCAGGAACCGTGGGGCACGCAGGGCACGCAGGGCACGCAGGGCACGCAGGACACGCGGGCCATGCGGGACGTGCAGGACGCCATCGGGCAGGCGCTGGCCGAGCGCGTCCCCGGCGGGGTGCGGCAGGGCGAACTCGACCGTGGCGGGCGGGCATTGCGCTGGGTGGAGGCGGGGCGCGGCGGTCCGCCGGTGGTCCTGCTCGCGGGCTGCGGCACCTCGTCGCTGACCTGGGCGCCGGTGCTGCCCGAACTGGCCGCGCACAGCCGGGTCGTGGCGTACGACCGGGCCGGGCTCGGTGCCAGTGACCCCGATCGCGTCTCCGGCCCGTCGCTGGAGTCCCCGACCGGGGACCTGGCGGCCCTGGTGGAGCACCTCGGCGCCGGCCCGGCCGTCCTGGTCGGGCACAGCTGGGGCGGCCAGCTGGCCCAACTCCTCGCCTGGCGGCACCCGGAACTGGTGGCAGGCCTGGTCCTGGTGGACCCGGCGCACGAGGAGTTCCAGCCACCGGCCATCCGCGCCGCCGAGGCCGTCCTGTTGCGGGTGGGGCTACTCCGGGCGGCCTTGACGCCCGCCGCACGCCGTGCCGGGGGAACTGTCGCGAGGGCCGAGGCGGCCGTCGAGGCGCACCGCCACCAGCGGCTGACCGTCCTCGACGAGAACCGGCTGACGGCCCTCGCGGTCTCCGAGCTTCGGCGGCGGCGCGCGGCCGCGCGGCTGCCCGACGTGCCGGTGACCGTGCTGAGCGCGACCGACGGCCTGCCGGGGGCGATGCGCGCCCGCTGGACCGTCCTCCAGTCACACGTCGTCGCCGGCGCCGCCAAGGGGTCGCACATCGTCGTGCGCGGCGCCGGCCACCACGTCCACGCCGACCACCCGCAGGCCGTCGCCGCCGCCGTCCTGGAGGTGGTCGAGCACGCCCGGCAGGGCCGGGACAGCTGACGGCGGGGGCCCTCAACCCCTGGCCGGACAGTGCCTGCTGACTGTTCGACCCCCTCTGGCACACTGGGGGGCCGAACGGCCCGCTGGGGAGGGTCATGACACACATGGGGGCGGGAGTATGAGGGGTCCGGGCGCCGTGCTCGGCGGGCGGTACACGCTGGTCGAGCGGATCGGCGGCGGGGGGATGGGTACGGTCTGGTGGGCCGACGACACGGTGCTGGCGCGGCCGGTGGCCGTCAAGATCCTGCACTCGGCGCTGTTCGAGGACGACACCTTCATCCAGCGCTTCCGCCGGGAGGCCCAACTGGTCGCCGCGATCGACCACCCGGCCGTCGTGGACGTCCACGACTACGGTGAGAGCGGCGGCGGCGAGGGCCGGGAGGGCGGTGAGGGCGGTGACGCCGGGGACCGCTGCGCCTACATCGTCATGGAACTGGTCGACGGCCGGCCGTTGGACCGGGTGCTCGCCGAGGAGGGCCCGATGCCTCCCGAGCGCGCCCTCGGTCTGGTCGCCGCCGCGCTGGACGGCCTGCACGCCGCCCACCGCCGGGAGATCGTGCACCGGGACCTCAAGCCGTCCAACCTGATGGTGCGTACGGACGGCCGGGTGACCATCACCGACTTCGGCATCGCCCGGGCGATCGCCAGCACCAAGATCACCGCCTCGCACGCGATCGTCGGCACCGCCCTCTACATGGCCCCCGAGCAGGCCGAGGGGACGGGCACCGGGCCGGCCTCCGACCTCTACTCGATCGGCGTGGTCTGCTTCGAACTTCTCACCGGGAAGCCGCCGTTCGTCGGCGAGAGCGTGTTGGAGGTCGCGCTCAAGCACGTCCGCCAGCCGGCGCCGGAGCTGCCGGGGGCCTTCCCGGCGGCGGTTCGAGAGCTGGTCGCGAAGGCACTGGAGAAGAAGCCGGAGGACCGGTTCGCCGACGCCGCCGAGATGGCGGCCGCGGCCCGGGCGGCGATCGGCGCGAAGGACGCGGGCGCTGCGGCGGGCGCGGCCGGCGCCCCGGCCGACACCGGGACGGTCGACCTCAGAGCTGCGGCGGCCGGGGGAGCGGCCGCGGGTGAAGAGGCCGGGGGCGGAGCGCCCGGGGGTGCCGGCGGGGCGAAGGCCGGTGCCGTGGTGCCGGTCGCGGACGGCGCCGACCAGCCCGCGTCGGGCGAGCGCCCGGCGTCGGGCGACGGCCCCGTGCCGGACGAGGTCGCGAAGGTGGGGCCGCAGCCGGTGACCGAGCCGGGCAAGCGCCGGTCACGGCGCGCACTGCTGGTGCCGGTGATCGTCCCCGTGGTCATCTCGATGGGCACGGCGACCGTTCTGCTGGTGGACCGCGGCCCCGGCCGGTCGGACGCGGCCGAGCCGCCCGCCGCCCAGCCGACCGTCGTCGTGACGGCCCCGGTGACGCCGGGCACGGGCACCCCGGCGGCCCCGGCCACGACGCCGCCCGCCACACCGACACCTTCCGACACCCCGGTCGCGGCCCCGGCCGCCGACCAGCAGCCGAGCACCCAGAACCAGCCGGGCGCACCCGTCCCGGCCCCCGCGCCGGGCGGCAACGGAGGCGCGGCGGGCCGGGGCACCGGCGCGGGCGCGGCAGGCGGCGGCAACGCGGCTGGTGGCGGCGGTGCCTCGGGCGGTTCCGCCAGCGGTTCTGCGGGCGGTGCCTCGGGCGGGTCCGCCGGCGGGGCTTCGGGAGGCCAGTCCAACCAGTCCGGCGGGGGCGGGGGCGGGGGCGGGGGCGGCGCAGCAAACCAGCCCGCCAACCCCAATCCCAACCCGCAGCCCCCGGCCCAGAACGCGGCCGGTGGCTCCCCCGCCGGGGGCGGCTCCCCGTCCGGCGGCGGTTCTCCCTCGGGCGGCGGCAACCCGCCGGCCCCGCAGACCCCCACCCGGCCGCCGTCGTGCGGCGGCACCTCCTGGACCACCATCGTCAACGTGAAGGACGGCCGCCCGATCGGGATGGCCCGCGACGAACTGAGCGGCGACAACCCGATCGTGGTCGGCGGCGCGTCCCAGTACGGCTGGGTGCGGGCGACCAACCCCGGCTCCTGGATCAGTTTCAACGCCTGCAACAGCGGTGGGCCGCTGCTCGTCCAGACCATGGACGGCAAGGTCACCCTGAGCGGAGGCTTCAGCTTCCTGACCAACTGGACGGTGCGCAGCGGGTCCGCCCAGGGCTCCTACACGCTGGCCGACTACCAGAACCACAGCTGCATGACCGACAACGGCCCGGGAAACGCGGTCACCATGGTGACCTGCACCCCCGGCAACACGGCCCAGGAATGGCGGTTCCAGTGACAGCGACCGACGGAGCCGACGACGGCGTGGTCCTCTACTGGCGTCCGCTGTGCACGTTCTGCATGAACCTGCGCCTGGCGCTGCTCTTCACCCGCCTGCGCTACAGCCGGCGGTTCACCATGGTGAACATCTGGAAGGACCCGGACGCCGCCGCCTTCGTCCGCTCGGTCGCGGACGGCAACGAGACCGTGCCGACCGTCACCGTGGCCGGGCGACCGATGGTGAACCCGTCGATCCGCCAACTGCTCGCGGCGGTCCGGGAGTACGCGCCGGACGTGCTCCCGGGGAGGCCTCGCTGACCGGTCCGGGCGAGGAGTGGCACCCCTGCGCCCTCCCGACCCCGACCCCGAACCCGAACCCGACCCCGACGCTGCCGCTGCCGCTGCCGCTTCTGCGACCGGACGGGCCCGGCGCCGGCGGCGGTTGAGCGCGTGTGCCGACCCGGCCCGGGTGTCCGTACGGGCAGGCCGCCCGGGAGCCGGGGCGGGCGAGCGGGGCGCCGCGGGAGCCGGGCGCCATCGCAGCTGCCGGTGGAGGAGGGGCAGTTGTGGGACACGGGGCCTTGTCGGCTCCGGTGCGCCCCAGGGTGTCGCGCTCAACTCACCGACTGCGCTGAGGAGTCGGGCGAACACGAGGTTCGGCGGCACTAGCAGATGGCCCGGCGGCGGGCAAGGGTGGCAGGTGGCGGGACCTCGCCAAGCGGATGTCAAGATTCCGTATGGGAAGTTCTACAGGGATGTAAAAGTCGATTCCGGCCCGCTCGGCTCCGCGCGCCGAATCAACGTTCGACGGTCGATCGGACATCGGTGCAGGCGGTCGGCCGTGGTTCGGGTGGGAACCCACTGCAAGGCGCGGTGAATTGCCCCGTTTTGCCCACCACTTGAGAGCCCCGGCGAGCTGGCGGGACCTGGCCAATCGCTGAAGTAGACCTGTCAATTCACCTGCTGGATTGTCATGCTTTTGGACAGCCCCGGCGGTAGCCCCCACCCCCACCCCTTGGTGGCTCGCCGCTCGACCGCCCGGGGTTTCAGCACGTCAGCGCCCATTCCGCCCCACAGGTGCCGACCCCGGCCCCCGGAACGCGGCGCGACCGCGTCCACACGCGGTTTCCCGGAAGGACTCGCACGTGAAGCGAAAGCTCGCAGCTGTCGCCGTACTGTCGGCCACCGCCCTGCTGACCGGTGTGATCCAGGTGAGCACCGCCGCCCAGGCCAGCCCCGTCGCCGGCCTCCAGACCCAGGCCGACCACCAGCACGCGGCCGTGCTCGCGCTGGCCGGCGGCCAGTCCGGCCCGCTCGCCAAGGCCCTCGCCCTCGGCGAGAAGGAGCGGCTCGTCGCCAAGGACGCCGTGGTCGACAAGGACGGCACCCGGCACCTGCGCTTCGAGCGCACCTACGCCGGCCTGCCGGTGCTCGGCGGCGACCTGGTCGTCCACCAGAAGGCCAACGGCTCGGTCAAGTCGGTCGACAAGGCGGTCTCCGCCAAGCTCGCGCTGCCGAGCCTGACCCCGCAGATCCCGGCCGACCAGGCCGCCACGCAGGCCACCGGCGCGGTCAAGGCCACCGTCGGGGTCACCCTCGACGCCGACGAGTCCCCGCTGGCCGACGTGCACCAGACCGGCAAGGCCGAACTGATCGTCTGGGCGACCGACGGCAACCCGCGCCTGGCCTACCGGACCACCGTCGAGGGCGTGCGCGCCGACGGCACCCCGAGCAACCAGGTGCTCGTCACCGACGCCGCCACCGGCAAGGTGCTGTCCACCCACGAGAAGATCCAGACCGCCGCCGGCACCGGCAAGGGCGTCTTCGTCGGCCAGGTGCCGCTCACCACCGCGCAGAGCGGCTCCAGCTACTCGCTGAAGGACGACAGCCGCGGCGGCCAGTCCACCACCGACATGAGCAACGGAACCGCCGGCAACGGCTCGCTGTTCGCCAACACCTCCAACAACTTCGGCGACGGCACTGCCAGTAACCGCGAATCCGCCGCCGTGGACGCCCAGTTCGGCGCGGCCACCACGTGGGACTTCTACAAGAACACCTTCGGCCGCAACGGCATCCGCAACGACGGTGTCGGCGCTGCGAGCCGCGTCCACTACGGCTCCAACTACGTCAACGCCTTCTGGGACGACAGCTGCTTCTGCATGTCCTACGGCGACGGCAACGGCGACGCCGCCCCGCTCACCGAGATCGACGTGGCCGGCCACGAGATGAGCCACGGTGTCACCGCCGCCACGGCGAACCTCAACTACGCGGGTGAGTCCGGCGGCCTCAACGAGGCCACCTCCGACATCATGGGCACGATGGTCGAGTGGTACGCCAACCTGCCCTCCAACCCGCCGAACTACTGGATCGGCGAGCTGATCAACCTGAACGGCAACGGCACCCCGCTGCGCTACATGGACCAGCCCAGCAAGGACGGCCAGTCCGCCGACTCCTGGTCCGCCGACGTGGGCAACCTCGACGTGCACTACTCGTCGGGCGTGGCGAACCACTTCTTCTACCTGCTGTCGGAGGGCAGCGGCGCGAAGAGCATCAACGGGTTCGACTACAACAGCCCGACGGCCGACGGCTCCTCGCTCGCGGGCATCGGCCGGGACAAGGCCGCGCAGATCTGGTACCGCGCGCTGACCGTCTACTTCACCTCCACCACCGACTACGCGGGCGCCCGGGCGGGCACCCTCAGCGCGGCGGCGGACCTGTACGGCAACGGCAGCGCCGAGTACAACGCGGTCGCGGCCACCTGGACGGCGGTCAACGTCAACTGACAACCGCCTGAGTGGGCCCTGCCGAATCGTGGGTGCCGGCCGGCAGGGCCGCACGGCGGGGGCGACGGTGTGCGGACCACCGTCGCCCCCGCCGTCATGTGCGCGGGGCGCGGCGCACCGGCGCGGTGATGCGAGGTTGGGCGCCGGAACCGCCAGGCCGACCGTCAGTCCGACCTTCGGTCGGAGCGGTCGGAGCGGTCGGAATACGGCGGCGGTAGCGCTGTTCGGTCGCGGTGCACGCGGCGAGCAGCAGGGCGGCCGCCGCCGCGGCCGCGGTGATCGCGAACGGCGCGGCGGCCGCGAAGTGCGTGGTCGCCCAGCCGCCCAGGAAGGTGCCAGCCGACTGAGCCAGGATCAGCGCGCTGACCAGCGCCGCCATCGCCTCGCCCAGCCGGACGGCCGACACCGTCCGCTCGACCAGGCCGAACATCGTGATCATCTGCGGTGCGACCGCCACCCCGAGGAGGCCCACGGCGGCGGTCAGGCTCCACAGGCTCCCGGCGGAGACGAGCAGGACGCAGGCGGCGGCGAACAGCAGCACCGTGCCCGCCCGCAGCCGGGACGCCAACTCCCACCGGGCGGGCAGGCCCGCGGCGGCGATCCCGGCCAGGGAACTGGTGAACCCGATGAAGCCGTACAGCAGTCCGGCGGCGCCCGGCCGGCCCAGGGCCTCCGTGGTGGCGGTCACCCCGACCTGCACCGAGCCGAAACACGCGCCCAGCAGCGCCATCCCGGCCAGCAGTAGGACGTAGGGCACGGTGAGCAGCCGCTCGGCGGAGCGGGCCGGGGACTTCGGGATGCCGGGGGAGGCCGTCGGGTGCAGCGCGAACAGGGTCGCGCAGACGCCGGACAGCACGGCCGCCACGAGCAGGCCGACGGCGGGGGAGGAGACGGTGGCGAGGACCCCGACCAGTGCGGGCCCGGCGGTGAAACCGACCTCGTCGACGATCCCGTCCAGCGACAGCATGACGGAGGTCAACTCTGTTTCACCAGCGGCCAATCGGACCCACCGGCTGCGCGACAGCGGGCCGACCAGCGGGACGGAGAGGCCGACCACGGCGGCAGGCGCGAGCTGCCAGCCGAGGGCCGACCCGCGTTGCGAGGCGGCCACCAGCGCCACCAGTGCCGTCGCGTTGACCAGCGCGGCGACCAGCCCGACCGTCCGCTGCCCGCGGCGGTCCGCCAGCCGACCCACCAGCGGACCGCCGACCGCTTGGCCGACCGCCAGCGCACCGGCGACCAGGGAGCCGCGCCACACGCTGTCGGTGTTCCGGCTCACCAGCAGCAGGGTGCCGATCGGGCTCATCGCGTTCGGCAGCCGACCGGGCAGCGACCACAGCAGCACCCGGCCGCCGGTCAGTTGCGCTGCTGTACGGAACTTCACGACCACGGACATCGGTAGGCCCCCACACGGAGCCGGTGCGGGCGCCCGCCTCCCGTCACCGGCCCGACCAGGCGACAGCGACCTGCGGGTGAGTCTCGACGGTAGGGGTGCGCCCGGGGGGTGGGTAATCGGTCGATCGACCAGTGGCGTCGGGGGCGGGGGCGGGGCGGGGTTGGAGGAGTGGACAACGGGCGAGGCGCGAGAGGCCACGGCGAACAGATAACAGATAACAGATTTCAACATCTGTCATCTGTTATCTGTCGGCCGTCATCTGCCCGCCGTCGTCTGTCGGGTGTCCGCCGCCATCGGTCCGTGCGCTGCCGAGCGCGCTCAGGGCGCGAGGTCCTTCCGGATCTGGTCCAGGATCAAGCCGGCCCCGGTGTAGCCGATCCCGAGCATCCACAGGTTGTCGTCGACCCGGAACACCTGGCCGGTGCGGACGGCGTCCAGGTTCTTCCACAGTGCGCCATCGGTGATCCTGCCCTGGTCGGACTTGGCCGCGTCCCCGTAGACCGAGTAGAAGATGACATCGGCCGCCGCCTGGTCCACCTGCTCGGGGCTGATCTCGACCGAGAACCCGGGCTTGTCCTGGTTGGCGGGCCGGCCGAGCCCGAGGTCCTTGAACAGTGAGCCGACGAAGGTGTCGTTGAGGTACAGCCTGGTCGGCGCGCCCGCGAGGAAACGAGCCATCTCGACCCGGGTGGCGGCGGCCTTGGCCGGGCCGCCGAGTGCGGTGACGAGGTCCCGCGCCTTCGTCCGGTACGCCGCGTCGGCCGCTTCGGCTTCGGCCTGCCGGCCCATCGCCTCGGCGTGCAGCCGGACGTTCTCCTTCCAGGTGGGCCCGGTGGTCTTGGACAGTACGGTCGGCGCGATCTTCGCCAGTTCGTCGTACCGCTTGTCGTCGCGCACCTGGTTGCTCAGGATGAGGTCCGGCCGCAGCGCCGCGATCGCCTCCAGGTTGGGCTGCCCGATGGCGCCGACGGCCTTCGTCGCGGCCAGCCGTTCGGCGGGCAGGTAGGCGGGGAAGGGCGCACCCTCGGTGACGGTGGTCGCGCCGACCGGCGTGAGTCCGAGGGTGACCACCGAGTCCAACGCGTCGGTGTCCAGCGCCACCACCCGGGTGGCCCGGGCCGGTACGGTGCTCTCGCCGCGAGCGTGCCGGACGGTCCGTGGGCCAGCCCCGCTGGATCCGCCGGAACTGCCTGGCGCGCCGGTCGAACCGGCGGACGGCGCTGGGGAGTTCGGGCCGCAGGCGGCGAGTGCGAGGCCCGGGGCGAGCCCGGCGGCGAGGCCGAGCGCGGCGCGGCGACTGAGGGGTCTGGGCATCGGCGGTTCCTCCAACGGGCGGGCAGGGCGCGGGAATCCCTGCCCTCTCGTTGGAGGGGTTACGCCTCGGTGTCGTTCTCCCGTCGCTGGCGCAGCAGTTCGTCGTACTCGGCGGGCACCCGCCGGTCCATCGCGAGGGCGAACTGAGCGTCGACGACCGTACGGGCCAGCGGCCGCACCCGCAGGATGCGTTCGGTGAGCCGGGCCGCCTCGCCGGGCGGTAGCGGGGCGTCGGCGGCGAGGGCGCCGAGCAGGTGCTCGCCGACCACGTCGATGAAGATCTCGGCGATGGCTTCCACGTGCTCCTGGGTGCGTCGGCTGGCGTCCAGCACCACGGAGAGCGGTACGCCCTCGGCGACGAGTGCGGTGGTGGCGTCCATCAGGCGGCGGCTGATGTGGGTGATCCCGTCGTCGTCGATCGTGATGTAGCCCTGGGCGATCGACTCGGCGGTGTTCTCCTCGGTGAGCTGGTCGTTGAAGACGGTCTTGAGTTCGTCCCAGTCCAGGCGCACCGGGGTCTCGTCCGACCAGGGGGCGACGATCGCGGCCTCCAGCCCGATCAGCTCGGCGACGTCCCGCCCGCTCTCGCCGGCGCCGATCAGTTCGGCGATGCCGCCCAGGGTGTGGCCGCGGTCCAGCAGTTCGCCGATCATCCGCAGTCGGGCCAGGTGCTCCTCGCCGTACCAGGCGATCCGGCCCTCCTTGCGCGGCGGCTGGAGCAGTTTGCGCTCGCGGTAGAAGCGCAGCGTCCGGCTGGTGATGCCGGCCGCCTCGGCCAGTTCCTCCACCCGGTACTCGCGTTTTCCGTCACCCGCAGCAGCTCTGACCTTGTCCACGGCGATCAGCATAGGTCCGTCACCTCCGAAGGCTCCCGGAATCCGGGTGGCCGCGCTTCTTCCATCCGGTGTCAGCAAGGGCTACCCTGCCAATCATGCCAGTGATTACTGGCGCGATTGGCGAGGCTCCGATGCCAGTCGTCGGGGGAGCCCTCTCGGCAGTACGGCAAGGCAGTACGGCAGGGCAAGTGCGCAAGGCAGTGCGGCAAGGCGGCGCGCAGGGCAGTGCGCAGAGCATCATGCAGAGCAGCACCAGAGCGATACCGCGGCGTCACCCGGGCGCGTCAGGGCAACATCAGGGCAGCGCCAGGGCGGTACGAGAGCAGTCGAGCACAGTGCGAGCACGGCGCCGTCGGCGCGCCAGGGTCCGCGCCAGGAGGCGCGGCACGAGCGGGCGCCACGGTACGGCAGCGCGAAGATCATCGCCCCACCCTCAGGAGGAGGCCGCATGGCATCCAGCAGCAAGCGCCCCCGCTCCGGCACGTCCGGTGCCCCCGCGGCGGACGAGGCCGTCCCGCACGTGCGGGTGGCGGTGATCGGTTCCGGCTTCGGCGGTCTCGGCGCCGCGGTCCGGCTGCGCCGCGCCGGGATCACCGACTTCGTCGTCCTGGAACGCGCGGACTCGGTCGGCGGCACCTGGCGCGACAACAGCTACCCCGGCTGCGCCTGCGACGTGCCCTCGCACCTCTACTCCTTCTCCTTCGCGCCCAACCCCGCGTGGCCGCGCAGCTTCTCCGGCCAGCCGGACATCCGCGCCTACCTGGAGAAGGTCGCCACCGTCTTCGGCCTCCGTCCGCATCTTCGGTTCAACACCGAAGTTCTGGAGGCGCGTTGGGAGGTCGAGCAGGTCCGCTGGCGGATCACCACCTCGGCCGGCCAGTGGACCGCGGACGCCGTGGTCTCCGCCGCCGGACCGCTGGCCGACCCGCAGATCCCCGACCTGCCGGGGCTCGACGCCTTCCCCGGCAAGGTGTTCCACTCCTCCCGCTGGGACCACGACTACGACCTGACCGGCAAGCGGGTCGCGATCGTCGGTACCGGGGCCTCCGCCGCCCAGATCATCCCGTCGATCCAGCCGAAGGTCGGCAAGTTGACGGTCTTCCAGCGCACGCCCGCCTGGGTCCTGCCGCGCCGGGACCGCGAGATCAGTCAGCTGGAGAAGTGGCTGCACGACCGCGTACCGGTCACCGGGAAGATCCGCCGCGGTACCCTGTTCGCCCTCCGGGAGCTCCAGGTGGACGCCTTCGTGCGCCGCCCGGGAATGCTGCGCGTGGTCCAGCAACTCGCCGAACGCCACCTCGTCCAGGGCGTTCCCGACCCGGCCCTGCGCGCCAAGCTCACCCCGGACTACCGGATCGGCTGCAAGCGCATCCTGCTCAGCAACACCTACTACCCGGCGCTCGCCGCGGCCAACACCGAGGTCGTCGCCTCCGGCCTGCGCGAGCTGCGCGGCTCCACCCTGCTCGCCGCCGACGGCAGCGAGCACGAGGTCGACGCCATCGTCTTCGGCACCGGCTTCCACGTCACCGACATGCCCATCGGAGCCCGGGTGTTCGGCGCCAACGGCACCAGCCTGGCGGAGGAGTGGAAGGACGGCATGGAGGCGCTGCGCGGCTCGGCCGTGCACGGCTTCCCGAACCTGTTCTTCGTGATCGGCCCCAACACCGGCCTCGGCAACAGCTCGATGATCCTGATGATCGAGTCCCAACTGAACTACCTGATCGACGCGTTGACCACACTCGGGTCGATCGGTGCCACCGCGATGCAGCCCACCGCCCGGGCCCAGCGGCAGTGGAACCTCGAACTCCAGCACCGGATGGACCGCACCGTCTGGACCACCGGCGGCTGCCGCAGCTGGTACCTGGATCCGAACGGCAAGAACACCGTGCTCTGGCCCGGCTCCACCACCGCGTTCCGCCGCGCCACCCGCAAGGTCGACCTCGGCGAGTACGAACTGATCATGCGCGCCGGCCAGGACGCCGCCCCTGCCGTGCAGGAGGTGTCCGCATGAGCGCCGCCGAGCTGCTCGCCGAGTACGTCCCGCCGACGCCTGTCGAGGAGTTGAGCATCCGATCGGCGGACGGGATCCGGCTGCACGCCGAGGTGCACGGCCAGCCCGGGGCGCCGACCGTCGTGCTCGCCCACGGCTGGACCTGCTCAACCGCCTTCTGGGCTCCGGTGATTCGCCAACTCTCCGACCGTTACCGAGTGGTGGCGTACGACCAGCGCGGCCACGGGCACAGCGAGATCCCGCCGAGCCGGGTCCGCTACTCCACCCGGGCGCTGGCCGAGGACCTCTCCGCCGTCCTCGCCCGGACCGTCCCGGCGGGGGAGAAGGCCGTGCTCGCCGGGCACAGCATGGGCGGGATGACCATCATGGCCGCCGGCGGCCGCCCGGAGATCGCCGACCGGACCGCCGCCGCCGTCCTGGTCTCCACCGGGCCGGGGGAGCTGGTGGCCGAACTCACCGTGCTGCCCGAGGCGGTGCGTTCCCCGGGGCTGCGCCGCTTCCTGAACCGCCAGCTGCTGCGCTCCCGGCTGCCGCTCGGACCGGTCTCGCCGGTCAGCCGTGTCGCGCTCAAGTACGCGACCATGGGCCCGGGTTCGTCCGCCGGGCAGGTGGAGGCGACGGCCCGGATCGTGCACGCCTGCCCGACCGCCGTCCGCGCCAACTGGGCGGGCGTCCTCGACCGTCTGGACGTCCATGCCGGGCTCGCCCGGCTCGCCGTACCGACCGCCGTCGTGGTCGGCACCGCGGACCGGCTGACCCCGCCGGTGCACGCACACCGGATCGTTGCCGAACTCTCCTACCCGCAGGGGCTGTTGCTGCTTCCTGGGGTCGGGCACATGGCGCCGCTGGAGCGGCCGGTGGAGGTCGCGGCCGAGATCCACCGCTTGGCCGCCGCGTACCTGTCCGCCGCGCCCGCTTCCGTCTCCGTTCCTGCCTCCTCCGCCTCTGCCTCCTCCGCCTCTGCGCCCGTTTCCGAGAGGACCGCCGCCGCATGAACGCCATCCCGCCGTTGTCCGCACAGGTCGTCGTCGTCACCGGGGCCGCCCGCGGGGTCGGGGCTTCGCTCGCTCGCACGCTCGCCCGGCGCGGGGCCAAGGTCGCCCTCCTGGGGCTGGAGCCGGACGAGCTCAAGGCCGTCGCGGCGCAGTGCGGCGCGGCCGCGACCAGTTGGGAGGTGGACGTCACCGACCTCGACGCGCTCGGCGACGCCGCCCGCCGGATCAAGGAGCACTACGGCCGGATCGACACCGTGGCCGCCAATGCCGGCATCGCCATCGGCGGGCCGGTGGCGGACAGCGATCACCGGGCGTTCAGCCGGGTGATCGAGGTCAACCTGCTCGGCAGCGTCGCCACGGCCAGGGCCTTCCTGCCCGCCCTCGTCGAGAGCCGGGGCTACCTGCTGCAGATCGCCTCGCTCGCCGCGCTCACTCCCGCGCCGCTGATGAGCGCGTACTGCGCCAGCAAGTCCGGGGTGGAGGCCTTCGCCCACTCGCTCCGCGCCGAGGTCGCCTACCAGGGGGTCAAGGTCGGTGTGGGATACCTGAGTTGGACCGACACCGACATGGTGCGCGGCGCCGACGAGGACGCCGTGCTCAAGCAGATGCGGACCAGGCTGCCGTGGCCGGCCAACAAGACCTACCCGCTGGAGCCCGCGGTGGAGCGGATCGTCGCCGGCATTGCCCGGCGGTCCGCCCACGTCTACGCCCAGGCCTGGCTGCGCGGCATGCAGCCGGTCCGCTGGCTGCTGCCGAGCCTGATCGCGGCGGTCGGCTCCCGCGACGTCGCCCGGATCGCGCCCCAGCTCGCCGCCACCGCCGCCTCCCGGTTGCGCGCCGTCGGTGCCGGCGGAGCTGCGGACACGGCGGTGCGAGGCGGCCGGAGCGGCGCCGGCGACTGACGGCCGTCAGCTGACAGCTGACAGATTTCAACTGACAGATAACAGATAACAGATTTCAACAGCTGTTATCTGTTATCTGTCAGTTGTTCGTCCGCCTGGCCGTCCGTCCGCCCGCCCGTCACTCCATCCACTCCTCCGCCGTCCCCCGCGCGATCCGCGCCAGCGTCTCCAGCGCTCCCGCCAGCACGGGCAGCGGCGGCGAGGCCAGGGCGACCCGGACGGCGGACGGGGAACGCCGGGGGTCGGCGGCGAACGCCGCCGCGGGTGTGACGGCGATGCTCGCCCGCGCCGCCACCGCGACGAAGGTCTCCGCCCGCCAGGCCGCCGGCAGCTCCCACCACAGGTAGTACGAGCAGGGGTCGGCCCGGACGCGCTGCCCCGCCAGCGCCTCGCGCGCCAGCAGCTGACGCGCGACGGCGTCGGCGCGCTTGGCCGCCGCGACCTCGGCCACGGTGCCGTCCCCGATCCAGCGCACGGCTGCCTCCAGGGCGAACCCGCTGGGCGTCCAGCCGCCCGAGCGCAGTGCGCCCGCGATCCGTTCGCGCAGCGCGGCGGGGACGACCGCGAATCCGGTGGTCAGCCCGGGCGCGAGCCGCTTGGAGAGGCTGTCGACGAGGACGGTGCGTTCCGGTGCGAGGCTGGCGAGGGCGGTCAGCTCCGGGCGGAGGAAGGACCAGATCGCGTCCTCGACGGCCGGCAGGTCGAGGCGGCGCAGTTCCTCGGCGAGGGCGGCCGTCCGTTCGTACGGCAGGCTCCCGCCGAGCGGGTTCTGCAGCCTCGGCTGGACGTAGACGGCGCGCAGCGGCGCGGCCCGGTGGGCGGCGGCCACGGCGTCGGGCAGCAGTCCGTGCTCGTCGACGGCCAGTGGCACGAGCGTGATGCCCAGTCGCTGGGCGACGGCCTTGACCACCGGATAGGTCAGCGCCTCCACCCCCAGCCGGTGGCCGGGCGGCACCAGCGCGGACAGTGCCGCGGCGATGGCCTGCCGTCCGTTGCCCGCGAACAGCAGTTCCTCCCCGGCGATCTCCGGGGTGACCTCCCGGGGCCCGCCCGACCGATCCTCGTCCGATCGATCCCCGCCAGACGGGTCCCCGCCCGTCCGGTCCCCACCCGCCCAGTCCCCGCCCGTCCGGCGTTCGTCCGACAGCAGTGCCGCGAACGCCTGCCGGGCCGCGCCCGTCCCGGCCGCGCCCACCGGTGCGAGTGCGGCACCCAGCGCGTCCGCCCGGAGCAGCGGCGCCAGCCCGGCGGTCAGGAGTGCGGCCTGCTCGGGGACGGCGGGGTAGTTGAGCTCCAGGTCCACCGGCGCGCCGGCCGGTTCGGCGAGTGCCACCTGCCCGCCGGTTGCCCCGCCGCCGGCCCCCTGCCCGGCCCGGACGAAGGTGCCGCGCCCGACCTCCCCGGTGGTCAGTCCGCGCCGGGTCAGTTCCCGGTAGACGCGCCCCGCCGTGGAGTTGGCGATGCCCCGGCTGCGGGCGAAGGCGCGCTGGGTGGGCAGTTGCTGGCCGGGTCGCAGCCGCCCGCCGGTGATGGCGTCGGCGATCTCGTCGGCGATCAGGCGGTAGTCGTCCATCGGCGGGACCCCTCCACGCAAGGTGATGGCATTGCACGGCATCGCATCGGCATTGCACCGAGAGCAAAGTCATCATTGCATTGAGATCGACGCCGGGCCTAGCCTCCTCGCATGGAAGCACTGACCCCCGCCGCTCCCGTCGCATCCGCCTCGTTCGACCTGCCCGCCGCATCCGCCCTGTCCGCCGTGGGTGGGCATGCCGTGCTCGGGATCGCCGCCGTGGCGCTCGGGATGGTGCTGACACCGGGGCCCAACATGATCTACCTGGTCTCCCGGTCGATCGCCCAGGGCCGTCGCGCCGGGCTGCTGTCGCTGATCGGGGTCGCGGCCGGCTTCCTGGTCTACCTGGCCGCGGTGACGGCGGGCGTGGCCGCCGTGTTCTCGGTGGTGCCCGCCCTCTACACCGCGATCAAGCTGGCCGGCGCCGGCTACCTGCTGTGGCTGGCCTGGAAGGCCGTCCGGCCGGGCGGTACGGCGGTGTTCGCCCCGCAGCAGCTGCCGCCGGACCCGCCGCGCCGGCTGTTCGCCATGGGCTTCCTGACCTGCCTGCTCAACCCCAAGATCGCCATCATGTACATCTCGCTGCTGCCCCAGTTCGTGGCGCCCGAGCGCGGTCACGTCGCGGTGCAGAGCCTGGTGCTGGGGCTGACCCAGATCGTGGTGGCGGTCACCGTCAACGGGCTGATCGCGGTGAGCGCGGGCGGCATCGCGTCCTTCCTCAACCGCCGTCCCGCCTGGCTGCGGTTCCAGCGCTATGCGATGGGGACGGTCCTCGGCGGCCTCGCCGTCCACATCGCCGCCGACCGCGCCAAAGCCGTGGCAGCCTAGGCCCGCCCGCCGCCCGCCGCCCGCCGCCGCCTGGGCCGCAGCGCCGCACCCCCCAGGCCGGGTCCTTAAGCCGCCCGCAGCACCTCGTACGCCGCCTGTAGGAACCGCCCGTCCAGCGACGGCCCGGTGTTGGCCAGGGCCGCCACCGCGGCCGACGCCTGGGGCGAGAACCCGACGAAGGCGGTGAACCCCCGGGTCGCCCCGGCGTGGAAGTACAGGTCGCGCCCGCCCGGGCGGCGGTGGTTCCACACCAGGCACAGCTCGTCCGTCGAGCGCGGCAGCCGCAGCCGCGGCCGCTGGACCTCGCGCAGCGCGGCCGCCAACTCGCCGTGGCCGCCGTCGAGATGCGCCCTCAGGTAGCGCAGCAGGTCGGCCCCGCTCGCCCGGAGCGCGCCGGCCCCCGGCAGCCCGGGGATGCGCCAGGGCGGAAGTTCCTGTCCGCGCCGGTACCCGACCGCCCGCTCCGGCGGGTCCGCCGTACAGGTGGTGGCACCGAGGCCCAGCGGTCGGAGGACCCGTTCGGCGAGCAGTTCCCCGTAGGGCAACCCGCCCGTCTCGGCGAGTGCCCGCCCGAGCAGCGCGACGCCGTAGTTGGAGTACCGGTACCGGATGCCGGGCCTGCACCGTACGGTGGTTCGGGCCACTCCGGCCCTCAACTGCTCGTCCCCGAACGCGGCGTAAGGATTGCTGAACCAGGTCGGCACGGCGCGCGCGGCCAGTCCGGGCGGAAGCCGGGGCAGGCCCGAGGTGTGGGTGGCCAGGTGCAGCAGCCGGATCGGCTCGGGGGAGCGGACGGTCACCGGGTGCCAGCAGTCCGGCAGGCGGTGTTCGACCGTGTCGTGCAGGGAGACGTCTCCGCGCGCGGCCATCTGTGCCAGCAGCAGCGCGGTGAAGGTCTTGCTGACCGAACCGAGTTCGAAGACGGTGTCCGGCGAGCACGCGGCCGTCCGCCCGTGCCCGAGCCGCCCGTGGCAGCGAACCTCCTCCGCGTCCCCGCGCGTGACGGCCACGGTGACGGCGGTGGCGTACGGTCCGGCCGCGCGCACCGCCTCCGCGACCGCCGGACCCAGCCCGTTCACGCGACCGCCGCGGTGGCCCCGAGTGCCCGGGCGAGCGTGATGCCACCGGCCACCACCGCGACGACGGCGGTGTGCTGGTGGTCCTGGAACGCCCGCTCGCGGTCCTCGTCGACCGGGTCGGTGTCGCGCGGCAGCAGGCCGTCCTCGTGCTGGGCGGCGGTCAGCGCGTCCCAGCCCTGCCGTCCGGTGGCCGGTTCGCCGATGCAGGCGTCGACCACGAGGAGTTCGGCGGCGAGGTCCCACTGGCCGATCTCCAGCCAGACGTCGAGCCAGGCCGGCAGCCAGTCGCGCACGTGGTCGCGCATCGGCTCCGGCAGGCCGTCCGGGCGGGCGCCCCAGTCCGTGAGGTGGAAGACGGTGTGGGTGATGTCGTAGCCGGTCATCCAGTTGACGGCCCACGGTTCGGGCGTGGCGCCCAGCCAGGTGCCGGCGGCGAGTGCGGCCCAGTCCGGCTGGTGGGCGAGCCCGACGACCCGTCGGGCGTTGGCGACCCCCAGGCGTCGGTTGGGGTGGATCTCCTCGGCGTGCGCGGCCCGCAGCCGGCTGAGCGAATCGAGCAGTTCCTCCAACGCGGGGTGGCGGTAGCCGGCCCGGGCGAAGTGGGCGTAGGTCTCCAGCGGGTCGGTCATGGTGAAGTGGCGCAGCTGCCGCTCGTACAGCAGGTCGCCCTCGCGCAGCTGCCCCCAGGTGTGGTCGAGCAGCGCGCGTGCGGTGCGGGCCTCGGTGGGCCCGGTGACGCCGTCGCGCAGGATCAGCGAAGCGGCCAGCGCGATCTCGCCGAGCGGCTTGTAGGCGTCGTCGGGGTCGGAGAGGTCGACCACGGTGTTGTCCGGGATCCGGCCGAGGCCGTCGGCGTGGGAGGCGTGCAGCCAGGCCAGCGCGCGGGAGGCGAGCCGCTGCGCGGTGGCGAGGACGTGGGTGTCGGTCATCGGACCCGGCTCCGTCGGTCGGTCGGCGGACGGGAGGAGCGGTCGAGCAGCCGACGGGCGACGGCCAGCTCAAGTCCGGTGCGGGCGCTGCCGTTACCGGCCAGCCGGATGCGTTCCAGGACGGGCTCGACCTCCAGCCGCAGCGGCCGGCCTTCGGCACCGGCCCAGGCGAGCCAGCGGGCGAGCCGGGCGGCGGTGGGGAGGTCGCGGCGCAGCATGGAGCGGACGGCGCCGCGGGCGAGGGCCAGGGTGTGCGCGCGGGCGGTGTCGTGCACCGGGCCGTCGAGCCCGGGCAGCGCCAGGACGGACAGCTGCGCCATCCGTACCGACCAGGTCTGCCAGCCGACGGCCTCCGGGCCCGGAGGCGGCACGGGCGGTGGGGCACCGGTTCCGTACGGCGTGCGGGCGAGCACCTGCCCGGCCGCCCAGTCCTGCCATGCGATCACCAACGCGGCGTCGGCCGAGGCCGCTGCCGATTCCAGTGCCGAGTCCGGTGCCGGAAAGGCCTGCCGGGCCTCGGCCAGCAGTACGGCGGTGGGCCCGTCGGGTGCGGCCCCGGTGAGCAGTTGCGGGGCGAAGAGGTCCGCGCCGAGCACCCGCAGCGCGGCCAGGGTCGGGCGCGGTACGGCGCCGTCCGGGTCCGCGAGCGCGGCTGCGCCCCCGTCACCGCGGAGGGCGTCGAGGGTCCGGCGCGCCACCCGTTCGACGGCTGCGGCGTACTCGTCGCGCAGTGGCGTCTCGGCGAAGGGCATCGGTGGTGTTCCTCCTGGTCGGGGAGCCCCCGGCGGGCGGTCTCGCGGGCCGTGGGTTCGCGGGCGCCGGCTCGCGCAGGCCCGCCGAGGAGCCGGGGAAGGGGTGGGCCGGTCCACACCGGTGGACCGGCCCCGCGATCGGGCCGCCCGGCTACCGGGTCGGTGATCGGGTCGCCCGGCTGCTAGCGAGTCGACTTCTCCTTCGGCGGCTTCGGCGACAGCAACAGCGCCAGCAGCAGGATTCCGAGGGCTTCGGGCGAGTACGTGGGCGCGTCGGACACGACGGCCTCGTCCTCCACCATCAGGCTCGCGAGTGTGTCCGTCTCGACGCGCGTCGCGGTCGGCGTGGTCGTGGTCCGGTGGGTCCGGCAGTGAGTAAGCATCAGAAGTGCCTCCTCAGTTGAGCGTCACCACCCGGTCGGGCGATGCCCCCGTCCGAACGGTAAGGGCGCGGTCCGGTACCTGCATCCGCAGATGGCCGGGCCGGGATAGTCCATTCGGAGTGGGCGCGGCCGCGGTGAGTCGGTACCGTCGGGGGCATGACCACAGCCTTGATCACCGGCGCGACCGCCGGCATCGGAGCCGCGTTCGCCCGCCGGCTCGCCCGCAGCGGCTACCGGCTCGTCCTGGTGGCCCGGGACACCGAACGCCTGGAGCGCGCGAGCGCCGACCTGCACGCCGAGTACGGAGTCGAGGTGGAGGTGCTGACCGCCGACCTCGCCACCGACGAGGGGATCGCGGCCGTCGAGGCCCGGCTCGCCGACTCCGCCCGCCCGGTGGACCTGCTCGTCAACAACGCCGGTTTCGGCAACAAGGGCGCGTTCGGGACCGTCCCGCTCCAGGACGAGCTGGACATGCTGAAGGTGCACATCGAGGCGATCCTGCGGCTGACCACGGCGGCCCTGCCGGGGATGCGCGAGCGCGGTCGCGGCGCGGTCGTGAACGTCGCCTCGGTGGCGGCGTTCCTGCCGCGCGGCACGTACGGGGCGAGCAAGGCGTGGGTGGTGAGCTTCACCCAGGGCGTGCTGCGCGACCTCGGCGGCACCGGGGTGCGGATGATGGCGCTCTGTCCGGGCTTCACCCGTACCGAGTTCCACCAGCGGGCGGGCATGGGCACCGGCAACATCCCGGCCTGGTCCTGGCTCTCGGCCGAGCGGGTGGTGGCGGAGGCGATGCGCGACCTGGCCCGGGGTCGGTCGGTGTCCGTGCCGGGCAAGCGCTACAAGGCGGTGGTGGCCCTCGCCCGCCTGTTGCCCTCCGGTCGGCTGGGCGGCCTGTCCTCGAAGGCGGCGCGCAGCTACCGGACGAACTGACGCGGTCGGGGCGGTCGGGGCGGTCGGTCGGGCGGCCGGAGGGGCGGTCGCCATGGGAATAGATCCAGCCTCACTATTAGCTAGTCTAACTATGAGCTATTCTCGCTATGCTGGCGGCCGTCCGACCGCCCCACCCACGGAGGTTTGCCCTTGAGACCCACCACCATCAACTGGACCCCGCCCGAACGCGCCCAGGGCGAGCCCCGCCCGCCGGCCCAGTGGCGGCGTATCCTCGCCCTCTTCCGCCCGTACACGGGCCGCCTCACGGTCGTCGGGCTGCTGGTGGCCGCCTCCGCCGTGGTGTCGGTGGCCTCGCCGTTCCTGCTCAAGGCCGTCCTGGACACCGCGATCCCGCAGGGCCGCACCGGGCTGCTCAGCCTGCTCGCGCTCGGCATGGTTCTCGCGGCCGTGGTGAACAGCATCTTCAACGTCCTGCAGACGCTGATCTCCACCACCGTCGGCCAGCGCGTCATGCACGACCTGCGCACCGCCGTCTACAGCCACCTGCAACGGCAGTCGCTGGCCTTCTTCACCCGCACCCGCACCGGCGAGGTGCAGTCCCGGATCGCCAACGACATCGGCGGCATGCAGTCCACCGTGACGTCCACCGCGACCAGCCTGGTCTCCAACTTCACCGCGGTGATCGCCTCCGTGGTCGCCATGGTCGCGCTCGACTGGCGGCTCACCGTCGTCTCGCTGCTGCTGCTCCCGCTGTTCGTCTGGATCAGCCGGCGGGTCGGCAACGAGCGCAAGAAGATCACCACCGAGCGGCAGAAGCAGCTGGCCGCGATGAGCTCGGCGGTCCAGGAGTCGCTGTCGGTCAGCGGCATCCTGCTCGGCCGCACGATGGGCCGCTCCGACTCGCTCGCCCGTGAGTTCACCGGGCAGTCCGACCAGCTGGCCGACCTCGAAGTGCGGGCCAGCATGGCCGGGCGCTGGCGGATGAACACCATCCAGATCGTCATGGCCGCGATGCCCGCGGTCATCTACTGGGCGGCGGGGCTGTCCGCGGCGGGCGGCGCACCGATCGTCTCGGTCGGCACCCTGGTCGCCTTCGTCACCCTCCAGCAGGGCCTGTTCCGCCCGACCGTCAGCCTGCTCTCCACCGGCGTGGACGTGCAGACCTCGCTCGCGCTCTTCCAGCGCATCTTCGAGTACCTCGATCTGCCGGTGGAGATCGCCGAGCCGCCGAAGCCGCGGAACCTGACCGACATCCGCGGCGAGGTCCGCTTCGAGGACGTCGACTTCCGCTACGACCCCGCGCAGGAACGGCCGACGCTCTCCGGGATCGAACTCAAGGTCCCGGCCGGGAGCTCACTGGCCGTGGTCGGTGAGACGGGCTCCGGCAAGACCACGCTCAGCTACCTCGTCCCGCGGCTGTACGACGTCACCGGCGGCCGGGTCACCATCGACGGCGTGGACGTGCGCGAGCTGTCCTTCGACACGCTGGCCCGCGCGGTCGGCGTGGTCTCCCAGGAGACCTACCTCTTCCACGCCTCGGTCGCCGAGAACCTGCGCTTCGCCAAGCCGGAGGCCACCGACGCCGAACTGGTCGAAGCCGCCCGGGCCGCGCAGGTCCACGAGACCATCGCCGCCCTGCCGGACGGCTACGACACCCTGGTCGGCGAGCGCGGCTACCGCTTCTCCGGCGGCGAGAAGCAGCGCCTCGCGCTCGCCCGGACGATCCTGCGCAACCCGCCGGTGCTGATCCTCGACGAGGCCACCAGCGCGCTCGACAACCGCACCGAACAGGCCGTCCAGCAGGCCGTGGACACCCTGGCCGCCGGCCGCACCACCATCACCATCGCGCACCGGCTCTCCACCGTCCGGGCCGCCGACCAGATCGCCGTCCTCGACCGTGGTGAGGTGGTCGAACTCGGCACCCACGAGGAACTGGTGGAGCTGGACGGGCGCTACGCGGCACTGCTGCGCCGGGAGGCGCCGGAGCCGGCCGCCGTCGTACCGGAGGCGGCCGCGCTCGGACACGTGTGAGCGCTCGCCCCGGTGCGGCGCGGCGAGGCGTGATGCGGCGGGTGTGATGTGGCGTGGGGTGATGTGGCGCGGTGCGCGGCCGGGGCCTACGCGGCCTTCGGCGCCTCGTTGTAGCGCTCCGCGACCTCCTGGCCGGAGAGCCGCTGGATCGCCGCCATCACCTCGTCGGTCACCTGTCGACGGGCCTTCAGCGAGCGGGCCTGCCCGTGCAGCTCGTCGAAGTGCAGCGGCTCGCCGAACCGGACGGTCACCTTCTTGATCCGCGGCACCCGCTTGCCCACCGGCAGGATCTGCTCCGGTCCCTCCAGCGCCACCGGCACCACCGGCACGCCCGCGGTCAGCGCCAGCCAGGCGACGCCCGTCTTGCCCCGGTAGAGCCGGCCGTCCAGCGACCGGGTGCCCTCGGGGTAGATGCCGAAGGCCTTGCCGTCCTCCAGGATCTCCAGCGCCGACTCCAGCGAGGCCTGAGCGGAACGGTAGGTGCCGCGCTCGACCGGCACCGCGCCGATCGCCTCGAAGAAGTCCTTGGACAGCCGGCCCTTGAGCCCCGTCCCGGTGAAGTACTCGGCCTTGGCGAGGAAGTGGACCCGGCGCGGGGCGGTGAGCGGGATCACCACGCTGTCGATGAAGGACAGGTGGTTGCTGGCCAGGATGACCCCGCCCTTGCGCGGCACGTTCTCGATGCCCTCGATGGTCGGCCGCCAGATGCCGCGTGAGACGGGTTTCAGCACCAGCCTGGTGGCGAGATCGAGCATGGTCCCTCCCTGGACGAACGATCGCCCGGGAGGAGCCCGGGCCTGCAATCAGATCCGCAGACTACGACAACCACCCCCGCGGCCGTCCACTCCCGGCGACCGTGGCGCGCACCACGGCCGGGTAGGGTACGCCCGTCCGAACAGAGCACAACCCCGCAGTACCAGGAGGGCACGATGGAGACCACCGAGGCGATCAAGGCCATGTTCGACCGTTTCGACAAGAACGGCGATGGCAAGATCACTCCGGCCGAATACGCGCTGGTCGCGAATGAGATGGGCGACCACGCCGTGACGCTGTCGATGGCCGAGGCCCTGATCCACGCCATGGACACCCGTCACCAGGGCTTCCTGACCTTCGACGAGTTCCTGGCCGCCCGCCAGCGCTGAGCGTGCCGACGGGCCCGGTCGCCGTACCGGCGGCGCCGGGCCCGGTGCCGCACGGCTCCTCACGGCTCCGCACGGTTCCTTAAGGCTCCTCACGGCTCCTCAGGGCTCCGGGAGCGCCGCGGGGCGCCTCAGGACTCCACCGGGAACACCCGGCGCACCACCCGCTCCGCCGCACCGCCGTCGTCCCACGGGCAGAACCGCGCCCGGAAGCGCGCCCGTGCGGCCGGCTCCGGATCGCCCGCCAGCAGCGCCTTCGCCAGCCCGTCCGGGTCCACCGTGACGGCCCCCGGCGGCTGCTCGAACAGGTCGAAGTAGACGCCACGCACCCGCTGGTACTCCTCCCAGTCCGGCGCGAAGATCACGACCGGCCGGTCCAGCACCGCGTAGTCGAACATCATCGACGAGTAGTCCGTCACCAGCGCGTCCGCCGCGAGGTAGAGGTCCTCCACGGTCGGGTGGGCCGAGACGTCGACGATCGCGGCCGAACCCTCGCCCGCCGCCAGGTCGCCCGGGCCGCCGGTGTGGAAGTAGTGCGTGCGCACCAGCAGGGTGAAGTCGGGGCCCAGCCGCCGGGCCAGCTCCCGGACGTCCAGCAGCGGCACGTAGCCGCCCTGGTCGCCGCGGTGGGTCGGGGCGTACAGCACGGCCGTGGTGTCCGGCCGCAGCCCGAACCGCTCGCGCATGGCCCGCACTTCGTCCGGTGTGGTGTTGGCCAGCCGGTCGTTGCGCGGGTAGCCGGTGTCCAGCATCTCGTACCGGCCGGGGAAGGCGCGGGTGAAGTGCTCGCTGGTGTGCGGGTTGGAGGAGACCAGAAAGTCCCAGCGGTCGACGGCCTCCTGGAGCCGGTCGAAGTCCATCCCCTCGGCGGCCTCGGGGCGTTCGCGCAGGTCCATGCCCATCGCCTTGAGCGGGGTGCCGTGTTGGGTCTGCACGTGCACGGTGCCCGCCCGCTTCGCCATCGTGCGCGGGAAGTTGACGTTGTTGACGAAGTACTTGGCGGTCGCCATCGCCTTGAGGTAGGCGGGGGTGTTGACGACCACGTACGGCACGCCGGGCGGCATGGCCGCGGCCTGCTTGCGGTTCTCCACCACCCACACGCCCCGGATCTGCGGCGCCAGTTCCCTGGCCTTCTCGTAGATCGCCGCCGGGCTGCACGCGTAACCCCGGTGCCAGTACGCCGCGTAGACCGCCAGGTGCTCGTCCAACGGCAGCCGACGGAAGGCGTTGTACGCGGTGAACCGGGCGCCGCTGCGCACGCCCTTCTTCACGGCCGGGGCCACCGCCCTTGCCCCGCGCTTGAGTTCGCGCGGCAGCTGCCCGGTGCGGCGCAGCTCCGCGTACGCGATCCGGGCGCCGCGCGCGGCCAGCCGGTACTGCACGCCGCGCACGCCGCCGGGGTAGCGGTAGCCGGTCGGGCGGTGCCGGGCGAAGTGCCGGGCGATCTGGCGGAAGAAGTCCTTGCGCCGGTCGGCGGGGACCAGCCCGGGGGTGTCGTAGACGTTCAGTGCCTGCCGGACGGTCCGGTCGAAGACCAGGGTGCGCAGTGCGTCGGGGACGGGCCGGCCGGGGCGGTCCGGGCGGTCCAGGAAGGCGAAGATCGCGTCGTACTGGGCGAACACGTCGGCGTGCTTGGGGGAGGCGGTGGCGGTGATCGCGCCGTCCCGGCCGCGCCGGTAGAAGTAGCAGGGGCGGTCGAGGTAGCGCAGCCGCTCGGCGGCCAGCAGTGCGGGGTAGGTGACCGAGATGTCCTCGTAGTAGCCGCGGCCGAAGGAGACGCCGAGGCCCTCCAGGAAGGCGCGGCGGAACACCTTGTTCCAGACCGACATCACGGTCTGGAACAGCGCCGGGTGTTCGGCCAGCGTGCACCCCTCGACCAGCGGGGAGTCGGCCAGCACGTGGCGCCAGGGGTTCGGCTCGGTCTCGCCGTCCGGGTAGACGTGGGTGAAGCCGGTGAGCAGGACGTCGGCGGGCGCCCCGGGCCCGCGCTCCCGCTCCTGCTCCAGCTCCAGTTCGTCCAGGATCGCGCCCACCGTCCGCTCGGGCAGCCAGTCGTCGCTGTCTACGAACCAGACGTACTCGCCGCGCACCTGCGCCAGGGCGGCGGTGCGGGCGCCGCCGAGGCCCTGGTTCTCGGTGAGGTGCAGGACCCGCAGTCGGGGGTCGCGGGCTGCGTAGGCGTCCAGGATCGCGCCGGAGCCGTCGGGGGAGAGGTCGTCGACCGCGATCACTTCGAAACGGGACTCCGTGGCGGGGGTGTCGCCGAGGATCGAGTCGAGGCAGCGCGGCAGGAACCGCTCCACGCCGTGGACCGGGAGCACGATGCTGAGGAGGAGGGGCACGCTGGCCGAGTCTACCGATCGACCGGGTGCGACCTGCGGGGACGTCCGACCGGGGTGATCGGCCGAGGTGACTGGCCGGGCTGACCGGCTGCGGTGGAACCGTGGCCACGATCGCCGCTGGGCCCGGAACCGCCGGTGCCGGGCCCTGAACGGGGCGGCACCGGCAGCCTGGCGGCGGCCCGGCCGACCCTCTACGGCCGACCGCCTTTCCGGGCACCTCGCGAGCCTGGCCACCGCAGCGTCGAGGCGGCCGGGCAGTGGCTCGCGGGAGCCGGAGTTCTTCATCACTCGAACACGCACCCGGGTGCGATGCGGGCGCGGACGCGTTCTCACAGATATTGCTTGGAGGATTCCCCGGAGTCAATCCCTCGAATGTGTTCACTTCATGAAGCCTGGAGGTGTCGACCGGTCGCTTTGTCGACGGCCCCGGCTGTCCCCTATATCCACCGCGGTATCCGCGTCGTGTCCACCGCCGCATCCGCCGCGGCATCCCTCATGGCCGCCGGGCCGCCCGCAGGGACGCGTGCGGGGTCGCGTGCGCCCGGCGTGCGCCGTGCGGCCGGGCGCCGGACCTGTGCCCCGGGTACTGCTGACAGATGGCCGGTCGTGCACCATCATTGATGCCTAGTCGTGATCGCCCTGGTGGCCCCTGGTGCATCGTCAGTTGACGCCGCACGGTACGGTGGCACAACACCAAGGACGGTTGCGCGAAGGCCGTCCATCGCGGATAGTCTTCGCCTCACGGCCCTGGCGCCTCGTAGGGGTGGGAAAACTGATGGAACACATGCAAGTGCGGACTCGGCCCCGCGTGCCGGCGATCCAGTGCGGTGTCGGCACGACCGGCCGTCGGATCGACCGACACCTGGCCGTGCTCGGCGCGCCCGCGCTCCCGGCGGTGGACACCGCCGAGGCGCTCGGGTTGATAAGGGAGCTGACGCCGCGCGGCGCGGACGCCCCGACGGCCAAGCGTCGTCACGCGCGGATCTCGCTGCTGACGCCACTGCGCCGGCTGCGGCGAAGCCTCTTCGGCGGGCGCGGCTAGCGCCCGTCGGCCCGGGGCCTACGGCTCCGCGGCCCGGGCCTCCCGGGCCACCCGGTGCGGATCGGGACCCCGACCCGGCGGACCACATGGACCGTCGGGTCTTCGGCGTACCCGGATCCGGGCCCGCCCCGGCCGGGCCGATGTGGTCTAAACCTTTCAGCCTAGTGCACCTCACCGCCCCCACAGGCGGAGTCGGCGAGGTGCTGCGCGAGGCCCGTCGAGGTGGGTCAGGATGGCGCCATGGCGGACAACATCCACTCCACCCACCAGGGCCTCTTCCAGACCACCACCATCGAGATCACCACCGGCAGCCGAGAGGTCGCGCTCGACATCACCGACCGCTGTGCCGCGTTCCTCACCGAGCGGGCCGCCGGCCGCGACGGCCTGCTCAACGTCTTCGTCCCGCACGCCACCGCCGGAATCGCAGTCCTGGAGACCGGCTCCGGCAGCGACGACGACTTCCTCGCCACCCTGCGCGAACTGCTCCCCGCCGACGACCGCTGGCGTCACCGGCACGGCAGCCCCGGCCACGGGCGGGACCACGTGGTGCCCGGCCTGGTCGCCCCGCACGCGACCTTGCCGGTGATCGGCGGCCAGCTGGCGCTCGGCATCTGGCAGTCCGTGGTGCTGATCGACACCAACGGCGACAATCCGCGCCGGACGGTGCGGCTCTCCTTCTTCGGCTGATCCGACTCCTTCGGCCGGGACTCCTAGGGCGGGACTCCCTCGGGCGGGGCTCCTTCGGCCGGGACTTCTTCGGCCGACACTCCTTAGGCCGACTCGACGCCCTACTCGACGGTGGGATCGGCCGGGCCCGCGGGCCCGGCCGGCTCGGCCACGGCGGCGGCCACTGCGGCCAGGTAGCGCTCGATCGCCAGGTACTGGCAGAGCAGCGCGACCGGCCGGCCCAGCCTCGCGTACCAGGCGGTCAGCCGGGAGAACGCCGACACCTCGAACCACACCTCGCCGGCGGCGTCCATGGACACCAGGAACGCCTCCTCGCCGCACTCCGGGTGCCCGGGGAGCGTGCCGTACGCGAAGCCGATCCGGTCCGGCTCCTCGACCGTCCACACCACCCGGCACGGGATCACCAGCCGGGGCCACCGGCTGCCCGGCAGGCTCAGCCGCAGCAGCACCGTCGACCCCGGCTCGGCCGGCGCGTGCGGGTACACGGCGAAACCGGTGCCCAGCTGGCTGCCCCAGCCGAGTACGTACCGCCCGGCCCGGGCCAGCACCTGCGGCCCGCGGCCCAGGTGCACCCGCCGTCGCAGGTGCGCGTAGCCGTCCGGCAGCGGGCCGCCGCGGGTGGAGCCGACCTCGGGGTAGGAGGGCGCGCTGGCGCGGGCGGCGAGCAGGCGCCGCTGGAGGTCGGTGGCCATGCGGTCACCGTAGCCGGGCGTTGCGGGCCCGCCGTCGGCGGGTCGCCCGGGGGCGGGGTGCACGCGGGGCGGGGGCGGTCGGCCCGTTTCGGGCTGCGCCCGCTCCTGGACGGCGCCGCCGCCCTGATCGAGGAGTGCGGGGACCGGGTCAGGCTGGGGCAGGGCGGGTCGGCGATCGGGTCGGGCTCGGGTCGGCGGCGCCTTGCGGCGGGGGCCGGGGGCGGAGTAGGAAGGCGGCATGAGCGACAGCGCGAGGAACGAGGACACGGCGGTCTGCGAGTTCGCCCCCGACGGCGGGGCGCAGGCGGCGCTGGTACGCGATCCGGCGTCGACCGGGCCGCGGGCCGACTGCGTCCTGTGCGGGGAGCCGACCGAACTGCCCGCCGACCACCCGGGCAGCACACTCTGCCCGGTCTGCGCCTGGCAGCAGGCCCAGCGGGTGGCCTGTTCGGGCTGATGCGAAGCAGCGCGACCTAGCCGCGATGCCACCGGCTTGACAGCGCCCGCAAGTCGCTGACCTGCGGTGATGTTGGGGCGAGAAGGCCCGGGAAGGCCGCCTCAAAGCCGCTGGCAGTGTCCCTGAGCGGTCCCTAGGCGTCCTCCCTCCCGGCCAGGGCCAGGGTCGAGCCGCGTCGCCCCTTGCGGACCAGGAGCTGGGCGGGGATGCGGGTGCGCAGGTCGGCGACGTGACTGACGATGCCGACCGCCCGGTCGCGTTCGCGCAGGCCGTCGAGGACGTCCATCACCTCCTCCAGGGACTGCTCGTCGAGCGTGCCGAAGCCCTCGTCGATGAACAGGGTGTCCAGCGGCATGCCGCCGGCCTCGTCGGTGACCACGTCGGCCAGGCCCAGGGCCAGGGCGAGGGAGGCGAAGAAGCTCTCGCCCCCGGAGAGCGTCGCGGTGTCCCGCTCGGTGCCCGTCCAGGCGTCGACCACCCGCAGGGCCAGGCCCGAGCGCTTGTTGCCGGTGCCCCGGTCGTCGCTGTGCACCAGGGTGTAGCGGCCGCCGGACATCCGGACCAGCCGGTCGCTGGCCGCCGCCGCGACCTGCTCCAGCCGGGCCGCCAGGACGTAGGACTCCAGACGCATCCGGAGCCGGTTCTCGGTGGAGGTGCCGGCGGCCAGCGCCGCGAGCCGGTTGATCCGCCCGTACCGGGCCAGCGCCGGGGCCAACTCGGCTGCGAGGTCGGCCAGTTGCCGACCGATCGAGGCCAGTGCCGCGCACCGTTCGTCGGCCGCCGAGCGGGCGGCGTGGGCCCGGCCCAGCCGGTCGGTGGCGGCGCCGAGCGCGGCCGCGGCGGCGGGCAGGTCGACCGGCGGACGGGCCGCGGCCGCGGCCAGATCGGGCAGCGCGAGTTCGTGCCGGACGGCGGCGGACTCCGTCCGGTGCCGCTCCAGTCGGGCTGCCAGCCGCTCGCGCTCCGCGCGGGGGAGCAGCACGGCCAGGGCCTCCTCGGGGCTCGGGAAGCCCGCTGCGGCGGCGGCCTCGGCGAGCTCGCCCTCGGCGTCCCCGAGCCGGGCCAGCGCCTGCGCGCAGGCCCGCGCGGCCTCGGCCACGGCGGCGACCCGCTCGACCAGCCGCTCCAGCGCGGCCGCCCGCGCGGCGACGGAGGCCGCCTCGCCCCGGGCCGCGGCCACCCGTGCGGCGAGCTCGCGCTGTTCGTGCTGGAGCGCCTGGAGCCGGTCGGTGCGGACGGCGGCGCGCTCCCGGGCCTCGCGCAGCTCGGCGAGCCGGCGGTCCCGGTCGGCCGACAAACGGGCGATCTCCTGCTCGACCCGGCCGAGCACCTCCGCCGAGTGCAGTGCCTCGCGGTGCTCGCGGTCCAGCTCGGCGAGGGCCTGCGCGAGCGCGTCGGAGCCCTCCGGCCCGGCTGCGCCGGTGGCGGTGGCCTCGCGGACCCGCAGCGCGGTGAGGGTCTGGTCCGCTGCCGTCCAGGCCTGTTCGGCGGCGGCCTGGGCCCGGCGGGCACGCTCCTCGTCGTCGGCGCCGACCCGGCCGTCGGCGGTCTCGGCGGGTGCCGGGTGTTCGGGTGAGCCGCAGACCCGGCACGCTTCGCCCGTGCGCAGTTGCTCGGCCAGCTCGGCGGCCATGCCAGCCAGCCGCCGCTCGCGCAGGCCGAGGCCGTACTCGCGGGCGTCCAGCGCGGCGGTGCGCAGGGCGGCGGCGCGCGGCTCGGCGGCGGCGATCTCGGCCCGCAGGCCGTCGCGCTCCCGGGCGGCGTCCAGGCGAGTGCTCAACTCGGACCGGCGGCCGTCGAGTTGCTCGACCAGCGCGCCCGCCGCCCGGGCCCGGTCCTGCTGCTCCTGGAGGCCGCCGAGCCGCGCGTCGTACTCGGCCAGCCAGTCCTCGGCCTCCTCGGCGAGCTCGTCGGCCCGCCGGCGCTCCTCGTCCAGGCTCCGCTGCTCGCGGGCGAGTTCGGCGCAGCGCCGCTCCTCCGCCCCGGCGGCCTCCAGCCGGACCAGCCCGGCCCGCAGTGCGCGTTCGGCCTCGGCCAGCTCGGCGGCCCCCGCTTCGGCGAGTGCCGGGCCCCCGGCGGCAGCGCTGCCCGCGCCGCCGTCGCCGGCCAGCACCTCGCGGTGCCGTCGCTCGGCCTCCCGGGCCCGCCGGTGCGCCTCGGTCGCGCCCTCGTGCAGCCGCAGCGCGGACTCCACCCCGACGGCCGCCTGCGCCGCCGCCAGCCGCCGGCCGTCCCGGGCCGCCTCGGGCTCGAACGCGGCCAGTCGGTCGGCCTGGAGCAGCGCCTGCCGGTGGCGGTGCTGCCGCCCGGCCAGCTCCTCGGCGGCCGCACGCTCGCCCTGGGCGGCGCGTTGCGCCTCCTCGGCGCCTGCCAGCGCGGCCCCGGCGACGGTGCGCTGCTCGGCTGCGCCGCTGCGCAGGATCGCCGCCCAGCCGAGCACCCCGGCGGTCAGGTCGGCGGCGTCCTCCTCGGCCGGCACCCAGCCCTCGGCGGGCTCGGCGCCCGGGCCGGCCGCCTGCTCGGCCTTGCTGGCGAGATCCCGCAGACGGCGACGGCCGGCCTGGACGGCGGCCTCCTGGACGCGCCGCTGCTCCGCGAGCCACCCCTCGACGTGCTGGAACCGCTCGGTGTCGAACAGCCGCCGCAGCAGCTTGCCGCGCTCCTCCGAGTCGCCCTTGAGGAAGCGGGCGAAGTCGCCCTGCGGCAGCAGCACCACCTGGCAGAACTGCTCCCGGTTCATGCCGATCAGCCGGTGGATCTCCTCCCCGGCCTCCTGGTGCGACTTGCTCACCGCCCGCCAGCCGGGCGTGCCGTCCCCCGCGTCGGCGGCCCACTCGCGCAGCAGGGTCTGCGGCCGCTCGACGGTGGTGCCGGTGCCGACCTTCTTCGGCCGCCGCTGCTCCGGCAGCCGGGTGATCTGCAGCCGCCGCCCGCCGAGCGTCAGCTCCAGCCGGACCTCGGTCAGCCTGCGCGCCTCGGCGTGGTCGCTGCGCAGCCGGTTGGCCCGCCGGGTGCCGGGGACGTCGCCGTAGAGGGCGAAGCAGACCGCGTCCAGCACGCTGCTCTTGCCCGCGCCGGTGGCGCCGCGCAGCAGGAACAGGCCGCCGGCGGCGAGCGCGTCGAAGTCGACGCTCTCGCTGCCCGCGAACGGGCCGAACGCGCTGACGGTGAGCCGGTGCAGCCTCATCGGGGCAGGTCCGCCTTCCGGTCGGTGGTCTCCCGGACGCTCTCGAACCCGGCGCGCAGCCAGCCCAGCTCGTCCGGCTCCGGCTCGGCACCCGGGCGCACGTGCCGCAGGAAGCCCTCGGCGATCTCCAGGTCGGCCCGGCCGCTGACCCGGGCCGCGTACGACCGGGAGGGCTCGGCCTCGCTCTCCTCGGGGTCGAAGAGCAGTTGGAGGGTGTGCGGGAAGCGGCGGCGCAGCTTCTCCATCGGCTCGCTCGGGCGGGCCGCGTCGGTGAGCGTCGCCTGTACCCAGGCCTGCTCGTACGGCGCGTACTCGTCCTTGGTGAGCAGCGCGTCGAGGCTGTCGCGCAGGGTGGCGAGCGGGCGCGGGCGCGGGCAGTCGACGCGCTCGGCGGCGACCGAGCCGTCGGCCGCGAGGTCGACCAGCCACATGGTCTTGCGCTGGTCCACCTCGGAGAAGGAGTAGGCGAGCGGCGAGCCGCTGTAGCGCAGGTGCGGGGCCAGGGTCTGGCAGCCGTGCAGGTGGCCGAGCGCGGCGTAGTGCACGCCGTCGAAGACGGAGGCGGGCACCGAGGCGACGCCGCCGACCGCGATGTCGCGCTCGCTGTCGCTCGCCGTGCCGCCGGTGACGAAGGCGTGCGCCAGCACCACCGCGCGGGTGCCGGCCGGGTGGGCCGCGAGATCGGCCCGGACCAGGTCCATCGCCGCGCCGAGCACCGCCGCGTGCCCGCCGCGCTCCAGCCCGAACCGCTCGCGCACCAGCGTCGGCTCCAGGTACGGCAGCCCGTAGACCGCCACCGGCCCGTGCTCGTCCGCCAGCAGCACCGGGGCGGCGCACTCGCCCGGGTCGGTGCGCAGGTGAATGCCGGCCCGGCCGATCAGCCCGGCGCCGACGCCGAGGCGGCGGGCCGAGTCGTGGTTGCCGCTGATGAACACCGTCGGCACGCCCAGCCCGGCCAGCCGGTGCAGCACGTCGTCGAACAGGGCGACCGCGTCCAGGCCCGGCAGCGCGCGGTCGTACACGTCCCCGGCGACGAGCACGGCGTCCACGCGCTCGGCCCGGACCACGTCCACCAGGTGGTCCAGGAAGGCGCGCTGGGCGTCGTGCAGGCTCTCCCGGTGGAAGGAACGGCCCAGATGCCAGTCGGAGGTATGCAGCAGTCGCACTACAGCGCCCCTACCTGCATGTTTGCCACTTCCATGTCCTCCGAGTCAGCACCGAGTCAGCACCGGTCACGCGGCCGGCGCCTGGTCAGTACCGAGTATCACAGGACCCACCGACAGAGCCCCGTCCATCACAGCCCTCAGCCTCTCACCCGCATCAGGGGACAGGCGGCCGCAGACGTCGGCGGTGATCCGGATCGTGGATCCCAAGGAAAATGGGTCGGGCCCCGCCTTCTCGGGTGGGGCCCGCTTTCCTTGTTTCACGAGGCCCCCGAGATTCGCCGCACAACTGGCGTTGATCGAATGTCTACTGGCCGCTGGTCCACTGTGAGAACTGACCCCTTCGAGTCCTTGGACAACCATAGTGATCAAGCGTGTAGTAGTTGGCGTAGCGGCAACTGCGCTGTTCAGCCTCGGTACCGGTGTGGCGCTTGCCCAGACGGGTGCGGAAAGCACGGCAGTCGTCACGGCTTTCCCTGCGACGGGTGCGGCCGTTCCGGTCGGCACCGAGGAGGCCCACGCTCAGGCCTCCGTGCCCGGACGGACCGGCGAGACCAGCACCGCCAACTGGCACTGGGTCAACGGCGGAGCACGCAACACCGTTGTGACTCCGGCGGGCTGGAGCGGCAAGCGCTTCGAGGAATGATATTTCGGGATTGCCCGCTGGTGCCCCTGCACCGGCGGGCATTTGCCGTAGTACGGCGCACCCGTTCACAGCTGGATCGTCGTCCAGAAGTGGTCCATCCAACTCGCTGCTTTTGCGGCCAGACCTACTGGTGCGCCCAAAGCTGCCGCCTATTGGGCTGTGTCTCCATGCGGCAGTCGCATGGTTCCCGACCTTAACGTCCGGTACTGACAATCCCGTCCGGATCGGGAGACCCGGGGGTCCCGGGACGCGCGTGTTCGATTACTTGGGGTGGATTGTCAGTGGCTCTGTGTATGTTCCTCGACGTCGGCGGTTCCGGGGTCGGAGCGGTCGGCGGTGTCCGGTGCTGGGCTAGTCGGTGGGAGGAACCATGCGGGTGTGGTCGTTGGGTCGTGAGGGCTCCGGGGTTGCGGAGCGTTGTGCGGGGCGTTGTGGGGGCTGCCGGGGTTCCGGGGCCGTCGATGTCTTCGGGGTCTTCGGGCGGTCGCGGGTCCGCCGGCGGGTGCTGCTGCGCGCCGGGCGGCGGGCCGGGGCGGATGGCGGGCCGGGTGCTCCCGGCGGGGCCCGGCCGTCCGGTGGTGACCGGCCGCCGGGAGGGCGTGCGGGTGGGGCCGGGGTGCGGGGGCGCCGCGGCGGGCGGGCCCGGGGTGCTCCGCCGCCGCAGCCGGTGGCGGTCGCGGTGGCGGCGGCTGCGTCCGACTTCGCCGGCCTCGCGCGGTACGGGCTGTTCGGCCGGCTCGCCCACCAGGAGTACCTGCGGCGCTCGGAGGAGCAGCTGAGGGCCCTGCACGCGCAGGGCCTGGAGGTGCACCTGCGGGTCCTGGAGGCGGGTGACTACGAGGACTACTGTACGGCGCTCGGCCTCGACCCCCGGACGCCCGCCGCCCGGGTCGCGTACGCGGGCGATCCGGAGCTGGCCGGGGAGCCCTTCGTCTACGCGGGGGAGCGGCTGGCCGAACTGCTCCCGGTCCTGCTGGACGACCACCGGGCGCGGGTGCGGATGTCCGTCGCGGGCGTGGCCCTGCTGGAGGCGGTCGGCGACGACCCGGACGGGCAGCGGCGGCTGGCGGCGGTGATGGGGTACGTGACGTCGGCCTACCTTGCGCTGGCCGAGGGCGCGGGGGAGGGCTGCCACCTGCTGACGCTGCGCTGCCACGGCCCGGAGGACGGTGAGCAACTCAGCTCGGCGGTGGAGGTCTGCGTGGAGGCGGGCGGCCTCTACCCCGCCGGGCGGGACACCGAGGCGTTCTGCGTGACGCTGGCGGCGGGGGTCGCCGGCGGCGGGGCGGGGGCGCTGCTGCTACACGGCGATCCGGGCGTCCCGGCGCCCGGGGCCTCGGCCTCGGACGGGCCGTGGGTGCGCGGTTGGGCGCTGGCCGGCGGGCGGTTGCGGCCGATGACGGTGCACGAGGTGTTCGACGAGCTGGCCGACGACGCCGCGCGCGGGCTGCCGTTCCCGCCCGGGGTGGTCCCGCGGCCGGGCTTCCCGCTGCCGGGCTTTTCGGAGCCCGCTTCCCCGTCGGAGGAAGGGGGTGGGCCGCTGGGGTGATCAGGGGGTTTCCACCCCTGCCATCCACCATGCGGCGCTGGGGACTGTTCATCGACCGCCTGTTCGGGGAAGATTCGGAGAAGATCAACAGCAGGAGCGCGCGGTGCCCCACGCCGCCGCTCCGGCCGCTCCGCTCCGTACCGTGCTCCGCAGGTCCGTCCCGCGCACTGCCGGTCCGGCGAGCCCGACAGCGAGAGGGGGACGCATGAGCCGGATCGAGTACAGCGCGGAGATCGCCGAGCTGCTCGGCAGGGTGCGCCGGCGTCCCACGGCGGGGTGGCCGTGGCGGCCGGGTGAGCAGGTGCCCGAGGGGCTACCGGTGAAGCAGTCCTGGGGGTGGCTGTTCGCTCCGGACGGGCGGGTGCTGACCCTGGTCAACCCCAGGGACGGGATCTGCTCGCTCCCCGGCGGCTCGCTGGAGCCGGAGGACGCCGGGGATCCGGCCTCCGCGCTGGCCCGGGAGGCGGCCGAGGAGGCCCAGGCCGTGATCGGCCGACCGTACTACCTCGGTTACCTCTACGACCGGGTCGGCTCGGCCAACGGCGGGCACGAGTGCGCGCGGGTCCGGATGGCGGCGGCGCTGCGCGCGGTCGGCCCGAGCGCGGCCGACCCGGCCTCCGGCCGGCACTACCGGCGGCTGCTGGTCGCGCCCGGACTCGCCGTCGAACTGCTCGGCTGGGGCGCGCCCGGGCTGCGCCAGGCCCGGGTGGCGGTCGCCACCGCCGCCCGCCGGCTCGGCGTGCCGGTCGCCGCGAACGAGGCGATCGAGGAGCTGCCGGTGGAGGGCTGCGTGGTCTTCCCCGGCGCCGTCTACCCGGATGCCGGTTACCCGGAGGCCGTCCACCCGGATGCGGTGTGCCCGAGCGAGCCTCACCCGGGCCTCGCGTAGCCGGAGGAGGGGCTGCCGGGTGACGGCGCCGTCCGCCTGATCCACGGTCAGGGCTTCGAGCTGGAGTCCGCGTGCGCCGGAGTCCGCGTGTGCCGGAGCCCGCGTGCGCTGACGCCCTTGCGTGAGAAGTCGGTTCGCGCGGAGTCGGGTCGTGTCGTGCCGGTTCGCGCCGTGCTGTGCCGTGGCGAGCCCCGGCGCGACGCGACGCGTCGTACGGCGGGGTGGCCCGGCGATGGCCGTGTCGTAACGGTGTCCTGGCCGTGCCCTGACTACCAACTGACCACTCGCTGACTTTTTCACCGACCACCGTCTACGCGCGATGACCGACGCCGGTCGGCGTACACCGGCGCTGACCAGCGCCAACTCACGCCCTGTGGCCGATGGTTCACTTCTGCGTTGTCGGACTGCCCGTCAATGTCCTTGGCATGACCGCTTCCCGGTTCACCTACTGCCTGGTATCACTTCTGTGACCCATACCACACCAGGAGGTGCCATGCTCCGTCCAGCGCGCGCCATGTCCGTTGCCGCGATAGCGGCTCTGCTCACTCTGACCACGTTGTTCACCGCTTCATCCGCGAATGCGGCGAGCGTCAACTACGTCGCCCTCGGGGACTCCTACTCCGCCGGTGTCGGTGCTGGCAGCTACCTGAGCGACAGCGGCAACTGCAAGCGAAGCACCAACGCCTACCCGTACCTGTGGAAGAACGCGCACTCGCCGTCGTCCTTCTCGTTCGTCGCGTGTTCCGGCGCCAGAACCGGAGACGTCCTCAGCAACCAGATCTCCGCGCTGAGCTCCAGCACCACGCTGGTCAGCCTGTCGGTCGGCGGCAACGACGCCGGCTTCGCCGACACCATGAAGACCTGCGTGCTGGAGTCGGACAGCACCTGCCTCAGCGCCGTCAGCGCGGCCCAGAACTACGCCCGCAACACCCTGCCCGCCCAGCTGGACAAGGTGTACTCGACGATCCACACGAAGGCGCCGAACGCCCACGTGGTGGTGCTGGGTTACCCGCACCTCTACAAGATCGGCGGCAGCTGCATCCTCGGCATCAGTGACACCAAGCGCGCCGCGATCAACGGCGCCGCCGACGCGCTGGACGAGGTCATCGCCAAGCGGGTCGCCAACGCCGGCTTCAGCTTCGGCGACGTGCGCAGCATCTTCACCGAGCACGAGATCTGCGGCTCGCTGACCACCTGGCTCAACAGCGCCACCCTGCCGGTCGACGAGAGCTACCACCCGAAGGCCGCCGGCCAGTCCGGTGGCTACCTCCCGGTCTTCACCCAGTCGTAACGGCTTCGCGCCGGTAGGCCACCGCATCGGCAGGCCCGTCACATCGGCAGGCCTGTCACATAGGTGGGACCGTCGCATCGGTAGGCCGTCGCTCCAGGGCGCCCGCCGAACCCGGCACGCGGGCCGTCGGCCCCTCTCCCCGAGCGCGGGGAGAGGGGCCGACGGCATTCGTGCGTCTCAGTCCCGGGCCGGACCGGGCCGGAGCGGCGGGAACGGGATCCCGGCGAGCGTCGGGAGCAGTTCCGCTTCCTCGTAGTCGAGGTGCGCCTCCAGCTCGGCCGACATCCGGTCCAACTCGGCCCGGAGCCGGTCCGGTTCGGTGACCTCGATCCCGGCCGGCAGTGCCACCAGCTCCTCCTTGATCCGCCCGATCACCAGGTGCTGTTCGCCCAGCTGTTCCAGCACCCCGGCCAGCTCCGGGTGGTTGCGCGCGAGCGCGGGGAAGATCGCGGCGTCCTCGCCGCTGTGGTGGTGCGTCAGCCCCTCGCAGAAGGCGAGGCAGTGCTGGCGCAGTTGGAGTCCGAGGCCGGCCGGGCGGCCCGCGACGTGCGAGTGCGCCTCCTCCCGGACGTGGCGCAGCTGCACACGCAGCCAGGTGTGCGCCTCCAACAGCTTGTCGGCGAGGCTGCGCACCTCGCGCACGGGTGTCTCGGGCCGTTCCAGGACGACCACCGGCAGTTCCCGGTCGGTGTTCGCCTGGTAGTCGCCGTACCCGGGCGCCTGCCGGACGACGGCCGCGAACAGCCGCTCCCGGCGGGCGCCTTCGGCGGGTACGGCGATCACGTCGAACGCCTCGGAGCCGAGTTCGACCCGGACCACCGGTCGGGCGAGCAGGTTGCGGTACCACTGCGGATGGTCCGGCGCCCCGGCGGCGGAGGCGACGACCAGGAGCAGTCCCTCGGCCCGGACGTACCCGAGCGGCACGGTGTGCGGCTTGCCCGACCTGGCCCCGGCGGTGGTGAGCAGCAGCAGGTCGCCGCCCTCGAACGGGCCGCCGACCCGCCCGCCGTTGGCCCGGAACTCCTCGACGACGCTCTGGTTGAACTGGTTGACATGGTTCGTGGACATGGACATAGGTGTGGGTGAAGTCTCCTACAGGGGTTGGGAGTCACGGCCACACGCGGTGCATGGGCGCGCACGCGGACACCACGGTGACCGCCTACGTCAGATCAGGGCAGCGGAGAAAGTACTCATCGCGCATCGTCCCTCGGATAAAGGTGCTCGCTCGGCTGCCGGCCGGCCCACTACTCTGTGGCCGGCGCCGCGCTGCACGCCCCCATTAGAGCCACGCGCGGACGCCCTGTCAACGAGCAAGATCGCCGCCGAAAGATCCCCGACGCGGGGCCGCCGACGCGGATTCGCCGACACGGGATCGCCGATGAAGGGAAGTGAACGCCGTCGTGGAGCGCATCGTCGACCTCGACCACGCCGCCGAGCGGATCGCCGCCCGGGCCGTACGCTGGCGGGCCGCCGGTCTGACGGTCGGCGCGCTCACCTGGCGCGACGCCCTGGCCCCGTGGCCGCAGCCGCTGGAGACGGACCGCGCCCGCGTCACGGACCCGGACTCTGTCGGCGTCCAGGTCGTGGACCCGCTGTCCGGTGGCGAACTGCACGTGGTGCTGTTCCGTGGCGGCTGGGCCGACGTCGAGTACCTCGCCGCCGGCTGGGAGGAGCAGGACGACGCCGAGGGCGGCGTGATCCCGGCCAACGATTTCACCGGCGCCGCCGATTTCGACGAGCGCCTGCGCGGCTGGATGGCGCACGTCTTCGGCTGAGCCCGGCCGCCGGTGGACGGGAGCCCCGCGAGTGGGTGCCCCCGTCGGCGGGCTCCCTGGGGAGCCCGCCGACGGCGACGCGTCAGCGCAGGTAGTCGACCAGGCCGGCCGGCTTGAGCCCGGCCGCGTCGGCAGCGGCGAGGGCGCGCTGGAGATCGGCGGCGAGGGTGTCGGTCCAGTGCATCAGGACGACGTCGCCCGGCTGCAGCAGGCCCGGGTGCCAGATGTTGGACGCGCCCCAGCTGAAGTCCGCGTCGGCGGTGAGCACGGTGCGGATGCCGCAGTTGGCGGCGGCCTGAAGGGTGTCGGCGTTCCAGGCGAAGTACGGCGGGCGGAAGGCCACCGGTGTGGTGCCGAACTGGCGGGTCAGGGCGTCGCGGGCGTCGCAGATCTCGATCTGCTGCTGCTCCAGCGGCAGTTTGCTGAGGTCGGAGTGGGAGACGCTGTGGTCCTGGATGGAGGAGCCGGGTACGGCCGTGACGCGCCGGAAGAAGTCGGGGTCGGTGCCGGCCGGCATCGGCAGCGGGAAGGCGGTGATCGGCAGCCGGTGGTCGGCGATGACTTTCTCCGCCTCGGGGGTGCGCTGCCAGCCGTCGTCGACGGTGAAGAAGACGACCTTGTCGCTGGTGGGCACGGATCCGGCGGCCACGGCCGGGGCGGGTGCGGGGCCGTCCACCCGGACGTCGTCGACCGAGAACGGGCCCTGCTGGTACCAGCCGTGGACGTAGAGCCGGACGCTGTGCGCGTTCGGGCCGGTGGTGAACCGGGTGGTGAGCTGCTGCCAGCCGCCGCCGGTGGTCTCGGTCCAGGCCGGGGCGACGTCCCTGCCGGTGCCGGTGGCGCCCAGGTAGACGAAGGCGCCGCGGACCCAGGCCGAGGCGGTGTAGGCGGTGTTGGGCTGGACGGCCACGGTCTGCGCGCACTCGCCGGTGGAGTCGGCGGTGGCCGGCGTGACGGTGAGCGCGGAGGCGCCGGAGTGTGCGGTGGTGGTGGTGACGGCGGCTTCGGCCGGGCCGCCGGTGCAGTTCCAACCGGGGACGGCGCCCCAGGCGGAGAGGTCGGGGGCGGGCAGTTCGAAGCCGGGGTTGGTGGCCAGGTTGACGGTCGGGCCGCTCGGGGTGCTCGGGCCGGCCGGGGCGGGCCCGGGGGTGGCGGAGGCCGCCGGGGCGGCGAAGGCGGTGAGCAGCGCGACGGAGGCGGCCAGCGCGGACAGGCGCGCAGACGGGCGCGTGGACATCGACACGAGAGGACTCCTGCATGTGGGGGACACGCCCGTGGGGAGGGCGTGGCGGAATCGGAACCCTGGAACCGGAACCCTGGAACCGGGCCCGTGGGGCGGGCCTCTGGAACCGGGCTCGCGGGACCTGGGTGCTCCCGGAGGGGCGGGAGCGGATGGTGCGCCGCACTCGGACCGAGGAGAAACAATGGACTGGACCAATCAGCCCGTCAAGGGAACGGCCGGTGAACCGAAGCCCACCGCACCTGCCACAAAAGGGACGAGACGATCCGTCAGGGGACGTACAACTCCGCGATGTCATCGGCGTAGTACTCGGCGATCGCCGCCCGACGCAGCTTCAGGGAGGGTGTCAGCAGCCCCTGGTCCTGGCTGAACTCGCGGGGCAGCAGCCGGAACGCGCGGATCGACTCGGCCCGCGACACCGCCGTGTTCGCCGCCGCCACCGCGCGCTGGACCTCGGTGTGCAGCTGCTCGTCCGCGAGCACCGCCCACGGGTCCAGCTGCTCCAGCCCGTGCGTCTTCAACCAGTGCGCCAGCGCCGCCGGGTCGAGCGTGATCAGCGCGGCCACGTACGGGCGGTCGTCGCCCACCACCAGGCACTGGGAGACCAGCGGATGCGCGGCCACCCGCTCCTCCAGCGCCGACGGGGCCAGGTTCTTGCCGCTGCTGGTGACGATCAGGTCCTTCTTGCGGCCGGTGATGGTCAGGTAGCCGTCCTCGTCCAGCCGGCCCAGGTCGCCCGTCCCGAACCAGCCGTCGATCAGGGACTCCGCCGTGCACTGCGGGTGGTTGAGGTAGCCGCCGAAGACCGAGCCGCCGCGCACCCAGACCTCGCCGTCGTCGGCGAGGGCCACCGACGAGCCCGGCAGCGGGTGCCCGACCGTGCCCAGCTTCTGCCGCCCGATCGGGTTGGCGGTGATCGCGGCGGACGTCTCGGTCAGCCCGTAGCCCTCGTACAGGTGCAGGCCGGCGCCGGTGAAGAAGAGGCCGAGTTCGCGGCGTAGCGCGGAGCCGCCGCACATCACGCTGCGCACCCGGCCGCCGAGTACGGCCCGCAGCCGCTGGTAGACGGTCCGCTCGTAGGCGAGGTGGCGCAGCCGCAGCTTGGGGCTGGGCCCGGGCCCGCGCCCGAACGCCTTCTGCTCCCGGGCGGCGGCCCAGTCGACGGCCACCTGCCGGGCCTGTTCGAAGAGTTCGCCGCGCCCGGCGTCCACGGCGGCCCGCCGGGCCTGCTGGAAGATCTTCTCGAAGACGTACGGGACGACGTGCAGGAAGGTCGGCCGGAAGGACTCCATCGCGGGCAGCAGGGCGTCGGTGGAGACCTCGGGGACGTGCCCGATCCGGAAGCCGCCGCGGATCGCCGCGACCTGCACGGCCCGTCCGTAGACGTGTGCCAGCGGCAGGAACAGCAGGGTAGACGGCTGTCCGCCGCCGGTGTCGTGGAAGGCCTCCCGCCAGCCGCCGAGCAGCGCGTCGGCCTCGGCGGCCAGGTTGGCGTGGGTGATCAGGCAGCCCTTGGGGCGGCCGGTGGTGCCCGAGGTGTAGACGACCGTGGCGACGTTCCCGGCCGTGACGCCGAGCCGCTGGCGGTGGACGAGCGAGTCGGGCACGTCACGGCCGTCCTCGGTGATCGCGGCGACGCAGTCGCGGTCCAGCTGCCAGATGCCGGTGAGGTCGGGCAGCGCGTCGCAGACCGCGCCGACCGTCATCGCGGCGTCCTCGTCCTCGACCAGGCAGGCCACCGCCTGGGTCTCGGCGAGGATCCAGCGCACCTGCTCGGCCGCCGCCGTGGGGTAGACCGGGACGGTGATCGCGCCGATCGACCAGAGCGCGTAGTCGAACAGCGTCCACTCGTAGCGGGTGCGGGACATCAGGGCGACCCGGTCGCCGTAGCGCACGCCCCGGGTGAGCAGGCCCTTGGCGAGGGCGAGCACCTCGTCGCGGAACTCCCGCGCGGTGACGCCCCGCCACTCGTCCCGGTGCCCGAACCGGTGCCCGTCGCGGTGCTCGGCCCAATGCTCGGCGGAGTCGGCGGGGCCCGGCGGGCCGACGCGGCGGGCCAGCTGCACCAGGTCCGGTGTGCGTTCGGCGGTGTCGTACAGCGAGTCGGCGAGTCCTCCGGTGGCCTCGGGCCCGGCCACGGCGGGGGTGGTGAACTCGCGCACATTCCCCCCGTTGGCGTCTCGCGGCGGCACTGCCCGCGCCGGTGCCGGAACCGGTGTCGGCGCCGGAGGCCGTGGCGGCGGTGCCGGGCCGCGCAGGTGGAGCGAAACTATCGGATCGGCCTGTCACTGCCCAGGGTTGTGACCGTGACGCGACGAGATCGGCACCGGTCCCTGCGGAAGGTGTCGCCGCCGAGGAGGAACCGCGTGCGTTCGGTGACCGGGCAAACCAGGCGGAGGTGGATGATTCGGACGCGAGCCCGCAGTGACCGGGATTCGATCCTGACGTGTGCGGGGCAAGCCGGGGAAGTGGACTGGTACGACCCTCGAACGAGTGGTCAGGGCGTAGTAGGCTCTCGCAGACCTGCGACCGGGGGCCTCCCGGCCAGGCCCGATCCGACGACGCACCATCCACGCCGACCAGCCCCGAAGCCGATTCCCGAAGCCCGCACCCGAACTCTTTCCGAAGCCCTTTCCCAAGCCTTTTCCGGCCGAGCCCCGCGGCTCCTCCGAACCGCTCCCCGTCCGCGCCTGGCACTTCCCGACCGAGGACTCCATGCGTCTGCGCAGCAGCTCGATCCGCGCGAAGATCATCGCGCTGCTCCTGGTGCCCATCGTCGCACTCACCGCGCTGTGGGTGTACGCGACCTTCGCCACCACCGGAGACGTCTGGGGCCAGCTGGAGATCAGCCGTACGTACAAGGAGTTCGGGACCCCGGTCGACCGGTACGCCGACGATCTGCAGAACGAGCGCCGCGCGGCCGTCCAGCGACTGGCCGTCCCGAACTCGCAGGTCGCCGCGGACGCCTACGAACACGCCAAGGCCGCCACCGACCGCAGCCTCGACGTCCTGCGGCAGAAGAAGGACCACGCGGGCGGCAAGCTCTCCAGCTCCCAGCGCGGCCGCTTCCTGCAGATCATCGCCGCCGCCGACCAGATCGGACCGCTGCGCGCGCAGGTCGGCCGCTCCGCGCTCAACTGGGAGTTCGCGCTGGGGCAGTACAGCGACTTGGTCAAGCCGGTGTTCGGCTTCCGGTCCGCCTACGTCGCCCGGCAGAGCGGCCAACTCCCGCGGCAGGGGACCATCCTGATCGAGCTGGTGCGCGCCCGCGAGTACCTCGCGCAGGAGGACGCGGCGATGGAGGGCCTGCGCGGCGGCGCGGCCAAGCCCACCGCCGAGCAGTACCAGGTCGCCCTGGACGCCCTGCACAACCAGCAGGCCCTGTTCACCGTCTACATCGCCGAACTCGAACCCGCCGACCAGTCTGACTACATCGCCCTGCGCGGCGGCGAGGCCTGGGCCGCGCTGGCCCGCGCCGAAGCGGACTTCGTCGGCGCCGGCGGCCCCGAGCGGGTCGCCCAGGCGATCAACGGCGACTCCTGGCGGGAGACCGCCGACCGGGCGCTCGGCGACCTCACCTCGATCAACGCCCGGATCGCCAACGGGATCGGCGAGCGCGAACGGTCCGCCGCGATCGGGCTGCTCTGGCGCGGCGGCATCGCCGGTGCGATCGGTCTGGTCGCGGTCGTCCTGTCGGTGCTGATCTCCTTCCGGATCGGGCGCGGCCTCGCCCGCGAACTGATCGGACTGCGCAACGCGGCCAACGAACTGGCCGGCGCCCGGCTGCCCTCCGTCATGCTGCGGCTGCGCCGCGGCGAGGCGGTGGACGTCGCGGCCGAGGCACCCGAACTGCGCTTCGGGGCGGCCGAGATAGGCCAGGTCGGCCAGGCCTTCAACGCCGTCCAGCGGGCCGCCGTCGAGGCCGCCGTCGAACAGGCCGAACTGCGGCGCGGCGTCTCGGCGGTGTTCGTCAACCTCGCCCGGCGCAGCCAGGTGCTGCTGCACCGCCAGCTCACCCTGCTCGACACCATGGAGCGCCGCACCGAGAACCCGACCGAGCTGGCCGACCTCTTCAAGGTCGACCACCTCACCACGCGCATGCGGCGGCACGCCGAGGGCCTGATCATCCTCGCCGGCGGCTCGCCCGGGCGCGCCTGGCGCAAGCCCGTCCGGATGGTGGACGTGGTCCGCGCGGCGGTCGGCGAGGTCGAGGACTACGCCCGGGTGATCGTCCGGCCGTTCCCCGGCACCGGCCTGCTCGGCAGCGCCGTCGCGGACGTCACCCACCTGATCGCCGAACTCGTCGAGAACGCCGCGGTGTTCTCCCCGCCGACCACCCAAGTCACCGTCCAGGGTGAGGTGGTGGCGCACGGATTCGCGCTGGAGATCGACGACCGCGGGCTCGGGCTGAGCGATCAACTCCTCGCCGAAACCAACGAACGCCTCGCCGTGGAGCAGGAGTTCGACCTCGCCGACACCGACCGGCTGGGCCTGTTCGTGGTCAGCCGGCTGGCCCGGCGGCACGGCATCCGGGTCCACCTGCGCCCGTCCCCGTACGGCGGGACGACGGCGGTCGTGCTGATCCCGCGCGAACTGCTCGCCGAGGCGCCGGACGGCCTGCCCGAACCGCCGCCCACCGGACAGCGCTCCGCCCCGGTCCGGCGTGGACAGCGCGACCTGGTCGCCGTGCCTGCGCTCGGCGGTGGCGGTGGCGGTACGGCGGAGGGCGCGGTTCGGGCCGCTGCCGGCTCTGCCGTCGGTGTCGGCGCCGGCGCCGGTGCCGGGTCTGTGGCCGGTTCCGTTGCGGGGGAGGACGAGCGGCACCGGGGCAGCGGCGGTCCCCGGCCGTCCACGCCCGAGCCGGCCCGGACACCGGGCGGGCTGCCGCGACGGGCCTCGCGGACCAAGGGCGGGCCGGTGCTGGTGCCCGCGCCGCCCAGGGAGGCCGAGGACGGTGCGGGGACGGGGCGCCACCGCCGGGACGAGCCGACCACGGCCGCTCCCGTCGTCGACGGGCCCGCGGACCCGCCGTTGGTCGCAGGCCCGCGGACCGAGGGTGGGCTGCCCCGGCGGGTCCGGCAGGCGAACCTCGCGCCGCAGCTCAAGGAGCAGCTGAAGGAGCGCCTCCGGGAGCGGGCCGACCACGGGCCCGAGGACGAGGCCGCCCTCGCCGCCCGACGGGCCCGGGAGGCCCAGGAGGCCGAGCGGGCGCGCGAGCGCTCGCCCGAGGAGGCGCGGGCCACCTTCGCCTCGTTCCAGCGCGGCTTCACCCGAGGGCGCGGCGCCGCCACGCCCGGGTCGGCCCCGTCGAGTGCCCGGCCCGCCGCCGTACCCGCCTGGCAGCCGCCGGACCCCGCCCGGCGGGCGATCAGTCCGGCACCCGCCCCGGCGGCGCTGTCCGCGCCGCCGGACGGTGCCCGGGCACCGCTCGCCCGTCGGGTGCCGGCCGGCTCGCCCGTCCGACGGAACCCGGCAAACCAGGCACCATCGGCAACACCTGCCCCATCGGCAACACCCGTACCAACAGCACCACCTGCACCACCCGCTCCATCGGAAGGAACTGATTCATGACCACTTCGACGCAGCCGTCCGGGGACCTCAACTGGCTCCTGGACGACCTGGTGGGGCGCGTCGCGGCCCTGCGGCACGCCGTGATCCTCTCCAGCGACGGCCTGGCCACCGGCGCCTCCCGCGACCTCGACCGCGAGGACGCCGAGCACCTGGCGGCCGTCGCGGCCGGATTCCACAGCCTGGCCAAGGGCGCCGGCGGGCACTTCAAGGTCGGCGGAGTCCGCCAGACCATGGTGGAACTGGACGAGGCGTTCCTGTTCATCACGGCGGCCGGTGACGGCAGCTGCCTGGCCGTGCTGAGCGAGGCCGAGGCCGACATCGGCCAGATCGCCTACGAGATGGCGCTGCTGGTCAAGCGGGTCGGCGAGCACCTGGCCGCCGAGCCGCGCACCGAAGCCGCGCCGCCGGGGAGATGAGCGGTCCGATGGCGGATCCGAAGGCTGAGGCGGCGGGGCCGCCCGAGTCGTCTGGCTCGGGCGGCTCGGACGTGTCGGCCGGGGCGGTGGTGGAGCAGGCGGGCCAGGACGGGGCCGAGTCCGACCTGCTCCACCCGCGTGCCCCTGCCGACGACCGCTGGTTCGACGACGAGGCCGGCCCGGTCGTGCGGCTCTACTCGATGACCCGCGGCCGCACCCGGCCGGTCGAGGACGGCCTGTTCGACCTGATTTCGCTGATCACCGCCGCCGAGCCCGGGCCGAACGCGGGGGCCGTGCCCGCGCACGTCCTCGACCCGGAGCACCAGACCCTCCTCGCCTGGTGCCGCCGCGAGCCGCTGTCCGTCGCCGAACTCGGCTCCTACACCGACCTGCCGGTCAGCGTCGTCCGGGTGCTGCTCGGCGACCTCTACGACGCCGAGCTGATCAGCGTCACCCGACCCGTTCCGCTCGCCGAGCTGCCGGACGAGCGCCTGCTGCGAGACGTGATCAATGGACTCCGTGCGCTCTGACCACGACGGCCGCGCCGCTGCCGGCGGTACCTCTGCCGCCGGTACCCCTGGTGGCGGCACCCCCGGCGGCCACGGCTCCGGCGGTCGCGCCAACGACCCGCGCTGGCGCGGCGGCCCGGCCGTCGCGGTGAAGATCCTCGTCGCGGGCGGCTTCGGTGCGGGCAAGACCACGCTGGTCGGCTCGGTGAGCGAGATCCGGCCGCTGCGCACCGAGGAGGAGCTCAGCGAACTGGGCCGCCCGGTGGACGACACCTCGGGCGTGGAGGCGAAGCGCACCACCACCGTGGCGATGGACTTCGGCCGGATCGACCTGCGGCCCGGACTCGCGCTGTACCTGTTCGGCACGCCCGGGCAGGACCGGTTCTGGTTCGTCTGGGACGAGTTGGCCCGCGGCGCGCTCGGCGCACTGGTGCTCGCGGACACCCGGCGGCTGGCCGACTGCTTCCCGTCGGTCGACTTCTTCGAGCAGCGCGGCATCCCGTTCGTCGTCGCGGTGAACTGCTTCGACGGCACCGAGCGGTTCTCCCCGGACGAGGTCCGTGACGCGCTCGACCTCGACCCGGACATTCCCGTGCTGCTGTGTGACGCGCGCCTGCGGGAGGACGGGAAGGAACTCCTGGTCGCGCTCGTCGAGCACGCCGCCACCCGTCGCCACCGCGGCGCCCCGGCCCGGACCTGACGCCGCCACACCCCGGGCAGAGCGCTGCTGGGACCCGGTCTGACGACACCGCGTCCGGGTCTGATGCCTCCGCGCTATCGGTCCGGCACTGCACCCGCACAGAGGCTTCACAGAGCCTCCGAGCCTCCCGACGTCTCATTCGGTTGTCCGCATCCCGGACGTCCGGTGTGCCGAAGGTTGCCTAGACCGGCCCGGCGTGGAAGGCTCTGGGCACGAAAGCCGCCCGGCCATGCCGTCGGGAGGGCCGGAAACGTTCCGTTCACGAAGGCGCGCATCGACGACGACGCGCCGTCGTGCAGAGCAAGGGGGAGGGCAGCAGGATGACCGTCGGCCAGCGACGCGCCACGACCGATCCCGCCCCCGTCACGCCGGTGCTCACCGTCCGCCGCTACATCGACCAGGCGCTGATCTGCAGCGCCTGTTGTCGGTGACCGGCCGGCCCCTTCCCGGTACGTCCCTGACGCTCCCGGCCCACCCGGCCGCCGTCTGACGCACCGCCAATCCCGTCGACCAGGCCGTAGCGGACCCGCCTCATCCGGCGTGCCCGCGACCGCCGATCCGGCCCCGCCTCGCGGAGAGACCACCAGTGAACATCGCCTGCACCAGCCCCGCCCCCGGCATCGCCGGCCGTCCTCGCTCGACCGGGGCGGCCTCCGCGATGTGCGCCGGTGGACCGGCCAGGCGGTGGAACGGGCGCGCGAACCGCGCCGGGGGCAGCCACCAGGGTCGCCTCGACCTTGAGCCGTTCTGGCCGTCCCGGCAGCCGCACCTGTTCGATCAGACGTGTCCGGGCTCGCCCAGCGCGTCCCGGCCCTCCGCAGGCTGATTCCGGATCAGCCCGGCAGTACGCCCGGTCGACGCGCAGACGACTCCACCCCGTCCGTCACGCGCGAAATGAGCGGCACACCATGTCTTCTTCATCCACGGCCACCCTGCCCCTGCCCTCCGCGACCCCGCATCTGCGCGCGGTCCGCTCCGTCCCGGGCGTTGCCCCGGTCGGCTCCGGCGTCTCCGGCGCGCCGGGCTCCTCCGCCTCCCCGCTCTCGCACGGCTCGCCAGCCGCCGAGCGATGGCCCGGGGGAGCGGTCCGGTCCTCTCACGCGATCCCGTCCCGTCCGGCGGGCGCGGGCGTCGTGCCCCAGCCGGGCGCGGTCCTCCCGGCCGCGCCGGCGGCCCTGCTCGCCGCGCTGCCCGAGGGGGCGACCGTCGTCGCCGCCCTGCCGCAGGGCGCGCTGCCGCAGGGTCTGCTCGCCCAGTACGGCACGCAGTTCGGCGCCGGTACCGGGAACCCGATGGTCGGGTACCTGGTGCTCGTGCCGGCCGACAGCCCGGTGGCGGCGGTGCCCGCCGGCGCGCCCCTCGGCGGGCCCTCGGGTGTACAGCACGTCGGTGCGCACGCCGGTGCGCACGTGAGTGTGCCCGCACAGGCCGGTGTTCGCCCGGTCCGACCGGCCGGGCGCGGCATCGCCGTCGACGCCGAGCGGCGCAACGCCTACGTCGACGGGCGGCTGCTCGACCTCACCTACCTGGAGTTCGAGCTGCTCGCCCACCTCACCGAGCACCCGCAGCGGGTGCACACCCGGGACCACCTGGTCTCGGCTGTCTGGGGTTACGGCCACGTCGGCGACGGCCGCACGGTCGACGTGCACGTCGCCCGGCTGCGCCGCAAGCTCGGACCGGGCTACCGCGACACGATCGTGACGGTCCGTCGGGTCGGTTACAAGTACACCCCGGCCAGCTGATCGGCCACCGAACCTCCTGCCGCGGCGGGTTGCCCGTGCCCTCGCGCAACGGGCAGCCCGCTGCGGCATTGTGACGTGACGTCAGGCGCGCTGATCGGGCGGCAGCAGCAGGACGGCGAGCGCGTCGGCGCAGGTGCGGGCGTGGCCCAGGAACCAGTCCAGGCGATCGTCGGTCAGGTGCGCCGGGGTCGAGCGGACGGCCAGCGCGAACCGGGCCTGGTCGGTGCCGTCCAGGACGGGCACGGCCGCCGTCCGCACCCCGGCGGCCGACTCGCCGTCGTTGAGCGCGTACCCGGAGCTCCGGACCTTCGCCAACTCCTCGGCGAGCCGAGCCGGTTCGGTGATCGTCCGGTCGGTGAACGACGGCAGCGGGCCGAGTGTCGACACCGCCGGCTCCCCCGGGCGCGGCCAGGCCAGCAGTACCTTGCCGAGCGCCGTGGAGTGCAGCGGCCGGCGCAGCCCGAGGCCGGTGTCCGGGCGGACGGAGGCCCCCACCAGGATGACCGCGTGCGGACCGCTGCGGATCGCGAGGTCCGCGGTCGCACCGGTGCGTCGGGACAGCCGGTCCAACTCGGGTGCGGCCAGGTGCAGTCCGCGCTGGTGGAAGGTGAGTTGACCGAGTTCGGCGACCGCCGGGCCGAGCCGGTAGCGCGCGGTCTGCTCGTCCTGCTCCAGGAAGCCGGCGCTGACCAGCGTCCGGGCCAGCCGGTGCGCGGTGGAGACCGAGAGGTCCATCCGGCGGGCCAGGTCGGAGGCGCTCAGGTCGGGGCCGTTGTCGTGGAAGCAGTGCAGCAGCCCCAGCGCACGCTGGACGGCCTGCGCACCGGCCGGCGGGCCCTGGACGGCGGTGGCGGCCTCGGCCATGGCACCTCGCGTTTCGGTTCGGGAATCCGGCTGGATCACCGGGAGGAGTCTCAGCGTAGGGCAGCGAGTGCTGCGGGATTGTGTCGACGACGTTGCAATGGAATGGCGTTGATGAACAAGTGATCCCACCATGTGGCAAAACCTTGCCTCCGGCTCGATCGTCGTGGAACGCTCCTCACATCGCGCCGGACGCCCGCCGCCCGGCGCACCACCCGCAACCCCGACCCGCAGGAAGGAGCGACGCCGTGACGATCCACCGGTGCCTCGTCTCCTGCGCGTGTTGTCGCTGACGCTCCCCTCGCGCCGTACCGTCCGGCGTTCCCCGCCTCGCGCGACCCACTGCCCAGCCCGACTCGCCACCTCGTGCAACTCCCCGACGCCCCGGGCCCCGTGACCCGCGCGGCGTGCCCAGACCCGCAGCCTTCCGGCGCCCGCCGAACCCGCCCCCTCCGCAGAGGACCACACCCCGTGCCCAGCCCTTCCCCCAGTGCCCCCGACACCCTCTGGTTCACCCGCTGCCCGGTGCCCACCGCCACTGGGATCGCCGCCGACCAGGGGTGGCTCGCCCGCGAGTTCGCCGCCGACGGGATCGCCGTCCGCTCGCTCCAGGACGCCCCGCCGGAGGTGGCCGCCGACCACCACTACACCCACGCGCTCACCGGACTGTTCCGCGAGGGCGGCAACGTCCCGGCGCTGTGGGCCCGTTCGCGCGGCGAGCGGACCCGGCTGGTCGGCCTCACGTGGATCGAGGAGCGCCAGGTGGTCCTGGTCCGGGCCGGCAGCGGCATCACCGGCCCCGGCGACCTGCGCGGGTTGCGGCTGGCGGTCCCACATCATGACATCGGCATCGACTTCTGGCGGGCGATGGCCCTGGCCGGCTTCCGTGGCGCCCTCGGCCTCGCCGGGCTCACGCTGGACGACGCCGAGCTGGTCGACGTCCCGGGCCTGCCCGGCGGCGGGCAGTGGGCCGGCGAGCTGGCCGCGCTGCGGGACGGTGTGGTGGACGCCGTGTACGTGAAGGGGGCGCTCGCCGTCGAGGCGGCCCGCCGGGTCGGGGCGGAGGTGGCCGTGGAGCTGGACGCGGCGCCGGACCGCCGGGCCCGGGTCAACAACGGGACGCCTCGGCCGGTCACCGTCCACCAGCAACTGCTGGACGAGCAGCCGGAGCTGGTCGCCCGCTTCCTCGCCGTTCTGCTGGAGGCCGCCGACTGGGCGGCCGAGCACCCGGCGGAGGTGGTGCGGATCCTGCGGGCCGAGACCGGCGCGGGCGCCGAGGGCGTGGCCGGGGCGTACGCGCCGGGCAGCCACCGCACCCTGCACCTGGACCTCTCGGCGGAGCGCCTGGAGCTGCTGGCGCAGCAGGAACGTTTCCTCGGGGACCGGGGATTCTTCGCCTCCCCGGTCGACATCCCCGGCTGGGCCGACCCGGAACCCCTGCGTGCCGCCCACGAGCTGCTGCGCGAACGGCGCCGCGCCGCGGTGGGTGGCTGAGCGCCGCCCGGCCGCCGGCTGACAGATCACAACTAACAGATTTCAGCAGACAGATTTCAGATAACAGATTTCGAAAGTTGTCACTTGTCAGCTGTCCTTCGTTTGGAGACCCCGTGAAGACCCCCCGCCTCGTCCTCGCCGCCACCGCGCTGCTCGCCTCCACCGCACTGGCCGCCTGCGGCTCGTCCGCCGACGGGGCCAAGGCCTCCGCCGACGGCGGGGCCGGCGGCAAGGCCGACGTGGTGCTCCGCCTGCCCGACCCCGGAAACAACGGGTTCCTCGCCCGCGGCAAGAAGGACGGCTCGCTGGACAAGGCGCTGGCCGCCGTCCACGCCAAGGTCGCCTGGACCGGCAGCGCGGGCCCGTTCGCCCCGGCCGCGCAGGCCCTGTCCGCCGACCAACTGGACGTCGCCCTGGGCTCGATCACCTCGGCCGTCGCCGCGCTCGCCCAGAAGCCCGGCTTCAAGCTGTTCGCCCAGACCGCGCCCGACGGCGTCGGCGAAGGGATCCTGGTGAAGAACGACTCGCCCATCAAGTCCGTCCAGGACCTGGTCGGCCGCAAGGTCGCCGTCTCCCAGGGCGGCACCAGCGAGTACCTGCTGCTCAAGGCGCTGGAGAAGAACGGCGTCCCGGCCGACAAGGTTGAACGGGTCTACCTGCGCGCCGACCAGACGGCCGGCGTCTTCAACTCCGGCCAGGTGGACGCCTGGGCGACCTGGAACACCTTCTCCACGCCCACCATCGCCAACGCCGGGGCGCACTTCCTGGCCAACGGCAAGGAGGTCGGCTCCGACAACTACGCCGTCTGGGCCGTCCGCAACGGCTTCGCCGACAAGCACCCCGAGGTGGTCAAGGCCTTCTACACCTACCTACGCGAGAACGGCCTCAAGGAGAAGGCGGACCCGGCCGCCTACCTCAACGTCTTCACCGACTCCGGCCCGACCGCCGTCACCCCCGCCGAGAAGGACATCGCGGTGAACGTCAGCGGGCAGGGCGCCGCCGCGGAGGCCATCTCCGACGCCGACACCGCCCGCTTCGGCACCGTCGCCCGGTTCTTCGCCGACCAGAAGGTCACCAAGCAACTCGTGGACGTCAAGCCGTACCTGATCGACATCAACAAGCTCGGGGACGGTGCCAAGTGACCACCGCCGCCCCTGAACGCACCACCGACGAGACCCGTCTCGCCCTCGACGCCGGACTCGTCACCCCGCACACCAGGCGGCAGCGGCCCCGCCCGCGCGCCCTCGCCGTGATCCTGCGCACCCTGGGCCCGCTCGCCCTGCTCGGCGGCTGGGCGCTCGCCTCCGCCACCGGCGCCCTCACCCAGGACGTCCTCGCCTCACCCGCCCAGGTCGCCGAAGCCGTCGGCGAGTTGTGGGGCAACGGCCAGCTCACCGATGCCCTCGGGGTCTCCCTCACCCGGGCCGGCCTCGGCCTGCTCTTCGGCGCGACCACCGGTCTGGTGCTCGGCGTGGTCACCGGCTTCACCCGGCTCGGCGAGGAACTGCTCGACTCCGCGATCCAGGTGCTGCGCACCGTCCCGTTCCTGGCGCTGGTCCCGCTGTTCATGGTGTGGTTCGGCATCACCGAGACCGCGAAGGTCGCCCTGATCGGCGTCGCCACCAGCTTCCCGATGTACGTGTCCGCCTCCGGCGGCGTCCGCAACACCGACCGCAAGCTGGTCGAGGCGATGCGCAGCTTCGGGCTCGGCCGCTGGGCCATCGTGCGCACCGTCGTCCTGCCCGGCGCGCTGCCCGCCCTGCTGTCCGGTCTGCGGCTGTCGATGACGCTCAGCGTGATCGCCCTGATCGCCGCCGAGGAGATCAACTCCACCGAGGGGATCGGGTACTTGATGGCCCAGGCCCAGAACTACTCGCGCACCGACATCCTCGCCGTCTGCATCCTGATCTACGGGCTGCTCGGCCTCACCGCCGACGCGGTCGTCCGGGTCCTGGAACGCCTCCTGATGCCGTGGCGCCAGGCCGTCCAGGGAGCAGCCCGATGAGCACCGCCACCTCCGCCACTTCCGCCACTTCCGTGCCTGCGACCGCCGTGCCTGCGACCGCCGCTCCGGCCGTCCATCTGCGGGGCCTGCGCCGGGTGTTCGGCACCCGGGCCGTCCTCGACGGTGTCGATCTCTCCATCGCCCGGGGTGAGTTCGTCGCCCTGCTGGGCGCCAGCGGCACCGGCAAGACCACCCTGCTGCGCATCCTCGGGGCGCTCGACCGGGCCGACGAGGGCACCGTGCTCGTCCCGCCGGTGCGTACGGTGGTCTTCCAGGAGCCCCGACTCGTCCCGTCCAAGCGGGTGTTGGCCAACGTCACGGTCGGTCTGCCGCGCGGCGCCGCCACCCGGGAGACCGGACTCAAGGCGCTCGCCGAGGTCGGCCTGGACAAGCACGCCGACGCCTGGCCGGCCACCCTCTCGGGCGGCGAGGCGCAGCGCGTCGCCCTCGCCAGGGCCCTCGTCCGCGAACCCCAACTGCTGTTGCTCGACGAGCCGTTCGCCGCACTGGACGCGCTCACCCGACTGCGCATGCAGGACCTGGTCGGCGACCTCGTCCGCCGTCACCGCCCCGCCGTGCTGCTGGTCACCCACGACGTGGAGGAGGCCGTCCGGCTCGCCGACCGCGTCGCCGTCCTGCGTGACGGCCTGCTCGTGCGCGACGAACCGGTCGCCGTCGACCACCCCCGCGACCCCGCCGACCCGGCCTTCGCCGACCTGCGCCGCCGACTGCTGGCCGACCTCGGCGTCCACTGACCCGTAAGCGGCCCCACCGAACCGTCCTCAAGACCGCCCGCCCGCACCACCGGAGTTGAACAGATGACCGTGACCCTCGGCGTCCACGCCAGCAACCCCTCGCTCTACTACCTCGCCCGACTGCCCTACCTGGACGAGGAACTGGCCCCGCTCGGCGAGACCGGCGCCTTCCACCACTACGCCGACGGCACCCGCACCGGCGCGCTGCTCGCCGACGGCACCATCGACTTCGGCGGGACGGGTTCGACCCCGCCGGTCACCGCCCAGGCGGCCGGCCATGACCTGGTGTACGCGGCGGTCTCCGCACCCCGGCCGGACCACGGCGCCCTGCTGGTGCTGGACGGCGGCCCGGTCCAGGCGGTGGCGGACCTCAAGGGCGGCACCGTCGTGCTGGGCATCGGATCCTGGCAGACCCATCTGCTCGCCAAGGCCCTGCACGCGCAGGGGCTTTCGTACGCCGAGGACGTCACCCCGGCGCGCCCGGCGGCCGGCGAGGACCAGGCCCAGCGGCTGCGCGACGGCGAGATCGCGGGGTGGATCGCCCAGGGCGCCGAACTGGCCGCCGCCCGCCGGAGCGGGGGCTTTCGGGAGCTGATCCGCACCGGCGACGTCATCACCGACCGCTCGGTGTTCTTCACCCGCCGGGACTTCGCGACCGGGCGCCCCGAGGTGGTCGCCGCGATCGCCGCCGCGCTGCGCCGGGCGGACACCTGGGTGGCCGCCCACCCGGCCGAGGCGGCCGCGATCGCGGCGGAGCAGCTGGGCGGCTCGGCCGTCGACTGGCAGACGGCGCTGGCCGCACTGCCGTGGCAACTGGAGCCCGCCACCGCCGGGTTCATCGCCGAGCAGCAGGAGGCCGCGGACATCTTCCACGGGGTCGGGTTCATCGACCGGGCGCTGACCGTCGCCGACGCCCATCTGCCCGCGCTGGAGGCCCCGGTGGCCGCCGCGCTCGCCAAGGCGGTCTGAACCGTGGCCTCCGAAGTCCTCTGGTACATCATCCCGCGCGAGGGCCACTACCCGTGGGAGCCGGCCGGCCGCCGCCCGGTGGATCTCCGCTACCTGCAGCAACTGGCGGGAAGCGTCGAGCGGTTGGGCTACACCGGCGCCCTGCTCGCGACCGACCTCTACGACGTGTGGACGCTCGGCAGTGCGCTCGCGGCCACCACCACCCCGGCGTTCAAGCCGCTGCTGGCCGTCCACCCGGGGCTGGTCTCGCCCACCCTGCTGGCAAAGATGGCGCTCAGCTTCGACCGGATGCACGGCGGCCGACTGCGGTTCAACGTGGTCAACGGCTCGACCGCGCAACTGCGCGAGTACGGACTGGACGTCGAGCACGACGACCGCTACCGGCTCAGCGCCGAGTACTGGTCGATCGTCAAGCGCCTGACCGCCGGCGAAGTCTTCGACCACAAGGGCGAGTTCTACGAACTGAAGAACGCGGGCGCGAGCCTGCGGGAGCTGGCGCCGGTCCAGCCCGGTGGCGTCCCACTCTGGTTCGGCGGCAGTTCGGCGGCCGGCATCGAGATGGCGGCCGAGCACGTGGACGTCTACCTGACCTGGGGCGAGCCGCCGCACCTGCTCAAGGAGAAGCTGGACCTGGTCCGGGCGCGGGCCGCCGCCCACGGCCGGACCCTGCGGATCGGGCTGCGGCTGCACCTGATCGTCCGCGACACCGAGGACGAGGCCTGGGCGGCCGCCGACCGCCTGCTCGACGTCACCAGCGAGGCCACGTACGCCCGCCAACTGGGCGGCGCGAAGGGTGAGGACGGGGTCGGCTGGCAGCGACAGTTCCGCCAGCACGGCGGCAAGGTGCCCGCGCGGGCCCGGGAGCTGGAGGCCTACCCGAACCTCTGGCCGGGAATGAGCCTGTTCCGCCCCGGCCCCGGTACGGCGGTGGTCGGCTCGACGGCCCAGGTGGTCGAGCGGTTGCAGGAGTTCGAGTCGCTGGGCGTCGACACCTTCATCCTCTCCGGTAACCCCCTGCTGGAGGAGGCCCACCGGGTTGCAGAAACGGTACTGCCCGCCCTGGGCATCCGCCGCTGACGGCTGACGGCTGACGGCTGACAGATGACAACTAACAGCTGACAGATGATGAAATCTGTCAGCTGTTAGTTGTTCGCCCGTTCCGGCGGCAAGCCCCCTCCCCGCTCAGAGGCTGAGGCGGTCGATCTCCGCGAGCTCCTCCGCGGTCAGCGGGCCGCCCGCGAGCGCGTCGATGTTCTGGTCCAGCTGGGCGACGCTGCTCGCCCCGATGATCACCGAGACCACCCGCGGGTCCCGCAGGACCCAGCACAGCGCGAGCTGCGCCAGCGTCTGCCCGCGCCGCTCGGCGACCTTGTTGAGTGCCCGCAGCTGCTCCAGCTTCGGCTCGCTGAGCGCCTCCTCGGTCAGGAACCGCCCGACCGACATCCGCGAACCGGCCGGCACCTCACCCGACAGGTAGCGATCCGTCAGCAGGCCCTGGGCGAGCGGCGAGTAGGCGATGAGGCTGGTCCGGGTCTCGCCCACCGCGTCCAGCACGCCCTCCTCCACGTACCGGTTGAGGATCGAGTACGCCGACTGGTTCAGCAGCACCGGCGTGCCCAGCTCGCGCAGGATCGCCACCGCCTCCCGGTGCTGCTCCGCCGGGTAGTTGGAGATCGCCGCGTACAGCGCCTTGCCCGAGCGCACCGCGCTGTCCAGCGCGCCCATCGTTTCCTCGAGCGGGGTGTCCGGGTCGTAGCGGTGGGAGTAGAAGACGTCGACGTAGTCCAGCCCCATCCGGTCCAGCGACTGGTCCAGGCTGGCCAGCAGGTACTTGCGGCTGCCGCCGTTGCCGTACGGGCCCGGCCACATGTCCCAGCCGGCCTTGCTGGCGATGAACAGCTCGTCGCGGTACGGGCGGAAGTCCTGGGCGAACAGGTAGCCGAAGTTGCGTTCGGCGCTGCCGTACGGCGGACCGTAGTTGTTCGCGAGGTCGAAGTGGGTGATCCCCCGGTCGAAGGCGCGGCGCAGCACCGCGCGCTGGACCTCCAGCGGCTGGGCGTCACCGAAGTTGTGCCAGAGGCCGAGCGATACGGCCGGCAGCTGAACGCCGCTGCGGCCGGCCTTGCGGTAGGTCATCGAGGCATAGCGGTCATCCGCGGCGAGGTAGCTCATGCCGGACATCTTGCCAGTCGTCGCGGGCGGATCAAGCCCTTGCCCCGTTTCTGACCGGTGCTTATGCTCGCGGGGGATCGTACGCGTGCGAGGCGAAGGGGGAGTCGTGATGACCGTCCAGGCTGTGGCCCCACCCGCGACCGCACCCGAGACCGCAACCGTGTTCGCGGCCATGACCACGGCCACGACCACGACCACGGCCATGACCGCACCCGCGATCGCGACCGCCGTGCCCCGCTGTCGTCGTCGCCGCCGCTGCACCTCGCGCTGACGCCGCCCCAGAGCCGCTCCGCCGCGATCCCCTCCCGGTGCCGCCCGCGTGAGCGCAGCCCGTACCTGGGCGTTCCGCGCGGGCCGCCGCCGCCCCTCCTCGGCAGTCGTGCCCGCGCCTCGGGTCAGGGCGTCGCGCCGAGGCCCCATCGAGCGCCCCCAAGGAGACCGCCGTGCGGTTCACCGTCTCGTCCCTCGTCGCCAACGGACCCGATCCCGTGACCGGCGTCCAGCGCACCCCGCAGGAGAAGCTGTGGAACGTCATCGACCAGGCGGTCGTGGCCGAGCAACTCGGTTACGACGGCTACGGCGTGGGGGAGCGGCACGGTGAACCGTTCCTCTCTCCGGCGCCGCCGGTGCTGCTCAGCGCGATAGCGGCCCGCACCTCCACCATCCGGCTGTTCACCACGGTGACGGTGCTGAGCATCCTGGATCCGGTCCGGGTCGCCGAGGACTACGCCCTGCTCGACCAGCTCTCCGGAGGCAGGATCGAGTTGATCATCGGCAAGGGCAACGACCCGCGGCACTTCGACCTGTTCGGCCTGCCCGAGGATCGCCAGTGGGACGCGCTCGCCGAGAACTACGGCCTGTTGCGCCGACTCTGGCGTGAGGAGAAGGTGACCTGGGAGGGCTCGACCCGCCCGCCGCTCAAGGACGCGGCCGTGTCGCCGCGCCCGTTGCAGGACCCGATCCCGGTGTGGCACGGCAGCGCGACCAGCACCCAGTCCACCGACCTGGCCGCCCGTTACGGTGACCCGCTCTTCTCCGCCAACTCCTTCCACCCGCTGGCCAAGTACCGCTCCCTGGTGGAGCACTACCGCGAGCGCTGGGCGCACTACGGGCGCGATCCGAGGGAGGCCAGGGTGGGCGCGAGCTTCGGCGGGCTGTACGTCGCCAAGCGCTCGCAGGACGCGGTCGAGGGCTTCCGTCCCTACTGGGACGCGATGTTCAGTTCGGCGGCCGGCCGGCACAACAAGTCGCCGTTCACCTCGCTGGAGGACGCGTTGGAACACGGTTCGGCCCTGGTCGGAAGCCCGCAGCAGGTGATCGAGAAGATCCACCGCTATCACGAGGCCTTCGGCAACGAGGTGGTCGGGATCGGAGTCGACGCCCTGACGGAAGGGGCGCAGCGGGAGCAGTTGGAGCTGTTCGCGGCCGAGGTCGCCCCGGTGGTCAGGCGCGAGCTCCCGTGAGCGCCCGCCAGACGTGACGCGCGCCACCGGCCGCGGTGGAGTGCCGCCGGTCGGGGCGGGGGAGACGAGCGGGCGAGGGGCCGTGGCCGCCGGGGGGCGGCGCACGGCCCTCAGCCGTCCCCGGCGCGAACCCGTCGGCCCGCCTCGTCCTCGGTGCGAACTCGTCCGCCCGCCCCGCGTCCGCGTCGAGCTGGGAAATTCCTGGCCTTCTGTACCTACTGGTATGTACAGTGATTCACATGACCACCCAGGACCGCCTCATCGAGAGCACCCAGGAACTCCTCTGGGAGCGCGGCTACGTCGGCACCAGCCCCAAGGCCATCCAGCAGCACGCCGGTGTCGGCCAGGGCAGCATGTACCACCACTTCGCCGGCAAGCCCGACCTCGCCGCGGCCGCCCTGCGCCGCAGCGCCGAGCAACTGCGGGGAGTCGCCGCCGCCGACCTGTCCGCCCCCGGCAGCGCGTACGACCGCATCGCCGCCTACCTGCACCGCGACCGTGACGTGCTGCGCGGCTGCCGGATCGGCCGGATGGCCCAGGACCCGGACGTCATCGCCGACCCCGAACTGCGCGCCCCCGTCGAGGAGACCTTCGACTGGCTGCGCGCCCGGATCGCCGAGTTGGTGGCCGAGGGCCAGGCCGCGGGCGAGCTCGTCCCCGGTGTCGACCCGGCCGACACCGCCGCCGCCGTGGTCGCCGTCGTCCAGGGCGGCTACGTCCTGGCCCGCGCGGCCGGCCGGGCCGAGCCCTTCGATCAGGCCGTACGCGGCGCCCTCGGCCTGCTCGCCGCTCAGCGCACCGCCTGACCCGCGCCGCGCACGGCTGAGCGGCCGCGCGACCGACTGGCCGCGTGACCGACTGGCCGCGTGACCGCGAGACCGGCCGCGTGACCGACTGGCCGAGCGATCCCCGCTCGACGATCCGACCGAGGAGACCCGCCGTGCACGCCATGCAGTACGAGATCACCCTCCCCGCCGACTACGACCTGGGGATCATCCGCAAGCGCGTCGCCGACAAGGGCCATCTGCTCGATGCGCACCCGGGCCTCGGGCTCAAGGCGTACCTGGTCCGCGAGCGGGGCCGCGACGGGTCGCCCGTCAACCAGTACGCGCCGTTCTACCTCTGGCGCACCGCCGAGGGCATGAACAGCTTCCTCTGGGGACCGGGCTTTCGCGGCCTGAGCGCCGACTTCGGCCGCCCGGCCGTCCGTCACTGGCTCGGCGCCGGTCTGGCCCACGGCGCCGTGCCGGACGCTCCGGCGACCTCGACCTCGACTGCGACCACAACCGCGACCGCGATCACGGCTACCCGGCACATCGTCAGGCTCCCCGAGTCCGACGATCCCGCCGAGGCGGTCGAGCGGGCCCTCGCCGAGTCCCCCGCGCACCCCGCTCTGCACACCGCCGCCGTCGCGGTGGATCCGAGCCGCTGGGAGCTGGTCCGCTTCGCCCTCTGGTACGGCCCGGCCCCGGACGACGTACCGGGCATCCGCTACCAGGTGCTGCACCTGTCCCGTCCCGAACTCGACCGGCTGCCCGGCGGCCGACACTGGTGAAAGGTTTCGCCACTCCCATGACCAGCCCCATGACCGCGACCGCGACCGTCACCCCCGCGACCGCCCCCGTCACCCCCGCGACCGCGACCGCCGTCCCGGCCCCCGCCCCGATGACACCGGCCGACCTGACCCCCGCGCCGCTCGACCGCGAAGCCGGCTACGCCCTGCTCGCCGACCTCGCCGGCCCGGTCGCCGCCGCGACCCTCGGCGGCCTGGACGGCCTCGCGCCCGGCTTCCCCGACTGGATCGTCACCAGTCTCTTCGGCGGCACCTACCAGCGCCCCGGCCTCGCCCTGCGCGACCGGCAGGTGGCCAACCTGGCCGCGCTCACCGCCCTCGGCGGCGTGGAGCCGCAGCTCGCCGACCACGTCCGCAACAGTCTGCGGATCGGCCTGACCAGGGAGGAGATCACCGAGGTCATCGTCCACCTCGCCCCCTACGTCGGCGTCCCCAAGGCCCTGGCCGGCCTGCGCGTCGCCACCGCCACCTTCGCCGAGGTGCCCCCGACCGAGGCGCCCCCGGCCGCCGCAGACCCGACCCCGGCATCCCCGACCGAGGCGGACCGGGCATGACCCCCACGATCCGTACCGTCCTCGGCGACCTCGACCCCGCGGAACTCGGTGCCACCGACTCCCACGACCACCTCTTCATCCGCAGCCCCCTGCTCCCCGGTGAGGAACTGGACGACCCGGCCGCCGCCGAGGGCGTCCTGCGCGCCTTCGCGGCGTCCGGCGGACGGTCGTTCGTCCAGTGGACCCCGTACGGCATGGGCCGCGGAGCGGACTCCCTCGCGAAGCTCTCCCGCGTGACCGGAGTCCACGTCGTCGCCGCCACCGGCCTGCACCAGGCGGCCCACTACGACCCGGACACCCTCCCCGCCCTGTACGACGGGCTGGCCGAACGCTTCACCGCCGAACTCACCACCGGGCTGACGGCCGAACCGGCCACCGAACCGCCTGGACCGCCTGAACCGCCCGCAGCCCCCGAGGCCCCCGAAGCACCCGCGTCGCCCGCGGCCGTCCGGGCGGGCCTGATCAAGGTCGCCTGCGACCCCGGGACCACCACGGCGCACACCCGCCAGGTGATGGCCGCGGCCGCCGACGCGCACCACGCCACCGGTGCCCCGATCGCCGTTCACCTCGAACCCCGAGCCCACCCGCACCTCGTACTGAACCGGCTGCACGTTCGACACGGCGTCCCGCCCCACCGGATCATCCTCGGCCACCTCACCCGGCTGCCAGGTGTGCGGGTGCACCGCGAACTCGCGGCGGAAGGCGTCTACTTCGCGCTGGACAGCCCCTCCCGGCCCGGCCACCCGGCCGACCACCAGGCCTTCGACGTCATCGCCGACCTCGTCGAGGCCGGCCACGCCTCCCGACTCCTCCTCGGCGCCGACACCACCACCCGCACCGCCCGTCGGGCCGGCGGCCCGACCGAGCTGCTCAACGACCTCGTCCCACGGCTCGCCCGCACCTTCGGCCCCGAACTGCCCGGCCTCCTCCTCGCCGCCAACCCGGCCGCCGCCTTCGCCACCGACTGGCGCACGCCCTGAACCGTCCCTGCTCGGCCCGCCCCGGTCTCGACCCCGGCCGGCAGGCCGACCCCGGGCCTTCGGCGAAGGCCCGCCGCCCACGCCCTACCGTGACGGCCATGGTGACCCTGCGCATCCTCGCGACCGACGACTGGCCGCTCTGGCGCGACCTGCGCCTCGCCGCCCTCTCCGACGCGCCGCACGCCTTCAAGGCCCGCCTGGCGGACTGGCACCACGGCGGCGAGGAACGGTGGCGCGCCCGGTTGCACCTTCCGGGAGCCCACCACGTCGCGGCGCTGCTGGACGGACCGGCCGACCCGGACGGTCCGGACACCACTCCCGTCGGCCTGGCGGACGGCCTCCCCGGAGCCGACGGCGTACGGGAGTTGCGCTCGGTGTGGGTCGGACCGAAGGCGCGCGGCAGGGGCGTCGCCGACCGCCTGCTGGAGGAGGTCGAGCGCTGGGCCCGCGCATCCGGTGGCAGCACGCTGCGCCTCGCGGTGCTCCCCGGCAACGAACCCGCGATCACGCTCTACCGCCGGCACGGCTTCACCGCGCCCGCCGAGCCCGGCGGGCCGCTCGCCGGCGGGGCCACCCGGGAGCTCGTGATGGCGAAGCCGCTGCGCTGACAGTTGCAGCTGACGGCCGGACGGGCCGGGCGGGCCGGGCGGGCCGGGCGGGCCGGACACCCGCCGATCCACCCCGCCACCCGCTCGACGGCCGCGAACGCACCGAAGGCGAGCAGCCGCGTCAGCTCCCCGTCGCCGGCCGCAGGCCGAACGGCGCGCCAGGCGGCCACGTCGGCCTCCGTGAGCCGGTACGGCGCGAGGGCGGTGAGCAGGGCGAGCCGGGCGGCCGGACGCTCGGGTGCGGCGAGCCCGGCCAGGTGCGGGCCGACGGGGTCGCCGCCGTCCTCGCCGCGGCCCGCAACGGCGGCCTCGGCTGACCCGAGCGGCCTTCACGAGCTCGGCGCTCGTCATGAGCCCGGCCCCGCCGTCCGCGACGCGACGGCGGGCCCGTGTCACCGGGGGGAGTGGTCGGGGGCCCGCCGTCGTGCTGCCGTCCGGTGGCTCACATGTGGGTGCCGCCGTCGATGCGCAGCTCGGTGCCGGTGACGAACGCGCCGTCGTCGGAGGCCAGCATCGCGATCACCCCGGCCACCGTCTCCGGACCCGCGAAGCCCTGGCCGAGGGCCGGGGCGAGCTTGGCGAGCAGGCTGAAGTCGGCGTCGGCGGGCAGTCCCGGGTTGTGGGTCATGCCGCTGTCGATGCTGCCCGGCGCGACGCAGACCGCACGCAGGCCCTGCTTCGCGTACTCGGAGGCGATGGCGTGGGTGAAGGACTGGATGCCGCCCTTGGTCGCGGCGTACGCGGCCATGTAGGGGTGGGCGAAGCTCGCCGAGGTGGAGCTGAAGTTGACTACCACGCCCCTGCCCCCCGCGAGCAGCGCGGGGAGCGCCTCGCGGGTCATCAGGAAGGTGCCGGTCAGGTTGACCGCGAGGAGCTTGTTCCAGAACTCCAGGCTGGTCTCGTGGGTGTGCGAGGAGCGGAGGATGCCGGCCGCGTTGACCAGGGCGTCCAGCCCGCCGAGGTCCGTGATCGCCGCCGCGACGCCGGTGACGACGGCCGCCTCGTCCGAGATGTCCAGGACCTGGATGGCCAGGCGGTCCGCGGTGCCGTCGACGGTCGCGCGGTCCAGGGTCCTCTTCAGGCCGTCCTCGTCGACGTCGACGGCGACGACCCTCCCTCCCTCGGCGAGGATCCGGTGCACGGTCGCCTGGCCGATGCCAGAGCCGCCGCCGGTGATCAGGACGTTTCGTCCGCTGAAGCGCTCCATGGTGGTACTCCGTTCGTTCGTGGCCTCTCGACCTCAAGAGGCACGGTACGCCTTTATGGCATGACGTGCCAATAAGTCTTCTGAGTGTCACTTCGGCGCACCACGCCACAGTGGCACCGGCCCGCGTACGCTGACCCTGTGACCGGACGCCCCACCCTGAACCAGCGCCGCCGCGACGCCACCCGGCTGGACATCGCCCGCACCGCCGCCGCGCTCTTCGCCGAGCGCGGGGCCGAGGCGACCACCGCCGAGGAGATCGCCCTCGCGGCGGGCATCTCGCTGCGCACCTTCTACCGGTACTTCTCCGTCAAGGAGGACGCCGTCGCGCCACTGCTGGCGGCCGGCGGGCGCCGCTGGGTCGACCAGCTCGCCGAGGCCCCGGCCGATCTGCCGCTGCGCGAGGCGCTGGAGCGCTCGGCGGTCGCCTCGCTGACCCCGCCCGACGGCGAGGCGGCCGAGGCGATGGAGTGGACTCGAAGCCTGCTGCGCGACCCGCGCCTCGACGGCACGTGGCAGCGCGTCCACGCCGACTCCGAGGAGCGGCTGCGGACGGTCCTCGCGGCCCGCTGTCCGGGCGACACCGACCCGCTGGAGATCCGACTGGCCGCCGCTGCGGCGACGGCCGCGATCCGGGTCGCGCTGGAGGAGTGGGCCGCCTCGGACGCCCCCACGGTCGGCCCGGGCTCCCCGCAGGAGCTCGGCGCGCGCTGCATGCGCGAACTCACGGCGGGGCTGCGGCTCTACGGGCGGGAGGGTTGAGCCCGTCAGGCCGCGAACAGATAACAGATAACAGATAACAGATAACAGCTGACAGATTTCGTTATCTGTTATCTGTTATCTGTCGGCTGTCATCTGTCACCCGTTCCTCCTCCCCGGCCCCGTTAGGGTGGGTGATCGCGCACCCCGGCGGGGGAACCGGGGTGACCACCTCGGATGTCCTGGACGGAGGGGGCGGGGAGTTCGAGGCGTGGGAGCAAGTAGGACATGGGTCTGACGAGCCACAAGGTGTTGGCGCTGGCCGTATTGATCGCCGTCGTGATGACGGCCGGCACGGTCTGGCTGTGGCCAAGACTCGCCAAGCAGACCTGGCAGGCGGTGCTCGGCCGGATCGGCGCACTGCTCGCCACCCAGCTCGCGGTGCTGGCCGCGCTCGGCCTGGTGGCGAACAACTACTTCGCCTTCTACAGCAGTTGGGGCGACCTGCTGGGCACCGGTGACACCGGCCCGGTGGTGATCCACAACAAGGCGGACGCGTCCGGCCGGCTGCTCGTGGAGACGATCGGCCACGCCTCCGTCAAGGGCGGCGGCGCGATGGGTCGCGAGCCCAGCCAGTCCGGCGAGATCCGCAAGGTGCGGATCGACGGCTCGGCCAGCCGGCTGTCCACCGAGGGGTACGTCTTCCTGCCGCCGCAGTACTTCCAACCGGAGTACGCACAGCGGCAGTTCCCGGCGGTGATCGTCAGCACCGGCTTCCCCGGGATCGCCGAGAACCTGATCACCCGGTTCAACTACCCTGGCGCAGCGCTCAAGTTGCTCCAGGACGGCAAGATGCAGCCGACCGTCATGGTGCTGATGCGCCCCTCGCCGGCCCTGCCGCAGGACACCGAGTGCGAGGACATCCCGGGCGGCGCGCAGTCCGACACGTACTTCACCAAGGACGTCCCCTCAGCGATCCAGGCGAGCTTCCGGGTCTCCTCCGACCCGCAGGCCTGGGCCTTCATGGGCAACTCGACCGGCGGCTACTGCGCCCTCAAGCTGGCCATGCGCCACCCGGACGTCTTTCCGACCGCCGTCGCGCTCTCCGCCTACTACGACGCCGCCGACGACCCGACCACGGGCGACCTGTTCGGCGGCAGCAAGCAGCGTCGTGACGAGGCCAACCTGATGTGGCGGTTGAAGAACCTGCCGCAGCCCAAGGTGTCCGTGCTGCTGGCCGGCACCAAGAAGGGCGACGGCGACTACCGGCACGACACCGAGGCCTTCGTCGACGCCGCGCAGTCCCCGATGAAGGTCTCCTACAGCATGCTGGAGAACGGCGGCCACAACTTCGAGACCTGGAGCGCGCTGCTGCCGTCCTCGCTGGAGTGGCTGTCCCAGCACCTCAAGGTCCCGAACCAGACCGCCTGAGCGGACCGCCTGAGCAGGCGGTCTGCTCAGACGGCTTGAGCGAGCCGACGGACAGCGAGGGGCGCAGGAGCGGCGAGGCTCAGGCCACCCGCTCCAGCGTCCCGGTGTGCAGCTCGCCGACGCGGCCGCCCTCGCCCTCGTACGTCCAGAAGGCGCGCACCGTCAGCCGGCCGAGGTCCATCACGTGGCTGACGGTGATCCCGCTCTCCTCGGTCCAGCTGATGAAGTAGATCTCCGGCGCCACCTCGGCGACGTGCAGCCGTACGTCCTCCCACTGGCCCGCCGACTCGCCGAGGCCCTCCCAGCGCAGCCGCCTGCCGTCGGCCGAGTAGGTGTTGCGGAAGGCCGCTCCGTTGTCGGCCCGGAAGAGGTAGGTGCGGCCGGCGAAGGCGGGCAGGGGCGCGGTCATGGTGGGGCGGTACCTCGTTCCTGTGAGGCCGTGCACGGCGGTCTTGTGCACTGCGGAAGATGTCGGAGCTCCAATTTATCCGACCCGGTGAGCCGGGTGGGCGCACCCGTGGGCGGTGCGCCACGGCACCGGCTGCCACCGCGCAGGCCTGCGGGGTGTGCGACCGGCACCTGGGCGCCCGCCGACGGCCGGTCCTACCGTCCACCCCTATGAGACGCACCCCCACTCCCGTGCGGCACACCCCCGCCGGCATCAGACGCACCCCTGCCGCGCTGTCCGCCCTCCTGCTCACCCTCGCCGCGCTGCTCCTCGGCACCCCCACCCCCGCCGAGGCCGACGCCGCCCAGGCCGCCCCCGCCCGGACCGCCAGTGCCCAGACCGCCGTCCAGGCGGCCACCGCCCCGCTCACCCTCGAAGCCGCCTTCCCCGCCCCCGGCAACGGCTGGGCCAAGGTCGAGCGCTACCTCGACACCACCCCCGGCTTCCGCGCCGAGCAGTACCCGGCCGACGGCCGTGGCGACCAGGACGGCGCCCGCCGGACGTACTTCGGCGGCACCGGCCAGCCCTCCTCCAGCCGCTTCCTGCTGTACTCGGCGACGGGCTGGGACACCGGCAGCCGCCCGACTCCCGTGCTGCTGGTCCACGGCGCCAACGACAACGCCGACCGCGCCTGGGCGAACCCGGGGGAGAGCGGCACCTGCGGCGCCTCGGCCTGCCCGTCCACCGGCCTCGCCCAGTACCTCGCCGGCACCGGCCACCGGGTGTTCGCCATCGGTTTCGCCCACAAGCAGGGCGACAACCTGCTCCAGGCGCAGGCCGTCGGCGACGCCGTCGCGCTGATCCGGGCCCGCCTCGGCGTCCCCCAGGTGGACGTGGTGGCGTGGAGCAAGGGCGAGGTCGCCGCCCGGGCGTACGTGTCCTCGGTGCGCCCGTCCTGGGGGCGGGCCTACGCGGGCGACGTGCGCCGCCTGATCACCCTCGGCGGCCCGAACGGCGGGCTCGACTACGTGTACGCGCACGGCTGGTCGTTCGACCTCGCGAGCTGGCCGGCCTGCGGCGGCACCGCCAACGCGCCGTCCCCGCACCTGTACATGACCTGCTACGGCACGTACACCGCGCAGCCCTGCCTCGGCGTGCTGCCCACCGGCGGCTACGACTGCTACCCGGGCCAGCGCCAGCTGCTCGCCCGCTGGGACGGCCGGTACGGGGTGGACGGCACCGCCCAGGACTGGTGGACCACCTACTACGGCGGCCAGGGCTTCTACACCTCCGGCCAGGGCATCCAGGCGGCGATCGACGCCGGTTCGCTGATCGCGCCGCTGCAACAGGCGGGCGTCCCGGCGTCGGTGCGTACCTACCTGCTCGCGGGCGGGTCCGCCGACATCCCGGGCGTGCTCAACGAGAACCGGGGGCCCAGCGACGGCATCGTGTTCACCGCGAGCGCGCTGGACACCACCGGCATCGCGACGATCGGCGGCACCCGGCTGCTCACCGGCCTCAACCACCTGGAACTCGCCTGGGCACCGGAGGCCGAGAGCCAGGTCGACAACTGGCTCGCTTGACCCGTGGGCCCGTGGGCCCGTGGGCCGTGGACAACGGGGAGGTCGACTCCTTCGAATACCACCCCGACAACCCGAACCTGCTGGAGCCGACCAACCACGTCAGCCCCGGCAACCCCAGGTACTACACCGACGCGAGCGCCAAGGTGTTCTCGGACGGCAAGGGCGTCGGCGCCAACTGGTCGGCGTACCTGATCCTCAACCTGTCGGTCGGTGCGGGGAAATGCCACCCGGCGCCGCAGGGCACCGCCCCGATCACCTTCGCCGCCGACTACGTCCGCGTGTACCGGTAGGGCCGTCGGGTCTTTCGGGTCAGGAACCGGGAGCCGTCTCGACCACCGTGATGTCGAACGGCTGCCGGTTGTTCCCCTTGTCCGGGTCGTCCACGTCGCGCACCGCGACCGAGCCGCCGGTGAGCTTGCCGATCGGCAGGTCCGGGGACAGTCGCACCGGCACCAGCGCGGTCGCGCTGCGCAGCGGGGGCAGTCCGGCCGGGAAGACGCAGCGCACCTGCCGGCCGTTGAGCCGCACCTCGCAGTCCTCGGGGAAGTACGGGCCCTCGGGGGTGACCCCGGGTGGCAGTGTCACCAGCACGGTGAACGGTGCGGCGGTGGTGTCCGGGCCGCGGTTGGCGATGAAGGCGTGGATGGTGGTGGTGCCGCCGGGCGGGGCGGCGTCCGGGTCGAGCCGGACCACCTCCAGATCGGAGCGGGACGCCGCGGGGGCTGCCGTATCCACCGCCGGCCGGGGCTCGGGCCGCCGCAGCGCCCAGGACGGGCCGGCGGCCAGCGTCGCCACCGAACAGCCGGCCGCCACGGCCGCGACCAGCGAGGCCGCGCGGAATCCGCAGAGCCTGCTGGCCTGCCCGGACTCGGCCTGCCCGGGCCCGCCCTGGTTGGACCCGCCCCGCGCTGCCGAACGCCTGTACGTCATCGTCGTCCACCTTGTTCCTGTGCTCCGGCCGCCCGCGCCGTTGCGGGCCGCGTCCGCACCAGGGTGGCGGAGCCTGCGCCGGGGCCCGGTGCAACCCGCTCGGCGTCCGCTCGAACGAGGGAACGTGCGCATGGGAAGTCGGCGGGACCGACTTCCCATGCGTGAAACGGGTGCTGACGGCAGGTCAGGGGGCGAGGACCTGCCCCAGCCGGGTCGCGATGTGGTGCATCACCGGCACCAGCGAGGACGCGCCGGTCTGCTCCTCCAGGGCCCGGATGCGGGCCTCCGGGCCGGACACCGACAGGGCGGTGGGCGTCGGTGCGCCCGGTACGGCGAGCGCGATGCAGCGGACGCCGATCTCCTGCTCCTGGTCGTCGACCACGTAGCCGCGCTCGCGCGCCTCGGCGAGCTGGTGCAGCAGTTCCTGCGGATCGGTGACGGTGTACTCGGTGTGCGCGGGCAGCGGGTTGGGGCCCAGGATGGCGCGCGCCTCGTCCTCGGGGAGCTGGGCGAGCAGCGCCTTGCCGACGCCCGTGCAGTGCGGTTGCACCCGTCGGCCGACCTCGGTGAACATCCGCATCGAGCGCCGCGACTGCACCTGCCCGACGTACACCACCTCGCCGCCCTCCAGCACCGCCAGGTTGGCGGTCTCGCCGGTGGCCTCCATGAGTTCGGCCAGGTAGGGGCGGGCCCAGCTGCCGAGCAGCCGGCCGGCCGTCTCGCCGAGGCGGATCAGCCGCGGGCCGAGGGTGTAGCGACGCGCGGTGTCCTGGCGTACATAGCCCTGCTGGACGAGGGTACGAACCAGGCGGTGGATGGTCGGCATCGGCAGGCCGGAGCTGGCGGAGAGCTCGCTGAGGGTGGCCACGCCGCCGGAGTCGGCCAGCGCCTCCAGGAGTTGGAAGGCGCGCTCGACGGACTGCACACCGCCGGTCGCGCGGTCCGTGCTGGTCGTCGGTGCTGTGTCGGGGGTCGAAACCACCGGCGTTCCCTTCGCTGTCGGGGAGGAGTAGAGTCCCGGCGATCACATCAACAAACCGTTGAAATTCTGTATCGCGGAAACTAGTCTCCACCTTACAGAATCGAACTCGCCGACAGGCGGGTTCCGATCAAGGAAGTTCCCACCGGAGCTCCCTCCGCCAGGCTCAACCGCTTAGGAGTGTCCTGCCCATGGCTACAGAACAGGGACCCGTCGGCGCCTCCCCCGCTGCTCCGGTCGTCACTGTCGCCGGTCCGCGCGTTCACCGGGCGGAGGAGGTGCTCACTCCGGAGGCGGTCGCCTTCGTCGTCGGCCTCCATCGCGCTTTCGAAGGGCGCCGACAGGAGCTCCTGGCCGGGCGGAAGGCCCGCCGGGCGGAGATCGCCAGGGCCGGCACGCTGGACTTCCTCCCCGACACCGCCGACGTCCGGGCCGGCGACTGGAAGGTCGCCGAGGCGCCCCGCGCCCTCCAGGACCGCCGGGTCGAGATCACCGGCCCCACCGACCGCAAGATGGTCATCAACGCCCTCAACTCCGGCGCGCGGATCTGGCTCGCCGACTTCGAGGACGCCACCTCCCCGACCTGGGAGAACGTGGTCAGCGGCCAGATCAACCTGATCGACGCCTTCGAGGGCCGGATCGACTTCACCACCCCCGCCGGAAAGGCGTACGCCCTCAAGCCCGCCGCCGAACTCGCCACCGTCGTGGTCCGCCCGCGCGGCTGGCACCTGGACGAGAACCACCTGCTCGTCGACGGCACCCCGGTCGCCGGAGCCTTCCTCGACTTCGGCCTGTACTTCTTCCACAACGCCGCCCGGCTGCTCGCCAAGGGCGCCGAGGACCCCAACTCCGGCCCGTACTTCTACCTGCCGAAGACCGAGAGCCACCTCGAAGCCCGGCTCTGGAACGACGTGTTCACCCACGCCCAGGCCGCGCTCGGCATCCCGTACGGCACCGTCCGCGCCACCGTGCTGATCGAGACCATCACCGCCGCGTTCGAGATGGACGAGATCCTGTACGAGCTGCGCGACCACGCGGCCGGCCTCAACGCCGGGCGCTGGGACTACCTGTTCTCGATCGTCAAGAACTTCCGCGACGCCGGCGAGCAGTACATCCTGCCGGACCGCAACAGCGTCACCATGGCCTCGCCGTTCATGGCCGCCTACACCCGCCTGCTGGTGCAGACCTGCCACAAGCGCGGTGCCCACGCGATCGGCGGCATGGCCGCGTTCATCCCCAGCCGCAGGGACCCGGAGGTCAACGCCGCCGCCCTGGAGAAGGTCAAGGCGGACAAGGACCGCGAGGCCGGCAACGGCTTCGACGGCTCCTGGGTCGCCCACCCGGACCTGGTGCCGGTCGCCCGTGCCTCCTTCGACGCGGTGCTCGGCGAGCGCCCCCACCAGAAGGACGACCCCGGGCCCTCCGAGCCGGTCACCGCGACCCAGCTGCTCGACATCGCCGGCGCCGGCGGCACCTGCACCCGCGCGGGGCTGCACAACGCCGTCCAGGTCGGCATCCGCTACATCGAGGCCTGGCTGCGCGGCCTCGGCGCGGTCGGCATTTTCAACATGATGGAGGACGCCGCCACCGCCGAGATCTCCCGCTCGCAGATCTGGCAGTGGATCCACAACGGCGTCGTCCTGTCCGACACCGGCGAGAAGGCCACCGCGGACCTCGTCCGCGCCCTGGTCGCCGCGGAGTTGGCCGAACTCCTGGCCGAGCTGGGTGCGGATGCCTACGCCGGCGGCCGCTGGCGAGAGGCCGCCCAGCTCTTCGAACAGGTCGCCCTGGCCGAGGAGTTCGCGGACTTCCTGACCCTCCCCGCGCTTCCCCTGCTGGGCTGAGCCCCAATCTATCCGCCGGCGCCGCCGCTGCCGCCTGCCAGGCTGTAGCAGTCCCGCCGGCCCATTGCTCCGTTCCGTACGGCGACGATTCCAGCTGGCCTCTCGTCGCCGTGCGGAACGGCCTTTTCCCGGTACCCGGTAAGGAGTTCAACCGTGCCCCGCATCTTCTTCAACGGCCAGGCCATGGTCGGCGGACCGTTCCACGCCAAGGTCGCCGACTCGCTGATCGGCCCGGCCCGGACGGCCCCCGGCTACCGCTTCTTCTCGATCGACGACGTCTGTCCGGGCCTGCTCGCCGATCCGGCGGTCGACACGGCCATCGAGGGCGAGCTCTACGAGATCACCCTGGAGCACCTGCGCGACGTCGTCCTCCCCGGCGAGCCGCGGGAGTTGGAGCTCGGCGTCATCGAGCTCGACGACGGCTCCGCCTGCCTGTCGATGCTGCTCGCCCGGGGTGAGGTGGAGCGGGGGGTGCACCGCGAGATCACCCACCACGGCGGCTGGCGCGCCTACCTCGGCTCGCTCGGGCGCACCGCCTGAGACCGGGCGCGTAGCAGCGGACGCACCACAGCGGACGGATCACAGCAAGCGAATCACGGCGAACAGATTTCAGCGAACAGATAACAGATGACAACTTTCGTCATCTGTTATCTGTTCGCTGTTATCCGTCACTTGTCACCCACCCCCGGGCACGCCGCAGCCCCGGACCCTCGCCGTGGGTCCGGGGCTGCGGTCCGCGCGCCGGCCGGGAAGGCCGGGTCGCGGAGTCCGGGTCACGCACCGTCCCTGGGCGGCCCGGAGTTCAGGGGTGGAGGAGCAGCGGCGGGGCGTCAGAGCGGCCGGGCGGCGAGCTCCTTGGCGGCGCGGGCGCAGGCGCGGGCGATCCGGTCCTCGTTGACGGTGGTCAGCTGGCCCTTCTCGACGACGGCGTTGCCGTTGACGAACAGCACGGCCAGCGGCGGCAGGGCGCCGAAGGTGAGGGCGGCGACCGGGTCGGCGATGGAGGAGTGCAGGACGCCGTCGATCTTCCATAGCGCCAGGTCGGCGAGCTTGCCGACCTCGACCGAGCCGATCTCGTCCTGGCGGCCGAGCACCCGGGCGCCGCCCATGGTGCCCAGCCGCAGTGCCTGGCGGCCGGTGAGGGCGGTCGGGGAGCCGTGCAGACGGTTGATCAGCAGGGCGTTGCGCAGCTCGGTGCCGAGTTCGCCGGACTCGTTGGAGGCGGTGCCGTCGACACCGAGGCCGACCGGGACGCCGGCCCTGAGCATGTCGGGGACGCGGGCGATCCCGGCGGCCAGTCGGGCGTTGGAGGAGGGGCAGTGGGCCACGCCGGTGCCGGTCTCGGCGAACTTGGCGATGTCGGAGTCGTTCATGTGGACGCAGTGCGCCATCCAGACGTCCTCGCCGAGCCAGCCGACGGACTCGAAGTAGTCGGTCGGGCCCATGCCGAACAGTTCCTTGCAGAACTGTTCCTCCTCGGCGGTCTCCGAGCCGTGGGTGTGCAGCCGGACGCCCTTGCGGCGGGCGAGTTCGGCGGACTGACGGAGCAGGTCGGTGGAGACCGAGAACGGCGAGCAGGGCGCGATGGCAATGTGCAGCATCGAGCCGAAGGAGGAGTCGTGGTAGGTGTCCACGGCGGCCTCGGAGGCGGTGAGGATGTCGTCGAGCTCCTCGACCGCGTGGTCCGGCGGGAGGCCGCCGTCCTTCTTGCTGCGGTCCATGGAGCCGCGCAGCGCGGTGAACCGCAGGCCGAGCTCCTGGACGGCCTCGATGGAGGCGCCGAGGACGTCGCCGCCGTCCTTGGGGAAGACGTAGTGGTGGTCGGAGGCGGTGGTGCAGCCGGACTTGAGGAGGGCGGCGGCGGAGCCCTGGCTGGCGGCGTGGACGAGCTTCTCGTCGATCCGGGCCCAGGTCGGGTAGAGGGCGACGAGCCAGTCGAAGAGGATGTCGTCCTGGGCGAGGCCGCGGGTGATCCACTGGTAGAAGTGGTGGTGGGTGTTGACCAGGCCGGGGGTGATCAGGTGGCCCTCGCCGTTGATCCGGCGCACCACGTTGTCCAGCCACTGCGGGGCGGGTCCGTCGCCGACCGACTCGATCGTGTTGCCGAGGATGACCACGTGGCCGCGGGCGTACTCGGTGTCGTGGGCGTCGACGGTGGCGATCGCGACGTTCTCGATGACGATCCGCTGGTCGGCGGGTGGGGGCTGGACTGCCATGGTGTCACTCCTATGGGGGAGGGCCGGGAGGGGCGTGCGCCGCGCGGCGTGTACCCCTCCCGGGTCGGTCAGGACGGTGTCGCCGTCGGCACCGTCGCGCCGGAGGCCTGGCCGGTTCTGGTCCGGCGGGCGGCTCCGACGTGGTGGAAGAGCAGGTTGAGCAGGACGGCCATCACGCAGCCGGCCGAGATTCCGGAGTGCGTCAGGGTCCGGACGGCCTCCGGGAAGGAGTCGTAGAAGGTCGGGACCGCGATGGGGATGATGCCGACGCCGAGTGACACGGACACCAGGATGGTGTTCGAGCTGGATTCCATCCCGGCCTCCGCGAGGGTGCGGATGCCACTCGCCGCGACGGTGCCGAAGAGCACGATCCCGGCGCCGCCCAGGACGGGCTGCGGTACCAGGGAGACGAGCGATCCGAGCACCGGGAAGAGCCCGAGCAGGATCAGGATGCCGCCGCCGGCCGCGACCACGAAGCGGCTGCGGATCTTGGTCAGTGCCACCAGCCCGATGTTCTGGGCGAAGGCGCTGGCGGCGAAGCCGTTGAAGACGGGGCTGAGCGCGGTGGCCAGTCCGTCGGCCCGCAGGCCGGCGGCGAGCGTGGGTTCGTCGGCCTCGCGCTCGACGATCTTGCCCAGGGCGAGCATGTCGGCGGTGGACTCGGTCATGGCGACCACCATGACGATGCACATCGAGACGATCGCGGCGGCGTCGAAGACGGGCGCGCCGAAGTGGAACGGGGAGGGGAGCGCGAAGACCTTCGCGTCCTTGACCGCGCCGAAGTCGGCCAGGCCCAGCGGGAAGGCGATCAGGGTGCCGAGCGCCAGGCCGATGAGCAACGAGAGCTGCTGCCAGAAGCCGCGCAGCAGCCGGTTGCAGAGCACCACCGCGACGAGGGTGATCGCGGCGAGCCCGACGGCCCGCATGGAGCCGTATCCGGGGGCGCCCGGCGAGCCGCCGCGTGCCCAGTTGACCGCCACCGGAAGCAGGGACACCCCGATGAGGGTGATCACGGTGCCCTGGACGACCGGGGGGAAGAACCGGATGAGCTTGCAGAAGTACGGTGCCGCGAGGAAGCACAGGATCCCCGCGACGATCACCGCTCCGAAGATCACCGGGAGGGCGTCCTTCGGGCCCCCCGTTCTCTCGATGGAGCCCTTGGCTATGGCGATCATGGGCGCGACTCCCGCGAAGGAGACGCCGTTGACGAACGGCAGTCGCGCGCCGATCTTCCAGATGCCGAGGGTCTGGAGCAGGGTGGCCAGTCCGGCGGTGAACAGGCTGGCCGATATGAGCAGGGCGAGTTCGGCGGGGGAGAGCCCGACGCCGGCGCCGACGATGAGCGGGGGTGCGACGACTCCCGCGTACATCGCGGCGACGTGCTGGAGTCCGGTGGAGAAGAGCTTCACCGGGGGCAGCAACTCGTCCACGGGGTGGGTCCCGGGCCCGGACGGCTCACCGGGGAGGTGTGCCGACGTGCCGTCCGGGCCAGGGGTTCTTTCCGGGGTGGAACCGCCGTCTTTACTGCTGGTGTCGCTGGGTGCCATGTCGAGCCCCTCTTGTGCCCGTGACTCCCGGCGCGCCCGCGGCGCTGGAGCTGCCCCGAGGGCGGGACGGCGGTGCAGGAGTCCCTCGGGGTGCTTCTCCAGTGCCCCGGGCCGGCCGCCGCGAGGCAGACACGAACTCCGGTGGGTGGGGGTGGAGAAACTGGTGGAACGGGTGGCGCTGGTGGGGCTGGTGGTGCGGGTACTGCGGCCCGCCCGGACGCGGCCGGCGTTCGGGGGCCGGCGGGTGCGGCGATTCCGGGCGGTGTCCATGGGGGTGGGGCGGTCAGGCGACGGGGATGACCGGGACGACGCCCTCGCGGTGCACGGTGCCCTCGATGAGGCCGTACATCCGGTCGGCGGCGTAGTAGACCTCGTTGTCGTTCTTGAGGCCGAAGGGCTCCAGGTCGACGAGGAAGTGGTGCTTGTTGGGCAGCTCCAGGCGGACTTCGTCGACCTCGGCGCGGTTGTTGAGGACCCGGGTGCCCATCGAGTGCAGGGTCTGCTGCAGCGAGTAGGAGTAGGTCTCGGCGAAGGCCTCCAGCAGGTGCCGCCGCACGTGGGTGTAGGAGCGGTTCCAGTTGGGCTGGGCCTCGCCGTCCCGGCCGTCGTAGCCGTACTTCCAGCGAGCAGTGACCTGGGTGGCGAGGATGCGGTCGTACGCCTCTTGCAGGGTGGTGTACTTGTCCTTGATGTAGCCCCAGAACTCCGAGTTGGTGGAGTTCATGACGATGAGGTCCTTGAGGCCGGAGACGACCTGGACGGTCTCGCCGTCGTAGACGATCTCGGTGGTGCGGGTCTCCTGGCCGTTGCGGACGAACGAGTGGCCGACCTCCTCCGAGCCGATGAAGCGGGCCGAGTTGTCCGGCGTCTTGATCCGGTCCCAGGCGTACTCCTCGATCCGGATCCGGGCGCTGTGCACGACGCCGCGCTCGGTGTCGTCGACGAAGTGGCGGGCCAGGATGATGCCGAAGGCCTCGGCCGACTCGATCCCGTGCTCCTTGGCGAAGGCGTACACGGTGTTCTTGGTGGTGTCGGTGGGGAGGCAGTTGGCGTTCGACCCGGTGAGGTGGACGTCCTCGAACTCGCCCCGGAGGGAGACCGAGACGTTCAGGTCCTTGATCTCGTGCCGGGTGGAGTCGCGGTAGACCCGCACGATGCGGTTCTCCGCCTTGCCGTACTGGTTCTGACCGAGCACGTGGGCCATGACGTGGCTCCTAGAGCTTCCAGGTCGGTCTACTAGCTTCCGCGGTAGACCGAGTATCCGAACGGGTTGAGCAGCAGCGGCACGTGGTAGTGGTGCTGCGCGGGCGCGACCGTGAAGACGATCGAGACCTCGGGGAAGAACGGCGGCTCCGCGGACTTGAGCGCGTGGTAGGCGCGGGTGTCGAAGAGCAGCCGGACGACCGAGCCCGCCTCCACGGCCGGCAGGTCCTTGGCCCGGCCGTCGGAGTCCGTGGCGGAGGTGCCGAGCACCTGCCAGCCACCCTCGGTGTGCAGTGCGAGCTCGACCGGGACGCCCTCGGCCGGGCGGCCGAGGCTGGTGTCGAGCACGTGGGTGGAGATGCCAGTCATGGGTGAAGTGACCTTACTGATGGCAGAGGTGATCGTTCGTCAGCAAATTCTAACGATCCGTCAGGATCTGTCAGGGTTCGCCGGGGCCCGTCAGGATGCGTCGAGCAGGTGATTGAGCCGAATGTCGTTGATCTTGCGCAGTTCGCCTCGGACGATCTCCGCCTCGGTGGCGGCGTCGTTGGGGTGGCGCTCGCGCAGGGCGGCGAGCATGGTGGCCGCGGTGCGGCCGGTCGCGCAGATCAGGAACACGTGGCCGAACTTGGCCTCGTAGGCGGCGTTGGCCTCGTGCAGTTCGTCGAGGAGGGCTCGGTCCGCGCCCTGGATGCCGGCCTGCTCCCGCTGCGAGGTGGCGTCGTCGGTCTTGGGCTTGCCGATCCGGGCGTGGCCGGCCATCGCGTCGTGCAGGTCGGCGACCGTCAGTCCGGCCATGGCCGCCGCGTTGGCGGCGAGCAGGGACTCCCGGTCGGGCCAGGGCCTGGCCCGCGCGACGTCGGCGGCCCAGTGGGGGCTGGAGCAGACCTCCAGCAGAACGGCTTCCAGGTCCGCGGCGTCGGCCGCGGCCAGGGCGTCAAGGGTGTGGGGGTGGTTGGTCACGGGTGGACCTCCTGAAGAGTGGTGCCACCCGCACAAGCTAGATCCACCCCACCCGGCCGTCAACACTTTGTTGAACGGTTGGTGGTTACGTTTTGAACCGGCCGCCGTTGCCGGCGCGATTCGTGTGCGATTCGCCAAGTGCGCCCCGCCGGGGGCTGGTTCAGACTGGCCGCGCCGGCGGGGTCCGTCCGTTCGGAAGGTTTCCGTCAGGAGGAAGTCCTGGCGGAAGTGCTGGAGGAATCGACCGGGGGATCGGCCGGGGAATCGACCGGGGTCAGGAGGGCTTCGAGCCGTCCTGGCGGTTGAGGTAGTTGTACACCGTGAACCGGCTGACGCCGAGTGCCGAGGCGACCGTCTCGACCCCGTGGCGGACGGTGAAGGCGCCGCGTTCCTCCAGGAGGGCGACGACCCGCTGCTTCTCCCCGCGGTCCAGCTCGGCCAGCGGGCGGCCGTCGAACTGGCGGGCCATCTCGGCCAGCAGCCGGTCCAGGGCACTGCTCAGGTGCGGCAGCCGGACGGCGATCGCCGGGGCGCCCTCCCACTCCAGGACGACGTCCTCGGACTTCGCCTCGTCCAGTCGGACGGGCGTCGCGCCGACGGCGTCGAGCAGCGGCTTGATCGCCAGGGCGAGCGGGTGCTCCACGTGCTCGGTCACGGCGTACCGCCCTCCTCGCCGAGCACACTGACCTGGACCGAGATCCGGGTCGCGCCCGCGGTCAGGGTTTCCCGGAGCAGCTTGGTCACCGCGGCGAGCACCTGGTCGGCCTCGCCCTCGGCGCCGGTCCCGAAGGGGCCGACCGAGACGGCCAGGCCGGCCTCGTCGACGACCTGGCGGGCCGCCGCGGCGTGCTCGGGGAACGTGTCCAGTTCGAACGGTTCTGTCGTGAACTCCACCATCAATCGCACGTGCTCACTGTAGCGAGCGCCGGTGCGGGCGGGCAGGGGCCGGTCGATCCGACGGCCGCGGTACCGGCGGAAGGGGGTCTTCGGGTTCGCGTCCGGGCTTCTTCAACAAAATGTTGCGGCGGTCTTGACACCTGCTCGCCGAGCCGGAGATGCTTCCACCAAGCAGAATCCCTCTTCCGGATCGTGGAAGTTGCGGATCTCGGAAGAGAGTGAGAGGTGAGTGACGTGACGGCCGCTTCCCGGCACAGCTTCACGGTCAACCTGTCGATCCTGTTCGGCGAACTGCCGCTGCTGGAGCGTCCCGCCGCGGCCGCCGCCGCCGGTTTCACCGCCGCCGAGCTGTGGTGGCCCTTCGGCGCCGAGCCCACCCCGTCCGAAGCCGAGCTGGACACCCTCCGCAAGGCCTTCGGCGACGCGGGCGTGCGGCTCACCGGCCTCAACTTCCTGGACGACCTCACCCTCGGGGCCCGCGGTACCGTCTCGGTGCCCTCCGAGAAGGACCGCTTCCGGGCCAACGTCCTGGTCGCCGCGGGGCTTGCCGCCTCGCTCGGCGCCAAGGCGCTCAACGCGCTGTACGGCAACCGGATCGAAGGCGTCGAGGCCGCCGAGCAGGACGCCCTCGCGCTGGAGAACCTGGTGCTCGCCGCCGGGGCCGCGCACGAGATCGGTGCGATCCTGCTGATCGAGGCCCTCAACACGGCGGAGTCCCCGGACTACCCGCTGGTCTCCGCGGCCGCCGCGGTCGAGGTGGTCGACAAGGTCAACGCCGCCACCGGCCTGGGCAACGCGAAGTTCCTCTGCGACCTGTACCACCTGGCCAGGAACGGCGAGGACCTGCCGGCCGTCATCGACGCCTACGCCGACCGGTTCGGCCACGTGCAGATCGCCGACAACCCGGGCCGCAACGAGCCCGGCACCGGCGGGCTGGACTTCGAGGACCTCTTCGCCCGGCTCACCGCCGCCGGCTACACCGGCCCGATCGGCCTGGAGTACCGGCCCTCCACCGGCGTCAGCGCCGACAGCTTCGGGTGGCTGCCGCGCGAGCACCGCGCCGCCGAGTAGCCGCAAGTAGCCGCCGAGTAGTTGCCGAGCAGCCGCCGAGTAGGCGAGCACCGCCGCCGCGTGAGCGGGCACGGCACCGCTGCGTAGGCGGGCCATACGCCGCCGAGCAAGCCCGGCCCACCACCCTCCCCACCCCACGAACGACGTAAGGAACGACGCGATGAGCCGCAAGATCGCCTTCATCGGCCTCGGCATCATGGGCAGCCCGATGGCCGCCAACCTGGTCAAGGCCGGCCACCACGTCACCGGCTACAACCTCACCCAGCCGCAGATCGACGCCCTGGTCGCGGCCGGCGGCCACGGCGCCACCAGCATCGCGGACGCGGTGAAGGACGCCGAGGTCGTCATCACCATGGTTCCGGCGGACCCGCACGTCGAGCAGGCCGTCCTGGGCGAGGGCGGCGTGCTGGAGAACGCCAGGCCCGGCACCCTCGTGATCGACATGTCCTCGATCACCCCGCAGACCTCCCAGAAGGTCGAGGCGGCCGCCAAGGAGAAGGGCGTGCGCACCCTGGACGCCCCGGTCTCCGGTGGCGAGGCCGGTGCCGTCGAGGCGGTGCTGTCGATCATGGTCGGCGGTGCCGCCGAGGACTTCGCCGAGGCCAAGCCGTTGTTCGACGTCCTGGGCACCACGGTCATCCACGTCGGGCCGTCCGGCGCCGGCCAGACCGTCAAGGCCGCCAACCAGCTGATCGTCGCCGTCAACATCCAGGTGCTCGCCGAGGCCGTGGTGTTCCTGGAGAACGCCGGCGTCGACCTGCCCGCCGCGCTGGACGTGCTCGGCGGCGGCCTGGCCGGTTCGACCGTGCTGAACCGCAAGAAGGCGAACATGGTCGGCCGCGAGTTCGCCCCCGGCTTCCGGATCGACCTGCACCACAAGGACATGGGCATCGTCACCGACGCCGCCCGCGCCGTGGGCGCCGCGCTGCCGGTCGGCGCCGTGGTGGCCCAGCTGGTCGCCTCCGCCCGCGCCAACGGCGACGGCTCGCTCGACCACTCGGCGCTGCTGCGCGGCGTCGAGCGCCTCTCGGGCCGCGAGGTCAAGTAGGCCCCGGGGCTCCTCGGGCCCCCGTGAACTCCTCCTGGTGGCGTGTACCTCATCCGGTCGTGCCCGCGCCACCAGGAGGCCAGACCCGACCGGCGGCCGGGACCGGGGCTCATCCGCCCGCCCGCCGGTCGATCCAGCCGGTGATGCGTACCTCCCCTGTCGGGGGCACTTCGGTCGTGCCGGTACGCCTCGCCTGGCCCCCTCCCCGCCGAGGGGAGCCTCTCGTACGTCGGAAGCGGGACGAGGGGAACGGCGGGGAGGGGGTCGCACCTCCCGACGGGAGTCGCACCCTCCCGGCGGGAGGCGTATCTCCTGACCGGGGGCGTATCTCCCGAGCGGGGACGTTTCTCCTGACGGGGGGTCGCACCCCAGGTGCACCCGGGCCCATGCTTGGCACAGGCTGTCGAAACATCGCCAGACCCCGTACGGAAGTGAGGACCGCACCATGCCCGTCACCCCCCACCAGGGCCATGTGGTCGTAGCTCCCGACAAGTTCAAGGGCACCCTGGAGGGCGCCGAGGTCGCCGCCCGGATCGCCGCCGGCGTCCGGCGCGCCGCGCCCGGCGTCGAGGTGCGCGAACTGCCCGTCGCCGACGGCGGCGAGGGCACCCTGGCCGCCGCGCTCGCGGCCGGATTCACCCGCGTCCCGGCCAAGGTGGCCGGCCCGACCGGCCTGCCGGTGGACGCCGCGCTGGCCGTGCGGGAGGACACCGCCGTGGTCGAGCTGGCGCAGTCCTCCGGTCTCGCCCGGCTCCCCGGCGGCCGCACCGCCCCGCTCGCGGCCGGCTCCTACGGCGTCGGCCAGCTGATCGGCCGGGCCGTGGCGCTCGGCGCCAAGCGGATCGTGCTCGGCCTCGGCGGCAGCGCCTGCACCGACGGCGGCGCGGGCATGGTCCAGGCCCTCGGGGCCCGCCTGCTCGACGCCGATGGCGCCGAACTGCCCCCCGGCGGAGCCGCGTTGCGCAGGCTCGACCGGATCGAGCCCGGCCCGCTGGCCGACGTGCTGGCCGGCGTCGAGATCGTCGTGGCCTGCGACGTGGACAACCCGCTGCTCGGCCCGCGCGGCGCCACCGCCGTCTACGGCCCGCAGAAGGGCGCCGACGGCGACGACCTGGTGATCCTGGAGGAGGGCCTGACCCGCTTCGCCGACCAGGTCGCCCTGGCCACCGGACGGGACGTGCGCGACGCCCCCGGCGCCGGGGCCGCCGGCGGGGTGGGCTTCGCCGCCCTCGCGCTGCTCGGCGCCACCATGCGACCCGGTATCGAGCTGCTGCTCGAACTGCTGGGTTTCGACGAGGCCGTGCGTGGGGCACGCCTCGTCGTGACCGGCGAGGGCTGTCTGGACGCGCAGACGCTCCACGGCAAGGCCCCCGCCGGCGTTGCCGCGGCGGCCGCCCGGGCGGGGGTTCGGGTAGCTGCCGTGGCGGGGCGGCTGGAGCTGTCCGAGCCCGAGTGGCGGGCCGCCGGGTTCACCGCCGCGATCGCCCTCACCGACCTCGCCGAGCGGCCGGGGGACAGCATGACCAAGGCCGGTGAGCTGGCCGAGGTCGCGGGGGAGCGGCTGGCGGGCGAGCTGCTGTCCGGCTGACCCCCCGGGCCGATCCGCCGTACCCGGTCCCGCATGCCGATCCGCCGTACCCGGTCCCGGTCCCGCATGCCGATCGGTCGGGCGGGTCCCTCATGCCGATGCGGCGTGCGGATCCCCCGTGCGTTTCCCTCGTACGTTCCTCCATTGACGTTTTGTTGAAGGCGGGCCTAGGCTCCCGGCAATCCTTCGCTTCCCCTTCCGGTTCCCGCCCGGTTCCTGCCCGGCGCCCACCCCCAACTTCCAGGTTTCGGAGGTCTCCCATGCCTTTCAGCCAGCCAGCGGTGATCCGCTCCCGACGGGTGGTCCTGCCCGACGGTGAGCGCCCCGCCGACGTGCTGATCCGGGACGGGAAGATCGAGCAGGTCGCCGCGTACGGCTCGCTCCTCGCGGGCGACCGACCCGACGGCGACGGCGGCCTCGCCGACCTCGGCGACACCGCCCTGCTGCCCGGCCTGGTCGACACCCACGTGCACGTCAACGAGCCCGGCCGCACCGAGTGGGAGGGCTTCGCCACCGCCACCCGGGCCGCCGCGGCCGGCGGCGTCACCACGATCATCGACATGCCGCTCAACTCCGTCCCGCCCACCACCACGCTGGACGGCCTGGCCGCCAAGCGGAAGGCCGCGGACGGCCAGGCCTGGGTCGACCTCGGTTTCTGGGGCGGCGCCGTCCCCGGCAACGTCCCGGACCTCGCGCCGCTGCACGAGGCCGGCGTGTTCGGCTTCAAGAGCTTCCTCGCCCCCTCCGGCGTCGACGAGTTCCCGCACGTCGAGGCCGCGGACCTGGAGGCCGCGCTGGCCGAGCAGGCCCGGCTCGGGGCGCTGGCGATCATCCACGCCGAGGACCCGGCCGTGCTGGCCGCCGCCCCGCAGCAACCCGGCGTCCACTACCGCGACTTCCTCGCCTCCCGCCCCGCCGACGCGGAGACCGCCGCCGTCGCCGTCCTGCTCGACACCGCCCGGCGCACCGGCGCCCGCGTCCACATCCTGCACGTCTCCTCCGCCGCCGTGCTGCCGCTGCTGCGCCAGGCCCGCGAGGACGGCGTCCAGGTCACCGCCGAGACCTGCCCGCACTACCTGACCCTGGCGGCCGAGCAGGTGCCGGACGGCGACACCGCCTTCAAGTGCTGCCCGCCGATCCGCGACGAGACCAACCGCGACCTGCTCTGGCAGGCCCTGGCGGACGGCGAGTTCATCGCCGTCGTCTCCGACCACTCGCCCTCCACCCCCGACCTCAAGCTGCTGCCCGAGTACGGCGGCAGCGGTGACTTCGCGGCCGCCTGGGGCGGTATCGCCTCCCTGCAACTGGGCCTGCCGGCGATCTGGACCGAGGCCCGCCGCCGCGGCCACGGCCTCGCCGACGTGGTCCGCTGGATGTCCGCCGGCCCGGCCGAACTCGCCGGCCTCACCGGGGTCAAGGGCGCCATCGCGGCGGGCTGCGACGCCGACCTGGTCGCCTTCGACCCCGACGGCGAATTCGCCGTCCACCCCCGCGAGTTGCACCACCGCAACCCCGTGACCCCGTACGCGGGCCGGACGCTGACCGGCGCGGTCCGCACCACCTGGCTGCGCGGCCGCGCGGTGGACGTCTCGGCCGAGCCCTTCGGCCGCCCGCTCACCCGGCCCGCCGCCGCCCCCACCACCCCGTCCGATCGCCCGTCCTGAGGAGACTTCGTGACCACTGCCGACACCCCGAGCGCTCCCTTCACCGAGCTGGTCAACCTGGCCTCGCGGCTGCTCGGCGCGGGCGTCGTCGCCACCAACGAGGACACCTTCGCCGACGCCGAGAACCTCCTGGTCGCCAAGCCCGCCGAGTTCCGCCCGCACACCTTCGGCCACAAGGGCCAGATCATGGACGGCTGGGAGTCCAAGCGCCGCCGCGGCGTCTCCGCCGACCAGCCCCACCCCACCGACCAGGACCACGACTGGGCGATCGTCCGGCTCGGCGCCGGCGGTGTGGTCCGCGGCCTGGTCGTGGACACCGCCCACTTCACCGGCAACTACCCGGAGAGCGCCTCCGTCGAGGCCGCCTCCGTGCCCGGCCACCCCTCGCCCGAGGAAGTCGCGGACGCCGAGTGGACCACGCTGGTGCCGCGCACCCCGCTCCAGGGCGACACCGCCCACGAGTTCGCCGTCGAGGACGCCAACCGCTATACCCACATCCGCCTCAACATCTTCCCGGACGGCGGCGTCGCCCGGCTGCGCGTCCACGGCGAGGTGCTGCCCGACCCGCGCGAACTGGACGGCCTCACCTTCGACCTGGCCGCCCAGGAGTACGGCGGCGTGGCCGAGGCGGCGTCCGACCGCTACTTCTCCTCCCCGCACAACCTGAACGCTCCCGGTCGCGCCTCCGTCATGGGCGAGGGCTGGGAGACCCGGCGTCGGCGCGACAAGGCCAACGACTGGGTGCAGATCGCCCTGGCCGGGGGCGGTGAGGCCCTGGCCGCCGAGGTGGACACCACCCACTTCGTCGCCAATGCCCCCGGCTGGGCCGACCTCGTCGGCTTCGACGCCTCGACCGGGGCGGACCCGGCCGACGGCGAATGGTTCGAGATCCTGCCCCGCACCCGCCTGCAGCCCGACACCCGGCACCGCTTCCGGCTCGACGCCGGCCGCCCGGTGACCCACGTGCGCATCAACGTCCACCCGGACGGCGGCCTCGCCCGCCTCCGGCTCACCGGCCGCCTCACCGAGGCCGGCCGCGCGGCCCTCGCGCTGCGCTGGTTCAACGCCGTCCCGGCGGCCGAGGCCGCCGCGGCCCTCACCGAGGCCGGCCTGACCGCCGACGAGGCCGCCGCGCTGACCGCCGCCCGCCCGCTGGCGGACCAGGCCGCGGCCGCCGGCGCCGTCGCCGCGCTCCGGCCCGCCGACGGACCCGACGGCGAGCACTCCTCCCGCCGCCGCTCGGCGGTGTGGCGCCTGCTGGGCGCCTGACGCCCGTTCGGCGATCCGGCGCCCGTTCGGCGATCAGGCGGAGCCCTGCGCGCGCCGAGAACTGACGTCACGTCACATCACTCTCCACGCACCGCTTTTATCGACACCTGAAGGACCCCTCCATGTCCAAGATCCTGACCACGGAGTCCGGCGCCCCGGTCGCCGACAACCAGAACTCGGCCTCGGCCGGCGAGTACGGCCCGCTGCTGATCCAGGACCAGCAGCTGCTGGAGAAGCTGGCCCGCTTCAACCGCGAGCGCATCCCGGAGCGCGTCGTGCACGCCCGCGGCTCCGGTGCGTACGGCTACTTCGAGGTCACCGACGAGGTGTCGCAGTACACCCGCGCGGACTTCCTCGCCGAGGTCGGCAAGCGCACCGAGGTCTTCCTGCGGTTCTCCACCGTGGCCGGCAACCTGGGCTCCAGCGACGCGGTGCGCGACCCGCGCGGCTTCGCGCTGAAGTTCTACACCGCGCAGGGCAATTACGACCTGGTCGGCAACAACACCCCGGTGTTCTTCATCAAGGACCCGCTCAAGTTCCCCGACTTCATCCACTCGCAGAAGCGCGACCCGTACACCGGTGTGCAGGAGGCGGACAACGTCTGGGACTTCTGGGCCCACTCGCCCGCCTCGACCCACCAGATCACCTGGCTGTTCGGCGACCGCGGCATCCCGGCCTCCTACCGCCACATGAACGGCTACGGCTCGCACACCTACCAGTGGGTCAGCGCCGAGGGCGACGCCTACTGGGTCAAGTACCACTTCAAGACCAACCAGGGCATCCGCTCGCTGGACGGCGACCAGTCCGCCGAGGTGCTCGGCGCCGACGCCGACTCGCACCAGCGCGACCTGCACCAGGCCATCGAGCGCGGGGTGTTCCCGTCCTGGACCCTCTACGTCCAGCTGATGCCGGTGGCCGAGGCCGCGGACTACCGCTTCAACCCGTTCGACCTCACCAAGGTGTGGCCGCACGCCGACTACCCGCTGGTCAAGGTCGGCCGCCTGGTGCTCAACAGGAACCCGGAGAACGTCTTCGCCGACGTCGAGCAGTCCGCGTTCTCGCCGAACAACTTCGTGCCCGGCATCGGCCCCTCCCCGGACAAGATGCTCCAGGGCCGCCTGTTCGCCTACGCCGACGCCCAGCGCTACCGCCTCGGCGTCAACCACACCCAGCTGCCGGTGAACGCCCCGCGCGCCACCGAGGCGGACAACTACGGCCGCGACGGCCTCCACGCCGTCAACAAGTCCGGCCGCGGCAAGAACTACGAGCCCAACTCGTACGACGGCCCCGCCCAGACCGACACCGCGCTCGCCGCGCCGGTCCGGCTGGACGGCTACACGGGCACCTACACCACGCCGGCCCACACCAAGGACGACGACTTCTTCCAGGCCGGCGAACTGTACCGGCTGATGTCCGCGGGCGAGAGGACCCGGCTGATCGACAACATCGCGGGCTTCCTCGCCCAGGTGAGCCGCGACGACGTGGTCGAGAAGAACCTCGCCCACTTCCACGCCGCGGACGAGGAGTACGGCGCCCGCCTGGAGGCGGCCGTCGCCAAGCTGCGGGCGGGCGACGAGGGCTGAGCCGCCCCGCTATGGCGCGCCTCGCGCAACGAGGGCTGGGCCACCCTGCCGTGGCGCGCCACGCGTGACGCCCCGCTGACCGACTGACCCGCCCCCACCGGCCGCCGGGGCCCCGCAACCCGGCGGCCGCGGGACGGGCTCCTCTCCCCGGGCAGTGGGGGAGGGGTCCGTCGTGCTGTCCGCCACTACCGTTCCTCCAGGCGATCGGTGGGTGCTCCACGGAATGTTCACGGATATTCACGGACGGCAGTCGCCGGGCCCGCCGGGTCGATAGGCTGGAGGGCGCCCGCGGTCGCTCCGTGGGGGGACATCGGAAGGGGACGACATGTCGACACCAGCCCCGGGTCGCCACGCCGCGCTGGACCAGGGCCTCGCCGGCCCGTTCACCTCCCTGCAGCACGCCCTCAGACTGCTGGAGGCCGTCGACCGGCACCCTGACGGTGCCACCCTGGTCGCCCTCGCGCGGGAGACCTCGCTCGGCCTGCCGACCGTCCGGCAGCTCGCGGAGATTCTGGAGATCGAGGGCTACCTCCAGTGCCAGGACGGCGGTTGGGTGCTCGGCGGCACCTTCGCCCTGCTCGGCCAGCACAACCGGGAGCAGCTGGTGAAGGCCCGGCTGAACCGCAAACTCGCCGAGCTGCGGGACGAGTTGGGTGCGGCCGTGTACTTCACCCGCTACCACGACGGCGAGTTGTCGGTGGAGGCGGTGTCCGCGGCCGAGTACGCGCCGGCCGTGCAGGAGTGGGTGGACTTCCGGGCCACCGCGCACGCCAGCGCGATCGGCAAGTGCCTGCTCGGCCAGCTCGACGCGGACGCCCGCTGGGACCACCTCTCCCGCCACCCGGTGGCCCGGCTCACCTCCCGGACCGTCACCGACGCCGACCAGCTGATGCACCGGCTGGAGCGGCAGCCGGCCACCGTGCCGGTGCTGGACATCCAGGAGTACGCGCTCGGCACGGTGTGCGCGGCCGTCCCGATCACGGCGGGCAGCACGGTCGGCTGCCTGGCCACGTCGATGCCGGTGGACAACGTGCACAAGCTGAAGGCCGCCGCCGAACTGCTGGCGGCCCGGGCGGCGCCGCTGATGCTGGCGATGGCGGTCTGACGGCCGGTCGCTCCCGTGGGCCCCGCCGGATCCGAGTGATCCGGCGGGGCTCGCGCGTTTGTCCGCGGGCGTGTTGGTTCACAGGCGCGCTGGTTCACAGGCGCGCTGGTTCGCAGGCGTGTTCGTTCACGGGTGCGTCCGTTCGCAAGCGTTTCCGGTGACGGCCCCGGAGTGCGTCACTTATTAGACTCGATGTCGATAAGAGTCGCCGAACCCCTTGTCCCGGCCGCTACCCGCGAGTACGTTTCCCTGAGTCGAGCCGCCGCCCCGAGGTCAGGAGGGCCTGCCGTGCCCCGCTCCACCCCCGTACCCGCCCTTGCCGTCCCCGCCGCGCGCGTCCACGACAGCCTCGTCCTCGAACCCCGGGACGTCCGCTTCGACTGGGACCGGCTGCCGCTGCACTGGATCCCCGACGAGCCGATGGCCACCCACGTCATCAACGTGCTGCACCTGCTGCTGCCCGAGGGCGAGCGCTGGTTCGTCAAGGTCTTCAAGGAGGCGCTGCCGCTCATCCACGACGAGCAACTGCGCGAGGAGGTCCTCGGGTTCATCGGCCAGGAGGCCATCCACGCCGAGGCGCACCAGGAGGTCCTCGACCACCTGCTCGGCCAGGGGCTCGACCCGCGTCCGTACGTCCGGCAGATCGCCTGGCTGTTCCAGCGCGTCCTCGGCGACAAGCCCGGGCTCAGCCCCGCGCGGCGACGCGAGAACCTCATCGAGCGGGTCGCCTTCGTGGCGGCGATCGAGCACTTCACCGCCTTCCTCGGCAACTGGGCGCTCAACTCCCCTGGCCTGGACCGCGCCAAGGCCGACCCGACGATGCTCGACCTGCTGCGCTGGCACGGCGCCGAGGAGGTCGAACACCGCAGTGTCGCCTTCGACCTGATGGTCCACCTCGACCCCGGCTACCTGCGCCGGGTCCGCGGCATGGCGGTCTCCGGGCCGCTGCTCGTCCACCTCTGGGTGCGCGGCGCCCGCTTCCTGCTCGCCGCCGACCCCACCCTCGGCGGACGGCTCAAGCCCACCTGGCGCGAGGCCGGCAAGATCGCCAAGCGCGGCCTGCTGCCCGACCCGCTCCGGTCGATCCGCTCCGGCCTGCGCTACCTGCGGCCCGGCTACCACCCCACCCAGGAGGGCTCCTCCAGTCAGGCCCTCGGCTACCTCGCCGCCTCCCCGGCCGCCCGCGCGGCGGCAGGGGGCCACTGACAGAGTTCAGACGACAGATTTCAGATAACAGATAACAGAAAACGTTATCTGTTATCTGAAATCTGAACTCTGAAACCTGTCGCCCGTCGCCCGCGCCCCCTCCCAGACGCCAAGGACCGCCGGATGGACCTGCTCAACCCGCCCCCCGACCTCTACGGCCGCCCCCGCGCCGACGCGTTCATGCGCCGGCTCACCGCCTTCGGCGACCGCTACACCCCAGCCCTCGGCAGCCCCCTGCTGCGCCGCAACCCCCGCCGCCCGCTCAGCCGCCCCACCCCGCCGCTCCAGCTGGTCGTCGCCGCCCGCCGCCAACTCGCCTCCGACGTCGTCGAATTGCGGCTCACCGACCCCTCCGGCGGCCCGCTCCCCGGCTGGCAGCCCGGCGCCCACCTGCGCCTCGCCCTGCCCTCCGGCCGCGAACGCCACTACTCGCTCTGCGGAGACCCCGCCGACCGCGCCGCCTACCGGATCGCCATACGGCGACTGCCCGAGGGCGGCGGCGGCTCCGTCGAGATCCACGACACCCTGCACCCCGGCAGCCGCCTCACCGCCCGCCGCCCGCGCAACGGCTTCGCCTTCTGCGCCGAGCCCGCCGTCCTGCTGCTCGCCGGCGGCATCGGCATCACCCCGCTGCTCCCGATGGCCCGCGAGGCGCAGCGGCACGGCCTGGACTGGCGCCTGGTGCACGTCGGCCGCAGCGCCGACACCCTCCCGTACGCGGACGAGCTGCGCGCCCTCGACCCGCGCCGGGTGGTGCTGCGCGCCGACGACGAGCACGGCGTGCCGACCGGCGCCGACCTGCTCGCCCACGCCCCGCGCGGCGCCGCCGTCTACTGCTGCGGCCCGGCCCCGATGCTCACCGCCGTGCAGCGCGCCCTGGACGAATCCCCGTCCACCGCCCTGCACTTCGAGCGCTTCGGCGCCGCCCCGATCATCGGCGGCGAGCCCTTCGCCCTGCGCCTGGGCGTCGACGGCCCAGTGCTGGACGTCCCCGCCGACCGCTCCGCCCTGGACGTGCTGCGCGAAGCCCGCCCCGACCTCCCGTACTCCTGCCACCAGGGCTTCTGCGGCACCTGCGAGGTCCGCCTGCTGGCCGGTACGCCCGAGCACCGGGACCGCAGGCTCACCCCCGAGCAGCGTGCCGCCGGCGCCGTGCTGCCCTGCGTCTCCCGGGCCGCCGAGGGCGAGACCCTGGTGCTCGACCTGTAGCGTGCTCGACCTGTAGAAGGAGCCCCGATGGCGAACCCCCCGACCTTCCCCTACGACGAGCGCGACCTCGCCCGCTTCCGCGAGACCCAGCAACTCGCCTACGACTGCGCCGAACAGGTCGCCGCCTGGATCGAACCGGGCGTCACCGAGCGCCAGGCCACCGCCGAACTGCGCCGCCGCCTGGTCGCCGCCGGGGTGCAGGACTTCTTCCACGTCCCGTTCGCCTGGTTCGGCGACCGCACGGCCTTCCGGCACTTCCACACCCCGCTCCAGTTCTTCGCCGGCAACCGCCGCCTGGAGGAGGGCATGCCGTACGTCCTGGACTGCGCGCCCATCGTCGACGGCTACACCGCCGACATCGGCTACGGCGGCAAGGTCGGTGAGAACCGGGTCTGGGACCGCCTGGCCGCCGACCTTCAGGTGTACCGCGAGCTGATCCTCGCCGAGGTGCGCGCCCGCCGTCCGCTCAACGAGGTGTACGCGGCCGTGGACGCGCAGATCGCCGCGCACGGCTACGACAACCGCCACCAGGTCTACCCGGGCCGGGTGATCGGCCATCAGGTCACCCGCACCACCGTGCGCGGCCCGGCCGGGGTCAACGTCTTCGGCTTCGGCGTGCGCACCCTGCAGACCCTCGGGCGCGAGCTGATCTCCGAGCGCCTGCAAGGCCGTTCACCGCTCTGGGCGGACGGCCGGTCGTCCCGGCACGCGCCCACCCCGGGCCTGTGGGCGGTCGAGCTGCACATCGGCTTCCGCGGCGTGGGCATCAAGTTCGAGGAACTGCTGGTGGTCACCGAGGACGACGCCCACTGGCTCGACGACGACCTGCCGCACGTCCGCCGCTGGACGGCGGGCGCCGCCCACGACGTTGCCCTGGAGGCCGCCCGATGACCACCCCCGCCGCAGACGCCCCGAAGGCCGCAGACGCCCCGAAGGCGCCGGACGCCCCGCCCGTGCGCCGCCGCACCGTGCGCTCCGACGGCCTCCCGCTCGCCGTCTTCGAACAGGGCGACCCGGCCGCCCCCACCGTCCTCCTGGTGCACGGCTACCCGGACACCCACGCGGTCTGGGACGACGTCGCCGCCGACCTCGCCCGCGACCACCACGTGGTCCGCTACGACGTGCGCGGCGCCGGCGAGTCCGGAGTGCCCGCCACTCGGGACGGCTACCGGCTGGAGCACCTGGCCGCCGACCTGTTCGCGGTCGCCGACGCCGTCAGCCCCGACCGCCCGGTGCACGTGGTCGCCCACGACTGGGGCTCGCTGCAGTCCTGGGAGGCCGTCACCGAGCCCGGCTCCGAGCGGCGGATCGCCTCGTACACCACCATGTCCGGCCCCTGCCTGGACCACATGGGCTACTGGCTGCGCCACCGGATGCGCCGGCCCACCCCGCGCCACCTGCGCCAACTCCTCCACCAGGGCCTGCACTCCTGGTACATCACGGCCTTCCACCTGCCCTTCCTCGCCCCCGGCGTGTGGCGCCTGGGCCTGGCCCGGGCCTGGCCGCGGGTGCTGCGCGACCTGGAGCAGGTCACCCCGCGGCCCGACCACCCGCAGCCCGGCCTGCGCCGCGACGCCGTCCGCGGCATCGAGCTGTACCGGGCCAACTTCCGCCCCACGCTGCGCAGTCCGCGCGAGCGGCCGACGCAGGTGCCGGTCCAGCTGATCACCCTCACCCGGGACCGCTACGTCGCCCCGTTCCTCTCCGAGGGGCTGGAACGCTGGGTGCCCGAGCTGACCCGACGGACGCTGCACGCCGGCCACTGGTCGGCGCTGCTGGAGAAGGGAGCCACCGTGGCCGAGATGGTCCGCGAGTTCACCGCCCGCATCGAGACCGGGGCCGCCGAGCCGGGCCGGGAGCAGGGCGACGGCCGGCTGGTCGTCGTCACCGGCGGCGGCAGCGGCATCGGCCGGGCCACCGCGCTCGCCTTCGCCGAGGACGGCGCCCGCGTCGTGGTCTGCGACCTCGACCTCGCCGCCGCCGAGCGCACCGCCGAACTCGCCTCGCTGCTCGGCCCGCAGGCACACGCCTACCGGGTGGACGTCGCCGACGGCGCGGCGGTGGACGCCTTCGCCCAGACGGTCGCGGAGGAGCACGGGGTGCCCGACGTGGTGGTCAACAACGCCGGCATCGGCCACTCCGGGACGTTCCTGCAGACCACCGAGAAGGAGTGGCAGCGCGTCCTGGACGTCAACCTCTGGGGCGTCATCCACGGCTGTCGCGCCTTCGGCACGCTGATGGCCGACCGCGGCCGCGGCGGTCACCTGGTCAACGTCTCCTCGGCCGCCGCCTACCTGCCGTCCAAGGCGCTCACCGCGTACGCGACCAGCAAGGCCGCGGTGTTCATGCTCTCGGACTGCCTGCGCGCCGAACTCGCCGGGCACGGCATCGGCGTCTCCACCATCTGCCCGGGCATCGTCAACACCAACATCACCCGCACCTCCACCTTCTCCGCGACCACCGCCGACCAGCAGGCCGCCAAGCAGGCCCGCGCCGCCAGGCTCTACGCCCGCCGCGGCTTCCCCCCGGAGAAGGTCGCCACCGCCATCCTCACCGCCGTCCGCACCGGCAAGCCGGTCGTCCCCGTCACCCCCGAGGCCAAGGCCGCCCGCTTCCTCTCCCGCCTCAGCCCCGGCCTCCTGCGCCTGGCAGCCCGCCTCAACGTCACCTGAGCGGCCCCTGCGGGCCTGCGGTATCGGCAACACTTGCTCCCGTATATCGCAGGCCCGCTTCACTCCGGGAGGTTGACCCGAGGGCCCCATCGGGCCTGTGAGAGCATCGAGGCCCATGGAGATGACAACGGCTCTGTGGTCCTTCGCCCTCGTCGTGGGGCTGCTCACGCTCACACCCGGGCTCGACACCGCGCTGGTGCTGCGCACGTCCGCGCTCGGGCGGCGGCGTCAGGCGTGGGGGGTGGTGCTGGGGATCCAGACCGGGACGCTGGTCTGGGGGACGCTGACGTCGGCCGGGGTGACGGCGCTGCTGACCGCCTCGCAGGTGGCGTACGAGGTGCTGCGCTGGGGTGGGGCCGCGTACCTGGTGTGGATGGGCGTCGGCATGCTGCGCAGCCGGGGCGGGGAGGCGGCGGCCGAGGAGGAGCCGGCCGAGGGCGGCTTCGGGTACGGCTGGCGGCGCGGCACGCTGACCAATCTGCTGAACCCGAAGGTCGGGGTATTCTACGTGGCCGTGCTGCCGCAGTTCATCCCCGCCGGGGCCCCGCACTTCGCCGCCGGGGTGGCGCTCACCTGCGTCCACGTGGTGGAGGGCGTGCTGTGGTCGACCGTCCTGGTCGGCTTCGCCCGGGCGCTGCGCGGCTGGCTGCGCCGCCCGGCTACCCGGAGGCTGATGGACCGGGTGACGGGCGCGGTGGTGGTGGGCTTCGGCGTGAAGCTGGCGCTGAGCGACTGACCGCCGGCCTCAGGCGGCGTGCGTCCGTCGCGTCCGTTGCGTCTGTTGCGTCTGTTGCGCCGCCCGGGGCTCCTCGGGGGTGGCCGGTGCCTCGTGGTGGATCGGACCGTCCCCGGCGTTGAGCGGAAGGCAGCTGCCGCCGCGCCGGTGGGCGATGATCTCGGCGGCGACGGACACGGCCGTCTCCTCGGGGGTGCGGGCGCCGAGGTCGAGGCCGATGGGGGAGCGCAGTCGGCCGATCTCGGCCTCGGTGAGCCCGACCTCGCGCAGCCGCGCCTCGCGGTCGCGGTGGGTGCGGCGCGAGCCCATCGCGCCGACGTAGCCGACCGGCAGGCGCAGGGCGCGTTCCAGCAGCGGGATGTCGAACTTGGCGTCGTGGGTGAGCACGCAGAGCACGGTGCGCCCGTCGATCCGGTCGAGCTGGGAGTCGAGGTAGCGGTGCGGCCAGTCGACGACGACCTCGTCGGCCTCGGGGAAGCGCTGCTTCGTGGCGAAGACGGGCCGGGCGTCGCAGACGGTGACGCGGTAGTCGAGGAAGCGGCCGATCCGGACGACGGCGGCGGCGAAGTCGATGGCGCCGAAGACGAGCATCCGCGGTGCGGGCACGTAGGACTCGACGAAGCAGGTGACGGTGCCCTGGTCGCGGTCGTCGCAGGGGCGTCCGTCGAGGCCGAGCACGATCCGGCCGGTGCGTCCGGCGTCGAGCATGGCCCGGGCCTCGGTGACGACCGCCTGTTCCAGCGCGGTCAGGAGGTGTCGTGCGGGGCGCGTCGCCGCAGGGGCGGCGGCGGGCGACGGCGGGGCCGTCGAGGGGGTGGGGGGGAGGGCGGGGGAGAGGGCGCCGTGGTGGGTGTCGGCGGTGACGGCGACGGTGGCGCCGACGAGTCCGCCGGGCCCGGCGATCACCCGGGCGAGCGCGACCGGGGTGCCGGAGGCGATGTAGGCGATGCCGGCGTCGAGTCCGTCGTCGGCCCCGGGCCGGATCGGCTGGACGAACACGTCGAGGACGCCGCCGCAGGTCAGGCCGACGGCGAAGGCGTCCTCGTCGCTGTAGCCGAAGCGCTCCAGCACGGGTTCGCCGGACTCGATGGCGGCCTGGCACAGCTCGTAGACGGCGCCCTCGACGCAGCCCCCGGAGACGCTGCCGATCGCCTCGCCGGCCGCGTCGACGGCCAGGGCCGCCCCTGGGTCGCGGGGCGCGCTGCCGGAGACGCCGACGACGGTGGCCACGGCGAAGGAGCGCCCGGCCGCGTGCCAGGCCTGCAACTGCTCGGCGATGTCCTGCATGTCGGGGAGCTCCTTACACAAGCGAGGGTAGACGGGAGGTGCCGCCGTACGGGAAACGATTCCCGCACGGCGGCGGTGCGGCCAGGTCCTCTCCGGCCGGAAGGGTCTAGGGGCTCTCTTTCGGATCACGCCGGGCGCACGACGCCGGAGCACGCACCTCGCCGCGTTGTCGTCGGTCGCCGATGCTCCGCATGGACTCCCTCCTCCGCCTTGCGATGCACGCACTCCGACGCCGCGCGCTGATCCGACGTGATCCGAAAGAGAGCCCCTAGTGCACGCCCAGCCAGGACTTGATCGGGGTGAGCGCGAAGTAGACCACGAAGACCCCGGTGAGGATCCACATCAGCGGGCCGGGCTCGCGCCACTTGCCGGTGCCCGCCTTGATGACCGTGTACGAGATGACGCCCGCGGCGACACCGGCGGTGATGCTGTAGGTGAACGGCATCAGGGTGCAGGTGAGGAAGGCCGGGATGGCGACCTCGCGGTCGGACCAGTCGATGTGCCGGGCCTGGCTCATCATCATCGAGCCGATCACGACGAGGGCGGCGGAGGCCACTTCGGTCGGGACGATCGCGGCGAGCGGCGAGAAGAACAGCATCAGCGCGAACACGCCGCCGGTGACGGTCGAGGCGAGGCCGGTGCGGGCGCCGTCGCCGACACCGGTGGCGGACTCGACGAACACGGTCTGGCCGGAGGCGCCGGACAGGCCTCCGATGGCGCCGCCGGCCCCGTCGATGAACAGGGCCTTGGAGAGGCCGGGCATCCGGCCCTGCTTGTCGGCCAGCCCGGCCTCGGTGCCGACGCCGATGATGGTGGCCATCGCGTCGAAGAAGCCGGCCAGCACCAGGGTGAAGACGGCGACCGAGGCGCTGATGGCGCCCAGGCCGTGGCTGCCGAAGGCACCGAAGAGGTCGACGTGGCCGAAGAGGCCGAAGTCGGGCGCGGAGACCGGGCTGCCCGGCCACACCGGGGCGGAGCTGACCCAGGTCTTCGCGGGGAGGTCGGCGACCGCGTTGATGACGAAGGCCGCCACGGTGCCGCCGGCGATGCCGATCAGGATCGCGCCGCGGACGTTGCGGGCCAGCAGGACGAAGATCGTCAGCACGGTGAGGCAGAAGACCAGGACGGGCCAGCCGGCGAGTTCGCCGAAGGGGCCGAGCGCGAGCGGCGTGGGGCCGCCGGTGTGTACGAAGCCGGCCTTGACCAGGCCGATCAGCGAGACGAAGAGGCCGATGCCGATGGTGATGGCGTGCTTGAGCGGCAGCGGGATGCCGTTCATGATCTTCTCGCGGAGCCCGGACACGACCAGCAGGACGATCAGCAGGCCGTAGATCACGCACAGGCCCATGGCCTGGGGCCAGGTGGTGTGCGGCACCACCAGCGCGGATATCACGCCGGAGACCGAGAGCCCGGCGGCGACCGCCAGGGGGACGTTGCCGACCACGCCCATCAGGATCGTGGTGACGGCGGCGGCGAGCGCGGTCGCGGTGGTGAGCTGCGCGTGGTCCAGCTTGAGGCCGTTGACGTCGGCGCCGCTCAGGATGATCGGGTTGAGCAGCACGATGTAGGCCATCGCCATGAAGGTGGTGAGGCCGCCGCGGATCTCGTTGCCGAAGGTCGATCCCCGGGCCGTGATCTTGAAGTACGCGTCCAGTGCGTTCTTCGGAGCGGGGGCGGTGGCCGGGGCGGGCGGGGCGGTGTCGTCCTCGGCGGGTCTTTCTTCCGTAGGGCTGTGTTCCGTGGGGATCTGGGTCATGTCCACTCCCAAGTGTCAAAGGGGGTTGGGGTGGGCGAGCCGACCTGACTGCCAGTCAACGAGGTTGGCGCAGGGGGACTGCTCGACTCACTGGGCGCACTGTGGCGGTGCCTGCGGTGCGTGGGTGGTGCGCACCGCTGCAGAACCCCGGCGTGGGAGAGGCAGCGGGATGGTGCGCTCGCGTGCCGGTGGGTGGTGCACGCGAGTGGGGGTGGCGCGGTGGAGCGGCCCCGGGGCGGCGGGGAAGACGGTCGCCGCCCCGGGGAGGTTCTCCTGCACCCCGGCCGTGCTCCCCGGGGCCCGGAGCCCGGGGGAGCTTGCGGGCTCCGGGGGCGTCAGGCTCCGGGGGCCTCCGTGGTCAGGTGCTCGGGCCGGACCGGGATCCGGTTGAGGGCCAGGCCGGTGGCGTTGCGGATGGCTGCCACGATCGACGGCGTCGCCGACACGGTCGGGGCCTCGCCGACGCCGCGCAGCCCGTACGGGGCGTGCGGGTCGGGCAGTTCGAGGATCTCCACCGGGATCGGCGGGGTGTCGAGGATGGTGGGGATCAGGTAGTCGGTGAAGGAGGCGTTGCGCACCTTCCCGTCCCGCACGATGATCTCCTCCATCACGGCGAGGCCGAGCGCCTGGGTGCAGCCGCCCTGGATCTGGCCGACGACGGAGAGCGGGTTGAGCGCCTTGCCGACGTCCTGGACGGCGGTGAGCTCGACGACCTTGACCAGGCCCAGTTCGACGTCCACGTCGACCACCGCGCGGTTGGCGCAGAAGGTGTACTGGACGTGGCCGAAGCCCTGCCCGGTCTCCTTGTCGAAGGGGACGGTCGGGCGGTGGTGGTGTTCGCGGGTGAGGTCGATGGCCTCCTCGCCGAGCAGGTCGACCATGGGGACCAGCACGCCGGCGCTCTCCGAGACGACCTTCCCGGCGATCAGCGTGATGTCGCCGTGGGTCCAGCCGTAGCGGCGGCGGCCCTTCTCGATCAGGGCCCGCCTGACCGCCTCGGCGGCGAGCTTCACGGCGCCGCCGGTCATGTACGTCTGGCGTGAGGCGGAGGTCGATCCGGCCGATCCGACCTCGGTGTTGGCCGGGTGGATGGTGACCAGTTCGACGCCCAGTTCGGTGCGGGCGATCTGGGCGTGCACGGTGACGCCGCCCTGGCCGACCTCCGCCATCGCGGTGTGCACCATGGCGACGGGCTCGCCGCCGATCACCTCCAGGCGCACCCGGGCGGTGGAGTAGTCGTCGAAGCCTTCGGAGAAGCCGACGTTCTTGATGCCGACCGAGTAGCCGACGCCGCGCACGATGCCCTCGCCGTGCGAGGTGTTGGACAGCGCCCCGGGGAGCTGGCGCACGTCCGGGTGCTCGGTGTCCAGCGGCGGCGGCAGCGGCATCTCCTTGGCGCGCCGCAGCAGTTCGGCGACCGGGGCGGGCGAGTCGATCTGCTGGCCGGTGGGCATGCGGTCGCCCTCCGACATGGCGTTGAGCTGCCTCAACTCGACCGGGTCCATGCCGAGTTCGACGGCCAGCTTGTCCATCTGCGACTCGTAGCCGAACGCGGCCTGGACGGCGCCGAAGCCGCGCATGGCGCCGCAGGACGGGTTGTTGCTGTAGAGCGCGATGGCGTGCATTCGCACGTTCGGGATCACGTACGGGCCGTGCCCGAGCGAGGCCGCGTTGCCGACCACGGCGGGCGAGGCGGAGGCGTACGCGCCGCCGTCCAGCACGATCCGGCAGTCGGCGAAGACCAGCTTGCCGTCGCGGGTGGCGCCGTGCTCGTAGTGCATCCTGGCGGGGTGGCGGTGCACGTGGCCGAAGAAGGACTCGTCGCGGGCGTAGACGATCTTGACGGGCTTGCCGGTGTGCTGGGCCAGCAGGCAGGCGTGGATCTGCATCGACAGGTCCTCGCGGCCGCCGAAGGCGCCGCCGACGCCGGCCAGGGTGAGCCGGACCTTCTCCTCGGGCAGGTCGAGCACCGGGGCCATCTGCTGGCGGTCGACGTGCAGCCACTGGGTGGCGATGTAGAGGTCGATGCCGCCGTCCTCGGCGGGCACCGCGAGGCCGGACTCGGGGCCGAGGAAGGCCTGGTCCTGCATGCCGACCTCGTAGTCGCCGCTGACGACGACGTCCGCGAGCGCGCGGACCTCGTCGGTGACGCCGAGGCCGGAGACCAGCCGCTGCTCGTGGCAGATGTTGCCGTACCCGTGCGACTTGTACTCGTGCGGCTCGTGCACGTAGCCGTGGGTGGCGGGGTCGAGGCACTGCTCCTCGGTGACGATCGGGGTGAGCACCTCGTACTCGACCTTGATCTTCTTCACCGCGCGGCGGGCGGTCTCCGGGTGGTCGGCCGCGACCAGGGCGATCGCCTCGCCGTGGTAGCGGACCTTGTCGATGGCCAGGGCCGGCTGGTCCTGGATCTCCAGGCCGTAGTACTTCGCGCCGGGGATGTCCTGGTGGGTGAGGACGGCGTAGACGCCGGGCACCTTGAGCGCCTCGGAGATGTCCACCGACAGGATGGTGGCGCGCGGGTGCGGCGAGCGCAGCGCCGTGCCCCAGAGCATGTCCTCGTGCCACATGTCGGAGGAGTACGCGAACTCGCCCTTGACCTTGAGGTGGCCGTCCGGGCGCAGCGGCGAGCCGCCGATGCCGTCCTTGCTGGCCTGCCGGATGTCCTGGAGGTTCTTCTGCCCCTGGATGGTGCGGGTGGTCATTGCGACACGGCCTTTCCGGCGCACGTGCGGGCGGACGCCAGCCGCACCGCGTCCATGATCTTCTCGTAGCCGGTGCAGCGGCAGAGGTTGCCCGACAGCGCCTCGCGGATGTCGTTGTCGCTCGGCTGGGCGTCCCGCTCCAGCAGCGCGTCGGTCTGCACCAGCAGGCCGGGGGTGCAGAAGCCGCACTGGACGGCGCCGGCATCGATGAACGCCTGCTGGACGAGGCCGAGTTCGCCGTTCTCGTCGGTCAGGCCCTCGACCGTGCGCACCTCGCGGTCCTGCACCTGGCCGGCCGCGACCAGGCAGCTGCAGACCGGCACGCCGTCCAGGTAGACCGTGCAGGAGCCGCACTCGCCCTGCTCGCAGGCGTTCTTGGAGCCCGGCAGGCCGACCCGCTCGCGCAGCACGTACAGGAGGCTCTCGCCCTCCCAGACGTCGTCCGCCTCGACCGGCTTGCCGTTGGCGGTGAAAGTCACCCTCATGCCGCGCTCCTGATCTGCTTGCTGTAGTCGTTCCAGGTCCAGGTGAGGGTGCGGCGGGCCATCACGGCCAGCGCGTGCCGGCGGTAGTCGGCGGTGCCCCGGACGTCGTCGATCGGCGAGGCGGCGGCCTTGACCAGCTCGCCGAAGCGCTGGACCACCTCGGCGCCCAGCAGGTCGCCGGACTCCCAGAGGCCGCGCTCGGCGAGCACGCCCCCCAGGTACTCCTCGGCCTCGACGGCGCGGCGCGGCGTGGGGGCGGCCGAGCCGATGCCGGTGCCGACGGTGCCGTTCTTCGGGTGGAGGGCGAAACCGAAGGCGCAGACCGCGATCACCATGGCGTTGCGGGTGCCGATCTTCGAGAACTGCTGCGGGCCGTCCGCCACCGGGATGTGCACGGCCCGGATCAGCTCGTCGGCCTCCAGGCTGTTGCGCTTCACGCCGACGTAGAAGTCGTCGATCGGGATCAGCCGGGTGCCGCGCACGGAGGCGGCCTCGACCAGGACGTCCCGGCCGGCCGCCAGCAGCGCCGGGTGGGAGTCGCCGGCCGGGGAGGCCGCGCCGAGGTTGCCGCCGACGCCGCCGCGGTTGCGGATCTGCGGCGAGCCGACGGTGTGGGCCGCCAGCGCCAGCCCGGGCAGCGGCCCGGACAGCTCGTCGATGATCCGGGAGTAGGGGACGGAGGCGCCGAGCCTGACGACGCCGCCGTCGTTCGACCACTGGGTGAGCTCGGTGATGCGGTTCAGATCGAGAATCGCGGATGGCCGGTGCACGTCGAAGTTCAGCTCGACCATGACGTCCGTACCGCCCGCGATGGGCAGTGCGGTCGGGTACTCGGCCTTCGCCGCGAGTGCCTCGTCCCAGGTAGCGGGCCGAAGGAACTCCATGCGGGTGTCTCCTCAAGTCGTCGCCTGCCGGACGGGTGGGCACAGTGCCCGGAACTCGGTGTTCGGACCTCTCAACCAACCGCTTCGTCGCCTCCGCGTCGGGCCCCGGTCACCGGGCTGCGTCCGGCGGCGTGTCGCCCAGTGAACCGCCGGGACGGGGCCCACTGGCAGTCACCGATGGCATGAAGCCCCGGCTGTGCTCCCGCCCGGCATCCTGTACGTTCCTCTAAGGAGAGGAATGCGCAGCCCGGGTGTTCACCAGGTGCTACCTACGACCGTAATCCGGCCGTGATTCGCAAGCGACGGGCCCGTGATCCGGTCGCCCGCCCGGACGTGACGACAAGTACGGATGTTCGGGCACACTGTGACCCCCGACCGAACGCTCGGGCCTCCCCCGTTCGGCCCACCCCCTCAGCCCCATCCCACCCTCAGCCCCGTTAGGAGTCCGCGGATGCGTGTCCGTGACCTGCTCGCCCCCGGCGCCCCGCGACTGCGCCTGCTCGCGGCCGAGGAAGAGCTGGACCGGCAGGTCAGCGGCGTCATGACCACGGACCTGCACGACCCCGGCCGCTACCTGCACGGTGGCGAGCTGGTGCTCACCGGCATGCTGTGGCGCACCGCCCCGGCCGACTCCGAGCGGTTCGTGCGGACCATCGTGGCCGGCGGCGCGGTCGCCCTGGCGGCCGGCGAGGCCGAGGTCGGCCCGGTGCCCGAGGACCTGGTGGAGGCCTGCCGGCGGCACCGGATGCCGCTGCTGGCCGTCCCCGACGACATCGCCTTCGGCACCGTCACCGAGTTCATCGGCCGCCAGGTCTCCGCCGACCGCGCCGCCGACCTCGCCGCCCTCGTCGACCGGCACCGCCTGCTGGTCTCGGCGGCCGGCGGCGGCGGGCTGGACGCGGTGCTGGACCTGCTCGGCGGCGACCTCGACCTCGACTGCTGGGTGCTCACCCCCACCGGTGCGGTGATCGCCGGCCCCGCCGACCGCCTCCCGGCCGAGGACCGCGACCAGCTGGTCCGCGCCCACCTCGGCGCCCAGCGCCAGCGCCGCCGCCCCCCGCACCGGGCCCGCCTGGCCGGCGGCTCCTACTCGCTGCTGCCCGCCCCGGCCTCGGCCGACCACCAGGCGCCGCTCGCCGACTGGGTGCTCGCGGTGGCCGGCGACGTCACCGAGTGGACCACCAAGCGCCAGCAGCTCGCCGAGAACCTGGCCCGGCTGGTCGCCGCCGAGCGCCACCGCCGCGACGAGGGCCGCCGGCTGCGCCGCCGCCTCGCCGACGAGGTGCTGGCCCTGCTCCAGCGCGACGCCGACCCGGCCGAGATCAGCCGCACCCTGTACGCCTCCACGGCGATGGCCGCCCGCTACGAGAGCATCGAGCCCAAATCCCAGGCCCAGGACGGCTCCTGGCTGGTGCTCAGTGCCGAGGGCACCGGCCTGCCCGAGGGCGTGGTGCGCGCCGTCCTGGAGGAGGCGCTGGGCGGCACCACCGACCGCGCGCTGGTCGCCGGGGCCGGCGCCGGCGCCGTCGTGGTGCTGCCCGTCCTGGACGGCCCGGTGCCCGCCGAGACCCTGCGCGACCTGCTCGCCCCGCTGGAGGCGGGCCTCGGCTCGGAGGGCCGGATCACCCTCGGCGTCTCCGCCCCCGCCTCCGAGGCCGGCGGCCTGCGCGGCGCCCTGGAGGAGGCCCGGCACGCCCGCCGGATCGCCGCCGCCCGGGTCGGCCGGGTCTGCGTGGCGGGCCCCGAGGAGCTGGCCTCGCACGTGCTGCTGCTGGCGGCCGTCCCGGACGAGGTCCGCCGCGCCTTCCGCAGCCGGCTGCTGGACAAGGTGATCGCGTACGACATCGAGCACCAGGCGGACCTGGTCCGCACCCTGGAGGCGTTCCTGCGCTCGGACGGCTCCTGGACGCGCTGCGCCGCGCAGCTGCACGTCCACGTCAACACCCTGCGCTACCGGATCGGCCGGATCGAGGAGCTGACCGGCCGTGACCTCTCCCGGCTGGAGGACCGGGTGGACTTCTACCTGGCGCTCGAACTGGCCTGACGGGTCGGGACGGCTGGGCCCGGGGGCTGGTCCTGACGGCCGGGCCTGAGAGCCGTGCCTCATGCAGGAGGGCCCGCCGCGAGCACTCGCGGCGGGCCCTCCTGCATGATCGTTACTGCGTGGGACTACTGCGGCGGGATGACCGAGGTCATCCACTCGAAGACGCTCGGCACCATGGTCTTCCACAGCTCGGTGGCGTGCGGGCCGGTGCTCTCCTGGACCTGCACCTTGGTCGGCTCCTTGGCCGCCGCCGCGATCGCCTGGCCGTCCTCCAGGCCGTCGCCCTTCTTGCCGCTGATGTAGAGGCTGACCTTCGGCGGCTGCTGGGCGCTCTTGAGGATGTTGACCGGGTTGTTGGCCTCGCGCAGCTTCGGGTCCTTGCCGACCAGGGAGTCGCTCTCGGACGCCGGGTCGTTGTAGCCGGACATCGAGATCGCGGCCCGGTACCGGTTGGGGTGCGCCAGGGACAGCTTGGCCGCGCAGTGGGCGCCGGCCGAGTAGCCGGCGATGCCCCAGCGGTCCGGGGACGGGTCGGCGCGGAAGTTGTCCATGATCATCTGCGGGACGTCCCGGGTGAGCCAGGCGTCGGCGTTGATCTTGCCGGGGATGTCGGTGCAGCCGGCGTCCTGGTGGTTGCCGAGGAGCAGGGTGCGCGGCGAGACCAGGATGAACGGGGAGACCTTGCCCTGCTGCATCAGCGGCTTGAGCTGCTCGGAGACCTTGAGGGTGCCGTACCAGGTGGAGGAGGAGCCCGGGTAGCCCGGGATCAGCTCGACCACCGGGAACTTCTTGTCCTTGAACGCCGGGTCGTTGTACTGCGGCGGCAGCCAGACCAGGACCTCGCCGTCGACCCCGGACACCTGGCCCTTGAGCTCGGTCTTCTGGACGTCGCCGGGCACCGCCGGGTCGCCCACGCCGGCGAACTTCTGGAGCGCCTTCGGCGGCTGCTTGGCCGCGTCGCCAGCGCCCTGGCCGGCGCCGTCCTTGCCCGCGGCGCCGCCCTGGTCGGCCGGCGCCACCTGCGGCACGGCCCGGACGTGGTCGCCGGTGCCGAGCAGGTCGTCCCAGTTGCCGTAGATCAGGTTGGCGTTGTTGACCATCACGAAGACCATCAGCACGGCCGTGATCTGGCAGAACATGATCATGACGAGCCTGGACAGGATCCGCACCGGGTTCGGCCCGCGGACCTTGCCCCAGTACAGGAGCGCCACCGCGATGGACACCGGCACCAGGATGACGGTGAGGATGAAGAATGGCGTACCTGTCAGTTGCATCAAGTTCTCGTATCCGGGTTGCTGGCCGCCCGAGCCCCACTCGCCCGAACGCACTCCAATGGCATTGGACGGCGCTGAACCGATGATCGGTTGCCATCCGAATCTGTGCGGAACCTGAGAGGAACATCACGTTTCCTGTGATGTTCCTGTTTCGGGTCGGCGCTAAGTCTGCCACCCGGACGGCCGTCGTCCGGACGAGATGTCCAGCGAACTTCCAGGAAGGTCCCCCGGGGCACCTTACCTCCCGCGTCGCGGGCGCCGCCGGGCGAGGCGGTGTCATCCACGTGCCGCCCGGCCAGAGAGACTAGGGGGATGAGCACAACCCGCTTTCGCCCGTCCCGCCGCTTCTGGCCCGTCTGCGCCCTCCTGGCACTCGCGGTCACAGCGGCCGGTTGCAGCAGTACCGGAGGCCGCCGCGCCGAGGAGGCCCGCGCCAAGGCGTCGGCCGCCGGCGGCAGCGCCGTCACCACCCCGCGCTGGAAGGTCGCCATGGTGACCCACGCCGGGGCCGGCGACGCCTTCTGGGACAGCGTGCGCAAGGGTGCCGAGCAGGCCGCCGCCAAGGACAACATCACCTTCCTGTACTCCAACGACGCGCAGACCCAGAACCAGGTCCAGCTCGTCCAGGCCGCCATCGACCAGAAGGTCGACGGCCTGCTGGTCACCCTCGCCAAGGGCGACGCCATGGCCGACGTCCTCGGCAAGGCCAAGGCCGCCGGCATCCCCGTGATCACCGTCAACTCCGGCCAGGAGTACTCCGCCAAGTTCGGCGCGCTCACCCACATCGGCCAGGACGAGTCCACCGCCGGCCAGGCGGCCGGCACCGAGCTGGCCGGCCGCGGCCGCAAGAACGTGCTCTGCGTCATCCACGAGCAGGGCAACATCGGCCAGGAACAGCGCTGCTCCGGCGCCCAGTCCAAGGCCGGCGGCGCCTTCCAGGTGCTGTACGTGGACGGCGTCAACATGCCCGACGCCCGCGCCGCGATCTCCGCCAAGCTCCAGGCCGACCCGGCCATCGACACCGTGCTCACCCTCTCCGGCCCGATGGCCGCCACCGGCCTCCAGGCCGTCCAGGACGTCCACCGCGCCGTCGAGCTCGACACCTTCGACCTGGGACCGCAGGTGGTGGCCGGCCTCAAGTCCGGCTCCGTCGGCTTCGCCGTCGACCAGCAGCCCTACCTCCAGGGCTACGAGGGCGTCGACCTGCTCTGGCTGTACAAGTCCAACCTGGACATGCTCGGCGGCGGCAAGCCCGTCGCGACCGGCCCGCAGATCCTGACCAAGGACGACGCCGACGCGCTCGCCGAGTACGTCGCGAGGGGGACCAGGTGAGCACCACCGACGTCCTCGCCCAGGACCGCCCGGCCGCGCTGCGCCGCCTGCTCGCCCGCCCCGAGCTCGGCTCGCTGATCGCCGCCGTCGCGGTGTTCACCGTCTTCGCGGTGGCCGCCGAACCCTTCCTGCGGGTCTCCTCGCTGGGCACCGTGCTCTACGCGGCGTCCACCATCGGGATCATGGCCGTCCCGGTCTCGCTGCTGATGATCGGCGGCGAGTTCGACCTGTCGGCGGGCGTGCTGGTCACCACCGCCGCGCTGACCTCCTCGATGGTCTCCTACCAGTTCACCGCGGTGACCTGGGTCGGCGTGCTGGTCTCGCTCGCCGTCACCCTGGCCGTCGGCGCCTTCAACGGCTGGATGCTCGGCCGCACCCGGCTGCCCAGCTTCATCGTCACCCTCGGCACCTTCCTGATGCTGACCGGTGCCAACCTCGGCGTCACCAAGCTGGTCTCCGGCACCGTCTCCACCAAGCCGATCTCCGACATGGAGGGCTTCGCCGCCTGCCGCTGGCTGTTCGCCTCCGAGGTCACCGTCGGCGGACTGACGATCAAGGCCACCGTCTGGTGGTGGCTCGGCCTGCTCGCGGTCGGCAGCTGGGTGCTGCTGCGCACCCGCTTCGGCAACTGGATCTTCGCCGTCGGCGGCGACGCGGACGCCGCCCGCGCGGTCGGTGTGCCGGTCGCCCGCACCAAGACCCTGCTCTACCTCGGCGTCGGCTTCGGCGCCTGGGTGCTCGGCCAGCACCTGCTGTTCTCCTTCGACACCGTGCAGTCCGGCGAGGGCGTCGGCAACGAGCTGATCTACATCGTCGCGGCCGTCATCGGCGGCTGCCTGATCACCGGCGGCTACGGCTCGGTGGTCGGCTCCGCGCTCGGCGCGCTGATCTTCGGCATGGCCAGCAAGGGGATCATCTACGCCCAGTGGAACCCGGACTGGTTCAAGTTCTTCCTCGGCGCGATGCTGCTGCTCGCCGCCCTGCTGAACGCGTACGTCAAGCGCCAGGCCGAACGGGGGCCCCGATGAGGACCGAACTGCTCGCCCTGGAGGGCGTCGGCAAGAGCTACGGCACCGTCCGCGCCCTCCAGGACGTCTCGCTCACCCTGCACGCCGGCGAGATCAGCTGCGTGCTCGGCGACAACGGCGCCGGCAAGTCCACCCTGATCAAGATCATCTCCGGGCTGCACCGGCACGACGAGGGCACCTACACCGTCGGCGGCGAGGAGGTCCGGCTCGACTCCCCGCGCCAGGCCCTGGACCGCGGCATCGCCACCGTCTACCAGGATCTCGCCGTCGTCCCGCTGATGCCGGTCTGGCGCAACTTCTTCCTCGGCTCCGAGCAGGGCCACCGCCGCTGGGGCGGCCTGCGCCTGGACGCCGAGGCGATGCGCGCCACCACCCGCGAGGCGCTCGCCCGGATGGGCATCGACCTGCACGACGTGGACCGCCCGATCGGCACCCTCTCCGGCGGCCAGCGCCAGTGCGTCGCGATCGCCCGGGCCGTGCACTTCGGCGCCAAGGTGCTCATCCTGGACGAGCCGACCGCGGCGCTCGGCGTCAAGCAGTCCGGAGTGGTGCTCAAGTACGTCACCGCCGCCCGCGACGCCGGGCTCGGGGTCGTCCTGATCACCCACAACCCGCACCACGCGTACCTGGTCGGCGACCACTTCACCCTGCTCAAGCGGGGCCGGATGGCCGGCAGCCACCCGCGCACCGAGATCGGCCTCGAACAGCTCACCACCGAGATGGCCGGCGGCTCCGACCTCGCCGAACTCTCGCACGAGCTGGCCCGGCCCACCGAGCCCCAGGCCCGCACCGAACCCGAGCCCCGCACCGAACCCCGGCCCCGTACCGACCCCGAGCCCCGTCCTGACCCCGAGCCCCGTGAGGAGCGTCCGTAGCCGTGACCAGCCCCCAAGGCAGCACCCGGCCGGCCGTCCTGCCCACCCTGCTCGGCCTCGGCCCCCGCGCCGAGCGCCGCCGCCGCGCCCTGCCCGCCGGGATACTGCGACTGCCCACCATCGGCGTCGACATCGGCGGCACCAAGGTGGTCGCCGGAGTGGTCGACGGCGAGGGCACGGTGCTGGAGAAGCTGCGCACCGACACCCCCGACAAGAGCAAGAGCGCCAAGGTCGTCGAGAACGTCATCGTCGACCTGGTGCTGGAGCTCGCCGACCGGCACGACGTCCACGCCGTCGGCATCGGCGCGGCCGGCTGGGTCGACGCCGACCGCTCCACGGTGCTGTTCGCCCCGCACCTGAACTGGCGGGGCGAGCCGCTCCAGCAGGCGCTCAGCGAGCGGCTGCGCTTCCCGGTGATCGTCGAGAACGACGCCAACGCCGCCGCCTGGGCCGAATGGCGCTTCGGCGCCGGGCGCGGCGAGGACCACATGGTGATGCTCACCCTGGGCACCGGCATCGGCGGCGCCGTCGTCCGCGACGGCTACGTCGACCGCGGCAAGTACGGCCTGGCGGGCGAGTTCGGCCACATGCAGGTGCTGCCCGGCGGCCACCGCTGCCCGTGCGGCAACCGCGGCTGCTGGGAGCAGTACTCCTCCGGCAACGCGCTGGTGCGCGACGCCCGCGAACTCGTCGCCGAGGAGTCCCCGGTGGTGCAGCCGCTGCTCGCCCGGGCCGGCGGCACCGTCGAGGGCATCACCGGACCGCTGGTCACCGAGGCCGCCCGGGCCGGCGACCCGACCGCCACCGAACTGCTCTACGAGGTCGGCACCTGGCTCGGCGTCGGCATCGCCAACCTGGCCGCCGCGCTCGACCCGGGCCGCTTCGTCATCGGCGGCGGCGTCTCCGAGGCCGGCGACCTGCTGCTCGGCCCGGCCCGGGACACCTTCCGCCGCACCCTCACCGGGCGCGGCTTCCGGCCCGAGGCCAGCATCGTGCACGCCGCACTCGGCAACGAGGCCGGCCTGGTCGGCGCCGCCGACCTCGCCCGGCAGGTCGCCCGCCGGTTCCGCACCATCAAGCGGCGCCGGGTCGAGCGCAGCGGCGTCTGACCGTCCTCTCCCCGATCGCGTCGGCCGCGTCAACTACCGGTTGGTAGCGGTGCGGTGTGATTGTCGGGACCATACCTCCTGTGAGACAACGGAGTTGACGTCGACTCAGGAGGACTCGGATGAGGGCTCTGGCCCGGATCGCACCGCCGCTGCTGCTCGCCACCGCCCTGGTCTGGTCCTGCGCCGGGCCGGCCGGGGCGGCGGGGGCGGCCCCGCCGCCGAAGGCCCCCGAGGCGGTGGGCCGGGGCGGAGCTGTGGCCAGCGTCGACGCCGACGCCACCGCGGCCGGCATCGAGGTGCTGCGCAAGGGCGGCAACGCGGTCGACGCGGCGGTCGCGACCGCCGCCGCCCTCGGCGTCACCGAGCCCTACTCCTCCGGCATCGGCGGCGGCGGGTACTTCGTCTACTACGACCACGCCACCGGCCGGGTGCACACCATCGACGGCCGCGAGGTGGCCGGCCGCACCGCCGACAGCGGGCTGTTCCTGGAGGACGGCAAGCCGCTGGCCTTCGCCGACGCCGTCACCAGCGGCCTGTCCGTCGGCGTCCCCGGCACCGCCGCCACCTGGGACACCGCCCTGCGCCAGTGGGGCACCCGCACGCTCGCCGACGCCCTCAAGCCCGCCGAGCGGATCGCCGACAACGGCTTCGTCGTCGACCAGACCTTCCACGGCCAGACCGCCGACAACTACGACCGGTTCAAGGACTTCCCGGACACCGCCAAGCTCTACCTGCCCGGCGGCAAGCCCCCCGAGGTCGGCACCGTCCTGCGCAACCCCGACCTCGCCGCCACCTACCGGCTGCTCGCCGAGGACGGCGTCAAGGCCTTCTACCAGGGCGACCTCGGCAAGGACGTGGCCGACACCGTCCAGCACCCGCCGGTCGACCCGGCCTCCGGCCGCAAGGCCCGCCCCGGCAAGATCGACACCGCCGACCTCGCCGCCTACCAGGTCCGCCGCCAGGCGCCCACCCACGTCCCGTACCGGGACTACGACGTCTACTCCATCGCCCCCTCCAGCTCCGGCGGCACCACCGTCGGCGAGGCGCTCGGCATCCTGGAGGACGGCGACCTCGGCGCGTACAGCGACACGCAGTACTACCACCACTTCCTGGACGCCTCCCGGATCGCCTTCGCCGACCGCAACCGCTGGGTCGGCGACCCGGCCTTCGGCGACGTCCCCACCAAGGAACTGCTCTCCGCGCGCTACGCCGCCTCCCGGGCCTGCCTGATCAGCCCCGACCGCGCCCTCACCAGCCCGCTCGCCCCCGGTGACCCGCGCCACCCCGCCGACTGCGCCGAGGCCGGCCCCGCCGTCGCCGAGCCCTACGAGGGCCCCAACACCACCCACCTCAGCGTGGCCGACCGCTGGGGCAACGTCGTCTCCTACACCCTCACCATCGAGCAGACCGGCGGCAGCGGCATCACCGTCCCCGGCCGCGGCTTCCTGCTCAACAACGAGCTCACCGACTTCGACTTCACCCCGCTCACCCCGGGCGTCCCCGACCCCAACCTGCCCGGGCCGGGCAAGCGGCCGCGCTCCTCGGTCTCCCCGACCATCGTGCTGCGCGACGGCGAACCGCTGCTGGCCACCGGCAGCCCCGGCGGCGCGACCATCATCACCACCACCCTCCAGGTGCTGCTCGGGCGGCTCGACCGGGGCCTGAGCCTGGAACAGGCCATCGCCGCACCGCGCGCCAGCCAGCGCAACACCGTCGCCACCCAGGCCGAGCCCGGCTTCCTGGCGCTGCCCGAACGGGCCGCCCTGGAGGCGCTCGGGCACAGCTTCACGTCCGTCGCCGAGATCGGCGCCGCGACCGGCGTCGAACGGCTGCCGGACGGGCGGTGGGTGGCCGCGGCCGAACCGGTCCGGCGCGGGGGCGGCTCCGCGGCGGTGGTCCGGCCCACGGGCTGACCGGGCCGCAGGCCGGCCGGGCCGCGCTGTCGGTGCCGGGCGGTATGTTCGGGGTGGGCGTCCCCTCGGGGGGGGTGCCCACCCCTCGTCTTGACCGGACCACCCGTCCGTACCGAACCGCCCGTCCGTACCGAACCACCGGGAAGGCCGCCCGCCGTGACCGTCCGCATCGCCACCTGGAACATCAACTCCGTCGCCGCGCGGCTGCCCAAGCTCCTGGAGTGGCTGGAGAGCGCCAAGCCCGACGTGCTCTGCCTCCAGGAGCTCAAGTGCGCGGCCGACGCCTTCCCGTACGAGGAGGTGCGTGCCCTCGGGTACGAGACGGCGGCCCACGGCACCGGCCGGTGGAACGGCGTTGCGATCGTGTCCCGGCTCGGCCTGGACGACGTCGTGCGCGACCTGCCCGGCCAGCCCGGCTACCTCGCCGACGGCGCCCTGCTGCCCGATGTCGAGCCGCGCGCCGTCGCCGCCACCTGCGGCCCGGTCCGGGTCTGGTCGGTCTACGTGCCCAACGGCCGCGAGGTCGACCACGCCCACTACCGCTACAAGCTGGAGTGGCTGCAGGCGCTGCGCACGGCCGCCACCGAGGACGCCGCCGGGCCCCGCCCGTTCGCCGTCCTCGGGGACTTCAACATCGCTCCCGCCGACGAGGACGTCTACGACGTCGCCGCCTTCGAGGGCCTCACCCACGTCACCCCCGCCGAGCGGGCGGCGCTGGAGGCCCTCGGCGAGGTGGGCCTGCACGACGTGGTGCCGCGCCCGCTCAAGTACGACCGCCCCTACACCTACTGGGACTACCGCCAGCTGGCCTTCCCCAAGAACCGGGGTATGCGGATCGACCTCACCTACGCCAACAAGCCCTTCGTGGACGCCGTCACCGACAGCTATGTGGACCGCGAGGCCCGCAAGGGCAAGGGCACCTCGGATCACGCGCCGGTCGTGGTGGACCTCGACCTGTGAATCACCCTGGGTGAGGGGCGGTAACCCGAACGGTCCCGACCGGTGGCCGGGTCCGGGCGGGCTGCCTACTGTCGGGCATAACCGGGTGCAGTTGTTCGACCACGTGGACATCGGAGTCCCCCCGGCTGCGCCCGAGAATCCCGGAGGTTCCGGCATGCGCCCCATGCGTACGGCCGCCGCCGCCCTGATCGGCGCGACGGTGCTGACCGGCCTGACGGCCCCCCTCGCATCCGCCAGGGACGGCTCGGCCTCGGTCAGCCCGCCCCAGGCCGCACCGGGCCAGACCGTGAAGCTCACGGTCTCCTGTGAGAAGTCGGACAAGCCCGACGCCAAGACCATCACCGCCCACTCCGCCGCGTTCGAGGGCGGTCCGGCCACTCTCACCCTGGGCTCCGACGGCAAGCACAGCGGCTCGGCCCGGCTGGCCGGCCAGCACTCCGGGGACAGCAGGATCGACGGCACCTGCCCGGACGGCGGGGCGTTCTCCACCAAGGTCGCGGTCGCCGGCGTCCCGGTCGCCGGCTCCGACAAGGGCTCCGACAAGGGCTCCGACAAGGGCCCTGAGAAGGGCCCCGAGAAGGGCCCTGAGAAGGGTCCCGAGAAAGGCCTCGGCGACTGGGGCAAGGCGGCCGGCGAGTGGGCGGGTTCGCTCGGCCAGTCCGGCGCCGGCGGCCAGCAGGTCGCCCCGCACGGTGCCGTCAACACCGGCCTCGGCGGTTCGGTCGCGGCCGATCCGGCGGAGCTGGCCGGGGGCCTGGCCCTGGTGGCGGGCGGCGTCGGAGGCTTCTGGCTGCTGCGGCGGCGCGGTGCCTGATGGGCACCGCGCCTTTTTGTCTTTCCCGCGCGCCGTCGGACCCTGACCGGGCCGGCGGCGCACAGGCGTGTCAGCCGGCCTGCGGCGCGGGCTTGCGCTGCTGCTGAGGCCCGTGCCCGTGCTTGTGCTCGTGCCCGTGCCCGTGCTTGTGCTCGTGCCCGAGTTCGTGCTCGTGCCCGAGTTCGTGCTCGTGCTCGTGCTCGTGCCGGAGGGTGCCGCTGGCCAGCAGGTACTGGGCCAGGACGTACGTCGCCATGATCCAGAACTGATGTCCCGGCAGCTCCCGCCACTTCGCCAGCTGGGTGGCGATCAGCGTGTCGGACAGCAGGAACAGCGCCCCGCCCAGCCCGGTCCGCCAGCCCAGCCCGGCCGAGGTGACGGCCGTGGAGGCGAGCAGCAGGCTGTAGCCGGCCACCGGGATCCGCAGGTCCCCGAGGTCCGGCCAGAGCTGCCCGACCATGGCCACCCAGGCGGTTGCGTACGCGGCCGCCACCACCAGGGCCCGCCGACGGTCGGTCAGCGCCCCGCGCCGGACGAACATCGTCACGTAGCAGATGTGCGCCGCCGCGAACGAGCCCATCCCGGCCAGGAACGCGGTGTCGTTCTTCAGCTGGAGCAGCACGTCCCCGCCCGCGCTCAGCAGCAGCGCCGGGGCCAGCGGCTTCGGTGCCCGCCGCCCGGCGCCGGCGGCCGCGGCGACGCTGTGCGCGGCCAGCAGCGGCATCAGGGCCGGCTTGGTGGCGTTCTGCAGCACGGACGCGCCGGAGGCGATCGCGCCCAGGTGGGTCGCCGAGGCGGCCGCGAAGCCGCCGAGCAGGCCGGCGGCCGAGCGCAGGCGGCCGCCGAGGACGGCACGGGTGGTCGTACGGATGCTCATGCGGCTGCTGACCTCCGGGGTCGGGCGGTGGGGGAGTGGGACGAACCCTAGGCGACCCGTCGGTGCGGCGGAAGAGCGGGTTACCGGTGCGTAACCCGGGCGGTGCGAGGCGGGTGACGGCGCGGCGCCGGGTGCGGGCCGGTGGGTGGCGTAGCGGAGGGCCGGGGGTCACTTCGGCGCGCGGCCGGTTGCTGCCACCGGGTGACCCGGCCACCGTCTAGTCTGGTCCCCGACATGGAGCAGCAGGAGTACGCGGTCGGCGCCACCCGGGTGGCCACCGGCAGGCCGGACGGGCGCACGGGCGGGACGGGGCGGAGGGCCACCGACGCCCTCCTCGCCGTACGCGAACCCGCAGCTGGGGCGGCGCCCGAAGCCGTGTCCGGCCCCCGTGCTGACGCCGCGCCGACCAGGCCCGCCCCCGAGCCGGGCGCCGCTTCCGCGCTCTCGTCCGACCCGGGTCTGCTCCGGCTCGCCCACTGGTTCGCCGCCGCCACCCCCGGCACCGCCGACGACCTGTGCGCCGCCTCCTTCGGCCTCTACCCGGCCCGCCATCTCGGCGCCCCCGCCGAAGCGGCGCCCGACGCCGACGTCAGCTGGTGGCACGGCCCCACCGCGCACGCCACCGCCACCCCACGCTCCCGGGAGCCCCGCCCCGTCGGCGGTCTGCGCCGTGCCCGGCGGGACGCCTCCGCGCTGCCCGTCGTCCGGTCAGGCGCCAAGCCGGGCAGGCCCGGCAGGCACCGCAAGCCCGAGCGCACCCGCCCGGTGCCGGGCGCGCAGGATCGCTCCGGCCAGGACCTTCCGATACCGGCCCCCGCCCCGGCCCTTCCCACCGCGGACGTCTCGGCCCCGGCCCTGCCCGCCGTCGACCTGCCCGCCGTCGACCTGCCCGCCGCCGAGCGCCGGATCGCCGCCCGGCTGCTGCTCGCCCACCCGCTGGTCACCGCCTCCGGCCCGCACGCCGACGGCTTCCCGCTGATCCGCCGTCACCGCGACTGGCTCGTCGAACGCTTCGACGCCCTGCTCGGCTACCGGCTCGTCGTCGGCCCCTGGCACGCCCGGCTCTGCAAGGCCGGCCTCGGCCCCGGCGCCGCCCGCCGCCTCGAACACCCCGCGACCGGCGCCCCGTTCACCCCCGCCGGTTACGCCCAACTCGCCCTCGCCCTCGCCCTGTTGGTCGACGCCCCCGAGCAACTGCCGTACGGGCGGCTGCTCGACGCCATGCGCGCCGCGGCGCCGGGCCTCGCCGCCGGCCCGGCCGACCGCGCGATGGCCCTCGCCGCGCTCGCCGACTGGCAGGTCCTCGGCGACCTGCCGGCCGACGGGGCCGACCCGGCAGACCCGGCCGCCCGGGCCGCCGTACTGACCGTCGACCGCGAGCTCGCCCGTGCCGTCCCGGCCGGCCCGCCCGCCCTCGCCGACGACGCCGCCGACCTGATCCGCCGCGCCGCGGACGCCGAACCCGCCACCGCCGTGCGCCGCCTGCTCGCCGAGACCCCCGCCGTCCTCGACGCCGACCTCCCCGAGGACCGGCGCGCCTGGCTGCACGAGCACCGGCTGAGCGGCCCGGCCGCGCTCGCCGACTTCCTCGGCCTGGAGACCGAGCTGCGGACCGAGGGCGTCGCCCTGCTCGACCCGGCCGACGAGCTCACCGACCTCGTCTTCCCCGGCGCCGGCCCCCTGCCGCAGGCCGCCCTGCTGCTGCTCGAACGCCTGGTCGAGGAAGTCCGCCCGCTGCCCGGCGAGACCACCACCGGCGGCGACGTCCCGATCCCCGACGCGCTGATAGACGGCGTCCTCGGCGACATCGCCGACGAGTACGGCCTTCCGGCCCGCTGGCGCCGCGACTACCTCGCCGACCGCACCGCGCTGCGCCGCGACGCCCTCGACCTGCTCCACAACCTCGGCCTGATCACCCCCACCCCCCGCGGCAGCCGCCCCCCGGGCTGGCTCCTGCGCCCGCCCGCCGCCCGCTACGCCCCCGCCCCGGACCTCCACCCCGTCCCCGGCACCGGCCGCCACTCCCGCCCCGCGCCGGCCGGGGCCCGGGAGCAGCGGCGCGCCTGAGGCCGGTCCGCCGCCCCGCTCCGCCGCCCCGCTCCGCCGCCCTGGCCCGCCGCCCTGGCCCGCCGTCGCCGGAAAGGCGGAAGCACCGCGTCCGGGGGCGGACGGCGGTGCTGAGGGGGTGGCTCGGACGGTCTGTCGGTCTCTTTCTCGCCGGTCGCTTTCTCGCGGGTCACTTTCTCGCGGTGGCCGTGGTGGCGGCGATGGTGTCGTGCTGGACGGTCTCGACGGTGGCGCCGACGCCGAAGGTGCCGAGGGCGATGGAGGCGAGGACGGCGGTGGCGGCGAGGAGTCGGCGGTGGCGCCGGGGGAGCGGGAAGCGCGGTTCCTGGTAGGGCGCCTGAGGGCTGGCGTTCATGACAGGGAGGGTCCCAGGGTGGTGTGAACGGTCGGTACGCGCGGGTGAAGTCCGGGCGGGGGTTGGGCGTCGGTTGGCCGCGTACGGCCCACCTGCGCGGGTGGGGCGTACGCGCTGGTCAGCGGCGTGGTGTGCGTTCGGCGAGGGCCTCGCCGACGGCGACCCGGACGGCGTCGCGCAGGCCGTGCACGGGGTGCAGGCGGGACGGGCCGGCCGCCGGGTCCTCGCGGAGCTCCTTCACCAGGGACACGCAGAGCAGCAGCATCACGACCACGAAGGGCAGCGCGACCAGGATCGTCGCGTTCTGCAGCGCGGTGAGCCCGCCGGCCAGCAGCAGGGCGGCGGCGACCCCGCCCATCAGCACGCCCCAGACGACCACGAGCCAGGTGCGCGGGTGCAGCGAGCCGCGGCTGGAGAGCGAGCCGAGGACGAGGGAGGCGGAGTCGGCGCTGGTGATGAAGAAGGTCATCACCAGCAGCACGGCGACGACGCTGGTGGCGGAGCCGAGCGGCAGCGCGCGCAGCATCTCGAACAGCGAGGCCTCCGCGCCCTTCGGGATGGTCGCGACCAGGTCGGCCGCGCCGGTGGAGACCAGCCGGATCGCGGTGCCGCCCATCACGCAGAACCAGATCACGGTGGCCCCGCTGGGGACCAGCAGGACGCCGATCAGGAACTGCCGGATGGTGCGGCCGCGGGAGATGCGGGCGATGAAGGTGCCGACGAAGGGGGCCCAGGAGAGCCACCAGGCCCAGTAGAAGATCGTCCAGGAGCCGAGCCAGCTCTCGTCGGTGAAGGCCCCGGTCTGGGTGGACATGCCGAGCAGGTCGGAGAGGTAGCCGCCGACGGTGGAGGGGATCGCGTCCAGCGTGAACACCGTCGGGCCGAACACGAAGACGAAGAGCATGATCAGCGAGGCCAGGACGACGTTCGCGGTGGAGAGCCACTTGACGCCCTTGTGGACGCCGGAGAAGGCGGAGAGCACGAAGGCGGCGGTCAGCGAGCCGATGATGATCAGCTGGGCGTTCTGGGTGTTGCGCACGGAGGTGATGTAGCCGAGGCCGTCGGCGACCTGGAGCGCGCCGAGGCCCAGGCTGGTGGCGGAGCCGAAGACGGTGGCGAAGACGGCCAGCAGGTCGATCGCGCGCCCGGGCCAGCCGTCGGCGCCGCGCTGGCCGATGAGCGGGACGAAGGCGGCGGAGATGCGGTTGCCGCGGCCCTTGCGGAAGGTGGTGTAGGCGAGGGCGAGGCCGCCGACGGCGTAGATCGCCCACGGGTGCAGGGTCCAGTGGAACAGCGAGAACTCCAGGGCCTGCTGGGCCGCGGCCGCGCTCTGCGGTTCCAGGCCGGAGCCGGGTTGCGGGGTGGCGAACAGTTGGAGCGGCTCGCCGACGCCGTAGAACATCAGGCCGATGCCCATGCCGGCGCTGAACATCATGGCGACCCAGGCGAGGGTGGAGAACTCGGGTTCGTCGTCGTCGCGGCCGAGCCGGATGCGACCGAAGCGGCTGAAGGCGAGCAGCACGGTGAGGACGAGGAAGACGTCGGCGGCCACCACGAACAGCCAGCCGAAGTTGTGCAGGACCCAGCCGAGCGCGCTGCTGGAGGTCCGGCCGAGCGAGTCCTCGGCGAACACGCCCCAGGCGACCACGGCCAGCACCAGGGCGGCGCTGATCCCGAACACCGCCCGGTCGGCGGGCAGGGTCGCGGCGGGTTCGTCGGGCTCCTCCGCGCGTTGGTCGGGCTGCGGTGGCTGGCTGCTCATCGGGTGGACTCTCCTACCTCGGGGGCGGACGTGGGCTTCGGCGACATCGGCGGATTAAAGCTGCATGTCGCACTATGTCCAGTTCGTGCCGCGAGGGGCGGGAGGGCGCGCCGGGGAGGCGGCGGGTGGGGACTTACGTCCCGTCAGGCCGGGTGCTCATGGGCCGGGGCGTGCGCGGCGAGCCGGAACCACGGGCGGAAGCCGTCCGGCGCCGGGGAGTTGGGCCGGCTGCCGCGTCGGACGGGTTCAGGGCCGGTGGGTGCCGGACGGGACCTCGTACGGCGCCGGGTACGGCGTCTCGTACGGGTTCAGCACCAGCCGCACCACGTCCTCCAGTCGCCGCCGGGCGTCGCCGAGGGTGGTGCGGCCGGTCACCCAGGCGGTCAGCTCGCCCTGCCAGGCGTGGGCGACGATGTGCCGCACCAGGTCGCTGGCGGCGGCCGGCACCTCGGTCGTCACCGCCTGGAGGGCGGTGCTGTCGGCCCGGGCCATGCCCTGCAGGGTCTCGCTGGCGAACGGATCGGTGGAGGCGGCGACGGACACGCGCAGCCGGGCCAGCTCGGGCTGGCGCTGGTAGGCCCGCATCCCGCCGCGGACGAAGCGGACCGCCCGGTCGGTGGCCCCCAGCCCGGCGCGCGGACCGCGCAGTTCCGCCACCAGGTCGGCCAGCAGCAGGCGGTGCCACTCGGCGATCGCCGCCGCCAGGAGATGGTCCTTGGAGGAGAAGTAGCGGTACGCCGTCCCCAGGGCGACTCCGGACCGCTCGCAGACCTGTTTCATCTGCAGCCGTTCGACGCCGATCTCGTTCACCAGGGCGAGCGCGGCCGCGATCAGGCTTCCGCGGCGTTCGAGCTGACGCGGAGACATCGCCTCCACCGGCCGTGGTGACAGGTCAACCTTGGTCACCCGCACCATGATACGGGCCGGGGCCGCTCAGGAGTATGACGCCGACCGGCCCCCTTGCGTTCGCCGTGCGGTCACCGTCGCCGGGCCCGTCCCGCGCCGTCCCGTTCTGTCCCGGGTCGGCGCAGTCGGCGGATCAGCGCAGCCGGCGGATCAGCGACTCCTGCACGGCGGAGGCGACCAGCCGCCCGTCCCGGTCGTAGAACTCGCCGAGCGACAGCCCCCGGCCGTCCGAGGAGGACGGGCTGCGCTGGGCGAACAGCAGCCACTCGTCGGCCCGGAACGGGCGGTGGAACCACATCGCGTGGTCGAGCGAGGCGATCAGCAGCCGGGGCGGCTCGGTGCGCTGGAAGAAGTTCGGCTGCTCGTGCAGGCCGGCGGTGGAGGCCAGCGTGAGGTCGGACAGGTAGGTGAGCGCGCAGACGTGCAGGAGCGGGTCGCCCTCGGGCAGCGGGGAGGCGATGCGCAGCCAGACGAACTGCTGCGGCATCCCCGGCACGGACGCCGGCACGCCCGGCGCGTCCGGCGGGACGAAGCGCAGTTCGAGGTCGCGGAAGCCGCCGGTGCCGGTGATCGCCGCGCGCAGGGCCGGATCCCAGAGCGAGAAGGCGTCCGGCAGGGTCTCCGGCTCGGGCAGCGGCGGCATCGTGCGGTGGCGGTCGGTGGCGGTCTCGGGGCGCTTGAAGGAGGCGGAGAGGGTGAAGATCGCGTTCTGGTTCTGCACCGCCGTCACCCGGCGGGTGGTGTAGGAGACGCCCTCGCGGACCCGTTCGACCTCGTAGCGGATCGGCTGGGACGGGTCGCCGGGCAGCAGGAAGTAGCCGTGCAGCGAGTGCACCGCGCGCGGGCCCTCGCAGGTGCGGCCGGCGGCGGTGAGGGCCTGCGCGGCGACCTGCCCGCCGAAGGCGCGCATCGGCGCCCCGGCGTGGCAGTGGCCCCGGAACGTGTTCTCGTCCAGTCGTTCCAGCTCCAGCAGTCCGGCGAACGAGCCGGCCGGGCGGTCGGCCCGGATTTCCTGTTCTGTCAGGTCGGTCACGGGCCCATAGTGGCAGAATCCCGCCGCGCCGCGGTGTGACCTGGGTAACGCCCCCGGGCTCCGGCGTCCGGTAGAACCTGTTCCAGTGCGGTCGCGGCCCGACGGATTGTCAGTGCCCTCACCTAGCGTGTTCGGCATGACGCAATCCGCACACGCGTACGCCTATCTGCGCCCGTCCGCCGTCCTCGACGGCGCCGACGGCCGGCACCTCGACCTGGCCACCTCCGGCGGCGCCACCCCGCTCGGGGAAACGGCCAACCCGCGCTTCTTCGCGGGCTTCCTGGCCGACCCGGCGCCGGCCGCCGCCGCGCTGCTCGCCGTCGCGGACGTCGCCGCCGCGCGGTACTACCAGCCGCAGCTGCGTTCCTCGCTCGACCCGGTGGTCACCGCCAACGGGGACCGGCTGCGCTTCGAGTCGTTCTCCGGCTGCTGCGGCGTCTACGCCCGGCTCGACGTGCTCCAGGCCGGCCTCGACGGCGACGAGATCGGCCACGGCACCACCAACGTGGACGTCAACAACCCGCTGCGGGAGGCCCTGACCAGGATCGGCCCGAGCGACCCGCTGCACCTCGCGGTCGGGCCGGACGCGCTGGAGGTCACCAGCTTCGACGGGCCGCTGGTCGAGAAGAAGGTGCCGCTGCCGCAGCGCTGGCTGCGCGGCTTCGCCGAGACCCAGGTCGTCGCCGCCGGCTTCGACCTGCGCGCCGAACTGCCCGCCGCCGAGGCGGTCCGCTTCCTGCGCTCGCTGCCGCGCGGCGGCCGCTCCAGCACCGCCTGGGTCGTCCCGGCCGGGCGGACGCTGCGGCCCACCACCCGGCCGGTGCCCGGCGCCGTCTGCCTGCCCGGGCCCGACCGGCTGGTGGCGCTCCAGCGGGTGCTGCGGCACGCGCTCGCCCTGCGGGTGTACGGCCCGGTCGCCGCCGCCGGCCCGGCCGCCTCGGCCTGGGAGGTGGTCCTGCCCGGCATGCGGCTCACCCTGACCCTCTCGCCCGACGCCTCCCGGGGCTTCTCCGGCGAGGGCGGGGTGCTCGGCGCGCTCGCCACCGGCACCGCCGAGCAGGACGCCGACCTCGTCGCGGTGCTGCTCGCCTGGGAGCCGCGGATCGAGGTCGCCGACCTCGCCGAGCAGTCCGGGCTCAGCCACGAGCGGGTCCGCGCCGCGCTCACCCGGCTCGGCACCGCCGGGCAGATCGGCTACGACACCGCCGAGGCCGCCTACTTCCACCGCCAGCTCCCGTACGACGCCGGGCGGGCCGAGGCCGCCAACCCGCGGCTGCGTGCCGCCCAGGCCCTGGTCGCGGCGGGCGCGGTGCGGCTGGAGCCGGGCGGCACGACGGCCGTCGTCACGGTGGACGACCACATCCAGCGGGTGCGTACGGACGAGGCGGGGCGCCTCGGCTGCACCTGCCTCTGGTGGGCCAAGTACCGTGGCGGGCGCGGTCCGTGCAAGCACGCGCTGGCGGTCGCGATGGTGCGGGAGGCGGCCCGGCGGGCGGCCGGGGAACAGGTTCTGACGGTTCCGGCGGTGCCGACGGTTCCGACGGCGGAGAAGGGGGTCCAGGCATGAGCGCGGTGGCAGGGGGGTCGGAAGCGGTGCGGGGCGCGACGGCGGTGGCGCCGATGCCGGAGGCGGTGCGGGGCGAGGCGGCGGTCGAGGACCTGCTCGCCGCCGTCCGGGGCGGGCGGATGCCGCAGATACCGGCGCTGGTCGCCGCGCTGGACCAGACGCAGCGCCGGGACTGCCTGCTCGCGTTGAAGGCGCTGCGCAAGGAACTGCGCGACGAGTGGTCGAAGGAGGCGCTCGCCACCAAGGGCGCCCTGCTGCTGGCCGGCGCCGGCTGCCACGCCGGCCCGGCCGGGGCCGCCACCTGGCTCGGCGCCCGCGACTTCACCTCGCTCGGCTGGGCCCGCCACCCGGCGGTGGGCCAACTCGTCGCGGCGCAGCCGGTGGAGTGGCAGATCGAGGTGGCCACCCGGCTCGCCGCCCGGCCGGCGCCGAGCTGGGGCTGGGCGCTGTACCCGGTGATCGAGGCCGTGGTGCGCCGCACCGGCTGCGCGGTGCCGCAGAGCGAGCCCTTCGTCCGCGAGTGGATGGAACGCCAGCGCCGGGGCAGCGGCGCACGGCCCACCCTGGTCGAGCTGCTGCGGGCCGACGCGTTCACCCCGCTGCTGCTGCCCCGGGTGTTCGAACTCGCCGACATCGGTGGCGCGGTGTCCTTGCGGTTCAGTCCCCGCCCCGGGGATGCCTTTACGGAGGCGATCGCCGAACTCGCCGCCGCCGGCGACCTGGACCGGGCCGACCTGATCGACCGCTGCCTGGCCCGGCTGCTGCGCGGCGGCAAGCCGGCCGACCAGCGCTTCTTCCTCGACGTGCTGCGGGCCCTCGCCCCGACCCCGCAGGAGTACGCCGCCCGGGTACGGGACGTGCTGCCGCTGCTGGACGGGCTGTCGGTGGTCGCCGGGCACGCCCAGGAGGTGCTCGCCGGGCTGGACGAGGCCGGGCTGGTCGAACCCGAGGTGCTGGTCGAGTCCTCCGCGGTGGTGCTGTTCCGGGCCGAGAAGAAGCTCGTCCGCGCCCAACTCGGCTGGCTGGAGCGGGCGGCCCGGCGCGAGCCCGGGCGGTCCGGGCCGGTGGTGCTCGCGGCCGCCGAGGCGTTCGGGCACCCGGACCAGGCCGTCCAGGAGCGGGCGCTGAACGTGGTGGCCCGGCACCTGCGCGCGGCCGGGGAGGCCGTCCTGCCCGAACTGCGGCTCGCCGCCGAGGTGCTGAACCCCGCCCACCACCAGCGCGCCGGCGAACTGTTCGGCGCGCCGGTCGGTGGCGACGGCGACGACGACCCGGACACCGGGTGGAACGAACTCCTCCCGCCCGCCCCCCAGCCCCTCCCGCTCGGCCCGCCGATCGCCTCGGCGGCCGAACTCGCGCAGGAGCTGTCCGCCCTGCTCGCCGCCGACGAGCCGGAGCCGGCGGTCTTCGAGCGTGTGCTGGACGGTCTGGTCCGCCAGGCCCACCAGGACCGGGCGGCGCTCGCCGAGGCGCTGGAGCCGGTGCGGCGGGTCCACCCGTGGAGCGGCGTCGACCGCTGGCGCGACTGCTCGCCCCGGGACGTCCTCTACGTCGTGGCCGCGGTGGCGGGCGAGACGCCGCCGCACCGGGCCTGGGACTTCCTCGGTGGCAAGAAGAAGCGCTCCCCGCTGCGCGGCCAGAACAACACCGCGCAGGGCACCGCCCTCGCCGCCCGGCTGGAGGAGGCCGCCTGGCAGGTGACCGCGAACCGGCCGCCCTACCTGCTGGCCATCCCGACCGACACCACCGGCGCGATCGACCCCGGCACGCTGGTCGAACGCCTCGCCGGGTACCAGACGGCGGGCATCACCCCCGGCCGGGCCGACCTGTGCGCGGCCCTGCTGAGGGTCGGCCCCCGCGCGGACGACGGGGTGCTGCGCGCCGCCGAGGCGCTCACCTCGCCGTCCGGGCGGTGGGCCGCCCAGTGGCTGCGCACCGGCGGCCTGCCCGACCAGCCGTCCGAGCGGGTGCTGTTCGCCCCCGGCCGGGGCTCGAAGCACGGCCACCAGTACGCGGACCGCTGGTGGGAGGACGTCCGGCGGGTGGCCGTCGCCCAGCCCGGTATCGGAGCCGGCCCGAAGGGCCCGGACGGCGAGCGGCTCGCCCCCGAGTTCCGGGCGCTGCTGGAGGGCACCGAGCCGAGCGTGGCCCGGGCCCGCAAGGTGGGCGACTGGACGTGGCGGCCCACGGCGCACTGGGCCGCGATGCTCCCCTGGCACCGGGAGGAACTGGCGGCCCGATGGCTCGACCACTTCGCCGCCGGCGCCGACCGGGACGAGCGCGGCGCGGGCCGGCTGCTGCCGGCTCTCGCCGAGGCCGGCGGCCCGGCCGGGCTCGCCCTGCACCTGGCGCTGGCCTACGGCCTGGGCGCCCGGCACACCGAGGACCGGACGGCGGCCGTCGACGCCCTGCTGGTGCTCGCCGCCCGCGGCGACCTGGACGGCGCGCAGCTCGGCCGCGAACTCGCCGCGCTGGTCGACTGCGGCGCGGTGAAGCCCAACCGGCTCGCGGCGGCGCTCACCCTGGCCGCCGGGACGGGCGCCTACGGCACGGTCTGGTCGGTGCTCGGGCCTGCGCTGCCGGCCCTGCTGGGCGGCGAGGGCACGCCCGCCCGGGGCCTCGGCGACCTGCTCGCCCTCGCGGCGGACTGCGCCCGGCGCACCGGCGCCCGGGGGCCGGTGGCCGAGGTGACGGCGGCGGCGGAGCAGGGCGGATCGAGCCGGCTGGTCAAGGAGGCCCGCGCACTGCGGGACGTCCTGGCGGGGTGACGCCGCGGTTGGTCCTGGGCCCAGGGGGCGGGCGGGACTTCCGTCCGCCTGCCCCGTCCCGCAGGTGACAGCGAACAGGTGGCTGCTGACAAGTGGGCGAACAGGTAACAGCAAACAGATAACAGCAGACAGATAACAGATAACAGATTTCAGCGAACAGATTTTGAAATCTGTTCGCTGAAATCCGTCACCCGCTCCCGGACCGGCACCGCGCTGCGGTCCCGGACCAACGGCTCGATGCCGCGAGGCGTGGCCGCGACCGCGCGCCACCACAGCCGCAGCGCGGGCGGGTCGACCGGTTCGAAGGGCTTGCCGGGCCGGGGCACCGCCAGCCGGGCGCCGAGCGCCTGGGCAGCCGCGACCACCCGTTCGGCGGGCTCCTCCCAGGGGTGCGTCGCCAGGTTGAAGGTGCACCAGTGGATCGGCAGCAGCAGATCGCCGCCGAGGTCCAGGTGGGCCCGGACGCCCTCCTCGGGCGTCATGTGCACCTCGGGCCAGAAGTCGCTGTACGCGCCGACCTGCATCAGCGTCGCGTCGAACGGCCCGAGCCGGCGGCCGATCTCGGCGAAGCCCGGGAAGTAGCCGGTGTCCCCGCTGTGGAAGATCCGGTGCCCGCCGCCGGCCACCACCCAGGACGCCCAGAGGAACAGCGCGCTGGTGCGCGGGCCGCGGCTGCAGTAGTGCCGGGCCGGGGTGGCGGTGAGGGTGAGCCCGGCGACCTCGGCCGACTCCCACCAGTCGAGTTCGGTGATCCGCCGGGTCGGTACTCCCCAGCGCTCCAGGTGCGCGCCGACGCCGAGCGGGACGGCGAACACCGCGTCCGTCCCGATCAGCGCGCGGATGGTGGCCATGTCGAGGTGGTCGTAGTGGTCGTGGGAGATCACCACCACGTCCACCGGCCCGAGTTCGGACAGCGGCAGCGGCATCGGGTGCAGCCGTTTGGGCCCCGTCCAGGCGAACGGCGAGCAGCGCTCGCCCCACACCGGGTCGATCAGGACCCGCCGCCCGCCGATCTCGGCGAGCACGGTGGCGTGGCCGAGCCAGGTGAGCCGCAGTCCGGAGTCCGGCGCCAGGGCGAGGTCGACCGGGAGCAGCCGGTGCACGGGTACGGCGGCGGTCGGTGCCCGGCGGGTCTTGTCCCCGGTCAGCTGGGCGCGGGTGATCTCCAGCGGGCTGCGCTCGTAGACCAGACGGCGGGTGGGCAGCGGGTTGCGGAAGGCGCCGTCGGCGAACTGCGGGGAGCGGTGGATCCGGGCCAGCCGTTCGCCCCGGGGTTCGGCGCCGAAGGCCTCGGCCCGGACCAGGTGCCAGGCCGCGCGGGGCAGTCGGGCCAGGCCTGAGCCGGTGCGGTTCGCTGTGGGGCCGAGGGCCGGGCTGGTGGTCGGGCTGGTGGTCGGCGGGGTGATGAGCTGTGAGGACAGACCGGCGAGGCGGGAGAACCAGGGGGCGGGGCGGGGCAAGGCTCCTCCAAGGACGGTCACGGCTACCGGGCATGCCGGGGCGGGTATCCGGGCGACTGGTGGGGCCGCTGCGATACGACAACCATCTCGTCGGAGATTACTCGTCATGGGCCGTCCGGACCTGGTGAGCGGCCCCGCGCGGGCCAATCGGCGTACCCCGCCCCGGCCGCGCGCCCGGGGCCACCGCCCGGTGCCGCTACGCGTAGAAGCGGGTGATCGTCTCCGCGACGCAGTGCGGCTTGGCGCTCTCCGCGCTGGTAATCGTGAACCGCACCACCGCCTGGACCCCGCCCGGCACCTCGGTGGCCGAGACCAGTTCGGCGGTGGCCCGGATCGCGGTGCCCACCGGCACCGGTGCCGGGAAGCGCACCTTCTCCGAGCCGTAGTTCAGCGCCATGCGCACACCCTCGACGCCGTAGCACTCCTTCGCCAGCACCGGGATCATCGACTGGGTCAGGTAGCCGTGCGCGATGGTCGAGCCGAACTGGCTCTCCTTGGCCCGCTCCGGGTCCACGTGGATCCACTGGTGGTCGCCGGTCGCCTCGGCGAACAGGTCGATCTGCCGCTGCCCGATGGTGTGCCACTCGCTGGTGCCCAGTTCGGTGCCGACGGCGGCGGTCAGATCGGCGAGGGAGGCGAAGCTCGTCACGGTGCGCTCCTGGGGGAGGGGTCAGGACGCCGGAAGCGTATGCGTACCCGCCGGTATCTGTCAGCGGTGCGGAACCGGGAACACAGGAACCCGGGAACGCGGGAACCCGGGAACGTGGGAGCGTGGGAACCCGAGGGCGCGGCGGCCCTGTGGGTGTTTCAGGACCGCAGCGCCCCGCGCCCCAGCGCGTCCTGCCCGGTCGGGAACAGTCGTCGGCCGCTGACCAGTTCCGGCACCAGCGCGACGAACAGCGGCTCCGGGTCCCCCACCCACGGCCGCAGGCCGGACCGCAGCACCCGCCGCACCTGCTCGGGCTCGCGCACCACGTCCGCCCGGCCGTGGACCAGCACGCTCCAGCCCGTCCGGGTGACCGGGTCCAGCAGGTCTGCCTGGAAGGCCACCACCGTGCCGTCAAGCCCGCGCGCGGTGGCACTTCCCCGGCGCACGGCGAGCACCAACCGCCCGTCCAGGACCTCGAAGGAGACCGGTAGCACGGCCGGCAGCGCGTGCTCGGTGTACACCACGCGCCCGACGGGCACGGTGCTGAGCAGCCGCAGGCATTCGGCCTCGCTCAGGGTCTCCACACGGTCCTCACGCTCCATGCGTCCGATCGTCCTCCGGTCGGCGCGCGCGCCGATAGGGCCCATGGTCCCTGAGCGGACGGGCCGGGAGCCCCGTCGGCGGCCGCCCGGGGCGGTAGCCTGCCCGGCGGCGGTACGGTACGCGCCCCTGCGCACCACGGCAGCGGCGGGCGTGGCGGGCGGCCCCGGGTGCGCCGGGGCCGGCATGGGAGGGGGCGTGCGGATGGCGGGCGGGGTCGACCTGGTGGTGATCGGGGCGAACGGCGGGCCCGATCGGGGCTTCGGGGGCTCGGCGCTGGCGCCGGACGGCGCCCGGCTGCTCGCGCGGGTGCTGCCCGGGATGTGCTTCGACGTCGGCGCGGCCGGCTGCCGGGTCACCGAGGTGGCGCCGGACGCGGACGCCAACGCGATGCTCACCGCCGTCCGGGAGGCCGCCCAGCACCCGGGCCGGTGGCTGGTGGTCTGCCTGGTAGGCCAGTTGGCGGTCGATCCGCGCGGGCGGCGGCTCGCCCTGGTGACCGGCGGCAGCACCGCCGACAACGCCTACCGGCGCGGCCTGGCCTGGGACTGGGTGGTCAGCGCGATGGTGCACGGTGACCACGAGGAGGCCCTGCTGCTGGTCGACGCGGTGGCCGACCGGGACACCTGGGCGGCGTTGGAGCGAGGCGGCGGCGAGGACGGCGCGGGCGAACTGCTGGCCTACCCGCGTGTCCCGCTGTGGGGCCGGGTCGGCCGGTACACCCCGGGCAGACGCGGCCGGGACGCCGTACTGCCGGGTGGTGAGGGTTCGTTCAGCCATGCCCTGACCACCGTGCTGCGGCAGGGCGTCCCGGGCGCCCCGGCGGCCGTCGCCCCGCTGGATCTCCAGCCGTCCGTCGCCGCGCTGCTCGACGGGGGCGAAGCGCCGGGTGGTTCGGGTGCGCCGGGCGCGCGCCTGCTCGTTCCGCCGCAGGGCGGGCGCCTGTTGATGCGCAATCGGGCCGCGGTTCGGGGCGCATTGGCCGGATTGTCGCTTTCCGAAGAACTGTTGGCCGTTCTGTGGCGGGAAAGTGCCCCGACGGAACCGCCTTCCGCGTAAGGTCAGGTGGCCTGAGGTGTTGCCGTGATGGGGTGGGTTGGCGAAGAATCGATCCCCAGCGGAAACACCTGCGGGACGACGGAATTCTTCCGGCGGCCACGGATCATGAATCGGTCGGTCGCGACGAGGTGGGGCGATGCGGCAGCGCGGAAATGTGTTGCGCCCTGGGGCGGTTGGGGTCGGTGGGGTGGTTCTGGTGTTGCTCCTCGGAGCCTGTGCGAGCGGCGGTGCCGGTGGTTCCGTCGATCGGCTCGGAACGGCTGCGCCCAGTGTCGCGGGAGTGGATCCGGTACCTCCTTCGGGTGGTTCGGTAAACACCTCGATCGCGCCGACGGACGGGCCGGAAGGTGCCATGGGGCGGCTGGCCCTGAAGACGTATCAGGACTGGTGGCAGGCCCAGACCGAGGCATTCGGGCGGTCGGATTCGGACGGATTCGCTCTGGAGACGTACTCTTCCGGGCGGGCTCTTACCGACACCCTGGTCAGTCTCCGCCAACTTCGCGACGCCAAACTGGTGATGACCGGGACGCCGCGCAATTCGGCGGTGGTCAAGGCCATTGACCTGAAAGCCGATCCGCAGACCGCCGTGATCGAGGACTGCGTCGACGTGTCGGGATGGCACCGCGTCGACGCCGTCACCCAGGTGGCAAAGGATCCGGGCGACCGACTGAACCGCTACGTCGCGACCGCGTCCCTGCGCTGGTTCCAAGCACGTTGGCTGATCTACGACTTCAAGCGGGAGGTGGACCGGGCATGCTGAACACGCGTAAACCGGCCCGGCGATTCGCGATCCTCGCGCCGTTGTCCGCCGGGTTGCTGTTGGCCTCGGCGGTGTCGGCGGCGGCGGACGAACCGCCGGGCGGAGGTGCCGAACAGTGTTACCCGGATGTGATCTGCTCCGGGGTCAACACCGGTGGCACGAAACCGAAACCCGGACCGTCGCAGCCCGGCGGTGGCGGCGGGGGCGGTACGAGCGGCGGGCCGCTGCTGTGCAGCTACCACGACCAGCAGTGGCCCTGCCACGACCCGGAGCGCGGCTGGTTCAACAGCGGCGTCGGGTGCTACTTCCGCCCACTGGACAACCCGCCCCCCGAGGGTGACCCGGCATGGCAGGGCCACAAGCCGTCCGAGGGCGCGCTCTACTCGAAGGTCTGCCCGCAGACGGGCGGCGGCCAGGACGGCGCCGAGATCGTCTTCGAGGCCACCTCGCCGGCCGGGCCGCCGGCGCTGAACCTGGTGGACGTCGGCTTCGGCTTCGCCCACGAGATGCGCTTCCCGAAGCCGACGGCGGGTGTCGCGCCCAAGGGCACGGCGGTGGTGAAGGCGCCGGTCTGGCTCTGGCTGGACGGCGTGGCGGCGCCCGCGCCCAAGACGCTGTCCGTCCCGGGCGCCTCGGTCACCGTCACACCGGTGCTGAGGGGCGTGACCTGGACCTTCGACACTGGTGTCTCCGTGACCTGCGACAAGGCCGGGACGCCGTACGACCCCAAGTACGGCGCCGCCAAGTCCCCGGACTGCGGCTACGAGTTCGCCGTGGGCTCGGGCACCAGGAAGAGCGGCGTCTTCGACGGCACGGTGACGGCGAACTGGGTGGGCGAGGTCGTGGTCACGGGGCCGAACGCGAAGACCTTCGACGTCAAGATGCCGCAGTCCTCGAACTTCACGCTCAAGGTCGCCGAGGTGCAGGTCCTCAACTGACCCGGCGGCGGCGGACGTCCGATGCCCCGCGGCCCGGCTGCGGGGCGCCGGCGACCCGGCCGCACGCGACCACGGCACCGAAGCCCGGGCACCGGCGGCCCGAGCGATGACGACCCGAGCACCGAGAACCCAGTACCGACGATCCGGAACGAGCACGAGGGAAGGGCGGAACCCGGTGGAGAACCGTACGTTCGCGACGCCGGGATCCGGCACACCCGCAGGGGCCGCAGTGTCCGTGGCTGTCCCGGACCAGGGGCAGGGGCCGGGCGAGGCCCCGGGCAGCGGTGCGGGCAAGGGCAAGGGGCGCGCCGCCCCGCACGTCCCCGGCCGGACGCTGCGGGCCCGGCGGCGGCGCCCGGCGGTGCTGGCGATGGCCGTCGCGCTGATCGCCGCCGGTGGCCTGGGCGGTGCGGTGCTCTACAACAGCACCGGCCAGCGGGTCGCCGTGCTGGCGCTGGCCCGGGACATCCCGTGGGGGCAGGTGATCACCGACGACGACCTGGTGGTGGCCCGGATCGCCGGTGATCCGGCGCTGCGGCCGCTGGCCGCCACCGAACGGGACAAGGCGGTCGGCATGCGGGCCGCCACCGACCTCAAGCGCGGCGCGATGCTCACCAGGGGCGACGTCGCGCAGACCCTGGCGGTGCAGCCCGGCCAGATCGTGGTCGGCGTCTCGGCCAAGCACAGCCAGCTGCCTGCCACCCGGCTCCAGCCGGGGCTGCAGATCGTCGTGGTCTACACCCCGGACAACACCAAGGCCGACTCGATGCCCGCGACGGTCATCACGGTCGGCCGGGTGGACACCGACGGCAGCCAGGTGATCGACGTGGCCGTCGGCGCGGCGGACGGCCCCCGGCTGGCGCAGTGGGTGGCCGGCGGCCGGATCCAGGTCCTGCTGGCCCCGCGCGCCGCCGCGGCGGGCGGCGCGACCGGGACCGCCGGTGCGGGCACCGGCGGCAGCGCCGCGCCGACGGCCCCGGCGACCGGAACCGCCTCCGGCGCGGCCACGGCCCCCGTGCCCCCGACCGGGGCGGGTGGCGCCTGATGGCGGTGATCGCGGTGGTCGGCGGCCCGGGCGCGCCCGGCGCGACCACGGCTGCCCTGGCCCTGCTGCTGGCCTGGCCGCTGGAACCCGGACGGCGGGTCCTGCTGGTGGAGGCCGACCCGGACGGCGGCGCGGTGCTCGCGGGCGCCCTGGAGGGCCGGGTCGACGCGGTGTACGGGCTGCGCAACCTGGCCGTCGCCGACCGGCGCGGACTGCTCGCCGCGACCATCTGGGAGCAGCTGATCGACCTCTCGCCCGAGGGCACCGCCGAGCGGCTGCTGCTGCCCGGGCTGACCGACCCCACCCAGGCCCCGGGCCTCGCCTACACCTGGGAGCCGCTCGTCGACCTGCTGCACGGCCTCGAACCGCAGGGCTACGACGTCATCGTGGACCTCGGCCGCTCCGGCGCCACCGGCGTGAGCGCCGTGCTGGCCCGCCGGGCGGACGTGGTCGCGGTGACCGTCCGCACCACGCTGCGCGGCCTGAGCTCGGCCCGGCCCCGGCTGTCCGCGCTCGCCGAGGACCTCGCCACGGCCGGCACCGGGGTGGACGCGCTCGGACTGCTGCTGGTCGCCGAGGGGCCGTACTCGGGGCCGGAGGTGTCGCGCGAGTTCGGCCTGCCGGTGCTGGGGCTGCTGCCGCACGCCACCCGCACCGCCCGGGTGCTCTCCGACGGCGGTGACATCACCGACCGGCGGTTCATCCGCTCGGAGCTGATGCGGACGGCGCGTTCGGCGGCGGACGAGGTGCAGTTGCTGGTCCGCCGCCGTCGCCAGCGGCTCGCGCCGACCGCCGCGCCCGTCCCGGCCCAGCTCACCGCCGCGGCCCGGACCCAGCCCCAGCCCCCGCCCCCGACCGCGGTGCACGCCCAGCCCCCGGTGCCGACCCCGCAGGCGGCCGCGCCGGCGGCGTACCGGCCGGTGGAGGGGGAGCAGCCCTCGTACTCCCCGCCGCAGCCGGTCGGGCCGGTGATCACCACCGGCCCGGTGGCGCCGCTGGCCGGGCTGGCCCCCCAACCGGCCGCTCCGGCCCCGTTCCCGGGGCACGTCCAGCAGCCGCAGCAGTCTCAGCCGCAGTCGCCGTACGGGCCGCAGGGCGGCTACGTCGCGTACGACCAGCAGGCCGGGTTCGGCCCGTACGACCAGCAGGCCGGGTTCGGCCCGTACGACCAGCAGGGCGGGGGCCCGTACGACCAGCAGGGCGCGTACGTCCGCCCGGAGCCCGAGGACGACGGCCGCTACCCGCTCCAGCAGCCCGCCGTGACACCCGATCAGGCACACCTGAACGGTCCGCAGCCGTACAACCCCGGGGAGGTGCTCCGTGCGCGGTAGCCCCCTGCACCAGCACCCCGCGGCCGACCCGGCCGCGCTGCCCTGGGCCACCCCGGCCCAGGCCCAGGCCCCGACACAGAATCAGACGCAGGCCCCGCACCCGGCGGCGGCCGAGGCGTCGGCGGCCGCCCCGCCCCAGGCCTACCGGCCGGGCCCCGTCGCCCCGCAGCCCGCGCCGCCGCCGTACGTCCAGCCGGGCGGCGCGGCCACGCCCACCGCCGTGCCCTCCCAGCTGCCCTCGCTCGACCTGCGCGGCGCCGCCACCCGGCCGGCCGTCGACCCGCAGGTGGCCCGCGAGCTGAAGCGCCAGGTCGCGGCCGAACTGCACCAGCAGATCACCCGGTTGACCGCCACCTCGGGCGCCGAACCGGACCGCGCCACCCGCCGCCAACGCGGCCGCGCGCTGATCGAGGAGGCGGTCGCCCGCTGGTCCGACGCCTACGCGCAGACCCACGGCATCCCGCCCACCAGGGAGCAGGACCGCGCGCTCGCCGAGGCCGTCTTCGACCTGCTGTTCCGGGCCGGGCGGCTCCAGCCCTACCTGGACGACCCGGAGATCGAGAACATCCTGATCAACGGCTGCGACGACGTCTGGGTCTCCCGGGTGCACCAACCCCTGCGCCAGGTACCGCCGGTGGCCGAGAGCGACGCCGAACTCGTCGAACTGCTCCAGGACCTGGCCCGCCAGCACGGCGGCGGCGAGCGCAGCCTGTCCACCGCCAGCCCGACCCTCGCGCTGCGCCTGGAGGGCGGCATGCGCCTCCAGGCGCTCACCGAGGTGACACCCCGCCCGTACGTGGCGATCCGGCGCCACCGGGTGGCCTCGGCGACGCTGCCCGAGATGGTCGAACTCGGCACCCTGGACAGCACCTTGGCCGCGTTCCTGGCCGCCGCGATCCGGGCCCGGAAGAACGTGATGATCACCGGCACCCAGGGCGTCGGCAAGACCAGTCTGCTGCGCGCGATGGCCGCCGAGATCCCGCCGGACGAGCGGATCGGCACCCTGGAGTCGGAGTTCGAGCTGTGGCTGCACACCCTCGGCCACCTGCGCCAGGTCGTCCCGATGGAGGCCCGCGAGGGCAACGGCGAACGCGTCGAGGGCCGCCTGGCAGGCGAGTTGACGATCGGCGACCTCATCCCGGCGGCGCTGCGGATGACGCTGTCCCGGATCATCGTCGGCGAGGTCCGATCCGGCGAGGTCGTCCCGATGCTACGGGTCATGACCAACGGCGAGGGCGGCTCGATGTGCACCCTGCACGCCCGCGGCCCGCACATGGTCGTCGACCGCATCGCCGAACTCTGCCTGGAGTACGGCTCGCACATGACCGACTCGCTCGCCTACCGGCTCACCGCCAACGCCCTGGACCTCATCGTGCACGTCGCCATGGTCGACGAGACCGCCGTCGGCGGCCGCCGGCACCGCTTCGTCTCCCACGTCCTGGAGGTCGCCGGCCTCGGCGAGAGCGGCCGGCCCGCGCTGAACACCGTGTTCGGCCCCCGGGCGGACCTCGGCGAGCCGCGGGCCGTCCCGCACACCCCGCCGCAGTGCCTGGACGACCTGCGCCGGGCCGGCTTCGACGCCGCCCTGCTCGGCTCCCGCTACGGCGGCTGGGCCACCCCGCTGCAACTGCGGATCGGCGGTGGCGCGCGATGATGCTGCTGTTCGCCCTGTGCGGGCTGGCCGTCGCGGGCGGTCTGGTCGCCCTGGTGGCCTGGGCCCGCGGCAGCGACCCGGCGGACGAGGACGAGACCCCGGAGCGGAGCAACCCGCTGGCCGGCCGCGCCCACGTCTTCTGGTACGGCGCCCCCGGCGCCGCCTCGGCCCGGGTCGCCCGGTTGCGCCGGATCCAGCTGCCGCTCGCGCTCGCCGGCGCCCCGCTCGCCTGGCTGTTCACCGGCATCCCGCTGGCCGCCCTGCTGGTGCCGCTGGCCGTGTTCGGCCTGCCCTGGCTGTTCGACACCACCCGCCCGGACACCCGCCGGATCGAACGCCTGGAGGCGCTGTCCGAGTGGACCCAGCGCATCGCCGACGTGCTGCTGCTCGGCGTCGGCCTCAACCAGGCCATCGTCACCAGCCGCCGCACCGCCCCCGCCGCCCTGGAGGAGGAGATCGGCGAACTGGCCGCCCGGCTCCAGGCCCGCTGGCGGCCCGAGGAGGCGCTCCAGGCCTTCGCCGACAGCGTCGCCGACGCCACCGCCGACAAGGTGCTCGCCGCGCTCGTGCTGCGCTCCGGTGACAGTGGCCCCGGCCTGGCCCGGGCACTGGCCGACATGGCCGACTCGGTGCGCGAGGAGGTCCGCCAGCGCCGCGCCATCGAGGCCGACCGGGCCAAGCACCGCACCACCATCCGCTGGCTGGTCGGCATCATCGTGCTGGTCGTCACGGTCGGCTCCTTCAACACCGAGTACACCCGGCCGTACGGCACGCTGCTCGGCCAGATCGTGCTCGCCGTCGTCGCCGCCCTGTTCGTCGCGATCATCGCCTGGATGCGCGCCCTCGCCTCGCACCCGCCGGTGCCCCGGCTGCTGGCGCCCGACCGGCGCGGCAAGGCCGGGCGCCGCGCCCCGGTGCGCGAGGACGAGACGCTCCAGCAGCTCGGGGAGGTCCGGTGATCTCCCCCTGGTCCGTGCTGGCCGGGGCCGTCGCCGCCGGCGGCGTCGCCCTGCTGATCGCCGAACTGCGGCCCGCGCCGCCCGACCTGCGCCAGGCCCTGGACCGGCTGCACCGCACCCCCGCCGAACGGGCCGCGGACCCGGACGAGCGGCCGCGCTGGTACGACCGGATCGGCGAGCGCTCGATCGGCCTGCGCGGAGTGTCCCTGCCGCACCGCGAACTCGCCCTGATCGGCCGCGCCCCGGCCCGGTTCATGGTGCACAAGCTGCTGTTCGCCGCGATCGGCCTGCTGCTGCCCGCCTACCTGGGCGCGATGGCCGCGCTGATGGACATCGGCCTGCCCTTCGCCCTGCCGCTGCTGGCCGGGCCGCTGCTGGCCGGCCTGCTCTGGTTCGTCCCCGACGGCATCGTGCGCGGCGAGGCCAAGGAGGCGCGCAGCGAGTACCTGCACGGCATCGCCGCCTACCTCGAACTCGTCGCCCTGGAACGGGCCGCCGACTGCGGGCCCGCCGAGGCGCTGCGCCGCGCCGCCGCGGTCGGGCGCGGCACCGTGTTCCGGCGCATCCGCGACGCCCTCGACCGCGCCGCCACCGACCGGCTCCCGCCCTGGGCCGGACTCGACGCGCTGGCCGAGGAGTTGGGGCTCAGCCCGCTGCAGGACGTGGCGGACATCATGCGGCTGTCCGGCACCGACGGCGCCGCCGTGTACGACACCCTGCGGGCGCGCGCCAAGGGCCTGCGCGGCGAACTGCTCGCCGAGGACCTCGCCCGCGCCAACGCCGACAGCGAGCGGATGGTCGCACCCGGAGCCGCCCTCACTCTGCTGATGACCGTTCTGATCGTCTTCCCCGCACTCCACCAGATGCTCAACTGACCCTCCTCACAGGGCATCTGGCACCACACCGCACTCCACCCCCGGGAGACCCGAATGACCGTCCGACTCGTCCACCTGGCAGGCCGGCTGATCCGGCCCGTCCTGCTGCCCGTGCAGTTCGCCCTGCTGCTGTTCACCCTGCGGCTCGGCCGGCTGCGGGCCGCCCGCGCGCGCGGCGACCGCGGCGCGATCAGCATCGAACTCGCCCTCGCCATCATCGCGTTGGTCTTCGTCGCGGGCGCCGTCGCGACCGCGCTGTACCTGCTGAAGGACAAGGTCGTGCAGAAGGTGCAGCAGGACCCGAACATGCCGGGTGCGGGCGCGGCCGCGGGAGGCGCCACCAAGTGACGTACCGACCTCGCCGCCGCGGCGACCGGGGGTCGATGAGCGTGAGCCTCGCCATCGTCTTCCCGGTCGTCCTGGTGCTCCTGATGCTCGTCGTCCAGGCCGCGCTGCTGTGGTACGACCGCCAGCTCGCGCTCACCGCCGCCCGCGAGGGCGTGGACGCCGGCCGGATCCAGGGCAACGCGACGGACGAGGTGAAGAACGAGGCGGCGCGCCGACAGGCCAGGGACTTCCTCGACCGGCAGGGCGTGCACTCGTACACGGTGACGACCGACGGCAGCACGCCCGAAGTGGTCCGGGTCACGGTGGCGGTGCGCCCGCCGCTGCTGATACCCGGGCTGTCGGCGCCCGCCCTCACGCAATTCGCCGAGGCGCCGCGCGAGCACTTCGTCCCGCCGGTGGCGGTGGCGCCGTGAGACGGCGGACCCGGGCCGACGGGTGGCCGGCGCCGCGCGCCGAGCGTGGTTCCGAGCGCCGTTCCGCGCCCCGCGTCGACCGCCGTTCCGCGCGCCGGCCCCGGTGGTGGCCGGTCCGGCGGAGCGACGGCGGCGCCGTCGCCATCGAGGCGGCGATCGTCGTGCCCCCGGTGGTCGGACTGGTCCTGGTGGCCATCGCCGCCGGGCGGGTGCAGACCACGGCCGGTACGGTCGAGGCCGCCGCCCGGGCCGGCGCCCGCACCGCCTCGCTGCAGCGCAGCGTCGACGGGATGACGCAGCCGGGCCGGGACTCGGCCCTCGCAACGCTGCGCCAGCAGGGCGTCTCCTGCCGCAACGGGGACGTCCAGGTCGTGCCCGGCCGACTGGACCTGCCCGGCGGCGCCGTCACGACCGTCAAGGTCACCGTGGTGTGCGACGTCGAACTGGCGGACCTGCTCGGCGGACCGTCCGGCGTACCCGTGACGAAGCACCTCGTCGGCGAGTTCACCTCCGTGGTGGACCGCTACCGGGGCACATGACGGCCCGGGGCGGCACCCGGCGGGACACGGGCCACGACGGGGGATTGGGGACGGCCCGCGCGGGGGAGACGCAAGCGGAGAGCGCACGGGGGATGACGCGACGGGACCGGCCGGCGCCCGGTGGGGGCCGGTGGGGCGGACGAGGGGCGGGAGGGGCAGGGGGGATGGGAGTGCCTGTCAGGGCGCGGCGTCGGCGCCGCTCCGACCGGGGCGCGGTCGCCCTCTTCGTGGCGATCTGCGCGGCCTACGTCGTGCTCGTCATCGCCCTGGTGATCGACGCCGGCGGCCGGTTGCGGGTCGCCGAACGCACCGACGCCTACGCCCAGGAGGCCGCGCGGGTCGGCGGACAGCAGCTCGACCAGGCCGCCGTCCTCCAGGGGAAGGGCTTCAAAATCCAGCAGGACTACGTCCGGCAGGCCGCCGACACCTACCTGGCCCTGTACGGCCTCCAGGCGGGCGAGGTCGAGTTCTCCGGCGACGGCAAGGTCGTCACCGTCACCGTGCGGGCCGACTACCGGCCCGTCCTGCTGGGCGCGCTCGGGGAGCGGAAGGTAACGGGCAAGGGCAGTGCGACCCTCGTCCACGGAGTCGAGAAAGCGGAGACCGACTGATGGCCGCGCCACGTGCCAAGGACCAGGCCCGAACCGCCCCGGGCCGGGCTCGAACCGCCAAGGGCCGGAGCCCGGGCGCCAAGGACCAGGCCCGGAGCGCCAACGGCCGGGCCCACACCGGACACCGGGCCGCCGGCCGCCCCGCCGCCCCGGCGCCCCGCCCACCGCGCGGGCGCGGCCGCGGCGCAGCCCTGATCGCCGCGCTCGCCGCGCTGGTCACCCTGCTCGCCCTGCTGCTCGGCGTCCCCGCGCTGCTGCTCTACGGCACCCGTGCGGTCGCCGCGATGGGCGACGTCGCGCCGGACGGCGTCGGCCAGGCGCTCACCGGCCCGGACGACGGACGGCTGTTCCTCTGGCTGCTGGTCGTGGTCGGCTGGCTCGCCTGGGCCTGCTTCGCGTTCTCCGTCCTGCTGGAGATCCCCGCGCAGCTGCGCGGCCGGATCGCCCGCCGCATCCCCGCCTTCGGCTGGAGCCAGCGGATGGCGGCCGGTCTGGTCGGCTCGGTGTTCGCGCTGATGCCGGTCGCCGGCTCGGCCTTCGCCGCCACCCCGGCTCACACCGCCACCGCCCCGGCGCAGTTGGCGGCCGGCGTGCAGCGCGCCGCCCTGCCCGCCGCCCAGGCCGCGCCCGCCCTGGCGCCCGCCGCCGAGCAGAACCCCACGTACACCGTGCGGGACAGCCGGCCCGCCGACAGCCTGTGGTCCATCGCCGAACGCCAACTGAGCTCCGGTGAACGGTGGGTGGAGATCGCCAAGCTCAACGACGGCCGGGTGATGGACGATTCCGGTACCCGCTTCGACGCCGACCGGCCGATCCAGCCGGGGTGGGCGCTGCTGATGCCGGGGGACGCGAAGGCGGACGGGTCGGCGCCTGCGCCTGCTGCTACGCCTGCTCCTTCGTCCGAGCCTGCGCCCGTCCCTGCTTCCGGTGCCGGGTCGGCCCAGGTGCCGCAGGCCGGGACGGAGCCGGGTGCGGGCGGGCACGCGACGGTGACCGTCCAGGGCGGGGACAGCCTGTCCGTCATCGCCCAACGGGAGTTGGGGGACGCCGAGGCGTGGCCGAAGCTCTTCGAGGCGAACAAGGGGGCCCAAGCGCCGGACGGGGAACGGCTGACCGATCCGGACGTGCTGGTGCCCGGGATGGTGCTCACGGTGCCGGGGGCGGCCGCTCCCGCGCCTGCTCCTTCGCCTGCTCCTTCGTCCGAACCCGCGCCCGCGCCTGCTCCGGCGCCGTCGACCGGCCAGCCGCCGGCTGATCAGGCGTCCGCCACCCCCGCCCCCGCGCCGACCCAGGCCGCGCCGACTCCGGCCGCGTCCCAGCCCGTCACCCCGGCGCCCACTCACGCACCCACCCACGCGCCCGCCCCCGCCGCGCACGCCGAACCGGCCGCCGGTGACGACTACTCCATCGCCCTCACCGCCTCCACCGTCGGTGTCCTGCTCGCCGCCGTCATGGTCGGCACCGTCGCCCACAAGCGCGGCACCCAACTGCGCGCCCGCCGCCCCCGGCACCGCATCACCATGCCCGACGCCGAGGCCGCCGCCTTCGAGAACGAGCTCAGGGCCCGTCAGGACGACGCCGGCCTCGACCTGCTCGACCGCGCCCTGCGCACCATGGCCCGCAACACCGTGCGCGGCGGCAAGCGCCTGCCCGCCATCGTCGCCGCCCGGATCACCCCCGGCCACACCATCGAACTGCACCTCTCCGGCCCGGCCACCCCGATCGCGCCGTTCCGCGCCGCGCACGCCGCCAACGTCTGGTGGTGCAGCCTCGACTCCGGCGACCTGCTCAGCGCCGCCCAGGCCCGCAAGACCGCCGCGCCCTACCCCGCCCTGGTCACCCTCGGCACCTCGCCCGACGGCTCGGTCGTCCTCGCCGACCTGGAGGCCGTCCGGCTGCTCCACCTCTCCGGCCACCCCGACGACGCCCGCGACATCCTGCGCACCCTCGCCGTCGAACTCGCGCACAGCCCGCTCGCCGACCGGCTCCACCTGCACCTGGTCGACCTCGCCGAGGAGGTGCCGATCAGCGGCCCGGCCGCCGAACGCATCCACCGCCACCCCACCCTGGAGGCCGCGCTCGCCGCCCTCGGCCCGCGCACCGCCAAGGCCCGCGCCACCCTGGTCGCCGCCGAGGCCGCCAGCCCGCGCGACGCCCGCAGCCGGGGCCAGGCCGACGAGTCCTGGACCCCCGAGATCGTGCTCTGCGCCCAGCAGCCCGGCGGCGAGGTCCCCGCCGAACTCGGCCGCCTGCTCGACGCCCGGCCGCGCACCTGCGTCGCCGTCATCACCCGCGCCCCCGAACGCGGCACCGGCCCCGTCGCCCGCTGGACCCTCCCGGCCACCGGCCAGGCGGCCATCCCCGGCCTGCACCTCACCGTCGAACTCCAGCGGCTCAGCGACCAGCAGTACGACCAGGTCGCCGAACTGCTCCGCGCCGCCGACGACCTCACCCAGCACCCGGCCCCCGCCTGGACCCTGGACGGTCCCGGCCTCGACCCCGACGCGGACGACGACGACGACGACACCGACACGGCCGAACTGCCCGCCGCCGTACCCGTGCTGGCCGCCGTCGGCGCCGCCGCGACCGGCGCGCAGGGCGGTACGGACACGGCCGCCGGGCCCCGGCTGCTCGCCCGGGTCATCGGCACCGGCGCCAGCCCGTTCGCGGGCACCGACCCGGCGACGCCGGTACCGGCCCCTCCGGCCGGGCCGGGGCGGTACGCGGTCAACGGGCAGGGGCGGCAGGCCGCCTCCGCCGAGACCGAGACCGAGACCGGGAGCGGAGTCGGTACCGGAGTCGGTACCGGAGTCGGTACCGGGATCGGGAGCGGGATCGGGACCGACGAAGAGCTCGTGGTCGGGCAGGTCGTTGACGAGGCCACGGACGAGGCAGCGGACGAGGCCACCCGGGACCTGCGCCGCCCGGACGCGGTGGCGGGGGACGCGGCGGAGGCGCCGCAGCAAGCCCCCGCGGCCGTCCTCGCCGTCCAGCCCGTGCCGTCCGTGCCTGCCGTCCAGTCCGTCCAGCCGGTCGTGCCGCAGTCGCCCGTCGAGCCGGCCCCGGTCCACCAGCCCGCGCCCGCGCCCTCCGGCGTCGACCCGCGCGTCCCGTCCCGGCCGGAGCCCTCGCCCGACCTCCTGCCCGGCACCGAAGCCGAGGCCCCGGCCGAAGCCGATTCCCACGCTGATTCCCACACCGAGTCCGGAGTCGAACCCGGAGCCGAGCCCGGCCCCGCCGCCGTCGCCCCGGTCGCCCAGACCACCCCCGGGCGCAGCGACAGCGACGACCTGCTCGCCATCCTGCGCTCCCCGGAGGCGCACGCCGCCCGCAACGCCCCCCGGATCCGCCTGCTCGGCCCGGTCGACGTCGCCGGAGCCCTCGGTACCGTCGAACCCGGCGCGCTGTCCCGGCTCACCGAACTCGCCGTCTACCTCTCGCTGCGGCCCGGCGCCGACCACCACGCCCTCGACCACGACCTCCACCCCGGCGCCGCCCACCTCGACCCGCACCCCACCGCGGCCGACGCCAAGAGCCCGCTCCCCGGCAAACTCGCCGACCTGGCAGCCTGGTTCGGCACCTCGCCCGAGGGCCGCGCCTTCCTGCCCACCGACACCACCGACGGCTACTCCTTCACCCCGGTCGTCACCTGCGACTGGGACGAGTTCCGCAGCCTCTACCGGCGCGGCATGCGCAGCACCAGCGCCACCGCCGACGCCGCCCTCGCCCACGCCCTGGCCCTGGTGCGCGGCGCCCCGTTCGCCGAGGCCCCGCCCGCCTCCTACGGCTGGGCCGAGGCCGAGCGCCAGGACATGATCGCGGCGATCGTCGACACCGCCCACGAACTGGCCGCCCGCCGGCTGCAGTACGGTGACCACCGCAGCGCCGAGGCCGCCGTCTTCCGCGGCCTCGCCGTCGCCCCGGACGTCGAACTCCTGCACCGGGACCTCTTCTACGCCTACGCCTCGGCCGGCGCCCGCGACCAACTCCTGCGCGCCGTCAACCGTCTCGACGCGCTCAGCCGCCGCACCGGCCGTGACCTCGACGCCGACACCGTCGCCCTGCTCCGCGACCTGCTGGCCGGTTCCTGACGTCCCCTGCATGCCTGTAGAATCCGCGAATCCGTGAGCACTGTAGGCCGATCATGAGCACTGTCCGAGCAAATCCGGGTGATCATGATCAGGGGGCCGAGCTGTTCGAATGGATTCATCCGATGCGGTGGGTTCGTGTCAGGCTGGCGGCGGTCACCCACAGGTCTTCGAGCGGGAGTTGACGAATGGCCGAGCGTGCCGCCATCAAAGAGCCCTCGGCAGCCCGCCGGATCGCGGAGACACTGCGTGGTGAGATCCTCGATGGCCGGATCGGCGCCAGCGAGGCGCTCCCGACGGTGCGTGAGCTTTCGGTCCGCTTCGAAGCCAAGGGTGCGGTCATCCGAAAGGCCCTCCAACTGCTGCGGGGAGAGGGGTACGTGAAGCCAGGCCCGGCCGGGAGGTTGTACACGCCTGGTCTCGATACGCACTGGATGTACGGCGGCGACTTTGACCGTTTCGCCGCTGTTGCCCAGCCGGACCGGTATCCCCCACACGACCACCCGTAGGCCGACGGATTGGTGCTGCCCGAGGGCCTGCTCTCGGATTGCTCATGATCGCTCGACACGGCGACCGTCGGCGAGTGCTCACCGGGCAGATACCCGCAGGTCACAACGCCGAGATTGCTCACGGAATCGTGGACCCTACAGCAGGCCGCTGCCCGGCCGCCCCTCGGGGTGACCGGGCAGCGGCATGCCGGGCCGGGCCGGTCAGGTCGGGCAGACGCACAGGCCGTCGACGGTGCGCTCGGTGGAGGTGTGGACGTCCCAGACGGCGGCGCAGGGGCGGTCCGGCGGCGAAGTCCATGGTCGGGGAGTCCAGATGGTCGGGGAGTCTAGGGCGTGTCGTGTCGGTGTGTGCGCAACCAGGCGTCCAGGACGGCGAAGTCGGTTGCGGTGAGGCCGCGTTGGTGGTCGACGCGGTGCAGGAGCGCGGGGGCGGGCGAGTGGGCCGCGATCCAGCGGCGGTCGGTGGCGGTGATCTCGTCGTCCACCCAGACGAACGGACGGCCGGCAGCCCGGGCGACCAGCGCGCGGGTCTTCCCGTGTAGGCCGGCCGGTTCGTCGCCGTCCGCCACCGGCCAGTCCACGACGGGCAGTTGCGGCAGTCCGAGCCAGGGGGAGAGGCGGTCGTTCGCATCGGACATCCACGTTGTCGCCCACACCAGTTCGCACGGCAGGCTCAGCAGGCGCCCGCCGAGTGCCGGATCGACGCGGGCCAGCAGGGGATTGACGCCCGGACCGGGTGCGGCGGCGCAGGCGCCGCGGAAGACGGGGTAGCCGCCCGGGGGCGGCGCGCCGAAGGGGATGAGCGGTCCGTCGACGTCGAGGAACAGGAGAGGTGTACCGGGGCCTGCCATGACGGCACGATAGCGGGCCGCGTGGCACGCCGATCGGAGACCCGGCCTGGATCGGGTGTGCCGGGATCTCGTAGGGTGGCGCGACGGGAGTGGTGGCAGGCGCCACCCAGCAAGGGCATCAGACGCCGCGAAGCGGTGGGGTGGGCGGTGACCAGAAGATGGCGGAGACGACAGCTGTCCCCGGAGGCCCCGAACCGGCAGCGGACTCGGGCCCCTGGGACGCCGTACCGCCGCCGCGCACCCCGGCCGAGGAGCACCCGCCCGGGCCCGCCGCGCTCTACGAGCCGCCGTCCGTGCCCCCGCTCCCGCCGTCCGCTCCGGCAGCCCCGCCGTCCGCTCCGACGGCTCCGGCCGCGGTGCCGGGCCCACCGCCGACCGCGCCCACCGGATGGACCGTCACCGGCATGCCCGCCGTGGGCGCGCCGCCGTCCACGGCCACGCCGCCGCCCTTCCCGGCCCCGGGCGTGAGCGCCCCCGGTGCGGGCGGACTGGGGGCGGCGCCGCGCGGACGGATCCTGGTCGTCGAGGGCGGTTACGGCAACTCCGGGCGCCGCACCTGGGGGCGGGGCGGTCCCGCCCAGGCGTCGGTGCTGTCCGCGATGCTCGCGGCCGTCTCACCGCAGGTGCTGCTCGCCGCGGACGCGGTGGACGCCGTCCACCTCCCCGGCGCCAGCGACCCGCACACCGTCCTCGCCCACCTGCGTGCCGCGTCCCGCCATCCGGGACCGCTGCTCGTCCACTTGGGCGGTCACGTGGTCGCCGACAAGCGCGGCGGACAGCTCCAGCTCACCCTGCGCGACTCCAAGCAGGACGGCCTGCCCTGGCAGGCCGTCGCCGCCGAGCTGAGCCACCGTCCGGCCGAGTGGCAGACCCTCGTCGTCGCCGACCTCAGCGCCGACCAGAACGCCTGGCCGTACCTCCAGGGCGCCGCCTCGCCGCTCAGCGAGGGCATCCCGCTCTGGGCGGTCGTCAGCCCGGACCCGGAGCAGATCGGCACCTTCACCCGGGCCCTGATCGAGGCGCTGCACGGCGGCCGCCCCGGCGCGGGCGACGTGCTCGCGCCCGAGCAACTGCGGCAACAGGTGTACTCGGTGCTGCGGCCGGACGTCGTCATCCTGGCCACGCACGCCCCGGACCGGCCGGTCTTCCGCAACACCGCCCGCCGTGGCGACGGTCCGCCGGCCGACGTGTCGGCGCCGGTCGATGCGGTGCGGGCTGACGTGGTGCCGCCGGTCGACGCCGTGCGGGCCGATGTGGTGTCGTCCGGGCCGGCCGTGCTGTCGGTGCCGCCGGTGCCGGATCGGGCGGAGTCGCAGGACGCCGTCGTCGAACCGTCCGTGGCGCCCCCGGCCTTGCCGTCGTCGGCCTCCCCGGCTCCCGCGACCGAGGCCGGTCCGGTGAGCCTGCTCAAGCCCGGCGTGCCGCCCGCCCCGCCCAGGCCGGCCCGCCCGGTCAGCCTGCTGAAGGGGCAGCCTGCCGGCCCGGCTGGCGTGACCCTGCACAAGCACGCTCCGGCGGACGCGACGCCTGAGGCCGTCGAGCCGTCCGCAGGCGTGACGCTGGCCAAGCCCCAGCAGCCGGGGCCGGAGCCGGAGTTGGAGTCCGAGCGGGAGCGGGAGCGGGAGCAGGCGCTGGCGGACGTCGCCACGCCGACGGCGGAACCGCAGGACGCCGCCCCGACGCAGGCCCCTCCCGTTGACGAGGCCCCCGCCGATGCGGTGCCGACGGCGGAAGCGCCGGACGACACGGACCCGGCCGACGACGAAGCCCCCGCGGACGCGGTCCCGGTGGCGGAGGCCCCAGCGGACGCGGTGCCAGCAGACGAGGTACCTGCCGATGTGGTGCCCGTCGACGCTCCGGCGTCCGGCCGGCCGCGTGCCGACTACCGGGAGGTCATCGGCCGGATCGTCCGCAGCGCGGACGCCGGGGAGCACGGTGCCGCCACCGAACTCGCCTTCGCCCTCGAACTGGAGGCGATCGCCGAGCACGGCGCCGTCTCCGAACCGGTCCTCCAGGTGCGCCAGGTCCGGGCGCACGTGTGCCGTCTCGCGGGCCGGCCGGCCGAGGCCGCGGACATCTACCGCGAGGTGGCCCTGGCGCTGCTCCGTTCGCAGGGGCCGGACCACCCGGAGACCCAGCGGGCGGCCACCAACGCCGAGGCCTGCTGGCGCTCGGTCCCCGACCGCGCGGCGGCCCTTCGGATCGCACCGGAGATCATCGAGCTCCGCGCCTACCTCCCGGGTTCTGACGGCCGCAAGCTCCGCGCCGCCGAGCGCTACCTCGCCCAACTGGCCGCCGCCCCGGAGCCCGCAGCGGCGCCCGCCCCGGAGCCCGCTTCCGCCCCGGCGGACCGCGTCTGACCCTTCGCGCCGCGCGGCCGGGCCGGACGACCGGCACCGGGCCGCGAGCAACTAACACCGAACAGATAACAAAAAACAGAAAACAGCGAACAGATAACAGATTTCGAAATCTGTTATCTGTTCGCTGTTAGTTGTTACTTGCTACCCGTCACTGCCCGTCAGCGACCGGCGATGGCGTGGACGAACTTCGCGCCGTCGATGGTGCCGAGGCCGCTGGAGAGGTCGTAGCCCTCGGTGGCGGTGTAGCCGGTGACGCCGCCCCAGGAGTTGTCGCCCTCCTTCACGTCCGTGATGCCGGTCCGCGCGCCCGGGAGCAGGTTGAGCCCGTACAGGCGCCAGTTGAGCTGGCCGAGGCGGTGGCCGGCGAGCTGGTCGGCGAGGGCGACGACGCCGGAGAACAGCGGGGTGGCCTCGCTGGTGCCGCCGGTGAGGTGCCAGCCGACGGAGGTCGGGTCGTATGACTCGTAGGTCCAAGCGCCGCCGTCGACGGCCGCGCTCATGCTGATGTCGGGCGTGCCGCGGTGGTTGCCGGTGACGTTGGCGACGCCGGCCTGGTACCACGGGCGCTCGAAGATGCCGGAGACGCCACCGCCGCCGGCGCCGGACTTGTCGTGCCACACCTTGTCGGGCGCGGTGCGCGCGCCGTTGTCGTCCAGGGTGAGCTGGGTGCCGCCGATGGAGGTGACCAGCGGGTCGGAGGACGGCCAGGAGTTGACCTTGTACGGGTACAGGTCGGTGCCGTTGGTCTGCGCGTCGGTGGCGCCGTTGTCGCCGGAGGCGGCGAGCACGGTGACGTTGTGGTCGGCGGCGGCCTTGAAGGCGTAGCGCAGGTCGGTGAGCGACTTGAAGTCGCCCTTGTCGTACCCCGGGAAGGTGTTCTCGGTGGCACCGAAGCTCTGCGAGATGACGTCGCCGCGGCCGGCCTTGATGAGGGCCTTCTCGGCGTCCATCATCTCGGGCAGACCGGTGGTGCCCTCGGTCTCGGCGACGCCGGTCTCGACCAGGACGATGTGCGCGTCGGGGGCGATGGCGTGGGCGTACTCGACGTCCAGCGTGGTCTCGCCGGCCCAGCCGGTGTGGTCGGGGTTCTTGGGGTCGAAGGCGGGGACGTTGCCCCACTTGACCACCTCGACGTTGGTGTCCTGGATGCCCCACTGCTTGTCGAAGACCTCCAGGTCGTGCTGGATGGTCGGCGAGCCGAAGGAGTCGACGATGACGATCGTGCGGCCCTTGCCGGTGATGCCCTCCTGGTACAGCGGGTTCAGGTTGTAGGCGTTCCGGTACTGCAGCGGCGAGTAGCAGTGGATGCCGATCTGACTGACGCACTGGGTGGTGGTCAGCGGGGCGGTGCGGCCCTGGGCGTTGTGGTGCCCGAAGGAGGCGGGGCGGACGTGGACGCCCGTGAGGTCGTGCGCGGGGGCGGCGGTCGCGGCGCCGACCGCCGGGACGGCGATGGTGCCGGCCGTGAGGGCGGTGGCCCCGACGGCGAGCAGAGCCAGGGCACGGCGAAGGGGGGCGGGGCTGCCCATGGGACTCCTTGGGGCGCAGGGCCCGACCTGGTCCGGTCGGGTCGGTCCGGCCATCCCATCGACTGCCGCATGATCATGCCATAGTCATTTGGTGGGGTCGCCTGATCAGGGGCATGGTCATGCTCGGCCACGCGAAAAGGTAAAGACCGTCCCAGGTGAAGGTAACCCCACGCCCGGGACGGTCATGTGACGACACGTCAGTATTATCGTACTAATGCTGAACGGTTCTTGACGATCCCCGCCCGGGCCAGCCCTACCGCGCCCCGCCGTTGACGTACAGCGTCTGCCCGCTGACGTACGAGGCGTCCTCGCTGGCCAGGAAGGCGACCACGGACGCGATCTCCTCCGGCTGTCCCACCCGGCGCAGCGGGGTCCGGGCGGAGACCTCCGCGTGCTGGTCCTCGGCCGTGCTGCCGACCCGCTCGGCGGTGGCGGCGGTCATCGCGGTGGCGACGTACCCGGGGGCGACGGCGTTGACGTTGATGTTGAACGGCCCCAGCTCGATCGCGAGGGTCGCGGTGAGCCCCTGGATGCCGGCCTTGGCGGCCGCGTAGTTGGCCTGCCCCCGGTTGCCGAGGGCGGAGCGCGAGCTGAGCGAGACGATCTTCCCGTACTTCTGCGCCACCATGTACTTCTGCGCGACGTGGCTGCAGTTGTACGCGCTGGTCAGATTGACGGTCAGGACCGCGTCCCAGTCGGCCTTCGGCATCTTGAAGAACAGGTTGTCCCGGGTGATCCCGGCGTTGTTCACCAGGATGTGCACCCCGCCGAGGTCCGCCGCGACCTGCGCGAACACCGCCTCGACGGCGTCGTAGTCGGCCACGTCGCAGCCGTACGCCCTTGCGGTGCCGCCCTTGGCGGTGATCTCCGCGACCGTCCCGGCGGCCCGTTCGGCGGTGAGGTCGACGACGGCGACGGCCGCGCCCTCCTCGGCGAGCCGGCGGGCGGTGGCCGCGCCGATGCCCTGCGCGGCGCCGGTCACGACGGCGACCCTCCCCGCGAACCTGCCTGCCAGGCCCGTCACTTCAGCCGCTGCGGCTACTTCAGTCATTCCCGGTGCTCCCTTGAACTCGGACGTGAACTCGAACTCGGACGTGAACTCGGACGTGAACTCGGACGCGGCCTCGACCGTGAACTCGGCCGCGAACGCGGGCCCGCACTCAGTCAACGTTCTCGACGAGGACGGCAGTGCCCTGACCGACCCCCACACACATGGTGGCGAGGCCGCGCCGGGCGTCGGTGCGGCGCATCCGGTGCAGCAGGGTGGTGAGGATGCGCGCGCCGGAGCCGCCCAGCGGGTGGCCGAGCGCGATCGCCCCGCCGCTCGGGTTGACCAGTTCGTCGGCCTGTTCGGGGGTGAATCCGATGCCGTCGGCGGAGGCCAGGGCCTGGGCGGCGAAGGCCTCGTTGAGTTCGGCGGTGTCGAGGTCGGCCAGCGACCAGCCGGCCCGGCCGAGCACCTTGCGGGTGGCCGGCACCGGGCCGATGCCCATCACGTCGGGGTGCACCCCGACGGAGGCGCCGGCCACGTACCGGCCGAGCGGCCGCAGCCCGAGGTCGCGCAGCGCCTCCTCGCCGACCAGGAGCAGCCCGGCCGCGCCGTCGTTCATCGGCGAGGCGTTGCCGGCCGTGACGGTGCCGCCGGGGCGGAAGGCGGGCTTGAGGCGGGCGAGCTTCTCCAGGCTGGTGTCCTCGCGGATGCCCTCGTCCTGGCCGACCGTCACGCCGTCGGGCCGTTCGACCGGGATCAGCTCGGCGTCGAAGTGGCCGTCCTTGCGGGCGGCGGCGGCCCGTTGGTGGCTGCGCAGCGCGAAGGCGTCCTGGCGTTCCCGCCCGATGCCGTACCGGCCGGCCACCTCCTCGGCGGTCTCGCCCATGCTGAGCACGCCGTGCAGTTCGGCCATCCGGGGGTTGGTGAGCCGCCAGCCGAGCCGGGTGTCGTAGGTCTCGATCCGGTGCGGGAGGGCCTCGTCGGGGCGGGGGAGGACGAAGGGGGCGCGGGTCATCGACTCGCAGCCTCCGGCCAGGACGACGTCGGCCTCGCCGGAGCCGATGGCCCGGGCGGCGAGGGTGACGGCCTCCAGCCCGGAGGCGCAGAGCCGGTTGACGGTGGCGCCGGGGACGGTCTCCGGCAGGCCGGCCAGCAGGACGGCCATCCGGGCGGCGTTGCGGTTGTCCTCGCCGGCCTGGTTGGCGGCGCCCCAGTAGACGTCGTCGATGCGGGCGGGGTCGAGGGCGGGGACGTCGGCGAGCAGGGCGCGCAGCACGGTGGCCGAGAGGTCGTCCGGGCGGACCGTGGCGAGCGCTCCGCGCAGCCGGCCGATGGGTGTGCGGCGGGCTGCGGCGAAGTAGACGGGACGCACGTCGTCGGGCTCCTATCCGGTTGAATCCGAGTGATCCGAGTGATCCGAGCAGTCAGGGTGATCCGAGCAGTCAGGACGGTCCGGGTGATCCGGGTGGTCTGGGTGGTCCTATGGACCCGTCCTGGCTGATCGGATGGGATGAACGGGCTGGTCAGAAGGCGTTGAGCCCGGTGAGGGCGCGGCCGATGAGCAACTGGTGGATCTGGCTGGTGCCCTCGTAGAGGGTCATGACCCGCGCGTCGCGCAGGTACTTGCCGACCGGGTACTCGTCGATGAAGCCGTAGCCGCCGAACACCTGGAGCGCGTTGTTGGCGGCCCGGACGGCGGCCTCGCTCGCGTAGAGCTTGGCGACGGAGGACTCGGTGGCGAACGGCAGGCCGCGTTCGATGTGGTCGGCGACCTTCCAGGTGAGTAGTCGGGCGGCCTCGACGTCGACGGCGATGCCGGCCAGCAGTTCCTGGACGAGCTGGTGCGAGGCGATCGGGCGGCCGAACTGCTCGCGCTCGCCGGCGTAGCGGACGGCGGCCTCCAGGCAGGCGCGGGCGATGCCGACGCAGCCCGCCGCGACCGACATCCGGCCCTTGGCGAGCGCGGACATCGCCACCCGGAACCCCTTGTCGACCTCGCCGAGCCGCGCGCTGTCGGGCACCCGGACCCGGTCGAGGGCGAGCTCGGCGGTGGCCTGGCCGCGCAGGCCGAGCTTGCCGTGGATCTCGGTGCGGGTGAAGCCGGGCAGGTCGGTGGGCACCAGGAAAGCGGTGATGCCCTTGTGGCCCTGTCGGTCGGGGTCGTCGCCGCCGGTGCGGGCGAAGACCAGGGCGACGTCGGCCCAGGTGCCGTTGGTGATGAACATCTTGGCGCCGCTGATCAGCCAGTCGTCGCCGTCCCGGACGGCGCGGGTGCTGAGGTTGGCCGCGTCGGAGCCGGTGCCGGGTTCGGTGAGCGCGAAGCAGCCGAGCGACTCGCCCGAGGTGAGCCGGGGGAGCCAGTGCTGCTTCTGCTCCTCAGTCCCGTAGCCGTAGACGGACTTGGCGACCAGGCCGAGCGTGACCGAGACGATGCCGCGGACGGCCGAGTCGCCGCGGCCGAGCTCCTCCAGGACCAGGCAGTACGCGAGGTGGTCGCCGCCGCTGCCGCCGTAATCCTCGGGGATGGTGAGGCCGAGGAAGCCGAGCCCGGCCAGTTTGCCGATGATCGCGCGGTCGACGGACTCGGCACGGTCCCACGCGGCGGCGTGCGGAACGATCTCGCGATCGGTGAAGGAGGCGGCGAGGTCCCGGACGGCGCTCTGCTCCTCGGACAGCTCCAGGTTCACGGCGGCTCCAGATCCATTAAACTAGCGCTGCAAGTTTTATGGAGGGACTGTAGCCCCGGCCGGCCCGCGCTGGGAAGGGGCACCTGCCAGAATCGGTCCCCGCCCCACCCGACCGGAGGAACCGGAGGCAGCACCCCGATGGCCCGCCCGCGCACCCCGCTGCTCAGCCGCGAGCGCATCGTCGCCGCTGCTCTGCGACTGATCGACGCAGAGGGCCTGGCGGCCCTCTCCACCCGCCGCCTCGCCACCGAACTGTCGGTCAGCGGTCCCTCGCTCTACAACCACGTCGCGACGAAGGACGAACTGCTGGACGCGGTGGTGGACAGCGTGATCGGCGAGGTCGACTTGTCGATGTTCGGCGCGCCCGACGGCCCGCCCACCGCTACGCCCACCGCTAAGCCCGACGGCACGCCCGACGACGCACCCACCGCTACGCCCAGCGGCCGGCCGACGCCCTGGCCGGACGCGCTGCGCGCCTGGGCCCGCTCCTACCGCGCCGCCCTCGCCGCCCACCCCAACATCGTGCCGGTGCTCGCCCAGGGCCCGGGTCGCCGGCCGAACGCGCTGCGCCTGGCCGACGCGGTCTTCGGCCACCTGGTCGAGGCCGGCTGGCCGCGCGGCCAGGCCACCCGGATCGGCGCGCTGATGCGCTACTTCGTCACCGGCTCGGCGCTGGCCTCCTTCGCGGCCGGCTTCCCCGCGGACGCCGAGGTGTACGACGCGGCCGACTACCCGCACCTCGGCGAGGCGCACCGGCTGGCCGGGCACCGCGGGACGGTGGACGAGGGCGCCTTCGAGACCGGCCTGGAAGCGCTGCTCGACGGGCTCGTCCTGCGCTTCGAGCGCCTCACCGAACGCTCCTAGACCCTGCCGCCGCCGGCCTTCCCCCTGTCCCACCGTCCCGCTGTTTCCGCTGCCCCCGCCCCCGATGCCCCCGCCGCCCCCCGCCTCACCAGGGCTCGCGCGCCAGGAAGGCCGGCCGCAGCGACGGGTCCACCGGGTCGTAGTACCGGTGGTAGACGGGCGTGAGCCCGCCGGAGACCGGGGGCACGATCCAGCTCCAGTCCGCCGGGGTCGGCCGGCCGAGCCGCTTCTCCTGGGCGACGTGCCGGAGGAAGCGCTCGGACTCGGTGTGGTGGTCGGCGATCGTCACTCCGGTCTCCTGGAAGGAGTGCAGCACCGCGATGTTGAGCTCGATCAGCGCGCGGTCGCGCCAGAGCGTGCGCTCGCTGGAGGTGTCCAGGCCCAGGCGCTCGGCGACGGTGCCGAGCAGGTCGTAGCGGTCGGCGTCGGCGAGGTTGCGGGCGCCGATCTCGGTGCCCATGTACCAGCCGTTGAAGGGCGCGGCCGGGTAGCGGACGCCGCCGATCTCCAGCGTCATGTCGCTGATCGCGGGCACCGCGTACCAGCGCAGGCCCAGGCCGGCGAACCAGTCGTACGCGGGGTGGGTGAGCGGCACCTCCAGCGTGGTGTCGTCCGGCAACTCGTACCAGCGCGGGCGCTCGTCGGGGCGTTCCTGGACGAGCAGCGGCAGCACCTCGAAGCGGTCCTCGGCGCACTTCCAGCCGAGGTCGCGGGCGCGGGTGGCGAGTTCGGTGCCGGCCGGGTCGCCGACGACGGCGTCGCCGACCCGGTGGCCGGCGTAGCGGACCAGCTGCTGGTTGACGATGCGGGCGGCCGGGTGGCCGGGGCGGTCGGGGGCGAACACCGAGACCACCGGGCGGATCCGTCCACCGTTGCCGGCCAGCCGCAGGTGCTCGAAGCACTCGGCGGCGATGTCGTCGGCCGAGTCGAGGTGGCGCAGGTCGCGCACCACCAGACTGCGCCAGTACAGCCGGCCGATGCAGCGGGCGGCGTTGCGCCAGGCGAGCTTGGCGCCGTAGGCGAGTTCGGCGGGGGTGTGCTCGTAGCTGCCGGTGCGCTCGATCTCGTCGAGGACGGCCCGTATCCGGGCGTCCGGGGCCCCGGTGGCGGGCTGCTCGTGATGGAAGCGGCGGATGAACTCGGCGGCCTGCTCCGGGTCGGTGAACGACGACGACGACGGCGACGGCGACGGCGGCGGCGGCGGTGTGGACGGCGGCGTGGGCGACGGCCGGGCCGCGGCCGGGTGCCCGGCCGGGGTATGGGCATGGGCGTACGGGCAGCCGCCGGCGGGGGCGGCGGCTGGTCTGCGGGCGCGGAGCCGGTTGAAGATCAAGGACACATCCCTCCTGGCGAACAGGAGTACCGGAGGTGTCCGGGCCACCGCAGGGAGTGAACGATTCGGCCCCCGAACCCGCGCTGATCGCGCTAGGGTGCGGGGGCCGATGGTCGGACTGTCGGATCAGCCCATGTCCTCCAGCCGGACGCCCTTGGTCTCCTTCATGAACTTCGCCACGAAGACGATCGACAGCGCCGCGAACGCCGCGTACACCAGGTAGGTCGCCGACAGGTTCCAGCGCGACATCGACGGGAACGACACGGTGATCGCCCAGTTGGCGATCCACTGCGCGGAGGCGGCGACGGACAGCGCGGCGGCCCGGATGCGGTTCGGGAACATCTCGCCGAGCATCACCCAGACGACGACGCCCCAGGACATCGCGAAGAACAGCACGAAGGCGTTGGCGGCGACCAGCGCGACGGTGCCCTGGAGGTCGGGCAGCGTGACGTTGTCGCCGCTGCCGGTGGCGGAGGAGAACGCCCAGCCGGCCGCGCCGAGCGCGACGGCCATGCCGGCCGAGCCGATCAGGGCGAGCGGCTTGCGGCCGATCCGGTCCACCAGCAGGATCGCGACGACGGTGCCGAGGATGTTGATGACCGAGCCGACGAAGCTGATCAGCAGCGAGTTGCTCTGGTCGATGCCGACCGACTGCCACAGGATCGACGAGTAGTAGAAGATCACGTTGATGCCGACCAGCTGCTGGAAGACCGACAGGCCGATGCCGACCCAGACGATCGGCAGCAGGCCGAAGCGCCCGCCGAGCAGGTCCCCGAAGCGCGGGCGGTGGTCGGAGGCGATCAGCCCCTGGACCTCGGCGATCCGGGCGTCGGTGTCGATGTCCTGGCCCTCGACCTGGGCGAGCACGGCGCGGGCGTCGTCCAGCCGGCCGGCCTGGATCAGGTAGCGCGGGGACTCGGGGATCACCGAGGCGAGGGTGAAGTAGACCGCGGCCGGGACGACGCAGATGCCGAGCATCCACTGCCAGGCCTCCAGGCCGAGCAGCTGGCCGCGGGTGTCGCCGCCGGCCGCGTTCGCCAGCAGCCAGTTGACCAGCTGGGAGATCGCGATGCCGAGCACGATCGCGGCCTGCTGGAAGGAGGCCAGCCGGCCCCGGTACTTGGTGGGCGCGACCTCGGCGATGTAGGTCGGGGCGATCACCGAGGCGATGCCGATGGCCGCGCCGCCGAGCACGCGCCAGAAGGCGAGGTCCCAGGCGGCGAAGGGGAGCATCGAGCCGATCGCGCTGACCGCGAAGAGGAGCGCGCCCGCCTTCATGACCTTGATGCGGCCGTAGCGGTCGGCGAACCGGCCGGCCAGCGCGGCGCCGATAGCCGAGCCCAGCAGGGCGGAGGAGACGATCAGACCGGTCACGCCGTCGCCGACGCCGAACTTCTCCTGGATTCCGGAGACGGCGCCGTTGATCACGGAACTGTCGTAGCCGAACAGGAACCCGCCGAGGGCTGCGGCGGCGGTGATGAAGACGACGAAGCCGAGGCGGCCGGGCGCGGAGGCCTCGACCGCCCCGGAGGGCTGCTTGGTGACGCTCACGATCTTGACTCCTGGTACTCAACGCTGAGCTCGGTAGCCGAGATCGTAACCCCTATTCGTTTAAGTCTTGTACATCGGAAACCTCAATTTTTGCTCTGAGTATTCGTAAGGTGAACAAGCAAATTAGGCTGCGCCGAACCTCCCTACGCCGGGGCGGACAGTGACAGCCCGAACCGGCCCTCCTCGTCCGTCCACCAGTGGCTCAGCCGCAGCCCGGCCGCCGCCAGCTCGGCGGACACCCGCTCCCGGCGGAACTTGGCGGACACCTCGGTGCGCAGTTCCTCGCCCCGGTCGAAGTGCACCGGCAGGTTCAGCGCCGGGATCTTCACGGTCTGCGCGCGCAGCGAGCGCAGCCGCATCTCGATCCACTCCCGGTCCGGGTCCCACCGCGCGACGTGCGCGAACGCGGTCGGGTCGAAGTCGGCGCCCAGCTCGCGGTTGAGCACGTTGAGCACGTTGAGGTTGAACTCGGCGGTCACCCCGGCCGCGTCGTCGTAGGCGGCGACCAGCATCGACGGGTCCTTGACCAGGTCGGTGCCGAGCAGCAGGAAGTCGCCCGGGTCGAGGGCCGCGCGCAGCCCGCGCAGGAAGGCCGCCCGCTCCTCGGGCAGCAGGTTGCCCAGGGTGCCGCCGAGGAAGGCGACCAGCCGGGGGCCGCCCTCCGGGGGCAGGCCGAGCCGGGCGGTGAAGTCGGCCAGCACGCCGTGCACGGCGAGCCCGGGGTACTCGGCGGCGAGCGCGACGCCGGCGGCGGTCAGCGCGCTCTCGCTGACGTCCACCGGGACGTACGTCTCCAGGGTGCCGAGCGCGCGCAGCGCGTCCAGCAGCAGCCGGGTCTTCTCGGAGGAGCCGGAGCCCAGCTCGACCAGCGTGCGGGCCCCGGTGGCGGCGGCGATCTCGCCGGCCCGGGCGGTCAGGATGGCCCGCTCGGCGCGGGTCGGGTAGTACTCCGGCAGCCGGGTGATCTCCTCGAACAGCTCGCTGCCCCGCGCGTCGTAGAACCACTTCGGCGGCAGCCACTTGGGTTCGGAGGTCAGCCCGTGCTGCACGTCGTGGCGCAGCGCGGTGCTGAAGTGGTCGGCGGGCAGCAGCCGGGTGAGATCAAATGTGTCCATGACAGGGTGGGTCCTCTGTTCAGAAGATGAAGGGGCGATGGAGGATCAGTAGCGGCCGAGGAGCTGACGGACGGTGACGCCGCGCTCGTCGACCACCACCAGCGAGCCGTCCGGAACGGCCGTCCAGCCGGGGGCGTCGTCGTACGGCTCGGAGGCCACCACCGTGCCGAGCCCGGGCAGGTCGCGGTGGTGCAGGGTGTCGCCCCAGGCGGTCGCGGCGAGTGTGCGGCCGTCGGTGAGCAGCAGGTTGAGCCGGCCGGTGGTGTGCGCGGTGACGTCCGCGACGGTGCCCGCCAGCGCCTCGCCGAGCCCGGCCCCCGCCCGCAGCCGGTGCAGGACCAGGGCCCACAGCAGCGCCGAGTCGGAGCGCGCCTCCAGCTCCAGCAGCTCGGCCGGCGGGAGCAGGGCGGCCAGCGCGTCCAGCTTGCCCGGCCAGCCCGCTACCGCGCCGTTGTGGCTGAACAGCCAGTGCCCGGCCGCGAACGGCGCCGCCGCGCTCTCGCCCGCCGCGCAGCCCTCGGTGGCGGAGCGCACCGCCGCCAGCAGCGCCCGGGTGCGGATCACCCGGGCGAGGTCGGCGAACGCGGCGTCCGCCCAGATCGGCCCGTCCCGGCGGTAGCGGGCCGGCACCTCGTCGCCGTCCGCGTACCAGCCGAGGCCGAAGCCGTCCGCGTTGACCGTGCCGTACTGCTGCGCCCGGGGCGCCCAGGACTGCCGGTACAGGCCGTGCGGCGGGTGCACCAGCAGCTCCTGCGGCGCCACCGGCTCACCCAGGTAGGCGAGGTGGCGGCACATCAGGCCACCTCCAGGTCGCGGGCGGTGCGGAACCCGGCGAAGATCTGCCGCCGGACGGGGTAGTCCCAGTTGCGGAAGGTGCCCCGGCAGGCGACCGGCGCCACCGCGAAGCAGCCGCCGCGCAGCACCTTGTACTCCGGTCCGAAGAAGACCTCCGAGTACTCCTGGTACGGCCAGGCCCGGAACCCCGGGTAGGGGCGGAAGTCGCTGGCCGTCCACTCCCACACGTCGCCGATCAACTGCCGTACGCCGTATGGGGACTCGCCCGCCGGGTAGCCGCCGGCCGGGGCCGGGCGCAGGTGCCGCTGCCCGAGGTTGGCGTGCTCGGCTCCGGGGGCCTGGTCGCCCCACGGGTAGCGGCGGGAGCGGCCGCTCGCCGGGTCGTGCCGGGCCGCCTTCTCCCACTCCGCCTCGGTCGGCAGCCGCCGTCCGGCCCACCGGGCGTAGGCGTCCGCCTCGTACCAGCTGACGTGCAGGACGGGCTCGTCCGCCGGGACGGGCTCCACCGCGCCGAACCGGCGCCGCAGCCACTGGCCGCCGTCCAGGCGCCAGAACAGCGGGGCGGTCAGGTCGGCCCGCCGCCGGTGCTCCCAGCCCTCGGGCGTCCACCAGCGCGGCTCGTCGTAGCCGCCGTCCGCGATGAACCGCTGGTACGCGGCGTTGGTGACGGGCGTGGTGTCCAGCAGGAAGGCGGGCAGCTCGACCACGTGCGCGGGGCGCTCGTTGTCCAGCGCCCACGGCTCGGTGTCGGTGCCCATTGTGAACGGCCCTGCGGGGACGAGCACTTCGGCGGGCAGCGCGGCCGCGTCCGCCGGGGCGGGCGGCGGCGGGGGAGCGGCCAGCGCCGGCTCCCCCGGGCGGAGCTGGTGGGTGATCAGCATCGTCTCGTCGTGCTGCTGCTCGTGCTGGGCGATCATCCCGAACGCGAACCCCGCGTCCAGCAGCGGCGCCCCCTCCAGCGGACTGGCCGCCAGCAGGTCCAGCACCCGGCCGCGCACCTCGTGCGCGTACGCCCGGGCCTCGGCGGGCGCCAGCAGCGGCAGGCTCGGCCGCTCGGCCCGGGGGTGCTGGAAGGCGTCGTACAGCGGGTCGATCTCCGGGTGCATCGGGTCGCGGCCGCCGACGTTGCGCAGCAGCCAGAGTTCCTCCTGGTTGCCGATGTGCGCCAGGTCCCAGACCAGCGGAGACATCAACGGCGAGTGCTGGGCGGTGAGGTCGCCGTCCTCGACGCAGTCGGTGAGCGCGGCGGTGCGGGCGCGGGCGGCCAGCAGCTCGGCCGCGATGGTCTCGCGCAACTCCTCGGTGCCCGCCGCCGGGGCGGCAGGGGGGCGGACGTCGGTCATGGTGCGGCCTCCTCCGGAGGAGTGCGTCGGGTGCCGGAGCGCAGGGCGTCCAGCTGGTCGTCGGCGGGGCAGCGGCCGCGCGCGGGGTAGCGCTCGGCGAACTCGGCGACGGCGGCGCGCAGCCGCCCGGCGCCGGGCAGGCGGCCCAGCGCGGCGTCGGCGGCGGCGAAACAGGTCAGGGCGGCGCGGCGCAGCTCGGGATCGGCGACGGCCAGCGTCGCGGCCCGGCGCCAGACGTCGCTGCGCGGCGGGCGCGGACCGTCCGGGCGGTCCAGCGGCTCCAGCGCGGCGAGCGCGGCCTCGGCGGCCAGCGGGTCGTCCAGCAGCGCGGTGACCAGGGCGGTGGGCACCACCCAGCCGTCCCCGGGCTGGGCGTCGATCATGCGCAGCTCCAGGTGGCCGCGCGGGCGCACCGGCGGGAACAGGGTGGTCCGGTGGTAGTCCAAGTCGGCCAGCGTGGGCGGGCGTTCACCGCCGCCGCGGACCCAGTCGCGGAAGGTCAGGCCGGGCGGGGACGTCCACGGCAGCCCCTCCGGGCGGCGCACGCACAGCACCTCGGCGTCCAGTACGTACTGCGCCCAGGCCTCGCGCGGGTCGCCGTGGTCCGGCTCCGGGGCGAGCGTGCGGGTCGGGTCCATCCGGGACCAGACGGTCTGCCGGGTGGACCGGTGACCGGTCGGCCTGCCGTCCAGCAGCGGGGAGTTGGCGAAGGCGGCGACCAGGACCGGGCCGAGCAGGTGGGTCAGCCGCCAGCGGCGCTCCACCGCGTGCGGGCCGTCCGCGTCGCCGGCGTCCAGGCACACCTGCACCGAGGCCGTGCCGGTCATCATGATCCGGCCCCAGGGGCCGGCGGAGTCGAAGAACCGCTCCATCGCGAGGTAGCGGGGGTGGTCCAGGACCATCAGGCGGGGGCGGGCCAGCGGGTCCGTCCCGGTGCCGGTGAGGCGCAGGCCCTGCGCCGCGAAGGCGGCCCGCAGGGCGGTCAGATCGCGTCGGGTGTCCTCGACGCAGGCCAGGAGGCCGGTGGCGGGCGGGGAGCTGAGCTCGACCTGCCCGCCGGGTTCGAGCGTGAGCCGCGAGCCGGAGGGGAGCGAGGTCCCGTCCGGGCCGCCGAGTGGCAGCGACTCCAGTGCGGCGTGGACCAGTTCCGGTCGGACGGGCTTGCCGGGACATCGGTCGTCGTGGACGAACCACTCGACCTCGACGCCCACCAGCCGGGGCGGTCCGATCTTGAAGCAGACGCCCGACACGTGGCTGAGCGCCCCCGACTCGGTCAGCGGGGTCACCCCCGGCGGGGGCGCTGGGGGGCTCTGCCGGTCGGGCGGAGTGGTGCGGGATGTTGGTATCACCGGACTTACCATCCTCGGGGTCAGGATTGCGGCCCGAACTACCCTGCCCAGTCTGCTACGGAGCATGCGGGGGCGCTTCGCAAATATCGTGTGAACGTTCGTTTCTGCAGGTCAGGGGTGGCGCGATCGGGTGAATCCGGGGATCCGGGGCGGCTTTTCGGGCGTGCGCGGGGCTGTCGGGCAGGGCGTCGGGAGGGCGCGTCGGGGAGCAGTGGGCAGGAGCGCGCGGGCGTCGGGAAAGGTGCCCCGGCGGTTCGGTCACCGTCGGTCGAGGCGCTCCAGGACGGCGTCCAGCACCGGGCCCGGCAGGGCGTAGTTCAGCCGCAGCGCGCCCCGGCCGCCGGGGCCGAACTCGGCGCCGTCCGAGGCCTCCAGGCCGCAGCGCTCCAGCAGCGCCCGGCGGGCCCCGTCCGGCGGCAGCCCCAGGGCGGCGGCGTCCAGCCAGAGCAGGTAGGAGGACTGCGGCGCGGAGCGGACGGCGGTCCCCAGCCGGCCGGTGAGCCGGGCGCGGGCGGCGGCGAGGTGGGCGAGCAGCGCGTCCAGCCACGGCCCGCCCTCGGCCAGCGCCGCCCGCTGGACGGTCTGCTCCAGCAGGCCTCCCTCCCAGAGGCCGAAGCCGGCCAGCACCTCGGTGAACCGGGCGCGCAGGCCCGGATCGGGGACGAGCGCGAAACTGCTCGGCAGGCCGGAGCAGTTGAAGGTCTTGCCGACCGAGTTCAGCGTGACCACCCGGGGCCGGAGCTCCGCGTCGACGGTGGCCACCGCCACCGGGTGGACGTACCCGGGGTGGGTGAGATCGCCGTGCACCTCGTCCGAGACCAGCAGCGCGCCGGCCTCCGCCGCCCGCTCGGCGAGGGACCGCAGTTCGGCGGTCGGCCAGACCCGGGCGGAGGGGTTGTGCGGGCTGCTCAGCAGGACGGCTCCGGCCGGGTGGGGGAGCGGGCCGTCCGGGAGCCGGTAGCCGTCCGGGCCGACGGCCAGGGGCAGTTCCCGGTACGGGAGGCCGGCCGCCCGGCACAGTTGGGCGAAGCCGCCCCACTCCGGCGTCGGGAACAGCACCGGCGCCTGCGGGCGCACGGTCTCCAGCAGCAGGCGCAGGGCGGTGCGCGGGCCGCAGGGCAGCAGCAGCACCCAGTCCGGATCCACCTCGACGCCGTGCCGCGAGCGGTACCAGCGGGCCACCAGCGCCCGCCCGGCCGGGTCGCACACCGTGTACCCGTACGCGCGGTGGCGGGCCCGGCGCTCCAGCGCGGCGGCCACGGCCGGGGGCCCGGGCAGGTCCATGTCCGCCAGGCCCATCGCGATCACCCCGGGCGCCCCCGCGCGGGCCCACTTGCTGCTGCCCGTCCCGGTCCGGTCGAAGGGGGCCGCGAAGCCGAACGCGTCCGGTGCGGTGATGGGCATGACGGCCTCCGGTGGTCGGGGGTGCGCCGCCACGCTAGAGCCGGACGGGTCCTGGCCGCCACCGGCCGCGTGGTCACCTCTTCGCCGGCCCGCCCCCGCTGCCCAGGTGGGCCGCCAGCCCCCGCCGCCCCCGGCGCATCATCACCGCGTGGTTGGCCCGGAACAGCGGGTGCAGGGGCAGGGCGAGGCGGCGCAGCAGGGGCTTGCCGGGGCGGGTGTCCTCCTCGAAGAGCACGCGGCTGCCCGGCCCGTCCGAGGTGACGGTGAACCGTGACCACCCGGTGAGATCGCCCCGCATGGCCGCCTCCAGCACTCCGGCGGCCGGGTCGCGCCGTCGGGTCTCCAGGCGGATCACCAGCCGGTACGGCAGCAGCGCGCGCACCACGAGGTCCCCGGACTCCTCGCCGGTCTGCCGGACTTCGAGGACCTCGGGCCACCACAGCGGGTAACTCCGTACGTCCTCCAGTGCCGCGTACACGTCGGGCGCCGGCGCCGCGAGTCGCCACGTGCCCCGGAAACGGTAGTGGTTGGGGTCCACGGGCCCCACCCTAGGACGCTCCGGTCCGGAGCCGGCCCGTTTCGGTCGGGTTCCCTCGTCGGCCCGGACCGGGTCCCTGTGTAGGCCCCTGCGTGGGCCCCTGTGTCGGCCCGGCCGTCGGTCGGTCCGGTGCCGGTGAGACGGGAGGCGAACGCTCCGTAAACGTCGCATGCCAGGAGGGAGGTGTTCCGCTTGCGGCCGTTCGGGGTGCAGGGGAGGATCTTGTGTGCTTGTAGTCTCGTCTGTCACAGCAGTTGTCGCGAGGCACTGCATCCCCGGAAAACGGAGTGAAGGAGTCACAGGCATGCGGCGACCGAGCTGGGTACCGGAGGGCACGGACCTGGACAAACCGAACGCCGCGCGGGTCTACGACTACTACCTGGGGGGCTCGCACAACTTCGAGGTCGACCGGGAGATGGCGCGCAAGGCGATGGCCCTGTGGCCGGAGCTGCCGCAGATCATGCGCTCCAACCGGGCCTTCCTGCGGCGGGCCGTGTCCTTCCTGGCCGAGCGCGGCGTCACCCGCTTCCTGGACATCGGCTCCGGCATCCCGACCTTCGGCGCGGTGCACGAGATCGCCCGCGCGATCCGCCCCGAGGCGACGGTCCTCTACGTGGACCGGGACCCGGTCGCCGTCGCGCACAGCCGCCTGCTGCTGGAGGACGACCCCGGCAGCGAGGTCGTCCAGGCCGACCTGCGCGACATCCACGACCTGTTGGCCCGCCCCGAGGTGGCCGCCCTGCTGGCGCAGGGCGAGCCGGTGGCCGTCCTGCTGGTCGCCGTCGCGCACTTCGTCACCGACGACGAGGACCCTTGGAAGCTGATCGGCACGCTCCGTGACGCGCTCCCGCCCGGCAGCGCGCTGGTCCTCTCGCACGCCTCCCTGGAGGGCCGACCGGACCAGGCGGAGGACCACCAGGAGCTCTACCGCAGGACGCCGACCCCGCTGACCATGCGCACCCACGAGCAGATCAGCGGGATGTTCGCCGGCTTCGAGCTGGTCGAACCGGGCGTGGTCTACCTGCCGCAGTGGCGTCCGGACCAGCCGGAGACGGTCGGCGAGCACCCCGAGCGGATGACCGGGGTGGCGGGCGTGGGGTTCCGCCCTTGAGCGGACGGATCGGGCGAGTGACCGACGGCCGCGGGCTCCGCGAAGCGGCCGCCGGTCACCCCACCGTGCCCGCCGCGCGGACCACCGCGCCCCCCGCCCGGCCCGCCGCCGTCTGCGGCGGCCACCCCGCAGCGGTGACCGCACGCACCCGGGCGGACGCATGAACGCCGCCCCGGTCGCCGGCAGCGCTGAGCGGTTCCACGAGGCCTGGGCGCGACTGCTCTCCGCCGACCACGGCACGGCCGTCGACCCCGGGCTGCTCGGCCGCCTCACCGCCCGCACCGCCGCCCTGCTCCACCGCGCGCAGCTGGGCGAGCCGTTCGAGCCCCGGCTGGCCGAGCAGGCCGGCGCGGAACTGGTCGACGCGCACTTCACCGACCCGGTGGTGCTGGCCCGGGCGGTGGAACTGCTCCAGGTGCAGCCGCTCGGCGACGACCGCGGCCCGGCCCTGACCGGCGCCTTCGCGGCCGGCTGGGCCGCCGCCCTGCGCGAGCGCACGCTGCGGGAGCAGGAGGCGATCCGCACCGCCGCCGACACCGCCCGCAAGGAGGCCGAGCGGGCGCTGCGCGACTCCGAGGCCCGGTTCCGGGCGCTGTTCGAGAGCGCGGCCATCGGGATCGGCATCGGCGACACCGACGGCAACATCCTGGCGGTCAACAAGGCGCTCCAGGAGCTGTTCGGCGCGAGCCCGGAGGACATGACCGGCCGCCGGGTCGGCGATCTCGTCCACCCCGAGGACACCCCGGGCGTGTGGGAGGCGTACGAGGAGCTGATCAGCGGCAAGCGGGACTACTTCCAGTTCGACAAGCCGTACTACCGCCAGGACGGCGAGGTGGTCTGGACCCATCTGACCGTCTCGCTGATCCGCGACGACGACGGCGTCCCGCAGTACCAGGTCGCGATGCTGGAGGACGTCACCGACCGCTACCGGCTCCAGGAGCGGCTGCGCCACCAGGCCACCCACGACCCGCTGACCGGCCTGCCGAACCGGGCGGCCTTCTTCGAGCGGCTGGAGAAGCTGTTCGAGGATCCGGATCCGGGCGCCAGGTTCGGCCTCTGCTACGTCGACCTCGACGGCTTCAAGGTGGTCAACGACAGCCTCGGCCACGACACCGGGGACGAGCTGCTGTCCGCCGTGGCGGCCCGGCTGAAGGCCGCGCTCAACCCGCTCGGCCACCTGGTGGCCCGGCTCGGCGGCGACGAGTTCGTGGTGCTGCTGGAGAACTGCCGGGGCGAGCAGGAGGCCGTCGCGGCGGCGAAGACGGTGCTCAAGGCGCTGGCCGGGCCGGTGCTGATCGGCGACCACAAGCTGGCCGTGGGCGCGAGCGTCGGAGTGCTGGAGCGGCGGGTGTCCACCACCACCCCGGGCGCGGCCGTCCGGGCCGCCGACCTGACGCTGTACCGGGCCAAGGAGGCCGGCCGCGGCCGCTGGACACTGTTCGACCCCAAGGAGAACGCCCGCGCGGTCAGCCGTTACGCGGTGTCGGTGCGGATGCCGGCCGCCCTCGACCGGGGCGAGTTCTTCATCGACTACCAGCCGCTGTACGCGCTGGCGGACGGCCGACTGGCCGCGGTGGAGGCGCTGGTGCGCTGGCGCCACCCGCAGCTCGGCGTGCTCGGCCCGGACGAGTTCGTGACCACCGCCGAGGAGACCGGGCTGATCATGCCGCTCGGCCGCTGGGTGCTGGAGCAGGCCTGTGGCCAGGCCGCGGACTGGGTCAAGCGCTTCGGCGACGCCGCGCCGCAGTTGAACGTCAACCTGGCGGTCCGCCAGGCGCGCAGTGCGGCGCTCGTCACCGACCTCGGCCGGATCCTGGATGCGACCGGCCTCGATCCGGCCCGGCTGCAGCTGGAGATCACCGAGTCGACCGTGGTCGGGCCCGAGGACGAGGCGCTGCGCACCCTGCACGGGCTGGTGGACCTCGGCGTGTCGCTGGCCGTGGACGACTTCGGCACCGGCTGGTCCAACCTCGCGTACCTGCGCGACCTGCCGGTCTCCGGGCTGAAGATCGCCGGTTCCTTCGTCGGCGACCTGCACGATCCGGAGAAGGACGAGTCCACCGGGTGGCGGATCGTCAGCGGCCTGGTGTCGATGGCGCACGCGCTCGGGCTGACCGTCACCGCCGAGGGCGTGGAGACCCGCAAGGACGCCGAACGGCTGCGGACCATCGGCTGCGACTGGGCGCAGGGCTGGCACTTCGGCCGCCCGGTGCGGCCGGCCGAGATCGCCCGCCGGATCGCCGAGGAGCCCCGGGGGCGCCCGGTCGGGGGCTGACGCGTCGGGGCTGACGCGTCGGGGCCGTCAGGGGGCAGGGGCCGAGCAGGTGGGGAAGGCCCGCGGTGGCGTTCGGCGGCGGTCGTGCAACCGCTCGGTCGCGTTCCGGAAAATCGGCCAACACCACGGCCCACCATGCGGGATGATGGCGCGTCAAAATCACCACCCGGGGCCGTGTGGTGCGTGGCTACGGCCCCGCGCCGGCCCCGGGAAGCGGGGAGGAGAGCGCCGCCATGGCCACACCGGAGGACGCCGGCCCGGCCGACGACGACCGACGAGGCCCCTGGCCGGAGAGCGGCCCCGGGCCCCGGCCCGAGCCCTCGACCAGGGTGGACCGGCGGCCGTGGGGGCGGCGCCTCGGTGTCGTACCGGACCGGCCGTCCCGGCTCGGCGCCGTCCCGCGCACCCGGATGGACCCCGATGCCGCGACCGGGCGGGAGCCGGACGGCGGGGCCCGCTTCGACCCGGAGGCGCCGACCAGGGTCCAGCGGGCCGCGCCGGAGCGGGTCGACCCGGAAGCCCCGACCAAGGTCCAGCGGCGCGTGGGCACCGGGCGTGCCGCCGCCCCCGGCTGGGCCGACAACGTCGGCCCCGGGCCCAGTCGGAGCGGCGAGGGCCCCATGGGTGGGGTGTCAGGGGATGGGATACCGGAGGGCGGGGCGTCGGAGAGTGCGGGGCCCGCCGGCGGACGGTTCGCGGGCGCCTTCCCCGACGCCCTGCGCGGCCGCTTCGCCCCGCTCGGAGTGGCCGGCTCCGGCACCGAGGGCACCGTCTGGCACGTCCGGCGCACCGACGGCGGCGGCGAGGCCGCGGTGAAGGTGACGACCGCCGGCCACGCCATGGACGCCGACCTGCTCGGCTACCTGCGCAACGACGACTACCGCCGCCACGTCCCGCACATCGTCGACTTCGGCCGGGTCGGCCACCACGGCGCCGAACTCGACTGGGTGGCCATGGAGTACCTGCCGGTCACCCTCGCCGACCACTTCGCCGAACTGCGCAAGCGAGGCCGGCACACCGACCGGCGGGAGGCCGAGCGGATCGTCTACGAGCTCGTCGCCCTGCTCGACTTCTGGCAACGGCGGATCGAGCGCAACCCGCTGGACTTCAAGCCGGCCAACGTCCTGGTCCGCCCCGGCCGCGAGCCCGGGGAGTTCGTGATAGCCGACTTCGGCGGCGTCGCCCGGCTCACCGCCAGCCGCCGCTTCACGCCCGAGACGATCGTCACCATCCCGTACATGGCCCCCGAGCTCCTGGCCGGCCGCAACCACGAGGCCGGGCCCTGGTGGGCGCTCGGCAACGTCCTGTACGAGCTGTTCACCGGCCGACCTCGCTTCCTCGGCGCGGACGGCCTGCTGATCAGCGACGAGGTACTGCAACTGGAACTGGTCCTGGGTGACGAGGTCGACCTCTCGGCCCTCGCCGACCCCCGCCAACTGCTGCTCCTCCAAGGGCTGTTCACCAAGAATCCGGAGGACCGCTGGACCGCCCCGCAGGTCCGCAGCTGGCTGGCCGGCGGCAGCCCCGCGGTGGTCCGGCGACAGACCCGGGCCGACACCGGCCGCACCCACCGGCCGATCACCTTCTTCGGATCCCCCTTCACCGACCCGGCCAAGCTCGCCGAGGTCCTGCTCCGGCGCTCCGGCGACGCGGCCCGCTGGCTCTCCGCCGGGGGAGCGGAGCGGCTGCGCGACTGGTTGCGCGACGACGTCCAGGACAACGTCTTCGACCTGCACCACCTGACCGACGTCGCCCGGGCGCCCGGCTCCCGCCGCGATGCCGTGGCCGCCCTCGCGGTGCTCGCCTTCGGCGCCGCCTTCGCCCCCTCCGCCACCCCCTACTACCTCGACCGCCCGATCGACACCCCCGGGCTGGAGCGCGTCGCCACCGAACCGGACGGCGCCGCGTTCATCGACGCACTGGTCCGGGTCGGCGCCCCGGCCGTCGCCGCCCGCTACGACTGCTTCCATTCCGAGTGCTCCGGCGAGCACTGCTCCCGACTGCTCGCCCTGGCCCAACTCCCGGACGTCCTGGCCGAAGTGGACCGTGCCGCCCGCACCGTCGGCGGCGGTCGGCGGGGCGGTGACGGGCTCAGCCCGCAGGAGCGCGAGGAGGCGCACCGGTTGGTGGTGTGGCTGAGCGTGCGCCCCGAGGAATGCGACCGGCTGCTCGGCCGGCTCTCGCCGCTGCCCACCGCCCTGCACCGGCTGCCGCTGCCCGAACGGGTGGCGGAGCTCGCCGCCCTGGTCGCGGCGGTGGTGGTGGACGCGGCCCTGGCCGCCGGCTCCGGGCTCCGCACGGCCGTACGTGCCGCAGTGCGCCGGCCCGCGCCGGACCCGACCGCCGCGCCGGAGGCGGTCCGGCGCCGCTGGTCGGCGCTGCGGCGGCGGGCGGTGGGCGCCGACCCGGGGGACGACGCCGGGCGCGCGGCCCTGGTCGCCGCCGAGACGCTGCGCCCACGCGGCCGGGGCCGGGGCGAGCGGCCCGACGGCGCGGAGGGCCGGGAGGGCGGGGAAGGCCGGGAGAACCGGGCCGCCCGGGACCGGTGGCTGGGGCGGCTGTGGCAGGGCGGGCGTGAACGGACGCCGGTGGACTGGCCGGCCCGGCTGCGGGAGTGGTGGCCGCACGCCCGGACCGGTCTGCCGCGTCGGGCGGGCGCCGTGCTGCTGCTGTTCCTCGCCCTCGGGTTGCTGCTGTGGGCGGGGGCGGTGTTCCGCTACCCCGTCGAGGCCGGGGTCCAGCTCAAGATCTCGCCCGACGGCGCCTTCGGCGGGCCGTTGAAGAAGGCCGGCGAGCACGCGGCCCAGCAGGTGGTCGGCCAACTGGGAGCGGCGCTGGTCGCCGCCGCCGTCCTCGCCTTCTTCCCCGCCCGGGTCGGCCTCGGCACGGCGGCCCTGACCGGCGTCGGGGCCTTCACCATCGGCTACCTGCGGCTCGGACCGCCGATGACGGGCCTGGAGATGCCGAAACCGGTGGCCGAGCGGGTGGTGCTGTTCGAGGGCGGGATGGGCAGTTGGGCCGGCCTCGCGGCGGTGGCGGCGATCGTGGCGTCGTTCGTGCTGATCGAGCGCGCGGCGAACCGGCTGCTGAAGCCCGCGCACGAGGCCCGGCGGCAGGTGCGGGAGGCCTGGCGGCGGCTCGCCGGGCGGGGCGCGGCGGCACGGTGGGACGGCAAGCAGTGGCGGACGGGCCCCGTGGGCGCCCGCGACCGCGCGCTGTTCGCGCTCGGGAGCACCTGTGTGCTCGCCCTGCTGCTGTGGGCGGCGGTCGAGGTGCGGCTGGCGGCCACCGGGCACCACCCGACGCCGGCCTCCTGGGGGACCGGCCAGACCGGTGCGGCCTACCAGTCCGGGTTCGTCGTCCTGCTGGCCGTCGTCTCCCTCGCGAGCACCCTGGGGACGTCGGTCACCGCCCGGGCGCTCCTCGGCTGCTGGATCCCCGTCACGCTGGTGCTCGGTGCCTGGCCCGGACCGCTCGGCCCGGTCGAGGCGCTGCGGATCCCGGTGCTCCAGGGGCAGTTCACGGCCGTCGCGGAGTTCTGGGGGCACGGCGCGTTCTGGGCCGCGTTGCTGGTCGCGCTCCCGCTCGCGGCGTACGGGGTGCTGCGCACGGCCCGGGCGCGGGGGGCGGGTACGGGGGCGGGCGGTTGACGGGCGAACGGCTGACAGATGACAGAGTTCAGCTTTCAGATTTTGAAATCTGTTATCTGTTATCTGTTGGCTGTTATCTGTCAGTTGTCAGCCGCCCGCCGCCGGCGATCCAGCCGCCATCCGGCTCAGCCGACCAGCCGGGACAGTTCGATCGAGTGCCCGGTCCGCTCCACCTTCGCCCGCAGGTAGCGCACGTTGCTCGCGGACAGGTGCACGCCGGTCGGCACCCGCCGCCGCACCGTGATCCCGAGGTCGGCCAACTGCTGTGCCTTGTCCGGGTTGTTGCTCAGCAGGTCGATGCCGGTGGCGCCGAGGGTGGCGAGCATCTGGGCGGCGGCGGTGTAGTCCCGGCCGTCCTCGGGCAGGCCGAGCGCCGTGTTGGCGTCGTACGTGTCCAATCCGGAGTCCTGCAAGGAGTAGGCCTCCAGCTTGTTGTAGAGCCCGATGCCCCGGCCCTCCTGTCGCAGGTACAGCAGGTAGCCGCCGGCCTCGGCGATCCGCTCGACCGACTCGCGCAGCTGCGGGCCGCAGTCGCAGCGGTCCGAGCCGAAGACGTCGCCGGTCAGGCACTCCGAGTGCAGGCGCACCAGCGGCGTCCCGCCCTCCGGCACCTCGCCGAACGCGAGCGCCAGGTGCTCCGCGCCGTCGGCGAGGTCGTGGAAGGTGAAGGCCTCCGCCTCGGCGCGGTAGCCGTCGTGGAAGGTCAGCGGGATGCGCACACGCGAGCGCACCGTGGCGGGGCCGGGCTGCGGCATGGGTGGGCCTCCGTCGATGAGGAGATGGGTCGGCGAACCGACGAACCGATGGGTCGAGAGGGGCGGGCCGGCCGGCCCGGGGTGGATCGGATGTCGATGACCGTACTCGGTAGTTCCAATTTGAACAACTAAATACTGTCCGTGCCCGGTTCGACTACGGACTGTGGTTCAGCCGGGCTCCGTGCGGACGCGAGGGCGCTGGTGGATCGTACGGTCCGCGAGGCGTGGGGGTTTCAGCATGTGGATGCGTCGGGAGCCGGACCGTGGACACTGCGAGGATTTCCCCGTTTCCTGGGCACGGGAATGCCTCGCGCACGAGCACCGACGACCACGGAAGGTCCTGATCAGATGCCCACAACCCCTCCCGCCGCCACCTCCCCGACCTCCTTCGACGCCGAGCAGCGCGTGATCGAGGCGCTCTACGCGGACGTGGTCCGCCGGAACAGGGGTGAGACGGAGTTCCACCAGGCGGTCCGCGAGGTCCTGGAGACCCTCGGGCCGGTGCTCGCCCGCCGCCCCGAGTTCGTCGACGCCCGGATCATCGAGCGGATCTGCGAGCCCGAGCGGCAGCTCATGTTCCGGGTGCCGTGGACGGACGACTCCGGCGACATCCACGTGAACCGCGGCTTCCGGGTGGAGTTCAGCAGCGTCCTCGGCCCGTACAAGGGCGGGCTGCGCTTCCACCCCTCGGTGAACCTCGGCATCGTCAAGTTCCTCGGCTTCGAGCAGATCTTCAAGAACGCGCTCACCGGGCTGTCGATCGGCGGCGGCAAGGGCGGCTCCGACTTCGACCCCAAGGGCCGCTCGGACGCAGAGGTCATGCGGTTCTGCCAGTCCTTCATGACCGAGCTGTACCGCCACCTCGGCGAGCACACCGATGTCCCCGCCGGGGACATCGGCGTCGGCGGCCGGGAGATCGGCTACCTGTTCGGCCAGTACAAGCGGATCACCAACCGCTACGAGACCGGCGTGCTCACCGGCAAGGGCCTCGGCTGGGGCGGCGCGCAGGCCAGGACCGAGGCGACCGGCTACGGCTGCGTGCTGTTCACCGCCGAGATGCTGCGCAGCCGCGGCGAGAGCCTGGACGGGCGCCGGGTCGTCGTCTCCGGCTCCGGCAACGTCGCCATCTACGCGATCGAGAAGGCACAGCAGCTCGGCGCGACCGTGCTCACCTGCTCCGACTCCACCGGCTACGTGGTGGACGAGAAGGGCATCGACCTCGCGCTCCTCAAGGAGGTCAAGGAGGTCCGGCGCGGCCGGGTCGCCGACTACGCCGAACTGCGCGGCAGCCACGTCCGGTTCGTCGAGGGCCCTGGCGTGTGGAGCGTGCCCTGCGACGTCGCGCTGCCCTGCGCCACCCAGAACGAGCTGACCGAGACGGACGCGCTGGCCCTGGTGCGGGGCGGGGTGCTGGCGGTCGCCGAGGGGGCCAACATGCCCACCACCCCGGAGGCGGTCCGGGTGTTCCAGGAAGCCGGGGTGGCCTTCGGCCCGGGCAAGGCGGCGAACGCGGGCGGCGTGGCCACCAGCGCCCTGGAGATGCAGCAGAACGCCTCGCGCGACTCCTGGACCTTCGCCCGCACCGAGGAGCGGCTGGCCGGGATCATGAAGCACATCCACGACTCCTGCTTCACCACCGCCGAGCGCTACGGACACCCGGGCGACTACGTGGTGGGCGCGAACATCGCCGGCTTCGAGCTGGTCGGGGACGCGATGCTGGCCCAGGGCCTGATCTGAGCCCTGCCGCCCTTCGCCCGGCGCCGGCGCCCCTCCGCCCGGCGCCCCTCCGCCTGGCGCCCGCGGTCCTTCGCTTGGCGCCGACGGCGCGACTCGCCGTCACCCGGCGATCGGTACCCGACCGGAGCGGGCACCGATTGTCGGGTGCGGCAGGGTGGGTCCTTCCTACGGTGGTGATCAGTAAGGGAAGGACGGGGTCGGAGTGCTGGAACACCTGAACCGGGCGATGGAGCACATCGAACGGAACCTGGACCAGGAGGTCGAGGTCGCCGAGCTGGCCCGGATCGCGATGACGTCGGAGTACCACTTCCGACGGTTGTTCTCGATGCTCTCCGGGATGCCGCTGTCGGACTACGTCCGGCGCCGGCGGTTGACCGTCGCCGGGGCCGAAGTCCTCGGCGGGGAGCGGACGTTGCTGGAGGTCGCGATCCGGTACGGCTACACCTCGGGGGAGGCGTTCGCCCGGGCGTTCCGGGCGATGCACGGGGTCGGGCCCGGTGAGGCCCGGCGCGAGGGCGCGGTGCTCAAGTCCCAGCCCCGGATGTCCTTCCGACTCGTCGTGGAGGGAAGCAGCAGTATGGAATACCGGATCATCGAGCAGCCGGACTTCCGGATCATCGGTCGGCGGGCGCGGGTCCCGCTGGTGCACGAGGGCGTGAACCCGGCCATCGCCTCGTTCATCAAGGGGCTCGGCCAGGAGACCGTCGACCGGATCTCGGCGCTCTCGGGCCGTGAGCCGGAAGGCATCCTCTCGGTCACCGAGTTCTTCTCGGAGAGCCGCGAAGAGGGTGTCGAACTCGACTACTACCACGCGGTGGTGGCGGACGCGGGCACCGTCGTCCCGGACGGCCTGGACGTTCGGGAGGTGCCGGCGGGCACCTGGGCGGCCTTCTCCAACACCGGGACCTTCCCGAAGGCCCTCCAGGAGATGTGGCGGGACGTCTTCACGCAGTGGTTCCCGTCCAACCCGTACGAGTTCCGGCCGGGGCCGGAGATCCTGCGCACCCGGTTCCTGTCGGACGGCCAGGCGGAGGCCCAGCTGTGGATTCCGGTGGCGCGGGCGCTGCGCTGATGGACGGCCGCTGACAGCCAACAGGTGACAGCCGACAACTAACAGATGACAGATAACAGATTTCGAAATCTGTTATCTGTCATCTGTTTTTTGTTCGCCCACCGCGGTCACTGCCGCCGCCCGCCGCCCCGCCCGCCCCCGTTCGGCCCAGCAGCGCCCGCACCCGTCCTCCCCCGCCCGCATGCTGGGGCGGGGGAGGACGGGGGATCGCAACCGCTACCCGAGGAGTGGGATCACCGATGGCCAAGGCATTCGGCTTCGTCGACTACGGCGGGCCGGAGACACAGGAGTTCCTGGACCGCCCGGTGCTGGAGCCCGGCCCCGGGCAGCTGGCGATCGCGGTCGGCGCGGCCGGGGTGAACCCGGTGGACTGGAAGATCCGCACGGGCCTGCTCGGCCGGGAGCGCGAACTCCCCGCCGTCATGGGCCAGGAGGCCTCGGGCGTGGTCCTGCAAGTCGGCCCCGGGGTCACCGGATTCACCCCGGGCGATGAGGTGTTCGGCCTCGCGGCCGCCGGTGCCTACGCCGAACAGACGCTTATGCGCGCCGAGTTGAGCGCGCTCAAGCCCGAGGGCGTCGGCTTCGACCAGGCGGCCGTCCTGCCCGTGTCGGCGGCCACCGCGGATGACGCCGTCCGTGACCTCGGCCTCGGCGCCGGCCGGACGCTGCTGATCCTCGGCATCGCCGGCGGTGTCGGCAGCGCGGCCGCCCAGATCGCCCGCAGTCGCGGCCTGATCGTCCTCGGCACCGCGAGCGACGCCAACCGTGGGTACGTGGAGTCCCTCGGCGCGGTGCCGGTCCGCTACGGTGACGGCGTCGCCGAACGGATCGCGGCCGCGGCGCCCGACGGCGTCGACGGCATCCTCGATCTGGTCGGGGGCGACGCCCTGCGGGCCGCCGTCCCCGTGCGCAAGGACCGTACGGAGCTGGTCAGCACCGCCGACCCGGCCACCGTGGCCGAACTCGGCGGCCGCTACATCACCCGCTCGACGACGTCCGAGACCCTGTCCGCGCTGGCGGCCCTGGTCGCCGCCGGTGAGCTGGACCCGAACATCACCGGCCGCTACCCGCTGGCCCGGGCCGCCGAGGCGATCGCCTTCGTCGAATCCGGCCATGCCCGCGGCAAGGTGGTGCTCGAAGTCGCGTGACACAAGGCAAGAGTGACGATCAGTCAACAAAGACCGAGAGATCGAGAACCGAGAGAAGAAGTCGAGAGAAGAAGCCATGAAGCAGAACTCCGTGACCATCGGCGGCCCCTGCTGGGTCGAGCTGGGCACCTCCGACCCGGCCGCCGCCAGCACCTTCTACGGCGAGTTGTTCGGCTGGCGGGCCGAGGCCGATGTGCGCCCCGAGGCCAGCGGCTACACCCAGATGTTCCTCGGCGACGCCACGGCGGCCGCCGTCAGCCCGCGGTTCGCGCCGCAGCAGCCCATCGCCTGGTCGACCTGCTTCGCGGTCACCGACACCGACGCCACCGTCGCGAAGGTCGAGGACGCCGGCGGCAAGGTCCTGAAGGAGCCCACCGACGTGTCCGACCTTGGCCGCTTCGCGGTGGTCGGGGACAGCTCCGGCGCGGTCTTCCTGCTTTGGCAGGCCCGTGCGTTCGCGGGCGCCGAGGTGTTCAACGAGCCGGGCTCGCTCGGCTGGGTGGAACTGCTCACCCGCGACCCGGCCGGTGCGACCGCCTTCTACCCGGCGGTCTTCGGCTGGTCCGTCAGCCCGTCCGAGCAGTACACCCAGTGGGGCCTGGACGGCGCCGACTTCGGCGGCATGCTGGTGATGGACGACCGCTTCCCGCCGCAGGTGCCGCCGCACTGGCTGCCGTACTTCTCGGTCGCGGACGTCGACAACACCGTCGCCCGGGCGAGCGGCCTCGGCGCGGACGTGCTGATGGGGGCCACCGACGTGCCGGACGGCCCCCGGATCGCCGTGCTGCGCGACCCGCAGGGCGCGTCGTTCGGCGTCTACCTGGCCGGCACCGAGGGCTGACCCCCCCGGGAGGCCGCGCCCCCGCCCGCGTCCCTGCCGACGCCGCTGCCCACGTCCCTGCCGAGGACCCCGACGTCCTCCCGTCGGGCGCAGTCTCCGCCCTCACGCCGGGCGCCGGCTGCGGCTGGAGCGCCACGCCGCCGCCGTCGCGCCCGCGGTGACGAGCAGCGCGCCGATCGGCACCACGTCGCCGATCCGGTCGTACCAGGTCAGCGCCCCGGGCTCGGTGAGCGGCAGTCGGACGGTCAGCGCGCCGGTGCCGTCGGTACCGAGCCGGGCGAGCTCGCGGCCCTGCGCGTCGAAGGCCGCCGACACCCCGGTCAGCGAGGCCTGCACGGCCGGCCGGCCGGTCTCGGCGGCCCGGATCGCCGCCAGCGAGACGTGCTGTTCGGGTGCCCAGGTGTGCTGGAAGGTCGAGGTGGAGGACTGGTAGACCAGCACCCGGGCGCCGTCCCGCGCGGCGGTGCGGGCCAGGTCGGGGAAGGCCGACTCGAAGCAGATCAGCGCGCCGACCGGCAGCGGTCCGCCCGCCCGGTCGGTGGCGGGCAGGACGTGGAAGGCGGTGCCGGACACCCGGTTCTCGCCGGCCGCCCGGCTGACGCCGGCGATCCAGCCGAGCACCGGCCGCAGCGGGATGTATTCGCCGAAGGGCACCAGCCGGATCTTGCGGTAGCGGTCCAGCACGCCCGCGGGGGAGACCAGCACCGCGTCCTTGGAGATCCGCCCGTCCGCCTTGCGGGCGTCCTCCCCGGCGATGATCTGCGCCCCGGTGGCGGTGGAGAGTTGGCGCAGCCGGTCGAGCGCGGCCGGGTCGCGGTCGAGGTCGGCGGTGGTGCTGCTCTCGCCCCAGACGACCAGGTCCACCGGCTGCCCGCCGAGCGCGGCGGTGGCCTGGGCGCTGGCCTCGAACCGGGCCTGCGGGTCGTCCACGATGCCGGGCTGGACCAGCGCGACGGTGACCGCCCCGGCCGGGGCGGGGGCGTCGCGCAGGGCGAACAGCAGCGGGCCGGCGGCCAGGACCAGGACGGTGGTCAGCGCCGCGAGGGCGCGCGGCCGCCGGTGCACGGCGGTCAGGACGATCAGCACCCCGGTGTTGGCGGCCGCGACGGCCGCGCTGACCAGCCAGATTCCGCCGGTCGAGGCGAGCCCGAGGATCGCCGGGTGCTGCCACTGGGTGGCGCCGAGTAGTGCCCACGGCCCGCCGAGGGCGTCCCAGGAGCGCGCGTACTCGGTGGTCACCCAGACCGCCGGGACGACGAGCAGTGCGAGCAGCGCCCGACGGCCGGTCAGCGGCTGGTGCAGCAGCCGGTGGATGGCGTACCCGAAGCCGCCCTGGAGCGCCCCGAACAGCACGGCGAGCACTGGTAGCCCCGGCCCGATGGACGGGATCAGCCAGTACATCGCGGTCAGGATGAAGCCAGCCCCGAACCACCACCCGCGCACCGCCGCCTCCCGCCCGCCGGGCGCGCGCTGCATCAGCAGCATCCCGGGGACGAGCGCGACCCACGCCAGCCAGGCCTGCCCCGGCGCCGGGAAGGCGAGCACCGGTACCGCCCCGGCCGCCAGGGCGCCGAACCGCGCGCGGTAGCGGTGCGGGCGCGCCTGCGGGTGCCCGCCGTGTCCGGGCTGCCCGCCGTGTTCGGAGTGCCCGGGAGGCTCGGGGCGCCGGGGGTGCCCGGGATACGAGGAGTGCTCGGGATGCGAGGAGTGCTCAGGGTGCTCGCGGCGCTCGGAGTGCTCTCGGTGCGGCGTGCGCCGGGCGGGGCTGGTGAGGGCGAGGCGGCGGGGCATGCCCCGTATTGTCCGCTCGGACGGACTGCGCCACCAGTGTCCCTGTCACCCGAATGGACTACGGGAACACTGGTGGCCACCCCCGTGACTCAGCCCTCGTCGCCCTCCAGGTCCCCCTCGGTCTCCAGGAACGCGGCCTGCAACTGCGCGATCAGCTCCGGGTCGGGCTGCTCCCAGAGCCCGCGGCTGGCCGCCTCCAGCAGCCGCTCGCTGATCCCGTGCAGCGCCCACGGGTTGGCGCCGGTCAGGAACTCCCGGTTGACCGGGTCGAGCACGTACTCCTGGGTGAGCTTCTCGTACATCCAGTCCGCGACCACGCCCGTCGTGGCGTCGTAGCCGAACAGGTAGTCGACCGTCGCGGCCATCTCGAACGCGCCCTTGTACCCGTGCCGGCGCATCGCCTCGATCCAGCGCGGGTTGACCACCCGGGCGCGGAAGACGCGGGCGGCCTCCTCGGTCAGCGTCCGGGTGCGGACGGTCTCCGGGCGGGTCGAGTCGCCGATGTAGGCGGTCGGCGCCTTGCCGGTGAGCGCCCGGACGGTGGCCACCATGCCGCCGTGGTACTGGAAGTAGTCGTCCGAGTCGGCGATGTCGTGCTCGCGGGTGTCGGTGTTCTTCGCGGCGACGGTGATCCGCTTGTACGCGGTCTCCATCTCCTCGCGGGCCGGCCGCCCGTCCAGTCCGCGCCCGTAGGCGTAGCCGCCCCAGACCGTGTACACCTCGGCCAGGTCGGCGTCGGTGCGCCAGTCCCGGCTGTCGATCAGCTGGAGCAGGCCCGCGCCGTAGGTGCCCGGGCGGGAGCCGAAGACGCGGACGGTGGCCTTGCGCTCGTCGCCGTGCACCGCGAGGTCGGCCTGGACGTGGGCGCGCACGAAGTTCTGCTCCGCGGGCTCCTCCTGGGCGGCGGCCAGGCGCACCGCGTCGTCCAGCAGGGCGACCACGTGCGGGAAGGCGTCGCGGAAGAAGCCGGAGATGCGCAGCGTCACGTCGATGCGCGGGCGGCCCAGCTCGGCGAGGGCGATCGGCTCCAGGCCGGTGACCCGGCGCGAGGCGTCGTCCCAGACCGGGCGGACGCCGAGCAGGGCGAAGGCCTCGGCGATGTCGTCGCCGGCGGTGCGCATCGCGCTGGTGCCCCACAGCGACAGCCCGACCGAGGGCGGGTAGGCGCCGTCGTTGTCGGCGGTGTACCGCTCGACCAGCGAGGCGGCGAGCGCCTGGCCGGTCTCCCAGGCGAGCTTGCTCGGGACGGCCTTCGGGTCGACGGAGTAGAAGTTGCGGCCGGTCGGCAGCACGTTGACCAGGCCGCGCAGCGGCGAGCCGGACGGCCCGGCCGGGACGAAGCCGCCGCGCAGCGCGTGCAGCACGGCGTCCAGCTCGTCGGTGGTGGCGGCCAGCCGCGGCACCACCTGGGTGGCGGCGAAGGTCAGCACGTCGTGGACGGCCTCCGGCAGCCCGGCGGCGACCTTCTCCACCGCCTCGACCGCCCAGTCCTGTGCCTCCATGGCCTCGACCAGGGCGCGGGCCTGGGCCTCGGCGGCGTCGGTGGCCCCGAGGGTGAGCGCGGCCTCGTCCAGCCCGAGCGCCTCGCGCAGGCCCGGCAGCGCGCTGACGCCGCCCCAGATCTGGCGGGCGCGCAGGATGGCGAGCACGATGTTGACCCGGTCGGTGCCGGCCGGCGCCTGTCCGAGGACGTGCAGGCCGTCGCGGATCTGGGCGTCCTTGATCTCGCACAGCCAGCCGTCGACGTGCAGCAGGAAGTCGTCGAAGCCGTCGTCCTCGGGGCGCTCGTCCAGGCCGAGGTCGTGGTCCAGCTTGGCGGCCTGGATGAGGGTCCAGATCTGCGCGCGGATCGCGGGCAGCTTGGCCGGGTCCATCGCGGCGATGTTGGAGTGCTCGTCCAGCAGCTGCTCCAGGCGGGCGATGTCGCCGTAGGAGTCGGCGCGGGCCATCGGCGGGACGAGGTGGTCGACCAGGGTGGCGTGGGCGCGGCGCTTGGCCTGGGTGCCCTCGCCCGGGTCGTTGACCAGGAACGGGTAGATCAGCGGCAGATCGCCCAGGACGGCGTCCGGACCGCACTCGGCGGACAGCGCGGCGGTCTTGCCGGGCAGCCACTCCAGGTTGCCGTGCTTGCCGAGGTGGATGACGGCGTGCGCGCCGAAGCCGCCGTCGGCCTGCGCGGCCTCGATCCAGCGGTAGGCGGCCAGGTAGTGGTGGCTCGGCGGCAGGTCGGGGTCGTGGTAGATGGCGACGGGGTTCTCGCCGAAGCCGCGCGGCGGCTGGATCAGGACGAGCAGGTTCCCGGAGCGGATCGCGGCCAGCACGATGTCGCCGTCCGGGTTCTGCGAGCGGTCGACGTACAGCTCGCCGGGGGCCGGGCCCCAGTGCTCCTCGACGTGCTCGCGCAGTCCTTGGGGGAGCGTGGCGTACCAGCGGCGGTAGTCGGCGGCGGGGATGCGCACCGGGTTGCGGGCCAGCTGGTCCTCGGTGAGCCAGTCCTGGTCGTAGCCGCCGGCCGCGATCAGGGCGTGGATCAGGGCGTCGCCCTCGTGGGAGGCGTCGAGGGAGGAGTCCTGGGACGCGTCGTGGGAGCCGTCGGACGAGGCGTCGCGGGAGCCGTCGTGGCCGTCCCCGTTCGTTCCGTCCAGCCCGGGGAGGTCCGAACCCAGGTCCATGCCCTCCGCGCGCAGCCGGTTCAGCAGGCGGATCGCGCTGGCCGGGGTGTCCAGGCCGACGGCGTTGCCGACTCGGGCGTGCTTGGTCGGGTAGGCGGACAGCACGAGCGCCAGGCGGCGTTCGGCGGCCGGGATGTGCCGCAGTCGGGCGTGCTTGACGGCGGTGCCGGCCACCCGGGCGGCGCGCTCCGGGTCGGCGGCGTAGACGGTGAGGCCGTCCTCGTCCAGCTCCTTGAAGGAGAACGGGACGCTGATCAGCCGGCCGTCGAACTCCGGCACCGCGATCTGGGTGGCGGTGTCCAGCGGGGACAGGCCGTCGTCGCTGGCCTCCCACTGGGCGCGCGACCAGGTGAGGCAGAGCGCCTGGAGGATCGGCCGGTCCAGGGCGGCGAGCGCGCCCGCGTCCCAGGCCTCCTCGTCGCCGCCGGCCTGCGCGTCGGCCGGGCGGGTGCCGCCGGCGGCGAGCACGGTGGTGACGAGCGTGTCGGCCTCGCCGAGCGCGGCCAGCAGCTCGGGCTCGGCGCCGCGCAGCGAGGCGCAGTAGTAGGCCCTGGCCTGCGCACCCTGGTCCTCGATCGCCTGGCAGAGCGTCTCGACGAAGGCGGTGTTGCCGCTCATGTGGTGGGCGCGGTAGTAGAGCACCGCGACCGTCGGGCCGTCCTGCGTACGGGCTTCGCGCTCCAGCGGCCCCCAGGCCGGGGCGGAGGCGGGCGGGGCGAAGCCGTGGCCGGTCAGCAGCACGGTGTCGGAGAGGAAGGCGGCCAGCTCGGCGAGGTTGGCGGCGCCGCCGTGCGCGAGGTAGGCGTGCGCCTCGGCGGCGATGCCGGCCGGGACGGTGGACAGCTCCATCAGCTGGGCGTCGGGGGCCTGTTCACCGGTCAGCACGATCACCGGGCGGGGGCCGGCCAACAGCGTGTCCAGGCCCTCCTGCCAGGCGCGGCGACCGCCGAGCAGGCGGACCACGACGAGGTCGGTGCCCTCCAGCAGCGCGGGCAGGTCCTCGGGGGTGAGCCGGGCCGGGTTGCCGAGCCGGTAGCGGACCGGGCCCTCGGCGGCGCGGGCACTGAGCAGGTCGGTGTCGGACGTCGACAGCAGCAGGATCATGCGAAGGCCCTCCCGGCCTCGGAGCCGCCCCGAGCCGAAGGGCGCGCCGGCGTGGAAAGTGACGAGTGACGAGCGGCGGACGAAAGCGCGTGGCATGCGACGGACGAAGGCGCGTGGCATGCGGCGGACGAAAGCGAGCGACGGCGCGTGACCGGCGACCGAAGGAGCGCCGAGACGTCGGCGAAGCGCCCGGAGTCGGGCGGGCGTGAGGCGCCCGGGGACCCGGGCGCGGGCATGCGGCAGCGCATTGCTCTTCGAGCCTTCCTCGGGGTCCGCGCCCCGGGCCGGTGGAGGACGGCAGGAGTTCCTGGCTCCCGCGGCCGTCCGGTCTCCCGGTGAACCGCGGTCACAGTGGCGGGACCGCACCGGGCTTGCACCGGTTTCCTCCCCTGCGCCGTCGCTGGCGTGCGGACGGTCCGCGGGGACCGTCCGCCAGCATCGTACGGGGTGCGGCTGACCTGGGGGAGGGCGATCCCGGGGAGGCCGCCCGGAGCGCCCGGGGTGTGAGGCGACGGACAAAGGCAACCGATCGGATCATCTGTATGCTCGCGGCCATGCCACCGACACCCGACGCCACCGCGCCGGGCGCCGCGGTGCCCGACCGGGGGCGCGCGGACGCCTGCCCAGGGGCCCTTCGTCTACACCCGGCCGACGACGGCGCCCTGGCCCGGGTCCGGCTGCCCGGCGGTCTGCTGACGGTCCGTCAGGCGCTGGCGCTGGCCGACGCCGCCGAGGCGCTCGGCGACGGCGAACTGGAGACCACCTCCCGCGGCAACGTCCAACTCCGCGGCCTGGCTTCGCACTGCGGGGCCGAACTCGCCGAACGGCTGCGCGCCGTCGGCCTGCTGCCCTCGGACACGCACGAACGGGTCCGCAACATCGTGGCCTCCCCGCTCGCCGGGCTCGACGGACACGGCTTCGCCGACGTGCAGGCCTGGGTGCGGGAGCTGGACGCGCGGCTGTGCGCGAGCGACTGGGCAGCCGGGCTCTCCGGCAAGTTCCTGTTCGCGCTGGACGACGGGCGGGGCGACGTCGCCGCGTTCGACGCCGATGTGACATTGATCGCAGGCCCGGACGGGTCGGCGCTGCTGCGCCTCGGACGGGCCGCCCACGGGCGTCCGGTGCCGGCGGGGCAGGAGGTGGCGGCCGTGCTCGACGCGGCCCGGACCTTCCTGGACGTGCTGCGCGAGAGCGGGCGCAAGGCCTGGCACCTGCGCGAGGTCCCCGAGCTGCTGCCGGCCGGGCCCGTGCCGGTGCCCGCCCTCGCCGGGGCCGCGCCCGCGGTCGGCGTGGTCCGCACGGCCGGCTCGTTCCCCGAGGTGGCGGGCGGGCTGTCGGTGGGCATGCGCTTCGGCCGGGCCGGCGCCGCGCAGTGGCGGGAACTCGCGGGCGCCTGCGCCGGGGAGATCCGGCTGACGCCCTGGCGCGGCGCGGTGCTGCCGGGGGCGCCGGCCGACCGGCTGCCCGCGCTGGCGGCGGCCGGGTTCCGGACCGCGCCCGGCTCGCCCTGGGAGCGGGCCACCGCCTGCACCGGACTGCCGGGGTGCGCCAAGTCGCGGGCCGACGTCCGCGCCGACGCGGCGCGGGCGCTCGATGCGGCGGCCGCCACCGGGAGCCCGCCGGTCGGCGGCCTTCCGGCTACCGGCCTTCCGGCTACCGGCCTTCCGGTTACCGGCTTTCCGGCTACCGGCCTTCCGACCGCGGGCCTTCCGATGGCCGGCCTCCCGACCGCCGGTCTCCCGGTGCACTGGTCGGGGTGTGAACGACGCTGCGGTCATCCGGCCGGGCGGTGGGTGGACGTGCTCGCCACCGGGCAGGGCTACCGGGTGACGGTGAACGGTCCGGCGGCCGCCGGGCCGGCCGTGGACGTGACGAACGAGGAGATGGCCGAGGCGGTCGCCGAGGCCAGGAGGACCACGAAGTGATCGAGTACGAGAAGGACGGCGCGTCCATCTACCGCCAGTCCTTTGCCACCATCCGTGCGGAGGCCGACCTGGCCGCCCTCCCGGCGGACGTCTCCCAGGTCGCGGTGCGGATGATCCACGCCTGCGGGATGGTCGACCTGGTCGAGGACCTGGTGTACTCACCGGGCGTGGTCGCCTCCGCGCGCGCGGCGCTGCGGGCCGGGGCGCCGATCCTGTGCGACGTGAACATGGTGGCGAGCGGCGTCACCCGCAAGCGGCTGCCCGCCGACAACGAGGTCGTGTGCACCCTCACCGACCCGTCCGTGCCGGAGCTCGCCCGGAAGATGGGCAACACCCGCAGCGCCGCCGCCATGGAACTGTGGCTGCCCCGGCTGGAAGGCGCGGTGGTGGCCGTCGGCAACGCGCCGACCTCGCTGTTCCGGCTGCTGGAGATGATCGAGGCCGGCGCGCCGCGCCCGGCCGCGGTGATCGGTGTCCCGGTCGGCTTCATCGGCGCCGCCGAGTCCAAGCAGGCCCTGGCCGAGCACCCGTCCGGCCTGGAGCATCTGGTGGTGCGCGGCCGGCGCGGCGGCAGCGCGATCGCCGCCGCCGCCGTCAACGCGATTGCGAGCGAAGAAGAGTGACGGATCGTCAGATCTCTGGTGTCGGCCGGCTCTACGGGGTCGGGCTCGGCCCCGGCGACCCGTCGCTGGTGACCGTCCGGGCGGCCGAACTCATCGGCAAGGCCGATGTGGTGGCCTATCACAGCGCCCGGCACGGCCGGTCCATCGCGCGCTCGATCGCCGAACGCTATCTGACTGGTGGTCAGATCGAGGAGAAGCTGGTCTACCCGATCACGGTCGAGACCACCGACCACCCGGGCGGCTACCGGGGCGCGCTGGACGACTTCTACGAGGAGGCCGCCGCCCGGCTGGCCGCCCACCTGGACGCCGGTCGCGACGTCGTGGTCCTCGCCGAGGGCGACCCGCTGTTCTACGGCTCGTACCAGCACATGCACAAGCGGCTCGCGCACCGCTACCCGACCGAGGTGGTGCCGGGCGTGACCTCCGTCAGCGCCGCGGCCGCCCGGCTCGGCCAGCCGCTGACCGAGGCCGAGGAGACGCTCACCGTCATCCCGGGCACGCTGCCCGAGGAGGAGCTGACGGCACGGATCGCCGCCGCCGACTCCGCCGTGATCATGAAGCTGGGGCGCACCTTCCCGGCCGTCCGGCGGGCGCTGGAGCGGGCCGGCCGGCTCGACGACGCGCAGTACGTCGAGCGTGCGTTCATGGACGGGGAGCGCATCCTGCCGCTCGCGGAGGTCGAGGGCGAGACCGTCCCGTACTTCTCGGTGGCGGTGCTGCCGAGCAAGGTCGCGGCGCTGGAGCCGGTGGAGCGGCGGACGGACGGCGCGGGTGCGGTGGCCGTCATCGGCACCGGTCCGGCCGGGCCGCTCTGGCTCACCCCCGAGGCGCGCGGCGTCCTGGCCGAGGCGACCGACCTGGTCGGCTACACCACCTACCTGGACCGGGTGCCCGAGCGGCCGGGGCAGCGGCGGCACGGCTCGGACAACAAGGTGGAGTCGGAGCGCGCCGAGTACGCCCTCGAACTGGCCCGGCGCGGGCACAAGGTCGCGGTGGTGTCCTCGGGTGACCCGGGCGTCTTCGCGATGGCCACCGCCGTCCTGGAGGTCGCCTGCGAGGAGGCCTACCGGGACGTCCCGGTGCGGATCGTCCCGGGGATGACCGCGGCGCACGCGGCCGCCTCCCGGGCCGGCGCCCCGCTCGGGCACGACTACGCGGTGGTGTCGCTGTCGGACCGGCTCAAGCCCTGGGACGTGGTGGCCCGCAGGTTGCGCGCGGCGGCCGAGGCGGACCTGGTGCTCGCGCTCTACAACCCGGGCTCGAAGTCGCGCACCACGCAGGTCGCCCTCGCCCGGGACCTGCTGCTGGAGTACCGCGCGCCCGAGACGCCGGTGGTGATGGCGCGTGACGTCGGCGGACCGACCGAGCGCGTGCGGATCGTCCGGTTGGGCGAGCTGGATCCGGCACTGGTCGACATGCGGACGATCCTGCTGATCGGCTCCTCGCAGACCCAGGCGGTCGAGCGGGGCGGCGGCGTGAAGGTCGTCTGGACGCCGCGGCGGTACCCGGAGGAGTAGCGGGCGACGACTGACAGAAAACAGATGACAGCTAACAGATTTCATCATCTGTTAGCTGTCATCTGTTTTCTGTTACTTGTTCGCCGCCCGGAGCCCCCGCCTCGCCGTCAGCGGGTCGGCTTGGCGATCACCAGCTCCGTGTTGTGGTCCTCGCCCGCGCCCAGCAGCGCCGCCGGCCGGCCGTTCGGGTCGTTGTACGACAGCTCGCGGTACAGCGCGGCGAGGTTGGCGTCCGAGGTGCTGCCGAAGTCCGTGCCGTACGGTGCGGAGGACTCGATCAGCGTCGTGAACAGGGAGAGCGTGCCGTCCCCGTTGTCCGCGATCTCGATGATGCGCCCGTGCTGCGGGTAGTCGATGTGCGAGGCGGTGTTGATCTCCCAGAGCGCCCGCTCCGGCACCGCGTGGCCGTGCGCCGTGACCTTGTTCATGTGGGTGTGGCCGTTCACCCACGCGATCACGTTCGGGTAGCGCTGGAGCAGCGCCACCAGCTCGTTGCCGTCGTGCCGCTTCTCGAAGATGTTGCGCGGGTCGGGCAGCAGGTTGCCCATGGTGGTGCTCGTGTGGTGGCTGAACAGGAGGATCACCTCGTCCGTGCTGCCGCCCGTCACTTTGCGTCCGTCGGTGTCGTACCAGTGCCCGCTGTGCGCCTTCAACTGCTGCTCCAGCCAACGCAGTTGCGCGGTGCCCAGTGAACCGTCCGCGAATCCGGCCTGGTTGGTGGTGTCCAGGCTGATGCCGAGCACCTTCTCCGAGATGCGGAAGGTGTAGTAGAGCTTGCCGCTGCCCACCATGTCCGAGGTGAAACCGTGCCCGTACGGGCCGGCGCCGGTGTGCGCCGGGTTCAGGTGGGCCTTGGCGAACTCCTTGAGCGTGAACGGCCGTCGGCGCTCGTCCGGGGTGATCCGGCGCACCGCGTCGCCGCTCGCGAGCAGCTTCGCGAGCAGGAGCGCGGCGCCGGCCGGGTCGCGGCGCAGCGAGTCCATCAGCCGGGCCGCGTCCGCGTCGTTGCAGCCCTCCAGCTTGTACTGGCCGGTGTAGAGGTCGTTCAGCAGTCCGAGGTCCGGCAGTGAACCCTCAAGGCTGTCATCGTGGTTGCCGACCGTCGTGTACCAGGGCGTACGCAGGCCCGGCGCGTCGAACGGCCGGCCGGCGGCGTCCAGGAAGCCCGGTATCTGCGGGAAGCCCTTCGCCTTGTAGCCGTCGTTGTAGGCGAGTTCGGGGTTCCAGTAGGCGGCGTTGCCCGAGTTCTGCACGCCTTCGTAGCGGTTCGGGTCACCGGTGTTCTGGGCGAGCCGGCCGCCGCCCATGACGGTGAGGTACCAGTCGAGTTCGGCCTGCTCGTGGTTGTCGGTGTTGTCGCCGGTGGCCATCACCATGCTGAACGGCATCCCGGTGTAAGGGCCGCCGTCGAGCGCGTTGACCCGCTCGACGAGGGCCGAGACGCCGCGGGCGTTCAGGGCCTCCTGCGGCCGGTACGCGCTGCCGGTGAACCGGGCCAGGTACTCGAATCGCACCGGGGACTCGGTGTCCACCAGGTGCAGGTCGCTGAACTGGACGAAGCTGGCCAGCCCGGTCCGTCGGTCGTCCCGCCCGGTGCCCGGCGCCGCCAGGTCGCCGCGCACCACCAGCGGCCAGCCCGGCCCGGCCGTCAGCCGCTTGTACCCGCCGGTGCCGACGGGCGTGGCCACCTGGTCGAGCGTGGTGCCCGTCGTCCTGACCGCCCGCGCGGCGGTGGCCGTCAGTGCGCGCTCGCGCTCCGCCGCCGAGGCGAACTGCCCGCCGCCCAGCGACAAGGCCGACCAGGCGGCGGCCACCGACGTACCGGTGAGGAACGTACGCCGACTCATCCCTGCCACAAAAACCCCCACATGCTGATGGCCCGGCCGGACAACCCGGCCACCGGACCCCGTGTCATGAACCCGCCCTCTGGCGGACCGCCAGATTACTCACTGGTAGGAGCGGGGTGCGAGGCCCGTGCGGAGAACTCTTCGGGAACGCGGGGCAGCGGCCGCTCCCCGACTCGGACACCGGGCCGCGGGGCCCCGCTCCACCGCCCCCGGTCGGGGCGCGGCCAGGCGAATGGGGGAAAATCGGTACCGACGGCCGGTGCGGCCGCACCTCAACGGAGCCGGAAGCGAGACGCAGGTGGCCAAAGCGGGAGCCGAAGCGGGAGCCGAGGCGGGGGTCGAAGTTGGGGCCGAAGCGGCGGCCAAGGCTGGAGTCGAAGCCGGGGGCCGGGCCGGCCAGCTGAAGAGCAGCGGCCTGCGGCACGGCTGGACCACGGGCGCCTGCGCCACCGCCGCCACCAAGGCCGCCTACACCGCGCTGCTCACCGGTGAGTTCCCGGACCCGGTGACCATCACCCTTCCCAAGGGCCAGCAGCCGGCCTTCGCTCTCGCCGCCGAGGAATTGACAGCCAGGGCTGGGGTCCTCGCGGCCGGGGGCCGAGCCGCCGTCCCGCCCGGGCCGGCGAGCGCCATGGCCGCCGTGGTCAAGGACGCCGGCGACGATCCCGACGTCACCCACGGCGCGCTGATCCGCTCGACGGTGCGGGCCGGCGAGCCCGGCGCCGGCGTGGTGTTCCGGGCCGGCCCGGGGGTGGGGACGGTCACCAAGGCGGGCCTGCCGCTGCCCGTCGGCGAGCCCGCGATCAACCCGGTGCCCCGGCAGATGATCCGCGACGCCGTGGCGGAGGTGGCCGCCGCGCACGGCGGCAGCGGGGACGTGGTGGTCGAGATCTCCGTGGACCACGGCGAGGAGATCGCCCGTTCCACCTGGAATCCACGGCTGGGCATCCTCGGGGGCCTGTCCATCCTCGGGACCACCGGCATCGTCGTCCCCTACTCCTGCTCCGCCTGGATCGACTCCATCCGCCGCGGCGTGGACGTGGCCCGGGCGGCGGGCCGCACCCACGTGGCCGGCTGTACCGGCTCGACCTCCGAGAAGGTCGCCGTCGCCGTGCACGGACTGCCCGAGGACGCACTGCTCGACATGGGCGACTTCGCGGGCGCCGTCCTCAAGTACCTCAAGCGCCACCCGGTGCCCCGGCTGACGATCGCGGGCGGCTTCGCCAAGCTGTCCAAGCTCGCCGCCGGCCACCTCGACCTGCATTCGGCGCGCTCCCAGGTGGACAAGGGGTACCTGGCCGAACTGGCGCGGCGGGGCGGGGCCGACGGGGCGCTGGCCGAGGCGGTGGCCGCCGCCAACACCGGGTTGGAGGCGGTGCAGTTGTGCCGGGCGGCCGGGGTGCCGCTGGGCGATCTGGTCGCCGAGGCGGCGCGGGCGACGGCGCTCGGCGTGCTGGTCGGCTCGCCGGTGGCGGTGGACGTCATCTGCATCGACCGCGCGGGCACCGTCGTCGGCCGGGTGGAGCCGCTCGGGCCGTGACACTCTCACAGTTCCACGGCAATACCGCCTGGTGATGTGAAGATCTGACGTTCATACGGGGCGAGAAACGGACAAAAGGAGTGTCACGCCTACCCCTGATTCTGTCGCCATCTCAACCATGAGATATGGTCTGGCGAGTGACAGGCGACTACCTCACCCGTATCGGCACCCTCATCCGTACCGCCCGCCAGCACCGCGGCTGGTCCCAGGCGCAGCTCGGCGAGGCCCTCGGCACCAGCCAGAGCGCGGTCAACCGCATCGAGCAGGGCAAGCAGAACGTCAGCCTTGAGATGATCGCGCGCATCGGCGAAGCCCTCGACAGCGAGATCGTCTCCCTCGGCTACTCCGGCCCGATGCACCTGCGGGTCGCCGGCGGCACCCGACTCTCCGGCGCCATCGACGTCCGCAGCAGCAAGAACGCCTGCGTCGCGATCCTCTGCGCCTCGCTGCTGACCACCGGACGCACCACGCTGCGCAGCGTCGCCCGGATCGAAGAGGTCTACCGCATCCTCGAGGTGCTCACCAGCATCGGCGTCAAGAGCCGCTGGACCAACGACGGCCGCGACCTCGAACTCACCCCGCCCGCCGAGCTCGACCTCGCGGCGATGGACGTCGAGGCGGCCCGCCGCACCCGCAGCGTGCTGATGTTCCTCGGCCCGCTGATGCACCGCGCCAGCCGCTTCGCCATCCCGTACGCGGGCGGCTGCGACCTCGGCACCCGCACCGTCGAGCCGCACCTGACCGCGCTGCGCCGCTTCGGGTTGGAGGTCGCCACCACCGGCGGCGCCTACCACGCCTCGGTCGAGCCGGGCACCCCGCTGGACCGTCCGATCGTGCTGACCGAGCGCGGGGACACCGTCACCGAGAACGCCCTGCTGGCCGCCGCCCGGCACGACGGCGTCAGTGTCATCCGCAACGCCTCGCCCAACTACATGGTCCAGGACCTGTGCTTCTTCCTGGAGAAGCTGGGCGTACGGATCGAGGGCGTCGGCACCACCACCCTCACCGTCCACGGCGTCCCGGAGATCACCTGCGACGTCGACTACACCCCGGCCGAGGACCCGGTGGAGGCGATGAGCCTGCTCGCCGCCGCCGTCGTCACCTCCTCCGAGCTGACGATCCGCCGGGTGCCGATCGAGTTCCTGGAGATCGAACTCGCGGTGCTGGAGGGGATGGGCCTCGACTACGACCGGACCCCCGAGTACCGGGCCCACAACGGCTACACCCGCCTGGTCGACCTCACCGTGCGCCCGTCCAAGCTGACCGCGCCGATCGACACCATCCACCCGATGCCGTTCCCCGGTATCAACATCGACAACGTGCCGTTCTTCGCGGCCATCGCCGCGGCCGCCCACGGCACCACGATGATCCACGACTGGGTCTACGACAACCGTGCGATCTACCTCACCGAGCTGACCCGCCTCGGCGCCGACGTCAAGCTCCTCGACCCGCACCGCGTCCTGGTCCAGGGCCCCACCCGCTGGCGCGCCGCCGAGATGATGTGCCCGCCGGCTCTGCGCCCCGCGGTCGTCATCCTCCTCGCGATGCTCGCCGCCCAGGGCACCTCCGTCCTGCGCAACGTCTACGTCATCAACCGCGGCTACGAGGACCTCGCCGAGCGCCTCAACTCCATCGGCGCGCAGATCGAGACCTTCCGCGACATCTGATCCGATCCGGATCTGAAGCACGATCAGATGGCCGACCGGCCGCACGCGTTGCGGCCGGTCGGCCATTTCGGGCTAGTCGCACCTCCTCGCCGTAGTGCCCCAGGACTTCCAACGACTCGGCGGCGGCGACGAGTTGACGGACGTGGTCGCACTCGCGGCGCCAGGTCGCGAAGGCTTCGTCCGGGTCGGCGGTGTCGGCGTCGACATTCGGCCGACCCGACCCGACCCGACCCGATCCGGCCGGCCGTCCTAGCGCAGGTGCTGCAACCACCGCACCGCGCCCGGTACGTCCGAGGCCGCCGGTACGCCGTCGGGCAGCGGCGGGCGTTCCACGACGACCACCGGGAGCCCGAGTTCGCGCGCGGCGGTGAGTTTGGGCGCGGTCGCGGCGCCGCCGCTGTCCTTGGTGACCACGACGTCGATCCGGTGCTCGCGCAGCAGCGCCCGTTCGCCGTCGAGCGTGAACGGCCCCCGGTCCAGCAGGACTTCGAGCGTGGACGGCAGCGGCGGCTCGGGCGGGTCGACCGAGCGGGCGAGGAAGTGCAGGTGGTCGAGGTGGGCGAAGGTGGCGATGCCCTGTCGCCCGGTGGTGAGGAAGACCCGTCGCCCGAGGCCGGGCAGGAGTTCGGCGGCCGCGGCGAGCGAGGGTGCGTGGTGCCAGCGGTCCCCGGCGACGGGCGCCCAGCCGGGCCGCCGCAGCGCCAGCAGCGGCACGTCGGCGGCGGCCGCCGCGAGGGCGGCGTTGCGGGACATCCCGGCGGCGAACGGGTGGGTGGCGTCGATGACCGCGTCCACCCGTTCGCCGCGCAGCCAGTCGGCCAGCCCGTCCGGGCCGCCGAAGCCGCCGATCCTCACCTCTCCGGCGGGCAGCCGGGGTTGGGCGACCCGGCCGGCCAGCGAACTGGTGACCCGCAGGGACGGCAGCTCGACGAGTGCGGCGGCCAGCGCCCGCCCCTCCGTCGTGCCGCCGAGGATCAGGACGTGCCGGGTCATGGGGTTCACGCCCCGCAGGGCTCGTGCGGGCGTTCGCGCTCCGCCGAGTAGAGGTGGCTGTCGCGGAACTGCTCGGCGGCCAGGGTCCGGCCGACCAGGATGACGGCGGTGCGGACCACGCCCGAGGCCTTGACCTGTTCGGCGATGTCGGCGAGGGTGCCGCGCAGCACCAGCTCGTCCGGCCGGCTGGCCATCGCGACGACGGCGGCCGGGCAGTCGGCGCCGTAGTGCGGGAGCAGCTGCTCGACGACGTCGTCCACGTATCCGGCGGCCAGGTGCAGCACCAGCAGGGCGCCGCTGCGGCCGAGGGTGGCCAGGTCCTCGCCCTCGGGCATCGGGGTGGCGCGCTTGGCGATCCGGGTGAGGATGACGGTCTGGCCGACGGTCGGGACGGTCAACTCCCGCTTGAGCGCGGCCGCGGCGGCGGCGAAGGCGGGCACGCCGGGGACGATCTCGTACGGCACGCCGGCCGCGTCGAGGCGGCGCATCTGCTCGGCGACGGCGGAGAAGACGGACGGGTCGCCGGAGTGCAGCCGGGCCACGTCCTGTCCGGCCTCGTGCGCGCGGACCAGCTCGGCGATGATCTGGTCCAGGTTGAGCTGAGCGGTGTCGACGAGGCGGGCGCCGGGCGGGCACTCGTCGAGCAGTTCGCGCGGCACCAGGCTGCCGGCGTACAGGCAGACCTCGGCGCGGGCCAGGAGGCGCTGGCCGCGCAGGGTGATCAGGTCGGCGGCGCCGGGGCCGGCTCCGATGAAGTAGACGGTCACGACGCGTTCTCCTGAGGGGTGTTGGGCTTGACGGCGGACCACTGGGTGACCGGCATGGCCTGCCGCCACCCGGTGAAGCCGCCCACCGGGACGGCGTGCGCGACGGCGAGCTTGACGAGCTCCCCGCCGTGGCGCCGGTACCACTCGGTGAGCAGCGCCTCGGATTCCAGCGTCACGGTGTTGGCGACCAGCCGGCCGCCCGGCCGCAGGGCGGCCCAGCAACTGTCCAGCAGGCCGGTCGCGGTGAGGCCGCCGCCGATGAACACCGCGTCGGGGGCGGGGAGTTCGGCGAGCGCGGCGGGGGCCGGGCCGGTCACCACGCGCAGCCGTGGCACGCCCAGGGCGGCGGCGTTGCGGGCGATCCGTTCGGCCCGCACCGGGTCGCGTTCGATGCTGACGGCCTGGCAGTCGCGGTGCGCGCGCAGCCACTCGACGGCGATCGAGCCGGAGCCGCCGCCGACGTCCCAGAGCAGTTCGCCGGGGGAGGGGGCGAGGGCGGCGAGGGTGGCGGCGCGCACGTGCCGCTTGGTGAGCTGGCCGTCGCTCTCGTAGGCGGCGTCGGGCAGGCCGGGGACGAGCGGGTTGCGGGGGCCGTCGCCGAGGTCGACCGCGATGACGTTCAGCGGGTCGCCGGGCGGGTGCGGCCAGCCGTCGGCGGTGCCGTCGAGCCGGCGTTCGGCCGGGCCGCCGAGCTGTTCGAGCACGCGCAGGCGGGCGGCGCCGTAGCCGCGCGTGGTGAGCAGTGCGGCGACGGCGGCCGGGGTCGCGGCGTCGGCGCTCAGCACGAGCAGGCGGCGGCCGGGGTTCAGGGCCAGGGCGAGGGTGTCCAGCGGGCGGCCGACCAGGCTGACCACCTCGGTGGACTCCAGCGGCCAGCCGAGTCGGGCGCAGGCGTGGGAGACGGAGGAGGGGTGCGGCAGGACGCGCAGCCGCTCGGCGCCGACCGTCTCGGCGAGGGTGCGGCCGATGCCGTAGAACATCGGGTCGCCGCTGGCCAGGACGGCGACCCGGCGGTCCGTGTGCGCGGCGAACAGCCCGGGAACGGCCGGGCGCAGCGGGGACGGCCACGGGACGCGCTGGGCGGCGACCTCGTCGCGGGGGAGGAGGTCCAGCTGCCGGGGGCCGCCGACGACCACCTCGGCTGCCCGCAGGGCGGCCCGGCCGGCGGTGGAGAGGCCGGGCCAGCCGTCGGCCCCGATCCCGACGACGGTGATCGGGGGTGGCAGCTCGGGCACCGGGTGGCTCCTGTCGTTCGGCGGGCGCCGTGAGTAGAAAAAATAGCTATCGGGGCAGCCTACCTGGCGGTATCCGGCCGCCCGTATCCCGCCCGTCCCCCGCTACCGGTCCGCCCAGTCCCCCGAGTCGATCACCTCGGGCCGTTCCCGCAGTCGGCTCTCGACGACGGGCCCGGCGAAGTACACCCAGGCCTCCCGCAGCTCGCCCGCCGCCGTCCGCACCGGCAGCCGCCGCCGTACGTACAGGCCCGTCTCGTCCGCCCGGCAGTCCTCCAGCCGGTCCAGCGCCGCGAGCGCTCCGGCGTACGCGCCGGGCCGTACGGTGATCAGCTCGCCCACGATCCGGCGCCCGGGCGTCGCGTCCGGCACCGCGTACGGGTACCCGGGGCCGTCGTGCAGTGTGGCGCCGTCCAGCACGGCCGGGCGGATGTCGGCGCAGCGTCCGGCCAGGTGGGCGGCGTGGTTGCGGCCGCCGCTGCGCAGGGTGCCGTAGACGAAGAACGGCAGGGCCTCCTCGGGCACGGGTTCGACCTCTCGGCTGGGGGAGCGCCCACGGTACGTCCTCGCGCCCGCGCCGCGATAGCGCCTCTTGCCTCGTGCGTCCCGTGCCCCGCGTCCCGTGCCCCGCGTCCCGTGCCCCGCGTCCCGTGCCCCGCGCGTCCGCCGGGCGGTGGGCGTCAGGCGGCGTCCGGGGCGGTCCGCGCGTAGGTGAGGACGACGTTGCCGCGCTCGAAGACGCGGCTGTCGGTGAGCGTGAAGGCGCGGGGCCCGAACTCCGCGCGGAACAGCGGGATGCCCGATCCGACCACCACCGGGTACTGCTTGATGATCAACTCGTCGATCTCGGGCAGCAACTGGCCGGCCAGGTCGGCGCCGCCGCAGAGCCAGATGCCGAGCCCGTCCTGCTGCTTCAGCCGGCGGACGAGGGCCACCGGGTCCTCCGCGGCGACCTCCACCGCCGGGTCCGGGCTGGTACCGAGGGTGCGGGAGACCACGATCTGCCGCAGGTGGGCGTAGGGGCTGGTGAGGCCCACGGCCAGCCCCGGTGCGTAGGTGCCGCGGCCCATGACGACGGTGTCGAAGCGCTTGTTGGGTGCCTCCGCGATGCCGAACGCCGCGCGGCCGGGGGTGGGGATGGTCTCCGGGCACTCGGCGAAGAGCGTCGAGGTGTAGTCCTCGGTGAGGAACGGCGCGAAGAAGTCGAAGCTGTCGTCCGGGCCGGCGATGAAGCCGTCGATGGTGGTGCCGATGAAGTAGGTGAGCTTGCGCATGCAGGTCCTTTGGGGTCGGGAAGTGGCGCGGGCTGTGCGGCCCGCCGCCTAACCACTCCGACTATAGTGCTCCAGCTGTAGTGGTTGCCGAGGTGCTTTCGGACCCGGGCGCCCCGGCCCCCGAAAACCCCGCGAGAGAGAATCGACCCATGGTCCAGAACCCCGCCCGCCGCACCGCCCTCGCCGACGCCGCCATCGAGGTCCTCGCCCGCGAGGGCGCCCGCGGCCTCACCTTCCGCGCGGTCGACGTGCAGGCCGGCGTCCCCAACGGCACGGCCTCCAACTACTTCGCCAACCGCGACCACCTGCTCCACCAGACCGCCCGGCACATCCACCACCGGCTCACCCCGGACCCGGCCGTCATCGCCGACCTGCTGCGGGCCCCGCGTGACCGCGCTCTGGTCGCCGCCCTGATGCGCGACCTGATCCGCCGCATCTCCGCCGACCGGGCCGGCTACCTCGCGATGCTCGAACTGCGCCTGGAAGCCACCCGCCGCCCCGGCCTGCGGGCCCAGCTCACCGGCACCATCCGCGAGCAACTGGAGGCCAACGTCGCCTACCACCTCGACGGAGGACTGCCCGGCGACCGCGAGACCGTCCTCGTCCTCTACCTCGCGATGACCGGCCTGATCGTCGAACACCTCACCCTGCCCGAGGTGTTGGGCACCGACACCCTGCCCGCCCTGCTCGACACCATCGTCGAGCGAATCGTCCCCGCGACCTGACCCTGCCGGCCTCGCGTTTCGGCGGGCGAGGGGGCGGCTGTGCCGGAGGGGGTGTCAGAGGGTGTGCGGGGGCCTGCCCGTCCACCAGTTGCCGGGGGCGTCGGGGTCGCGGCTGGTCCAGAACTCGATGATCGCACTGGTGAACTCGGCTGCGGAGAGGGTGCCGTCGCCGTCGCGGTCGAGGTGGCGGAAGGCCTCGTCGGCGTCGTCGCGGGAGAGGCCGGCGAAGTGGCCGCGCTGGAAGACGAAGAACTCGCCGGCGTCGACCGTTCCGCTGCGGTCGGTGTCGGCGACGGCGAGGAAGGCGTCGGCGAGTGCGCCGAAGCTGGTCCGCGCGGCCTCGGGGTCGTCGGAGAGGGCGCCGGTCGAGCGGACGAACTGTTCGCGGGTGATCGCCTCGGTGCCGGCGGGCAGGTGGGCCAGGTGCAGGTCGTGCCAGACCGTCAGGTAGGCGCGGACGATGACGGCCTCGGCCTCCGAGCCCTCCTGGTGGCCGAGCGAGCGGGCGACGGCGATGCCCATGAGGACGTGGTCCCGTTCGGTGAGGAGTCCGTCGCCGTCGGCGTCGAGGTGGTCGAACCCGTGGTTGATCTTTGCTGTGAGCAGGTCGTCCGACAATGTGCCCCCTCTGTTGGCGATCACTACGACACGTCGCCAGCACGCTAGTGCCTGGAGTCGCGCTCGCGCAGCCGAACGACGGGCGAACGACCACACGGGCGCAACTCAAGGGCGAGGTTGCTGGCCGTCCTGGTGCTCGGCCCAGACGTACGCCTCGGGGAGCAGGTCGAGGACGGGCAGGGCGAGCAGTTCCGTTCCCCGCTTGACGATGATCTCGACTGTCGGGAAGTAGTCGAGCAGCACCTGCCGGCAGCGGCCGCACGGCGGCACGACGCCCCGGCCCCGGTCGCCGACCGCGACGACCGTGGTGAGGTCGTACGCGCCCTGGCCGGCGGCCGCGCCGATGAGGACGAGCTCCGCGCACGGGCCGCCGGTGAAGTGGTAGGCGTTCAAGGCCGTGACGATCCGCCCGTCGGCGTTGCGTCCGGCGGCCGCGACGGTGTGGTTGTCGCCCCGGGAGAAGCGCTGGGCCACCGCCCGGGCGGCCTCGACGAGCTCCTGGTCGACGGCTGCGCGGTCTCCTACGGGGTCGGATTGATCGCTGGCGGACATATTCGCTGGGACTCCTTGATCGCACATGACAGGCTTCGAGCATGGACCGACCGCCCCTGACCGTGCCAACGCTTTGCGCGGGCCCCTTCACCCTTCGCCCCTGGCGCCTCACCGACCTCGCCGTGGTCCGGGAGGCGGGCACCGACCCGTACATCCCGCTGGTCACCACCGTCCCGGCCGCCTCCGCCGGGTACGACGACGAGGCCGATCGGGCGTTCGTCGAACGGCAGTGGGCGAGGGCGGCGGACGGCACCGGTTACTCCTTCACCGTGGCGTCGCGGCCGGACGACCGGGCCGTCGGCTTCGTCGGGCTGTTCCCGCAGGCCGACGGCAGGGCCTCCATCGGTTACTGGACGGCCCCCTCGGCGCGCGGCCGTGCGGTGGCCGGACACGCGCTGCGGACGGTCGCGGCCTGGGCGTTGGACGACCTCGGCCTCGCCCGGCTGGAGCTGTACATCGAACCCTGGAACGCCGCGTCCCTCCGGACCGCCGAGCGGACCGGCTTCCGGTGCGAGGGCCTGCTGCGCAGCCACCGCATCGTCGGCGACGAGCGCCGCGACATGCACCTCTACGCACTCCTCCCCACCGACCCCCGCGAGGCCACGCCCGACCGCACGGTCACGCCCGACCACGCGGCAACCGACCCCAGCGAGGACCGGTCCCAGGATTAGTGCACCGCGGCCAGCAGTTCCCGGGTGTACTCGGTGTGCGGCGCGCTGAACAGGCGGTCGCGGTCGGTGGACTCGACCAGTCGGCCCCGGTGCATCACGGCCACCCGGTCGCAGAAGTGCCGCACCACGGCGAGGTCGTGCGAGACGAACAGGAAGGCGACGCCGAGGCGTTCGCGCAGCTCCATCAGCAGGTTGAGCACCTGCGCCTGGACCGAGACGTCGAGGGCCGACACCGGTTCGTCCGCGATGATCAGGCGCGGCTGCGGGGCGAGGGCCCGCGCGATGCCGATCCGCTGGCGCTGTCCGCCGGAGAACTCGTGCGGGTAGCGGTCCAGGTGGGCGGCGGGCAGCCCGACCTGGTCCAGCAGTTCGGCCGAGCGCTCCCGCCGCTGCGCCGCGTCGAGTGAGGTGTGCAGGCGCAGCGGGGTGTCGAGGGTCTGTGCGACGGTGCGGCGCGGGTTGAGGGAGGCGTACGGGTCCTGGAAGACCAGCTGGATCTCCCGGCTGAGCCGGCGCCGCAGCTCCCGGCTCGGGCGGGTGGCGTCCTGGCCGTCGTACAGGACCGTTCCCGAGGTGGGTTGTTGGAGGCCGGCCAGGACGCGGGCGGTGGTGGACTTGCCGGAGCCGGACTCGCCGACCAGTCCGAGCGTCTCGCCGGGGGCGATCCGCAGTCCTACGCCCTCCACTGCCCGGACGGGCTCGGCGCGCAGGCTGGGAAGGCGGCGCCGCCCGGGGAAGTGGACGGCGAGGTCCGCCACCTCGACGAGCCAGCGCTCGGGGTGTCCGACCGTCCGGGGCGCGAATTCGGCGCTGGGTGACGGGTCGTCAACTGTCGGCAACGGCGAGCCGGGTACGGAGTCCAGGGTGAGCGCCGCCCCGACCAGTGCGCGGGTGTACGGTTCGCGCGGCGCGGCCAGCAGCTCGGCGGTCGGCGCGGACTCGACCTCGACGCCGCCGCGCAGCACGAGCGTGCGGTCCGTCGTCCCGGCGACCACGCCGAGGTCGTGGCTGACCAGCAGCACCGCCGTGCCGTGCTCGCGCTGCAACTCGCCGAGCAGGTCGAGGACTTGCCGCTGCACCCGGGAGTCCAGGGCGGTGGTGGGCTCGTCGGCGATCAGCACCTGCGGGTCGTTCATCAGTGCCATGGCGATCATCACCCGCTGGCGCATTCCGCCGGAGAACTGGTGCGGGAAGTCGCGCACCCGGGCGGCCGGGATGCCGACCCGGTCGAGCATCGCGGCGGCCCGTCGGCGGGCCTCGGCGCGGCCGGCGCCGGGGTGGTGCAGCCGGTACATCTCGGCGAGTTGGGCGCCGACGCCGTGGAAGGGGCTGAGCGAGGTGAGCGCGTCCTGGAAGACCAGCGCGGCCCGGCCTCCCCGGACCGGGCGCAGCGTGGACTCCGTCGCGCCCACCAACTCCTGCCCGCCCAGCCGGATCGAGCCGGTGACGGTGGTGGTGCGCGGGTCGTGCAGGCCGAGGACGGCGAGGCCGGTGGCCGACTTGCCGGAGCCCGACTCGCCGACCAGACCGAGGACTTCACCGGCGGCGAGGTCGAAGGAGAGCCCCCGGACGGCGGTCGCGGGCGCCCCGCCGCGCGGGTCGGCGAAGGTGACGGTCAGATCGCGAACGCTCAGCACGGGCTCTGCGGAGGGCGCGGCACCAGGCCCAGGAGCGGCCTCCGACACGGCTCCAGGCATGGCTCCGGGCACGCCCCCGGACACGGATTCAACAGTGGACGTCATCGAACGGCTCCAGTCAGCTCAGGCGGATTCGCGGGTCGAGCCAGGCCACCACCAGGTCGGCCAGCGCGACGAACAGCACCACGAAGCAGGCGGCCAGCAGCACCGCGCCGACCACCGCGGGCAGGTCCTGCCCGGACACCGCCTGGGCGGCGAACCGCCCGACCCCGTTCAGCCCGAACACCGTCTCGGTGATGACCGCCCCGCCGAGCAGCACCCCGGCCTCCAGGCCGAGCAGTTGCACCAGTGGTCCGGCGGCGCCGCGCGAGGTGTACTTGAGGTGGGCGCGCAGCCGGCCGAGGCCCTTGCCGCGTGCCGTGCGGACGTACTCCTCGTTCATCGTCTCCAGCAGCTGGGAGCGTGAAAGCCGGGCGAACACGGCGGAGTTGACGAAGCCGAGGACGAGCCAGGGGAGCAGCAGCCCGCCCGCCCAGGCCGCGAGGTCCTCGGTCGGCGGGGTGTAGGAGGGCAGTGGCAGCAGGCCGGTGGAGTAGACCAGCGCCCACTGGGCGACGTATCCGAGGAAGTAGATCTGCACGCTGGCGCCGACGAGGGTGAAGCCGGAGAGCAGCCGGTCGGTGCGGCCGCCGTGCCGTAGCGCGGAGACGAACCCGGTGCCGAGGCCGAGCACCAGCAGGACGGCGAGGGCGCCGGCGGTGAGCGAGAAGGTGACCGGCAGGTGGTCGGCCAGGGCCTCGGTGACGGGCTGGTGCAGCCGGTAGGAGTAGCCGAGGCAGGGCGCGTCGCAGTGGATGACCGAGCCGTCCACGTCGCTGATGTCGCGCCCGGCGACGACCCCGGTGAGGTAGTCGGTGTACTGGGTGAGCAGCGGCTGGTCCAGGCCCATGCTCTGGCGCACCGCCGCGACTTGGCCGCTGTCGCAGCGCGGGCCGCAGGCGGCGCGGGCCGGGTCGGCGGGCGCGGCGTAGAAGAGGGCGAAGGCGGCGGCGGAGACCGCGACCAGGACGGCGAGGGCCTGGAGGGTCCGCCGCAGGGCGAAGGAGAGCATGGCCGGTCCGGGGTCGACGGGACGGGGAGGCGTGCGCGAGGGCTACGTGGAGCACACGGGGAGTGCAGGACTTCAGGGGCCCGCCCCCGCACCGACCGGCGCGGGGGCGGGTACGGCGGTCAGGACTTCAGGTACAGCCACGCCAGGCTGACCGTGCCGTAGATGGGGTGGATGAACGCCCCGCCGACGTTGGAGCCGCGCACCTGGTTGACGTTCGCGTAGACGAACGGCAGCACCGGGACGTCCTGCATCACGGTCTTCTCCAGCGCGTACAGCTCCTTGGCCTTGGCACGCGGCTCGCCGATTTGGTTGATCCGGTCGATCTCCTTGTCCACCGCCGGGTTGCGGTAGCGCGCGGAGTTGAGGTCGCTGCCGGCGCGGCCGTCGAAGGAGAACGGAATCAGCGTGGACGGGGTCGGCCAGTCGACGGAGGAGGTCTCCTCGAACAGGTCGTACGGGGAGTCGGCGCGGTGCACCTCGTCCAGGAACGCCTTGGGGTCGATCGGCTTGGGCACGATGGTGATGCCGGACTTGGCGAAGCCGTCCACCAGCACCTGCGCGGTGCGCTGCCCGTCCGGGGTGTTCTTGTACCCGTAGGTCAGGCTCGTCGGCGCCTGCTTGGCCTTGGCGAGCGCGGCCTTGGCGGCCTCCGGGTCGCCTTCGGGCTTGACCGGGTAGAGGTCGTACTTCTCCCAGTCGATCAGTGCCGGCGAGCTGAGCGTGCTGGCGAGTTCGCCGATCCGGGAGCCGCCCTGGACCTGGCGGGCCTGCTGGCGGGGGTAGCCGAGGTGCAGGGCCTTGCGGACCTCGACGTCCGGCACCCGCTCGTTGTTGATCACCAGCTGGGTGACGAAGGCGCCCTGGCGCCCGGAGACGACCAGGTCCTTGGCCTTCGGGTCGGTGTCGGCGGTCTGGTACAGCTCGGGGGAGAGCACGTCGGAGGCGGTGGTGGCGCTGGCGCCGCCGTCGCGCCCGGACAGGATCTCCTGGTTGATGTTGAGCGCCTCCTTGCCGAACGTGAAGACGAACTTGTCCGGGTACTGGCTGCGGATCGGGTCGGTCTCGGCCTTCCAGGCGGGGTTGCGCTCCAGCACCATGCGGGTGTTCTGGACGTGCTCGACGATCCGGTAGGGGCCGGTGGCGAACGGCTGCCGGTCGTAGTCCGTCCCGGTGTCCTTGTCCCGGCGCACCGGCGAGGACGAGGACTGCGCGGCCATGTACGGGACGTCGGCCTGCGGCTGCGGGAAGTGGAAGACGAGGGTGTGCTCGTCGGGCGTCTCGATCGCGGCCAGGTCGCCGTCCTGCGGGCCGGCGTACTTGGCGCGCGCAGCCTCGTAGCTGGCCTCGCCGGTGAGCCACTGCGGCCAGTACGGCGGGCCGACCTCGTAGCCCTTGCCGAAGCTGCGCTCGATGCCGTACTTGACGTCCTGGGCGGTGATCGGCTTGCCGTCCTCCCAGGCCACGCCGTCCTTGAGCTTGTACGTCCAGGTGCGCCCGCCGTCGCCGGAGGTGCCGGTGTCGGTCGCCAGGTCGCCGACCAACTTGGCCTTGCCGTCGACGATCTGATATTGCGTCAGCTGGCGGCCCCAGAGCAGCGAGGCGTTGTACGTCGCGCCCGCGTAGGCCTTCTGCGGGTCGAGGTGGCGGAACTCGACGCTGTTGTACACGTTGACGGTGCCGCCCACGCGGGCGCCGGCAACGGCGGGGGCCGGGCCGGCGCTCTCCTTCTCGCCGCCGAGCGCGGCGGTCAGCGGGGACGTCTCCTTGGCGGCCGCCCCGGCGGGCGCCGGGCCGGTGCCCGCGCCGGCCGAGCAGGCGGTCGCCAGCAGGGCGGTGGCGACGACGGCGAGGGACGGTCTGGTCCAGCGCATGGCGAATCTCTCCTTGCCCCGGGAGTCGGGGCGGGTCGGGGCGGTCTTGGGGTGATGGACGGAGGAGGACGGGGGCTCAGCGGGCGGCGCGCGGGTCCAGCGCGTCCCGGACGGCATCGCCGAGCAGGTTGAAGGCGAGCACGAAGAGCAGCAGGGCGACACCGGGGAAGACCATGTAGGTCGGATCGGCCTGGAAGACCTCGGAGCCGCGGGAGATCATCCGCCCCCAGTCCGGGATCGGCTCCGTGATGCCGACGCCGAGGAAGGACAGCACCGCTTCGGAGGCGACGAAGGTCGGCACCGCCATGGTGGCGTGCACCAGCAGCTGCGAGCGGACGTTCGGCAGCAGTTCGTGGACGACGACATGGAATCGGCCGGCGCCCTGGGCCCGGGCGGACTGCACGAAATCCCTTTCCCGGAGCGACCGCACGGTGGCCCGCAGGGAAAGCGCGAGCGGAATCCAGCCGAACGCGGAGAAGACCAGGATCAGCACCAGGAACTGCATCCACTCCGGTTCCGCGGCGCCCGGATCGACCAGCCGGGACTGGATGACGGGGCTCAGCGCGAGGAGCAGGAGCAGGGTCGGAAAGGCCAGCAGCACGTTGGCCAGGAAGCCGAACAGCCGGTCGGCGATCCCGCCGAGGTAGCCGACCGCGACCCCGGCCAGCACGCCGAGCGTGGTGGTCACGGCGGCGGAGGCGAAGGCGATCAGCAGCGAGGTGCGGATGCCGTAGAGCAGCTGGGTCAGGACGTCCCGGCCGAGCCCCGGCTCCAGGCCGAACCAGAAGTCGCCCGAGATGCCGCCGTTCGGCAGGACGGGCAGGCCGCTGTCGCTGAGCAGGCCGGGGGAGTTCTGGCCGTAGTGCTCGACCGGGTTCTTCCCGTACAGGGCGGCGATCAGCGGGGCGGCGAGGGCGAGCAGCAGGAAGAGCAGGACGACGGCGAGGGCGGCGGCGCCGACCCGGTCGCGCAGGAGTCGGCCGAGCAGCCTCGGCGCGGCGGGTGCGGGGACGGAGCCCGCTGCTGTTTCGACCACGGCCATGAGAGGCGTACTCCCCGAATTCTCCGCCGCCCTGTGGGTGAGGGTGCGCTGGTGTGCATTTCCGAACCGGCCCCCGGGGGTTTCCCGTCGGCCGTTCGAGCGCCATCAGACCGGATGCGCGGGGAGGTCCGCAAATCACCTCCGGCGGTTTTCCCCGGCATTGTTTCGGCGCGTATTGCGGCTTCATTCGGCGTCATTGCGCCGCAATACCGGCGTTGCAGAAGAACGGACATCGAGGGGCGAAACGGGCGTGCCGTCCCGAATCCTGAGATCTCCGCCACATCCCCCCGGGCATTGGTACGATCCCGGGGAGCCGCGACTGGCGCGCACGGATGGAACCGACCATCGGGAAGCGGCTCCGTGCACCCGCACGACAGTTGCCGAGCGCCTGGGCCGTCCGTACTCGTCCGTGCACCACGAGGAGACCGCCTTGGCCACCCCGCACACCCCTCATGCCGTTGAGGCCGCTCAGGCCCCGCACACCGCCGCCGGCGCGGCCGCCGACACCGCCTTCCGCAGCGCCCTCGACGTGGTCGCCGGCGTGGAGCCGCGGATCGCCGCCGCCATCGGCCAGGAGCTGGAGGACCAGCGCGCCTCGCTCAAGCTGATCGCCAGCGAGAACTACGCCTCCCCGGCCGTCCTGCTCGCCATGGGCAACTGGCTCAGCGACAAGTACGCCGAGGGCACCGCGGGCCGGCGCTTCTACGCGGGCTGCCGCAACGTCGACACCGTCGAGACCATCGCCGCCGAGCACGCCCGCGCCCTGTTCGGCGCCGACCACGCCTACGTCCAGCCGCACTCCGGCATCGACGCCAACCTCACCGCCTTCTGGGCCGTCCTCTCCCAGCGGGTGGAGAGCCCGGCGCTGGAGCGGGCCAAGGTCCGGGGCGTCAACGACCTCACCGAGCAGGACTGGGCGCAGCTGCGCCAGTCGCTCGGCAACCAGCGGATGCTCGGCATGTCCCTGGACGCCGGGGGCCACCTCACCCACGGCTTCCGACCCAACATCTCGGGCAAGATGTTCGACCAGCGCAGCTACGGCACCGACCCGGCCACCGGCCTGATCGACTACGACGCGCTGCGCGAGACCGCCCGGGAGTTCCGCCCGCTGATCCTGGTCGCCGGCTACTCCGCCTACCCGCGACTGGTCGACTTCCGGCGGATGCGCGAGATCGCGGACGAGGTCGGCGCGACCCTCATGGTCGACATGGCGCACTTCGCCGGCCTCGTCGCGGGCAAGGTGCTGACCGGCGACCACGACCCCGTCCAGCACGCCCAGATCGTCACCACGACCACCCACAAGTCGCTGCGCGGCCCGCGCGGCGGCATGGTGCTGTGCGACACCGAACTGGCCGAACACGTCGACCGCGGCTGCCCGTTGGTGCTCGGCGGACCGCTCTCGCACGTCATGGCCGCCAAGGCGGTCGCCTTCGCCGAGGCCCGCCGACCCGAGTTCCAGACCTACGCCCGCGCCGTCGTGGACAACGCCCGGGCGCTCGCCGAGGGCCTGCTGCGCCGCGGCGGCCGGCTGGTCACCGGCGGCACCGACAACCACCTCGTCCTCGCCGACGTCTCCGGCTACGGCCTGACGGGCCGTCAGGCCGAGGCGGCGCTGCTGGACTCGGGCGTCGTCACCAACCGCAACTCCGTCCCGCAGGACCCGAACGGCGCCTGGTACACCTCGGGCGTGCGCCTCGGCACCCCGGCCCTCACCACCCGCGGCCTCGGCACCGCCGAGATGGACGAGATCGCCGCCCTGATCGACACCGTCCTGCGCGCTACCACCCCGACCACCACCGCGGGCGGCGCCCCCTCCAAGGCCCAGTACCGCCTCGACGACGCCGTGCGCGACGGCGTCGCCAAGCGCGCCACCGACCTCCTCGCCCCCTTCCCCCTCTACCCGGGCGTCGACCTCACCTGACCGGCCCCGCCCGACCGGACTCGTCCGACCGACCCCGAAACCCGAACCCCCGGGCCCGCCGCCCCACTTGCGGCGGGCCCGGAGCCGGCGCCGAGGCCGGCACCCCGCTCGGTACCGAGGTCAGTACTGCAGCGACTTGTACTGGAGGAACTCCTCCAGCCCGTGGCGGCCCAGTTCGCGGCCGAGGCCGGAGCTCTTGTAGCCGCCGAACGGGGCGAGCGGGTTGAAGCGGCCGCCGTTGAGGTCGACCTGGCCGGTGTCGAGGCGGCGGGCGAAGGCGGCGGCGGTGTCGGTGTCCGCGGCCCAGACGCCGCCGGCCAGGCCGTACTCGGTGTCGTTGGCGAGTTCGGCGGCGTGGTCCTCGTCCCGGTAGGGGAGGACCACCAGGACGGGGCCGAACACCTCCTCCCGGGCGATCGCCATGTCCCCCGTGACGTCGGCGAGCACGGTCGGGTGGACGTAGAAGCCGGTGGGCAGACCCGGGACGGGCTCCGCGCCGCCGACGACCAGCCGGGCGCCCGCGGCGAGCGCGCCCTCGACGTAACCGCGCACCCGGGCCAGCTGCTTGGCGTTGACCAGCGGGCCGATCCGGGTCTGCGGGTCGGTCGGATCGCCCGGGGCGTACTTGGCGGCGGCCTTCGCGGCTGTCGCGACGGCCTCCTCGTACTGGTCCTGGTGCACCAGCAGGCGGGTCCACGCGCTGCACGTCTGGCCCGAGTTGGCGAACACGTTGGCGATGTTGACGTTGACCGCCCGGGTCAGGTCCGCGCCCGGCAGCACCACGTTGGCGGACTTGCCGCCGAGTTCCAGGGAGACCCGCTTCAGACCCCGGCCGGCCGTCTCGGCGACCTGCCGGCCGACGGCGGTGGATCCGGTGAACGAGACCACGTCCACGCCCGGATGGGCGGCGAGCGCCGCACCCGCCACCGCGCCCGTGCCGGTGACCAGGTTGAACGCGCCTGCGGGGAAGCCCGCTTCGTGCACCAGCCGGGCGAACAGCCGGGCCACCAGCGGGGTGTCCTCGGCGGGTTTGAGGACCACCGGGCAGCCGGCCGCCAGGGCCGGGACGACCTTGGCGACGATCTGGTGCAGCGGGTAGTTCCACGGCGTGATCGCCGCGACCACCCCGGCGGGCTCGGCGAGCACCACCGAGTTGCCGATCCGTTCCTCGAAGGGGTGCTCGGCGAGCAGTGTCAGGTAGGAGGTCGCCACGGTCAGCGGCAGTCCGGCGTGCACGGCGGCGGCGAAGCCGACCGGGGCGCCGAGTTCGGCGACCACGGTGGCGGTGATCTCCTCCTGGGCGGCGGCGATTCCGTCCCGCAGCCGGGTCAGCAGGGCGAGCCGGTCCGCGCGGGCGGTCGTCGCCCAGCCGCGGGCCGCCCGGCGGGCCGCGGCGACCGCGGCGTCGACGTCGGCCGACCCGCCGGCCGGCACGGTGGCGAGCACCTGCTCGGTCGCCGGGTTCAGCACCTCGATCGACCCGGCGTCGTCCAGGGAGGGCCGCCAGGCGCCGTCGATGTACTGGTCGCCGTACTCCGCGTGCTGCTGCACCGAGTGTCCTCTCATCCGGTCGGCCGATTGACCAACAGCGCTAGTCAAGGGGCCAGTCAAGGCGGCCCGGTCGGCCGTGCGCAAGAGCCAATCCGGCCCGGTGGGCCGGCGGGTTACCCCGGGGCGAACCGCGCGGTGTACTCGTCGAACGGCTCGGTCCCCGCGCCCGCGCCCCGCTCGTCCGACCGCTCAAGGACCTCGCACGGCCACGGCACCGGGGCGGCCGCCCGCCCACCGGCCTCGTCACCGCCTCCGCCGTCAGCTCCACCGCCCGCCCCCGGACGTCCAGTTGACGATCAGCGTGCGGCGCGACCAGCCGGGCGGCGGTCCGCCGTCGCGGGACACCGGACGAACCGTCCCGAAGGCTCCGCGTTCACCCTCCGACAGCGAAACGACGGTCCGCGAAAATCATTGCGCGAAAAGCTCCTCACGCCTGCGGGCACCGCTGTAGATTGCAGCGAACTCAGCGGTGAGGCACTACTGTTGCCAGTGGTTCGTAGTGGTGCACATGGTCCGGGACCAGCGCGTCCCACGGTCGGGCGGGGGCTTCCACCGGGCTGAGGTCTGGCTCAAATCCGCAGGTCATCCGTACCGCATAAGGAGCATCCCGTGACCGATGCCGCGTTGAAGGACGAGTCGCAGCGGCCTGCCGAACCAGCCGTGCTGGAGGACGTTCCGGGCTGGTTCTGGGACCATGACCGGCACTCGTTCGACTGGTTCATGGGACGGCAGGAGAAGACCGGGGTCACCGGTAACCTGCTGGAGATGGGCGCGTACCTGGGCCGCAGCGCGATCGTGATCGGCGAGCACCTCCAGCCCGGCGAGTCCTTCACCGTCTGTGACCTCTTCGACTCGGACGCGCCGGACGACGAGAACGCGGCCGAGATGGACACCTCCTACCGGAAGTCGCTGACCCGCTCGGCCTTCGAGGTCAACTACCTCGCCTTCCACGAGGAACTGCCGGAGATAATCCAGGCCCCGACCTCCGCCCTGGCCGGCGGGCGGATCGCGGCGGGCACGTTCCGCTTCATCCACATCGACGCCTCGCACCTGTACGAGCACGTCGTGGGCGACCTCCAGGTGGCCCGTGTCGCGCTCCAGGACCAGGGTGTCGTCGTCCTGGACGACTACCGCTCGCAGCACACCCCGGGCGTGGCCGCCGCGACCTGGGGCGCGGTCTTCAACCACGGGCTCAAGCCGATCATGTTGACCGAGTGCAAGTTCTACGGCACCTGGGGGGATCCGGAGCCGTTCCAGCGTGATCTGCTCGACCGGGTGGACCTCGCCTCCGGCTGTTACCTCAGCTCCGAGACCTTGAACGGGCAGCAGGTGCTCCGGATGACCGGCGACTCGGACGGGATCGGCGCGTTCCGCCCCTCCCGCCACCACCGGCGGCTGGCCGCCGAGGCGGCCCGGGACGAGGCCTCGCAGTCCCGCCAAGCGGTCCAGGAGGAGGCCGCCCGCGACCTCGCCGCCCGCCGGGCCCGCGCCGCCGAACTGCGCCGCCCGGCCAATGTCGCCAAGCGCGCCGCCCGCGACCTGCTGCCCCCGGTCGTCACCTCCGTCATCCGCCGCGCCCGCCGCGGCTGACGGCCGCCCGCCGACGGCCGACGGGTCCGACTGTCACCCGACACTCGGCCCCGCCCTGTCCCGCCCCGCCAACGCCGAAGGGCCGGTCGACGAACTCGACCGGCCCTTCAGCGATGCCCGTTCCCTCAGGCCCGCGAGGCCTCCCGCGGCTCCTGGCCGGAGCCCGCGGAGCCCGCAGAGCCGTCGGAGCCCTCGGCGGCCGCGGCCTCCTCGGCCAGCTCGCGCCGGACGGCGGCCAGGGACGGGTTGGCCCAGGCGCTGGCGACGCCCCAGTAGTAGAAGGCCAGCGCGATGGCCGCGACGACCAGCAGGTCCCAGCCCTCGGGCAGGTAGCCCTGGCCGCCGAAGTCGGTGCTGCCGGCCCAGGAGACGCCGGCCATCACGAACAGGTACGCGACCATCCAGGCGCCCGCCTTCAGGTGCGGCTTCAGCTCGGCCCACGGCTTGCGCAGCTCGTACCAGGCCCAGATCGGCAGACCGGCGGCCATCAGCAGGATGACCTTGCCGGTGAGCGGCCAGCGGGCCCAGTACAGGACCAGCGAGCCGAACACCATCGCCACGGGCGCGATGACCGGCATGGCCCGCAGCCGGACCGGCCGGGGCAGGTCCGGCGCGAGGCGGCGCAGCGCCATCACGGCGACCGGGCCGGTGACGTACGAGATCACGGTGGCGACCGAGACGATCTCGGCCAGCGAGCCCCAGCCGCGGAAGACCGCGAGGAACAGGAAGGCGACCACCAGGTTGAGCACCAGGGCCGGGCGCGGGATGCCGGTCTTGGCGTCGACCTTGCCGAAGATCTTCGGCAGGTGGCCGTTCTCCTGCACGCCGTGGATCATGCGCGAGGTGGTGGCGGCGTAGATCATGCCGGTGCCGCTGGGGGAGACGAAGGCGTCCGCGTACAGCAGCAGGGCGAGCCAGTTGAGGCCCCAGACCATCGCGAGGTCGGCGAGCGGCGAGGTGTAGGCGAGGCTGCTCCAGCCGTGCGACAGGTCGGCGGCCGGGATGGCACCGATGAAGGCGATCTGCAGCGCGACGTAGATCACCAGGGCGATCAGGATCGAGCCGATGACGGCCTTGGGCAGCGACTTGCCGGGGTCGCGGGCCTCGCCGGCCAGGTTGAGCGGGGACTGGAAGCCGTTGAAGGCCCAGACGATGCCGGACACCGCGACGGCGGTGAACACGGCGCTCCAGCCGTTCGGCGCGAAGCCGCCGTGGTCGGTGAAGTGGGCGGTGTCGAAATGGGCGAACAGCAGCGCGCCGGCGGTCAGGGTCGGGACGATGACCTTGAAGACGGTGATCGCCGTGTTGGTCTTGGCGAACATCGTGATGGCGAACCAGTTGAGGATGAAGTAGCCGACCAGCAGCACGCTGGCCAGTGCCACCCCGCTCAGGGTGAGTTCCTTGCCGTTGTACAGCCCCTGTGCCCAGCCGAAGTGCCAGGAGCTCATGTACTGGACGGAGGCGGTGGCCTCGCCGGGGATGACCGAGACGATGGCGATCCAGTTGGCCCAGGCGGCGAGGTAGCCGGCCAGCGAGCCGTGCGAGTACTGGCCGTACCGGACCATGCCGCCGGCCTTGGGGAACATCGACCCGAGCTCGCTGTAGGTGAGCGCGATGGTCAGTGCCACGGCGGCCCCGATCACCCAGGCCAGGATCGACGCGGGGCCGGCCAGCCGGGCGGCGCGCTCGGCGCCGAACAGCCACCCGGATCCGATGATCGATCCGAGCCCCACGGCGGTGAGGCTGATGGTGCCGAGCGATCGCCGGTAGTTCTGATGTGATGCCGTCGGAGACTCTGGCTCACTCAACGTATCGGTCCTCTCGCTCGGGGTTTCATCGGGTGGTGTCGTGGTTTTTACGCTGGTTTCCGGACAAACGGCGACAGCCTATGGGGCCAAAACGGGCGAATACCTCAAGGGAAGCTCAAACTGTCCGATCGTTGCCATCTCGTGTCCGCTTTCCGGGTCACGACAGCCGCAGAAGTCGCCTGGGTCACAGCGGTTGCGGGGGTCGCGAGCGCCGCAGTGGCCACCCGGTCCGCACGGAGAACCCGAGAGAACCTGCGAGCATCCGAGAGGACCCGGAAGAACCCGTGGATGGCGACGGCACGCCGGGAAAAAGAAATTCCCCGCGGGTTCCTTTCGGATCCCACGGGGAATTCGGTTGTGTCCGAGGGGGGACTTGAACCCCCACGCCCGATAAAGGGCACTAGCACCTCAAGCTAGCGCGTCTGCCATTCCGCCACCCGGACAGGGTGTGTGCTTCGGGGTTTTTCTCGCCCCCTCGGCGACAGAGAGAACATTACCAGGGTTCTGGAGTGCTTCTCACCTGCGTTTCCCCGGGTGGGGGGACGTCCGGGTCGGTCGGGGTGGTCGGGCTGGCTGGGATGGGTCGCCACGGTGCGCGAACCCCGGCCGAAGCGGTGGCGAGCGCGAAGGAAACGGTCGACCCCGGCGGCGGCCGCGGTCCGTTCCGGCCGGAAGCGGTCCGACACGGGCAAGTTGTCGACGGTGCCACGGTCCCGGCGGTGCCTCTCCTAGCCTCTGTGGATCGAGGGCGCCATGAGCGGAACGCCTGATTCCCGGGTCGCGGACACTCCCGGGTCGCGGACGAAGGGCGGCTGGACGTGGAGCAGATCAGCGGGGCGGCGAAGGCCGAGCCGAGACGCGCCGGACCGGAGCGCGCACCCGCCGAGCCAAGACGCACCGGGCCGGAACGCGCACCCGCCGGACCGGTCGAGGGCGTGTGGCGCTTCCCGGTGCCGGCCGAGGAGGCCTCGGTGCCGCTGACCCGGCACGCGGTCCGTGACCGCCTGCTGGCCCAGGGGATGGCCGGGGTGCGCTACCAGGAGCTGGTGGACGACGTGCTGCTGATCGTCTCGGAGCTGGTGAGCAACGCGGTGACGCACGCGGCGAAGCTGTCGCCGGAGGTGACGACCGAGCTGGCGGTCCGCCGGGGCTGGGTCCGGGTGTCGGTCGAGGACGGTGACCCGTACCGGCCGAAGGCGCTGGAGAGCGACACCGGGCGGACCGGTGGCCGCGGCCTGCTGCTGGTGAAGAGCGTGACGTTGCAGGCCGGCGGGGTGTGCGACGTGGAGCGGACGGGGGAGGGCGGCAAGGTCATCTGGGCCTCGCTGCCCGTCCCTCCGGAGACCGACGACTGAGCGCCGCGGGCCCGCCGACCGGTCCCGCCCGCCTACCAGTCCCGCCCGGCGATCTCCCGGATCCCCGGCAGCGCCGCCTCGAAGACCGTCTCGAACCACACCGAGAACGGCCGCTCGGCGCGCAGTTCCCGCAGTTCCTGCGCGGTCACGAAGGCGTAGTCGTCCACCTCGTCGGGGTTGGGCTCGACGGGCGCGGTCACCAGCCCGACGAACAGGTGGTTCCACTCCCGCTCGATCAGCCCGGTGGCCTCGTCCGGCAGGTCGTAACGGACCGTACCCGCCTCGCAGAGCAGCGCCGGCGCGATGCCGAGCTCCTCGGCGGTGCGGCGGGCGGCGGCGACGAACGGCGGCTCGTCCGGGTACGGGTGGCCGCAGCAGGTGTTCGACCAGACGCCGGGGGAGTGGTACTTGCCGAGTGCCCGCCGCTGGAGCAGCAGCCGCCCCTGGCGGTCGAAGAGGAAGACCGAGAACGCGCGGTGCAGCCGGCCGGGCTGCTGGTGTGCCCAGTGCTTCTCGGCGGTGCCGGTGGTGACGCCCTCGTCGTCGACCAGTTCCAGCAGGATCTCGGGACCGGTGCCGGCGGTCCCGGTCGAGGCCCCCGGGGCGACCGTCACGTCCGTCTCGACGTCGAGACCGGTGTCGATCTCGGAGTCGAAGTGTGTCGGGTTGGTCGGCAGGCTCTGGGGCATGGGGCCTCTTTCGGGAGGGGGGAGCAACGGAAGCATCGGGGTACGTCCGGTACACCGGGTGCAGCGGACGCAGCGGGGGCACCGGCGCCGGCGTCGGGCTCCAGTCTGCCGTATGGGTGGCGGTGGGGACGGGTCCCACGCACAACCGGGCAGATCATGACCGTCCGCAGGTCGATTCCGGGCACAGATGGGTCCAAGTCGCTCCCGGAAGGGTCATCGGAATAGCAGAATTGTTCGGCATTCGTTCGAGTCGCGTTCGATCGCCGCTTCGCCCCCTCGTTCGATCATCGCCTCGCCCCCGCGTTCGATCACCGCATCGCCACCCTCCCGTCACCTCGCGGCCCCCGGCCGCGTTCGGGTCGGCCGCCCGGGTCGCCTACCATCGCTTACGGCACGGTGCCCGCACTCGCGGCGGCACCGGCGCGCCGATTCGCGGCCCGGCCGGACGGAAAGCCGGTGCCCCGGCACCCCGCGCGCACCGCCCCGCGCACCGCACGACGGATCAGGAGACCCCGCATGATCGGCCTCGTTCTGGCAGCCGGCGCCGGCCGCCGGCTGCGCCCGTACACCGACACCCTGCCCAAGGCGCTGGTGCCGGTCGACGGGGAGCGGACCGTGCTGGACCTCACCCTCGGCAACTTCGCCGAGGTCGGCATCCGCGAGGCCGCGATCGTCGTCGGCTACCGCAAGGAAGCGGTGTACGACCGCAAGGACGCCCTGGAGAGCAAGTACGGCGTCAAGCTCCACCTGGTCGAGAACGACAAGGCCGAGGAGTGGAACAACGCGTACTCGCTCTGGTGCGCCCGTGAGCTCTTCGCCGAGGGCCTGCTGCTGGCCAACGGCGACACCGTGCACCCGGCGTCCGTGCAGCGCACCATGCTGGAGGGCAACCAGCGCCTCGTCGAGGCCGGCACCGCCCCCGGCATCCTGCTGGCCCTCGACACGGTGAAGAAGCTCGCCGACGAGGAGATGAAGGTCGTCGTCGACCCGGCCGCCGGCATGCGCCGCATCACCAAGCTGATGGACCCCACGGAGGCCACCGGCGAGTACATCGGCGTCACCGTGATCAACCCCGCCGCCGCCGTCGACCTGACCGACGCGCTGCGCGCCACCTACGAGCGCGACCCGCAGCTGTACTACGAGGACGGCTACCAGGAGATGGTCAACCGCGGCCTGCGGATCGACGTGCAGCCGATCGGCGAGGTCTCCTGGGTCGAGGTCGACAACCACGACGACCTGGCGAAGGCGCGGGAGATCGCGTGCCAGTACTGACCCGGCTGGTCCCGTCGCCGCTGTTCGTCGAGGTCCGCCCGGGCGCGCTGGACGCGCTCGGCGGCATCCTCGCCGACCAGCGGCTGTCCGCCTCGGGCCGGATCGCGGTGGCGATCAGCAACGGCTCGGGCGCGGCGATGCGCCGGCGCCTGGAGCCGGCCCTGCCCGGCGCCGACTGGTACAACGTCGACGACGGCAGCCTGGACAGCGCGGTGCGCCTGGCCGAGTCGGTGCGCGGCGGACACTACGACGCGATGGTCGGCCTCGGCGGTGGCAAGATCATCGACGCCGCCAAGTACGCCGCCGCCCGGGTCGGCCTGCCGCTGGTCGCGGTCGCCACCAACCTGGCCCACGACGGCATCTGTTCGCCGGTCTCCACGCTCGACAACGACGCCGGGCGCGGCTCCTACGGGGTGCCCAGCCCGATCGGAATCATCGTCGACCTGGACGTGATCCGGCAGGCCCCGCCGCGCTTCGTGGCAGCCGGCATCGGCGACGTGGTCTCCAACATCTCCGCCTGCGCGGACTGGGAGTTGTCGCACGCGGTCACCGGCGAGCCGGTGGACGGACTGGCCGTGGCGATGGCCCGCTCGGCCGGCGAGAACCTGCTGCGGCACCCAGGTAACACTCAGGATCAGGACCTCCTCACGGCCCTCGCGGAAGCCCTGGTACTGTCCGGCATCGCGATGAACATCGCGGGCAGCACCCGGCCTTCCTCGGGTGCCTGCCACGAGATCTCGCATGCTCTGGACGTGCTGTACCCCAAGCGTTCCGCCCAGCACGGCGAACAGGTCGGCCTCGGCGCCGCGTTCGCCAGCTTCCTGCGGGGCGAGCGCGAGCTGACCGGTCTGATCGTGGAGCGCCTGGCGAGCCATGGACTGCCGGTGACCGCAGCTCAGATCGGTTTCACCGAGGCGGAGTTCACCGATGCGGTGCACTACGCTCCGAACACCCGCCCGGGGCGCTTCACCATCCTTGAGCACCTCGACCTCTCCCCCTCAGCAATCAGGGACGCGTACGCCGACTATGTCCAAGCCGTCAACAGCTGACCCCTCCACCACGGGCGCCGAGCGGCCCCCGGTGGACCTGACCCGCCGGCCCTCGATCGAGGAACTGCGCGCGGTGATCCACCCGGAGGGCATGCTCCAGCGCCGCAGCGCCGAGCACTGGGCCGGGCGCCTGTACATGCGGCGGATCTCGCTGCGGATCACCCGCGTGCTCTCCACCGTGACGGCGATCACGCCGAACGGCCTGACGTACCTGATGATGTTCACCGGCGTCCTGGCCGGCGTCGCGCTGGTCGTGCCGGGCATCGCGGGCGCGGTCCTGGGGGCCCTGCTGATCCAGGTCTACCTGCTGCTGGACTGCGTGGACGGCGAGGTGGCCCGCTGGCGCCGGCAGACCTCGCTCACCGGCGTCTACCTGGACCGGGTCGGCCACTACATGTCCGAGGCGGCCCTGCTCACCGGGCTGGGCCTGCGCGCCACCGACCTGCTGCACCGCGAGGGCGGCGGCTCGCACTGGGAGTGGGCGTTCCTGGGCACGCTGGCCGCGCTCGGCGCGATCCTGATCAAGTCCGAGACGGACCTGGTGGACGTGGCCCGGGCTCGCAGCGGCCTGACGGCGGTCGAGGACAGCGCCGCGGTGCCGCGCTCGTCCTCGGTGGCCAAGGCCCGCCGGGCGGCCTCCTTCCTGAAGTTCCACCGCCTGGTCGGCGCGGTCGAGGCCTCGCTGCTGATCCTCGCGGCCGGGATCGCCGACGCCGTCCACGGCGGGCTGTTCTTCACCCGGATCGCGGTGGTGGCGCTGGCGGCGATCGCCATGCTGCAGACCGTGCTGCACCTGCTGAGCATCGTCCTCTCCAGCAGGCTGCGATGAGCGCCCCGACCAGCGCGGAGAGCTTCCGCCTCGGAGCCGTCATCATCACCATGGGCAACCGCCCCGAGGAACTGGCCGCCCTGATCGACTCGGTGCGCGCCCAGGAGGGCGCGGCGGTCGAGCTGGCCGTGGTGGGCCAGGGCGCCGAGCTGCCGCCGCTGCCGGAGGGCGTGCGCAGCGTCGAGCTGCCGGAGAACCTCGGCATCCCGGGTGGGCGCAACGTCGGCATCGAGCTGTTCGGCCGCGACGGCCGGGACGTGGACGCCGTCCTCTTCCTGGACGACGACGGGCACCTGCCGCGCACCGACTCGGCCCGCCTGCTGCGCGAGGCCTTCACCGCCGACCCGGAGCTGGGCATCGTGGCCTTCCGGATCGCCGACCCCGACACCGGCGTGACCCAGCGTCGGCACGTCCCCCGGCTGCGCGCCAGCGACCCGCTGCGCTCGTCCCGGGTGACCACCTTCCTGGGCGGCGCGACCGCCGTGCGCTGCGCGGTGTTCGAGCAGGCCGGGCAGCTGCCCGCGGAGTTCTTCTACGCCCACGAGGAGACCGACCTCGCGTGGCGCGCGGCGGACGCCGGCTGGGCCATCGACTACCGCGCGGACGTGGTGCTGCACCACCCGACGACCTCGCCCGCCCGGCACGCCACCTACTTCCACAACATCGCCCGTAACAGGGTTTGGCTCGCCAGACGGAACCTTCCGGCCCTGTTGGTGCCTCTCTATCTGGGAACCTGGTTCCTGCTGACCCTGGCCCGCCGCCCCTCCTCGGAGGCGCTGAAGGCCTGGTGGGGCGGGTTCCGGGCGGGCTGGCGCGAACCCTGCGGTCCGCGGCGGCCCATGCGATGGCGTACCGTTTGGCGATTGACCAGGCTGGGCCGGCCACCGGTCATCTGATCGAATGATCGATCGCTGCGGCCGGTGGCCACACACCGGCCGGACTCTCCCCGTGATCCAGTGGATCCCCATCGGCGCAAGGCCGGCGGACCCCCGTCGACCGGCCGCCCCGACCGATCCCGCGTGAAGGACGAATGTGTCGACAGTGAGTGAACCCGTCAGCCTCTCATCCCCCAGGGGGGTGGACGCGGGCCTGACCCCCAAGCAGCTTGCGGACAAGTACGGCCTGGCCGTGAGCGGCAAGCGGCCCGGCCTGGTCTCCTACACCAAGCAGCTCTGGGCCCGGCGCCACTTCATCTGGGCCTTCGCCACCGCCCGCCTGGTGGCCCAGTACACCGACGCCAAGCTCGGCCAGCTGTGGCAGGTCGTGACGCCGCTGCTGAACTGCGCGGTGTTCTACCTGGTCTTCGGTGTGATCCTGAAGAGCAAGGACAACTTCCCGCCGGACACCTACATCGCCTGGCTCTGCATCGGTGTCTTCGTCTTCCAGTTCACCCAGAACGCGGTGCAGTCCGGCACCCGGGCGATCGCCGACAACCTCGGGCTGATCCGAGCGCTGCACTTCCCCCGGGCCTCGCTGCCGATCGCGTTCACCGTGATCCAGCTCCAGCAGCTGCTGATCTCGATGGTGGTGCTGGTCGGCACCGTGCTGGTCAGCGGCATCAAGCCGGGCCGGACCTGGCTGCTGATCATCCCGGCCCTGGTGCTGCAGATGATGTTCAACACGGGCATCGCCCTGGTCATGGCGCGGCTCGGCTCCAAGACCAGCGACATCTCCCAGCTGATCCCCTTCGTGATGCGGGCCTGGATGTTCCTGTCCGGCGTGATGTTCAGCATCGAGGACAAGATCAAGGAATGGCCGCACTACATCCAGACGCTGATGGCCCTCAACCCGGCCTCGGTCTACATGGACCTGCTGCGGCACGCCTTCGCGCCGATCATCTACAACCCGCACCAGCCCTCGCACCAGGAACTCCCGCACCACCAGTGGACCTTCGCCATCGGGTGGGCGGTCGTGATGTTCGTGATCGGATACGTCTTCTTCTGGAAGGCCGAGGAGGAGTACGGCCGTGGCTGACGTCGAACTGAGCAAGCTGGACACCATCCGGGACGCGGACGTCGCCCGCGAGCCCACCGTCGTCGTCGACGACGTGCACATCGTCTACCGGGTGCACGGCGCCGGCTCCGGCAAGGGCAGCGCCACCTCGGCGATGAGCCGCATCATCAGCCGCAAGCGCTCCGCGGGCGTGCGCGAGGTGCACGCCGTGCGCGGCGTCAGCTTCACCGCCTACAAGGGCGAGGCGATCGGCCTGATCGGCTCCAACGGCTCCGGCAAGTCGACCATGTTGGCCGCCATCGCGGGCCTGCTGCCGACCGAGAAGGGCGGCATCTACACCAACGGCCAGCCCTCGCTGCTGGGCGTGAACGCGGCGCTGATGAACGAGCTCACCGGTGAGCGCAACGTCATCCTCGGCTGCCTGGCGATGGGCATGGCGCCGGCCGACGTGCGCAGCCGCTACGAGGACATCGTCGAGTTCTCCGGCATCAACGAGAAGGGCGACTTCATCTCTCTGCCGATGCGCACGTACTCCTCCGGCATGGGCGCCCGCCTGCGCTTCGCCATCGCCGCCGCGAAGACCCACGACGTGCTGCTGATCGACGAGGCGCTGGCCACCGGCGACCAGGCGTTCCAGCAGCGCAGCAAGAAGCGGATCGACGAACTGCGCAAGTCCGCCGGTACGGTCTTCCTGGTCAGCCACGACAACAGCTCGATCCGCGAGGTTTGCGAGCGGACGATCTGGATCGAGGCCGGCGAGCTGATCATGGACGGCCCGACCGAAGAGGTCGTCGGCCGCTACGAGCGCGGCGAGCGCCCGTAATAACAAGCCGTCCAGGGGGCCGGTTCCGGGGATTTTCCGGGGCCGGCCCCCTGTTCGTGCGCCCCCGCCGGTGCCCCGGGTGGCCCGCCGCCGCGGGGGTGAGCGCCCCCGTGCGCCGGGCGGGGCGCTCTTCTCCGGCGCGCCCCGTGGTGTCAGGCTGTATGCGCGGGGGCGGTGTGCCGGAGGTGGCGCCCCCGCTCGGACGCGTGTCCGAGTCGGGCCGGTGATGCCCAGCGGTGTAGAACGGGGGAGTGACAGCAGTGTCGGCTTCGGCCCAGCCCAGAGATACGTCGGTGAACCGCTCCGCGGGGGAGACCCTGGACAAGGCGGGCGCGGAGAACTTCCCGGTCGCCCCGTTCTTCCTGCCCGCGGCCTGGCGCGACGACCTGATGGCCGTCTACGGCTACGCCCGGCTGGTCGACGACGCCGGCGACGGCGACCTGGCCGATCCGGCCGCCACCGCCGCCCTGCTCGGGGTCGAGGCCACGCCTCCCGCCACCCCTTCGGCCCAGTCCGGCCCGCCGAGTCCGCAGGAGGTCGCCTTCCGCCTCGCACTGCTGGACGGACTGGAGCGCGATCTCGACCGGGTCTTCGAGGCGGCGCTCCACCCGGGAGCCTCCGAGGGCCCCCGCCACCCGCTGCTGCGCAGCCTCGTCCCGCTGGTCGACCGGCACGGGCTCACCCCGGAGCCGTTCCGCCGCCTGATCGAGGCCAACCGGGTGGACCAGACCACCACCCGCTACGCCGGCTACGACGACCTGATCGGCTACTGCACCCTCTCCGCCGACCCGGTCGGCCGCCTGGTGCTGGCCATCGCCGGTGTCGCCACCCCCGAGCGGATCGAGCTGTCCGACGCGATCTGCAGCGCCCTCCAGGTGGTCGAACACCTTCAGGACGTCGCCGAGGACCTCGCCCACGGGCGGATCTACCTCCCCGCCGAGGACCTCGCCCGGTTCGGCGTCACCGAGGCGGACCTCGCCGCCCCCACCGCCAGTGGCCCGGTGCGCGAGCTGATCGCCTTCGAGGTGCAGCGGGCCCGCACCCTGCTCGACCGCGGCGCGCCATTGGTAGGTACGGTTCGGGGGAGGCTTCGACTGCTCCTGGCGGGATTCACCGCCGGCGGGTACGCGGCCCTGGCGGCCATCGAGGACGCCGGGTACGACGTGCTCGCGCAGCAGGCGAAGCCGGACAAGCGCCGCCTCGCAGCGAAGGCGGCGGCAATCTTCGCGAAGGGAAGGTGAACGCCCGAGTGGCGGCATCACCACTGGCGTCGGCCCAGGTCATGGCGGCGTACCGGTACTGCGAGGCAGTCACCGGACTTCAGGCACGCAACTTCAGCTACGGCATCCGGTTGCTGCCCGAACCCAAGCGGCTGGCCATGTCGGCCCTGTACGCCCTGGCCCGCCGGGTCGACGACATCGGCGACGGGGACCTTCCGTCCGACCGCAAGGCCGAGGCGCTGGTGCGCACCCGGGAACTGGTGGACGAGGTCCGCGCCGGGGTGGTCGCCGAGGACGACACCGACCCGATCAAGGTCGCCCTGGCCGACGCGGCCCGGCGCTTCCCGATCCCGCTCGGCGGCTTCGACGAACTGATCGACGGCGTCGAGATGGACCTCAAGGGCGCCGAGTACCAGACCTACGAGGAACTGAAGGTCTACTGCCGCTGCGTGGCCGGCTCGGTCGGCCGGCTCTCGCTCGGCGTGTACGGCTGCGACGACCCCGAGCGCGGCGCGGGCTACGCGGACACCCTGGGCTTGGCCCTGCAGCTCACCAACATCCTGCGCGACCTGCGCGAGGACGCCCTGAACGGCCGTACCTACCTGCCCGCCGAGGACCTGGCCCGGTTCGGCTGCGAGCAGGGCTTCGCGCTGCCCAGGCCGCCGGTCGGCGCCGACTTCACCGGCCTGGTGGCCTTCGAGGCCGCCCGCGCCCAGGCCGCCTTCGAGGAGGGCCTGCGGCTGCTGCCGATGCTCGACCGCCGCAGCCGGGCCTGCACCGCCGCGATGGCGGGGATCTACCACCGGCTGCTCGGCCGGATCGCCGCCGACCCCGAGTCCGTCCTGCGCGGCCGGGTCTCGCTGCCGGGCTGGGAGAAGGCGTACGTCGCGCTTTCCGGGCTCGCCGGGGGGCGTTCTTGATTCTCACCGCAGTTCTGTCACGCTGTGTCAGCGGGGAATCACAAGCGGGCAGAGCAGTGTTGACCAGGACCGGGCCGGTCACGAGCGTGCCGGCCGGAGCGACCGCCGCAGGGCGGTCCAGCAATCGCGAGGGGGAGGGCCGATGACCGGGCGAGCCGATGCCGCGCGCCCGGCCGCCGTGGTGGTCGGCGGCGGCCTGGCGGGGATCACCGCCGCGCTGCGGCTGGCCGAGGCCGACCACCGGGTCACGCTGGTCGAGGGGCGGCCCAGGCTCGGTGGGCTGGCGTTCTCCTTCCAGCGCGGCGAGCTGACCGTCGACAACGGCCAGCACGTCTACCTGCGCTGCTGCACCGCCTACCGCGGCCTGCTGGAGCGGCTCGGCGCCGCCCGGCTGGTCCACGTACAGGACCGGCTGGACGTCCCGGTGCTCTCCGTCGCCGGGCCGGACGCGGCCCCGGTGCGCACCCTCGGGCGGCTGCGCCGGGCCGGCCTGCCCGTCCCGCTGCACCTGGCCGGCAGCCTCGCCCGCTACCCGCACCTCGGGCCGGCCGACCGCGCCCGGGTGGTCCGCGGCGCGCTGGCGCTCCAGGGCCTGGACCTCGCCGACCCGGCACTGGACGAGATCTCCTTCGGCGAGTGGCTGCGCCGCAACGGGCAGAACGCGAACACCCTCGCCGCCCTCTGGGACCTGGTCGGCGTCGCCACCCTGAACGCCCGGGCCGACCAGGTGTCGCTGGCGCTGGCGGCGATGGTCTTCAAGACCGGCCTGCTCTCCGACCCGGGCGCCTCCGACATCGGCATGGCCGCCGTCCCGCTCGGCGTGATCCACCACGACCGGGCGCTCGCCGAGCTGGAACGCGCCGGCGTGAAGGTGCTGCTGCGCGCCCGCGTGACGGAGCTCAAGCCGGCGGTGCCCCAGCACGCCGTCCATCTGGAAGGCGGCGCGGAGCCGCTCGCCGCCGAGACCGTCGTGCTGGCCGGCGCCCAGGACAGCGCGGCCGCCCTGCTGCCCCCGAACGCCCTCCCCGGCCAGGACCGGCTGGCCGACTTCGGCACCGCGCCGATCCTCAACGTGCACGTGGTCTACGACCGCAAGGTGCTGCGCCGGCCGTTCTTCGCCGCCCTCGGCTCCCCGGTGCAGTGGGTCTTCGACCGCACCGCGCACTCCGGCCTGGCCGGCACCGGGCTCGGCCGGGCCCACCCCGGCGCCCAGTACCTGGCGCTCTCGCAGTCCGCCGTCCAGGACGAGATCGACCTGCCGGTCGCCGAGCTGCGCCGCCGGTACCTGCCGGAGCTGGCCCGGCTGCTCCCGGCCGCCGCCGGGGCCGAGGTGCTGGACTTCTTCGTCACCCGCGAGCGCACCGCCACCTTCGACCCGGCGCCCGGCAGCGCGCTGCTGCGCCCGTCGGCCCGTACGGACGTCCCCGGCCTGCTGCTGGCCGGCGCGTGGACGGCCACCGGCTGGCCCGCGACCATGGAGGGGGCCGTGCGCAGCGGCCACGCCGCGGCCGACGCGGCGCTCGCCGCGGCCGGCAGTCGGCTCCCGGTGGACCGGGGCGACGGGAGGTGGCCCCGGTGACGGCGGGCGCCGCCGGGGACCCCGCCAGAGCCGGCGGGCCTCCCGTCGACCGCACCGGCGGTAACGACACCGGCCGCACCGGCGGCACTGACAGCGGTGACACCGGCACCAGCCGCACCGACCCGAGCCGCATCGACACCGGCCGCATCGACACCGGCCACATCGACACCAGCCGCACCGACAGCGCAAGCACCCGGCCGCCCCGGGCGGTCCGGCACCACGAGGGAGAGGGAACGCACGTGGAGTCACGCACCGGCATCGCCGTCGGAGGCACGGCGCACGCCGAACCGGTCTCGGTGCCGGAGCTGCTGGCCCGCAGCCGCACGCTCTGCACCCCGCCGCTACGGTCCGCCGTCGCCCGTTTGGCCGCACCGATGGACACCGTCGCCGCGTACCACTTCGGCTGGATCGACCGGGACGGCACCCCGGCCAAGGGCGACGGCGGCAAGGCCGTGCGCCCCGCCCTGGCCCTGCTCTCCGCCCGGGCCACCGGCGCCGCCGCCGAGGTCGGCGTGCCGGGCGGGGTCGCGGTTGAACTGGTGCACAACTTCTCCCTGCTCCATGATGATCTGATGGACGGTGACGAGACCCGACGGCACCGGGCCACCGCCTGGACGGTCTTCGGTCCGGCCCAGGCGATCCTGGCCGGCGACGCCCTGGCGACGCTCGGCACGGAGGTGCTGCTCGACGCCGCGGTGACCGGCGGTACGAGCCCCACCGACGCCGCGCGTGCCGTCCGACTGCTCACCACGGCGACCCGCCGACTGATCGACGGCCAGGCCATGGACGTCGCCTTCGAACAGCGCGACAGCGTCACCGTCGCCGAGTGCCTGGAGATGGAGGGCGGCAAGACCGCGGCGCTGCTGGCGGCCGCCTCGGCGATCGGCGCCGTCCTGGCCGGGGCCGACGACAAGGTCTCCGAACCGCTCCAGCGTTACGGCCACCACCTGGGCCTGGCCTTCCAGGCGGTGGACGACCTGCTCGGCATCTGGGGCGCCACCGAGGTCACCGGCAAGCCGCACTGGGGCGATCTGCGCCAGCGCAAGAAGTCCCTGCCGGTCGCCGCCGCGCTGGCCGAGGGCGGCGCGGCCTCGCGCCGGCTCGCCGAGCAGCTGGCCGACCCGAAGGGCCGCGGCGAGGAGGGCGAGCCCGAGCTCGCCGCCCGGGCCGCGCTGATCGAGGAGGCCGGCGGCCGCGCCTGGACCCAGGAGGAAGCCCGCCGCCAGCACACGACTGCCCTCGCCGCCCTGGACGAGGTGCCCATGTCCGACGAGGTGCGCGAGCACTTCGTCGCACTCGCCGAATTCGTGGTGGTACGAGAGAGGTGACGTTACGTTGACAGCAACCGCGGACGGCCGGCTCGACCCTGAGTACGATTCCGAGCCGGTCGCGGTGGGCGACCGCCCCCCGACCCTCCTGGGCGCCGGGCGGTGGCAGCCCGAAGACACCGACCAGCTCCGGCCGGCCGGTGAGGCGGACCTCGGAGCGGCCGACGCGCGGGAGGCACTGGCCCGCGCCACCACCCACCTGCTCTCGCTGCAGAGCTCCGAGGGCTGGTGGAAGGGCGACCTGGAGACCAACGTCACCATGGACGCCGAGGACTTACTGCTGCGGCAGTTCCTCGGGATCCGGACCGAGGACCAGACCAAGGCCACCGCCGAATGGATCCGGTCCCAGCAGCGGGAGGACGGCACCTGGGCCACCTTCCACGGCGGGCCGGCCGAACTGTCCACCACCGTCGAGGCGTACGTCGCCCTCAAACTCGCCGGCGACGACCCCGAGGCCCCGCACATGGTGGCCGCCGCGCGGTACGTCCGCTCCGCCGGGGGCATCGCGGCCGCCCGGGTCTTCACCCGGATCTGGCTCGCGCTCTTCGGCTGGTGGCCCTGGGAACGGCTCCCCGAGATGCCGCCCGAGATCATCTTCCTGCCCAAGTGGCTGCCGCTGAACATCTACGCCTTCGGCTGCTGGGCCCGCCAGACCATCGTCCCGCTGACCGTCGTCTCGGCCCACCGCCCCGTCCGTCCGGCGCCCTTCCCGCTCACCGAGCTGCACACCGACCCGGACCACCCCTACCCGGACCGGCCGCTCGCCCCCGCCACCAGCTGGGACGGCCTCTTCGAGCGCCTCGACAAGGTCCTGCACGCCTACCACCACCGCGCCCTGCGCCCGCTGCGCCGGCTCGCCGTCTCGCAGGCCTGCCGCTGGATCGTTGAACGGCAGGAGGCCGACGGCTGCTGGGGTGGCATCCAGCCGCCCGCCGTGTACTCGCTGATCGCCCTGCACCTGGAGGGCTACGAGCTGGAGCACCCGGTGATGCAGGCCGGACTCTCCTCCTTCGACCGCTTCACCGTGCACACCGAGGACGGCCGGCGCTGGCTGGAGGCCTGCCAGTCCCCGGTCTGGGACACCTGCCTGGCCACCATCGCGCTGGTCGACGCCGGGCTGCCGGCCGACCACCCGGCGCTGGTCTCGGCCGTCGACTGGATGCTCGGCGAGGAGATCCGCAAGGACGGCGACTGGTCCGTCCAGCGGCCCACGCTGGCCCCCGGCGGCTGGGCCTTCGAGTTCGAGAACGACACCTACCCCGACATCGACGACACCGCCGAGGTGGTGCTCGCGCTAGGCCGGGTCGACCACCCCGACCCGGCCAAGGTCGATGCGGCGATGGACCGCGGCGTGCTCTGGAACCTCGGCATGCAGTCCAAGAACGGCGCCTGGGGCGCCTTCGACGTCGACAACACCAGCACGCTGCCCAACAAGCTGCCGTTCTGCGACTTCGGCGAGGTGGTCGACCCGCCGTCCGCCGACGTCACCGCCCACGTGGTGGAGATGCTCGCCGAGACCGGCCGGGCCCGCGACCGGCGCACCCGGCGCGGCGTCGAGTGGCTGCTGCACAACCAGGAGGCGGACGGCTCCTGGTTCGGCCGCTGGGGCACCAACTACATCTACGGCACCGGCTCGGTGCTGCCCGCCCTGGTCGCGGCCGGCGTCCCGGACGAGCACCCGGCGATCCGGCGCGCCGTCCGCTGGCTGGAGGACCGGCAGAACACCGACGGCGGCTGGGGCGAGGACATGCGCTCCTACGAGGACCCGGCCCGCTGGGCCGGCCGCGGTGACTCCACCGCCTCGCAGACCGCATGGGCGCTGATGGCGCTGCTCGCGGCCGGCGAGGGCCCGGACGGCCGGGCCAACCCGGCGGTGGAACACGGCGTGGACTGGCTGGTGCGCACCCAACTGCCCGAGGGCACCTGGGACGAGCCGCAGTTCACCGGCACCGGCTTCCCGTGGGACTTCTCCATCAACTACCACCTGTACCGGCTGGTCTTCCCGGTCACCGCGCTCGGCCGCTACCTGCACGGCAGCCCCGCCCTCGGCCGCCGCAACGGCGACACCCCGGCGATCGGGGCGGCGCGGTGACCACCGCCCCGCTGCTGGTGCTCTGCGCGCTGGGCCCCGAGGTCTGGGCGCTGCGCGGCGGCGACTGGCGCGGCGCGGCCGGCGGGCCGCCGGTGCTGGTGCGCACCGGCATGGGCCGGCGGCGGGCCGCGCTGACCGTCCGCCGGCTGCTCGGCTCCGCCCCCGGCGGCTACGGCGCGGTCGTGGTGGCCGGCTTCGGCGCCGCGGTCGGCCCGGGCGTGCTGCCGGGCGACATCGTGGTCGCCGACGGCGTGCGCGACGCGGAGGGGCACCTGTACCCCGTCGACTCCGGGCCGGAGCTCGCCAGGGCCCTCAAGGAACTCGGCCTGACCGCGCACGCCGGGGTGCACCACACCGCCGACCACGTCGTCCGCGGCCTCGAACGGCGCGCCCTGCACCTCCAGGGCGCGATCGCCGTCGACATGGAGGCCGCCGCCGTGCTGGCCGCGCTGCGGGAACGGCGGCCGACGCTGCCCGCCGCCGTCCTGCGGGTGGTCGTGGACACCCCCGAGCGCGAACTGCTGCGGCCCGGCACCCTCCCGGCCGGGGTGCGTGCCTGGCGGACCCTGCGGGCGGCGGTCCCCGCCCTGGTCGACTGGTACCGGCAGGAGTCCCGGCCCGGCCCCGCGGACCTGAACCACCCCACATCCTCGACGCTCCCCCAGGAGGCGAGCTAGCCATGGCCATGCCGTTGCGCCAGACCGTGCGGGTCGGCACCTACCTCATGCAGCAGAAGCTGCTCAAGCGCCGGGACAAGTTCCCACTGATCGTCGAACTGGAGCCGCTGTTCGCCTGCAACCTCGCCTGTGAGGGCTGTGGCAAGATCCAGCACCCGGCGGGTGTGCTGAAGCAGCGCATGCCGGTGGCCCAGGCGGTCGGCGCGGTCCTGGAGTCGGGTGCCCCGATGGTCTCGATCGCCGGCGGCGAGCCGCTGATGCACCCGCAGATCGACGAGATCGTCCGCCAGCTCGTCGAGCGCCGCAAGTACGTCTTCCTCTGCACCAACGCGCTGCTGATGCGCAAGAAGATGGACAAGTTCAAGCCCTCGCCGTACTTCACCTTCGCCGTGCACATCGACGGCATGCGCGAGCGGCACGACGAGTCGGTGGCCAAGGAGGGCACCTTCGACGAGGCGGTGGCGGCGATCAAGGAGGCCAAGCGGCGCGGCTTCCGGGTCACCACCAACAGCACCTTCTTCAACACCGACACCCCGCAGACCATCATCGAGGTGCTGGACTTCCTCAACGACGAGCTCAAGGTCGACGAGATGATGATCTCCCCGGCCTACGCCTACGAGAAGGCCCCCGACCAGGAGCACTTCCTCGGCGTCGACCAGACCCGGGAGCTCTTCCGCAAGGCCTTCTCCGGCGGCAACCGGAGCCGCTGGCGGCTCAACCACAGCCCGCTCTTCCTGGACTTCCTGGAGGGCAAGGCCGACTTCGAGTGCACCCCCTGGGGCATCCCCAACTACTCGCTGTTCGGCTGGCAGCGGCCCTGCTACCTGATGGCCGACGGCTACGTGCCCACCTACCGCGAACTCGTCGAGAAGACCGACTGGAGCAAGTACGGCCGCGGCAAGGACCCGCGCTGCGCCAACTGCATGGCGCACTGCGGCTACGAGCCGACCGCCGTACTCGCCACCATGGGCTCGCTCAAGGAGTCGCTGCGCGCCATCACCGAGACCATCGGCGCCAACCGCGGCCACTGAGCCGGTCGTTCGACCACGCCACCGCTCCCGAGGACACCCCGTCCGGCCCGGGCCCCGCGCCCGGGCCGGCCCCGCCCCCGCCGGGCGGCGGCACCACCGCGCCACTCCGAGTCGTGAGGTGTACCCATGTCACTGCTCTCCAGCGTCACGTCACCGGCCGAACTGCGAAAGCTTCCGGCGGCCGAACTCCCGCTGCTCGCCGACGAGATCCGCGCGTTCCTGATCGACGCCGTCACCCGCACCGGCGGCCACCTCGGGCCCAACCTCGGCGTGGTCGAGCTGACCATCGCCCTGCACCGGGTCTTCGACTCCCCGTACGACCGGATCGTCTTCGACACCGGCCACCAGAGCTACGTCCACAAACTGCTCACCGGCCGCCACGACTTCTCCCGGCTGCGGATGAAGGGCGGGCTCTCCGGCTACCCCTCGCGCGGCGAGTCCGAACACGACCTGGTCGAGAACTCGCACGCCTCCACCGCCCTGTCCTACGCCGACGGCCTCGCCAAGGCCGCCCGACTGCTCGGCCAGCACGACCGGCACACCGTCGCGGTGATCGGCGACGGCGCGCTCACTGGCGGGCTCGCCTGGGAGGCGCTCAACAACATCGCCGAGGCCCGCGACCGGCCGCTGGTCATCGTCGTCAACGACAACGAGCGTTCCTACGCCAAGACCATCGGCGGCCTCGCCAACCACCTGGCCACCCTGCGCACCACCCAGGGGTACGAACGCTTCCTCGCCCTCGGCAAGGGCGCGCTGCAGCGCACCCCGCTCGTCGGCCAGCCGATCTTCGACGCGCTGCACGGGGCCAAGAAGGGCTTCAAGGACGCCTTCGCGCCCCAGGGCATGTTCGAGGACCTCGGGCTGAAGTACCTCGGGCCGATCGACGGCCACGACCTCGGCGCCGTCGAACAGGCGCTGCGCCAGGCGCGCAACTTCGGCGGCCCCGTCATCGTGCACTGCCTCACCGTCAAGGGGCGCGGCTACCGGCCCGCCGAACAGGACGAGGCCGACCGCTTCCACGCCGTCAACCCGATCGACCCGTACACCTGCCTGCCGATCTCGCCCAGCGGCGGAGTCTCCTGGACCTCGGTGTTCGGCGACGAGCTTATACCCGGTATGCCCTACAGGCTCAAGCCGCGCCCCCTCCCCCGGCGAGCGGGTACCGTCGTGCGGTGTGAGCCAGTTGCGCATCGCCACCTTC